>NZ_JBXAND010000002.1:0-593021 GCF_058801345.1 Allobosea sp. GW822-FHT03F07
CAGGCCGGATAGATTTACGCACCCAGTGCCGGGCTCGACGTCAGAAATCATCTTGTGGCGGGAGGCGTCCATAGATTGTCATAGCTGTCGCCGACGCTGCCGACGGAGGGCTCGATACCGGCGTCGGCGAGGCGCTCGGTGTAGCGAATGCTGACGTATTGAGAACCCCTGTCGGAATGGTGCACGAGGCCGCCGCGATGGACGGGCCTTCGCTCATGCAGGGCCTGCTCCAGCGCGTCGAGCACGAAGCTGGCATGTGCGGTTCGCGATACGCGCCAGCCGACGATGCGACGGGCGTAGGCGTCGATGACGAAGGCAACGTAGACGAAGCCCGACCAGGTGCTGACATAGGTAAAATCCGAGAGCCAAAGCCTGTTCGGCGCCGGCGCACGGAAGACCCGGTTCACATGATCGAGCGGGCACGGCGCCGCCTTGTCGGCCACCGTGGTGCGCATGGGCTTGCCGCGGATCACACCGTGTAGACCCGCGCTTCGCATCAGGCGCGCCACGGTGCAGCGAGCGAGTTCGCGTCCTTCTCGCTTCATCTGCCGCCAGACCTTGCGCACGCCATAGACCTGGTAGTTCTCGTCGAAAACCCGTTTGACCTCCGGCAACAGGGCGGCATCGCGCCTCGCCCGGATCGAGAGCTTGGCCGGATCGCCACGCCGCGAGGCATGAGCGTGGTAGGTTGACGGGGCGATCGGCAGCACTCTGCAGATCGGCTCGACCCCGTAATCCCCACGGTGATCGTCGATGAACGCGATCATCGCTTGAACGGGCGGTCGAGCTCCGCCTGAGCAAAATTCGCCGATGCCTTGCGCAGGATCTCGTTGGCCTGCCGAAGCTCCCGGTTCTCGCGCTCCAGCAGCTTGAGCTTGGCCGCCATGTCCGTCGTCTGGCCGGGCTTGCGGCCGCTGTCGATCTCGGCCTTCTTGACCCACTCGTTCAGCGTCTGCGCCGTGCAGCCGATCTTAGCCGCGATCGACATGATCGCCGCCCAACGGGACGGATGCTCGCCCTCGTGGTCCAGCAACATCCGAACCGCGCGGACCCGCACCTCGGGCGAAAACTTGTTGGTCGTCTTGCTCGTCATGGCTCCACCTTCTCAGGAGTTGGAGCCTCCGACAAACCCGGGGCGGTTCAGTCGACCAGCTCATACCTGGATCTCTCAGACCTACGCTGAGCATCCTTACGATTTCGAGCTGCTCTCCGCAAAAGGGGCTGTAGTCGAAGTCGTCGACGCCAAATCGACATCGCAAGCATGGACGGCAGACTTCTACATGTCAGCGGCCGAGATCGTATATGCCGCGGCCAGCCCGGTTCCGTATCGTATCTACCGGGTTTCAGAGGTTGGCCCAGGGGTCTCCGCCAACCTTCGAATATCAGATGACATCCGCGCCCTTGCCGCCGCCATCGTAAGTGGCCCTCTGGCTTCGTCGCATGCTGGCATTCGTGCTACCGGTTTCGCCATCAACCCCCAAGCCGCAGGTATCACCTGGGCAGGCCCCATCGCACTTCCACCATCCTCACCGTGACACGGGCGGCTTGTCCTATGCGCCGCCGGCGCTGACCATGAAGATGCCGACCAATATCGAGGTGGGAGCTCCGGTCGGCGTGCATTCTTTGTCATGTTTGTAAATGGCCATCGTATTCGCCCTCTGGATCGGCATCCTGCGCAACCCGCACATCCCAAACATTCTCTAATCAACCCAGGAACTTTCCGCCGATTTGGTAGGGTGATGGTTGGGCCTCGGTCAGGGTCAAATCCGCAGCCTGATCTGTCTAGCCGCAAGGGCGCAATCCACTCGCTAGACCCGGGGCAACGCTAAATTTGCTGGTGTGGCCAACGAGCCGCTGCCCACTCACCCATCTCTTTGGAGCGGATTCGGAAGTTTTCCGCGTTCCAGACATCGAATTTTGCGCTGAACTCTCTCGTGCTCTTGAATTTCGAGTCCTTGGCGAACCGGTCTCGCTTGCTGGCATATGGCTGGTTCCCAAGAGAGGAATTCATCTTGCCTGTGCATGCGGTCAGGTTCGCCAGCGCGTCCGTGTCTGAGCTGATAAATTTCTCGCCGTAAGCGAGCTTCCCCTGGGCTCGCGGGCCGACGCAATCATGGTTGGTATCGAGCGTGCGGCTTCGTTCGCCGGCAATGAGCGCTACAAGGCGAAAGATAGTGGTCGCATCCTAGCAGGGCTATTGGCGCGCTTGCCTCGCGATCGGTTCGTTGGGTTTGGCCCGCGGATTCTCGCCGCCTATGCGAAGGCCGACGATGGACACTGGCTGTGGGATGCGGATCCGTTGCTGCGTCGAATGGGCGAGCTCGGTACCGATGCACTGCCCTATCTGACCAACGAGATAGCGCTTCGTTCGCCCAATGGAGCAGCCATCGAGGGCCTCTGCCGTGTCGGTGCGGTTGGACGAGCCGTAGCGGAACCCGCGTTGCTCGCGGCGTGGAGCAAGTCGCGCGATGGTTTTGATCGCGACAAGCGCGAGGCGATGTTCGTTGCCATGCGCCGGATCGGCGTCACGCCGCCGCCGCTCGCCGACGACAAGCACGCGCAGTTCGCCAGGCTTCAGTCGGATTGGGCGGACATTTCGGAGAACTCTCCAAGCCGCGTCTGTGCCGTCAGCGCAGAACAGCTGGCCCGACGTCAGGAACAGCGAGAAGGGAAGCGTCGGACCAACGTCGATTGAGCGCATGCGCCTCAGGCACGCACCTTTCGCTGATCGTGCCGCATCCGCTCACGGCCGACCCGGTTGGTCGCGGCGTTCGACGCCTTGAGGCGGCCTCGCGCCAGGAGCGGACTCTCGCATCCAGCCGGAAAGCGGACATCCGCATCCCACGGCTCAACTCGTGAGCCTGCCAATAACCCCCTGAAGTCGAGCAATGCGAAACAGCCGCGGTTCACGCTACGCTGGCAGTGAGCATCTTACGCGGCGAGGCGGTCAAGCGCCTTCCCCCCTCGGCTTCGACGACGACGGTTTCGCTGAAGCCCAATCCGGCTGCCGATGCATACATGTGAAAGACCATGCCTTCCTCCAGCTGCCAGCGGGCGTTCGGCAGGAAGACGCGGGAGAAGTCGCTGGGGCGCGGCGTCCGGCCGTAGAGGCCGAGCGTATAGCCGGTGACGTTGTCATAGACCGGACGCAGGCCTTCCGAGAGCACGCCCTCGCGCAGGATCGCGTCGACATCGCAGGCGAGCGCACCTGGCCGCATCGCGGCGATCTGCCAGTCCTGCAAGGCGACGAGCCGCTTGGCGACGGGCGAGAGGCCGCGCCGATCCTCGCCGATCAGGACCGGCCGCATCAGCCGCGCGCCGTAGTTGCGGACCTTCGGGATCAGCTCGACATGGAGGATGTCGCCATCGCCGAGCGGCTGCGCGGTCATCACGCCATGCAGGAATTCATGGCCGCCGATACCCGGCACGATCGGCCCGGTTTCACCGGTATCAGCGCCGTTCTCCAGGAAGCAGGCGGCGGCGATCGCGGCAGCGGTGCGCGGCGAAATTCCGGGCCGCGCCTGCGCGGCGATGGCCATCATCGCTTTGTCGGCGATGCCGGCGGCGCGGGCGATCAGGTCCACCTCGGCCGGCGACTTGACCGCGCGCAGAAGGTCGCTTGCTTGTGGCAGGTCAACGAAGCGCATGCCCGGCAGCAACGCTGCGAGCCGGTCGCGCGTTGCGGCGGTGAAGCCGTACGAGGCGTGATCGGAGCCGATCGTGCGCGTTGCGAAACCGCGGCGCCGAAGTTCCTCCGCCATCACCGCATGCGGCTCATCGATATCGGCGAAGCCTACGATGTCGGTAAACCAGCAGGCGTCGCCGCACGGACCGGCGTCGAGTTCGCGCAGCACGAACCAGGGCTCGCCCTCCAGCGGCAGGAAAGCCGCGCGGTACATAGTCTCGGATACGGTGTAACCCGTCAGCCAGGCGAGAAACTCCGCGTGGTCGACCAGCATAAGGTCGGCGCCGGCCTTGGCCATGGCCGAGCGGGTTCTTGCGACCCGCGCCGCGAACTCCTCGCGCGGAAAAAGCGTGTTCACGCCAACTCGCAGATATCCAGGATCGTCAGCATGTAGATCCGGACCATGTCGAGGAAATCGCGGATCTCGACGCGCTCGTCTGGCATGGTGTTGTAGCGCCCGCCCGGGCCGCAGACGATGCCCTCCATACCGGCCGTGGTGTAGAGATGGCCGGCATCGGTGCCGAAGAAGCCCGGCGGCTTGATCGCTCCCGTCGGCTGCTTCTCGCCGCGCACGGCCTCATAGGCCGCGTTGATGCTCTTCACGATGCGAGCGTCCTTGGCGACCTCGAAGGCCGGCATCGATTGATGCCCTTCCTTCTTCTCGATGCGGATCGTGGTCTTCAGGCCGGGGAAGCGCTCTCCCAGCGCTGTGAGCTCCCGCTGCATGTCGGCCAGCGCCCCGTCCTGCGTCTGGCCGGGCGCGAAGCGTCCGGAGCCCTTGAGCTTGCAGTAATCGGCAACCTGCGGCGCGCGCCACTCGTGCAGTTCCTTGCCGAGCGCACCGTGGACAACGCCGACATGGACGCGATTGATCGATTCATGCTCCGGCGACCGCGCACCGCTGAAGGTCATCGCGTTGAGGCGCGGAATCAGGTCGCAAGCGGCCATGATCGCATCGACCGCCTGCTCGCGTTTGGAGAGGTGGCGGGTGTTGCCGACGAGTTCGATAACGAAGGAGAAGGCGCAGGCGTGCATGGTCACGGCCTGCAGGTCGGTCGGTTCGCTGTTGACGAAATAGTCGGCGCGGATGCCGCTCTCGATCGCTGCTACCGTGCCGACACCGCCCTGCAATTCGCCAACGACATAGGTCAGGATCACGTCGCCCTTCAGCCTCACGCCGGCGTCGAGCAGGGTCTTGACCGCACAATAGGAGGCGGCGTCGCCGGCCTTCATGTTGGAGACACCGATGCCGTAGATGAACTCGTCGTCGACAAGGCCGCCCCAGGGATCGACCGTCCAGCCCTCGGTTGCCGGGTTGGTGTCGAGATGGCCGTTGAACAGGAGGCTCTTGCCACCGCCTGTGCCCTTCCAGCGGCCGATGGCGTTGGCGCGACGGCCGTTGTCGAAGAACTGCGCCTCCGCCTCGATGCCCATGGCGTTCATCTGATCGACGGCATGGAGGACGAGCGCCTTCTCGCCTTCAGTCTCGGAGTAGCTCTTGTGCCGCGCCCAATCCGAAATCAGCGCGAGGCACGCCGTCTCGTCGAGCTTATGGATCAAATCGCGCGGATTCATGCGTATGGCCTCGAATGTCAGGCAGCCGTGGCCGGGGCGGGCACGGCTTCGAGCAGGGACTGGGTATAGGGATGGAGCGGGCCGGTGGAGAGCGTGGCGACGTCGACGAGATCGACAAGGTCGCCGCGATACATCACCGCGACCCGGTGAGCGATCTGGCGCACCAGGTTGAGATCATGCGTGATGAAGAGATAGGCCGTGCCGAAGCGCTTCTGGAGATCGACCAGCAGTTCGACGACGGAGGCCTGAACGGACACGTCGAGCGCCGAGGTGATCTCGTCGCAGATGACGAGCTTCGGCTTCGAGGCGAAGGCACGCGCGATGGCGACGCGCTGCTTCTCGCCTCCGGAGAGCTGGTGCGGATAGCGCTCGGCGTAAGCTGCCGGCAGCCGGACCTGCTCCAGCAACTCAGCGATGGCGGCTGTATCCTTTCTGGGCCCTGCCGCGCCGTAAAGCTCAAAGGGACGAGACAGGATTTCATTGATGCGCTGGCGCGGATTGAGCGAGGAATCCGGGTGCTGGAAGATGATCTGGACGTCGCGGCGATAGGCGCCGTCCATGTCGGAGAGGCCGGTGATCCGGCGTCCGGCAAAACGAATCTCGCCCTCGAACCGGTTCAACCCCGTCATCGCCTTGGCGAGCGTCGACTTGCCCGAGCCGGATTCGCCGACGATCCCGAGGATCTCGCCCGGCATCACCGACAGGCTGACCTCGCGATTGCCGGTGAACTGCGTGTTCGCCCGGCCGAGCAGCTCGCCGAGGAAGGGCTTGCGGCCGTAATGGACACTGACCTTCTCGACCTCGACCAGCGCTTTGCCGGCTTGAGGAGGTTCCGTCTTAACCAGCCGGTGGTCCGGCCGCGGGACAGCGGCGAGTAGCTTGCGCGTATAGGCGTCCTGTGGCCTGGCGAAGACCTCGCCGACTGCACCCTGCTCGACGATCCTGCCGCGATGAATGACCGCAACCTTCGTCGCGATCTGCGAGACCAGCGCGAGGTCATGCGAGATATAGAGCGAGGCGACGCCGGTCTCCGCCTGCAATTCCTTGAACAGCTCGAGGATCTGCCGGGCGGTGATGACGTCGAGCGCTGTCGTCGGCTCGTCGAAGATGATGCATTCCGGCTGGCAGGCGAAGGCCGTGGCGATGACGACGCGCTGCTTCTCGCCGCCCGACGCCTCGTGCGGATAACGCCGCATCATCTGCCCGGGAACCTTCAGCCCGACATGGGCGAGCCGCGCCTCGCCCTCGGCCCAGGCCTGCTTCCGGGTCAGGCCGCGATGGCGCACCAGCACCTCCGCGAGCTGCTCGCCGAGCGGAAGCGTCGGATTGAGAGAGGTACTCGGGTCCTGGAAGACCATGCCGATGCGACGGCCGCGAATGGCCTCGATCTCGGCCTCGGACACCTTCAGCAGATCCTGCCCGGTCAGACGGATGCTGCCGGTCTCGCGGGCCGTCGCGGGCAGGTGCCGCATGATCGCCCAGGCCAGCGACGTCTTGCCCGAGCCGGATTCGCCGACGAGGCCAAGCACCTCTCCCTTGGCGATCTGCAGGCTGACATCGTCGAGCGCGCGGGTGAAGCCTGTCTGCGTCGCGTAGTCGAGCCCGTATCCGGCGATGTCGAGAATCGTCGTCATCGCTTCATGTCCTCGGATTCAGCGCGTCGCGCAGGCCGTCGCCGAGCAGGTTGAAGCCGATCGCGACCAGAGCGACGGCAAGGCTCGGCCACAGGATCATCCAGGCGCTCAGATGCATGAAGCGGCGCGCTTCCGAGACCATCAGCCCCCATTCGGAGGCCGGAGGCTGCGCGCCCAGCCCCAGGAAGGACAGCGTGGCGAACAGCATCACGGCGAAGGCGACGCGAATGGTCATCTCGACGATGATGGGCGCGACGACATTCGGCAGCATCTCGCGCCCGACGATGAAGGCAGCGCTTTCACCGCGCGCGATGGCTGCGTTGACATAGTCCTGCTTGCGCACCGCGAGCGCGACGGAGCGCGTGATGCGGGCCATGCCGGGCGCGAAGGCGAGCCCGATTGCGAGCAGCGCGTTGAGGCTGCTCTTGCCGAGCAGGTTCACGATCAGCAGGGCCAGCAGCAGGCTGGGGATCGACATGATCGCATCGACGGTCCGCATGATCGCTTCATCGCCGCGCCCGCCGAGGAAGGCCGAGACCGTGCCGATCACGGCGCCGACGAGCGTGCCAAGCGCCGTCGCCAGCACGGCCATGACGACGGTGGCGCGGGCGCCGTGGAGCAGGCGGCTCAGGATGTCGCGGCCATATTGGTCCGTGCCCAGCCAGAACTGTGCGCTCGGCGGCTTGTAGCGCATCAGCGGCGCCATCTTCTCGGGATCGTACGGCGCGAGCCACGGGCCAACGATCACGACGAGCAGGATCAGCCCGACGATGACGAGGCCAAGCGCGCCCTGCGGCGAGCGCAGCATGCGCCTGAGAACCTCAATCATACTGGATCCTCCGGTCGACCCAGGCATAGGCGATGTCGGCGAGGAAGTTGCCGATCGCATAGGTCGTCGCCATGATCAGCGCGCCGGCCTGGATCGAGGGCAGGTCGCGCGCCTGGATCGCGACGATGAGCTGGCGGCCGATGCCCGGCAGGGCGAAGATCTCCTCCACCACGATGACGCCGCCGAGCAGATAGCCGACATCGAGCGCGACGATGGTGATCGTCGGCAGGAGGGCATTGCGCAGCGCGTGCTTGAACAGCACCTGCCGTTTCGAGAGACCTTTCAGCCGCGCGGCGCGGATATAGTCGGAGTGCAGCACGTCGACGAGCTCGGAGCGCACCATGCGTGAGACATGGGCGATCAGGATGAGGGAGATGGTCAGCACGGGTAGGACGAGGTGCCGCAGACCTCGGAGGGGATCTTCTGTGAGCGGGACATAGCCGGTCGCCGGCAGCCATTGCAGCCAATCGGCCAGAACGAGCACGACCAGCGTCGCCGTAACGAATTCCGGTAAAGAGACCCCGACATAGGAGAGAAAGCTGACGCCGAGATCGGCGGCGCGGCCGCGCCTGATCGCCGCGACGATGCCGAGTGGGATCGCCAGCACCAGCATCAGCACGATTGAGAGCAGGGCGAGCAGCAGCGAGCGGCCGAGCGCTTCCAGCATCGCCGGGGCGACAGGCTGGCCGGTGCGCATCGAGAGGCCGAAATCGCCGCGGACGACGCCACCCAGCCAGTGCAGGTACTGCATCCAGATGGGGTCGTTCAGCCCCATCTTCGCCCGCAGTGCCGCCAGCGCATCCGGCGTCGCATTCTCGCCAAGCATCATGACGGCGGCGTCCGCCGGCAGGATCTGGGTGATCGCGAAGACGATCAGCGACACGACGAAGAGCGTGTAGCCGATCAGCAGGATCCGCTTGAGGATATAGGCCGGCGACACGCCCGCTGCCCTGTTCTTGGCTCAGCCGCGCTTCGGCGCATTGGCGCCGAGCGAGACGAAGTCGAGCCTGAAGACGGCGCCGCGTGGATGCAGCTCATAGCCCTGCACCCATTCGCGCCGCGCTCCAAGCAGATCGAAGAAGGCCGGGATGATCGAGGGAACCTCGTCATGCATCAGCTTCTGCGCCTCGGCGTAGAGAGCCCGGCGTTTGGTCTCGTCGACGGTGGCGCGCGCCTCGAAGACCAGCTTGTCGAAGGCCGCGTTGTTCCAGCGCGTCTCGTTCCAGGCGGCGTTGGAGGTGTAGAGCAGGGAGAAAATGGCGTCGGCCGTCGCCTGCATGTTGTAGAAGCCGACATAGAACGAGCCCTTCTTCCAGACCTGATCGAGATAGGTCGCATGCGGCATCGTCTCGACCTTGATGTCGAAGCCGGCGGGCTTGGCCATCTCGCGCAGCGCGACCGCGAGCTGCGTGCGCTGGCCCGGGCGGTCGGAGGCGACCAGAGTCGCCTCGAGGCCCTTCGGGTAACCCGCCTCTGCCAGCAGCGCCTTAGCCTTGGCGATGTCCGCCTTCTTGGCCGGCAGGTGGGCATAGAAGCGGTAGGCCGGGCTGAGCGGGGTGTCGTTGCCGGCCGAGCCGAAGCCCTCGGTGACGAAATCGACCATGGCGGCGCGGTCAATGGTCAGCGCCAGCGCCTGGCGCACGCGCACATCGTTGAAGGGTTTCTGGTCGCAGCCGAAATTGACGTTGCAGAACTGGCCCGACGGCACCCGCAGCGCCTTGACGCCAGAGGCCTTCTGCAGCCGGCCGAATTCCGTCGGCGGCGTTGTGGTGATGAGGTCGGTATCGCCGGCGATCAGCGCGGAGGCCTCGGCGCTGACGTCCGGGAAGACGACGACCTCGATCTTGTCGAGATAGGGCCTCGCCTTGTCGTAGTAGGCGTCGTTGCGGGTGACGACGATCTGCCGCTCCGGTTCGAAGGAAACGAGTTTGAACGGGCCGGTGCCGATCGCCTGCCGGTCGAGCTTCGCGAGCCCTTCCTTGATGACGGCGGCGGGCACGATCTTGGCGTTGGTATAGGCCAGCGTAACCGGCAGGTCGGCGAAGGGCGCCGAGAGGTTGAACACGACGCTCGTGTCGTCCTTCGCCGAAACCTTGGCGATCGGGCCGACATTCTGGCGCGCCGGCGAGGCGGTCTTGGCGTCGAGGATCGCCTCGAAGGTCGCGACCACGTCGGCGGCCGTGCAGGACGAGCCGTCATGGAAGGTCAGGCCCTTGCGCAGGACGAAGGTCCATTCGGTCAGATCGGCCGAGTTCGTCCAGGACTCGGCGAGGTCGGGCTCCGCGCTCATGTCGACCTTGAGCCGGGTCAGGCCGGAATAGAGCAGCTCGGCGACGAGATATTCCGGGTTCACCCGGGTCACGAGCGGGTTGAGCTTGGAAACCGCTTGATCGACGCTGACGCGCAGCGTGCCGCCGCGGCGCGGCGCCTGCCCGAATGCAGGCAGGCCGGACATGGCTATGCCACTGAGTGCGGCGGAAGCGGCGAGGAAATCGCGACGATGAATGCTCGGCATGGGACGCTCCTTCAGCTTTTTGTGGGGGGCAGTCTTGGATCGAGGTCGGGGTTGATGTCCGGCCTGAAATCGGCAGCGAGGTAGAACAGGATCGCCTGCGCCAGTGAGACGATGTCCGACACGGTCGTGTGTTCGCCGGGCGCGTGAATATTGCGGTCAGGCCGTCCGAGTCCGCCGAGCACCACTTCCTGCCGGGCGGTCGCGCGCTGGACCCATCCGAAGTCCGAGCAGCTCGCCGCCCCCCATTTGCGGAAAGCCTCCGGCGGATAGCCGAAGCCTTCGCCCATGGCGGCCTGCCAGCGCGGCCAATGCGGCCCGGTCGGGTCGTCGGTCGGCATCAGGTGGCCAACGAGCGCCGTCTCGACAGACAGGCCGGGCACCGTTGCGACGCTGCGGCGGATCACGCCCTCGATCTCGGCCAGGGCCTCCTCGAAGCGCTCCTCCGGGGCGTAGCGCCGGTTGAGCGTGACTTCGAGGAGAGCGGGAACCTGTCCGCCCGCCGTACCGCCCCGGATCGCGGCGAGGTTGAGCTGAGAGGCGAGGGGCGGCTTGCCCGGTGGCGGCGGCAGGGCCGAGACCCGTGTCGCGATTTGCGCCTTGAGCACCGTCAAGGCGTTGAGCAGCGGCAACGCGCCCTCGATCGCATTGATGCCGGCGCCCTGGCGATTGCCTTCACCCGCATGGACGGCCTGGCCGTGAATGCGGACGAGCAGATTGAACAGGCCGAAGCAGCCGGCCCAAATCCGCGCCTCGGCGCTGCCGTTGAAATTGAGGATATGCTCCGGCAGGCGTCCCTGTTCGGCGAGATAGCGGATGCCCGGATAGAGCCCACCCTCCTCATCGGTGCAGAACAGCAACACCGGATCATAGGCGAGATCGACCGCGCAGGCGCGGGCCGCGCGTAGCGCCAGCAGGATCGCGGCGGCGCAGCCCTTCATGTCGGCGGCGCCCAGCCCGATCAGGCGATCGCCGTCGCGCTCCATCCGCAGCGGATCGCCGGCCCAGCCGGCAGCCGCGGGCACGGTATCGACATGGACATAGAGGCCGCAGGGCGGCCGGCCGCTGTCACGGCTGGCGATCAGATTGGTGCGCGGGCCGCTGGCCGGGCCGTTCGGCACTCGCCACAGACTTTCCGGCACCGGGACGCGCTCCGACGCGAAGCCGAGCGGAGCCACGAACTCCTCCATCAGCGCGGCGAAATCGTCATAGCCGAGGCCGGGCGGGAAGGAGGTGTCGACTGCGATCATCCGGCCCAGCGCCGCGACCGCCTCCTCGGCATTCGCGACGATCCAGTCGCCGGCCAGCGCCAGCGCCTTCCGTTCCGAGGTCATGGCGTCGACCATCGCTCAACCCAAAGCCGCAGCGCTTGTCCAGCGCTGCGGCAACCTGCAATGGAACCATGGAAAAGCCGCAGCTGGCAGAACCAATTTGCGGATCCTTCTCTTTCATATAAACTATATAGAAATAGGAACCCGCTGCATGCCCCCTGTCAACGCCAAAAAAGCGACGTCCGTTGCCAGCGGATTGGGCATGAGTGCAGATGGCTTTGCACCGACCCTCCCAAATCTGGCGACGGGGGAAGCCGCGCCGCTCTATGAGCGCGTGAAGCGGCATATGTCGGAGGCCATCCTGGTCGGCGAATGGCCGCCCGGAATGGTCCTTCCGAGCGAGACGTCCCTTGCCCAAGGTTTCGGCGTCGCGGTCGGCACGGTCCGGCGCGCCATGAGCGACCTGGTGGCGGAGGGACTGCTGACGCGGCGCCGCAAGACCGGCACCGTCGTGACGGGCCGCACGCCGCATCACAGCCTGCGCTTCTTCTTCCAGTATTTTCGTCTGCACCGTGCCGATGGCACCCTCGTGCGCTCGACGAGCGAGTTCCTCAGCGTCGAGGCCTTGCCCGCCACGCAGGCCCAAAGCGAAACGCTCCAGATCAGAACCGGCGGCGTGATCACGATACACCGTATCCGCCATGTCGACGGCCGCCCTGTGATGCATGACAGACTGGTCATGGCGCAGGAACGGCTGCCCGATTGGCCGCTCGACGCTAAGGAGCTACCGGCCCTGCTCTACCTGCACCTGCTCGAACGTTACGGTATCCGCATTTCCGCGGTGCGCGAGCAGATCACCGCCGACGTCGCCAGCGATGAGGATATGGCACTGCTCCAGCTCGACGGGCGCCAGGCCGTGCTCACGATCGACGAGGTCGCCTACGATCAGGCGGGTGTTCCAACGATCCTCGGGCAGCATCGCGCCACGACGGCCGCGCACGCTTACGTCAACGAAGTAAGGTAAGTCCGCGCCATTTGCAGACGTTGGGGCTCTATCAGAATGCGGACAATGAAATTGGGTTCCGGCTGAGGCCAAGCACCGTCGTCTTCTGCGAGCTCGGCGCTGCCGGAACGGTCGCGAGCTACGGAAGATAGGCTTCGGCCCCGGCGGCGATGATGTCCTGCTCGCTCATGCCTTGATGCCAGTGGGAGTACAGCACGCGCCGGTCACGCGGCAGGTCGAGATCGTCCTTGAGATGGCGATGGATCGCGCGAAAGGTCTTGTGCTCGCAGCCACCCCAGAAGAAGGCCGATTTCAGGTTGCTCGGCCATGTGCAGGCCCGGACCGCGTCCACGAGCAGCGTCGACATCGACGCCGGTGTGGCACCACGATGGAGCCAGCGAAGCTCGATATTGCCGGGGTGCTTCAACCGCTGCCGATCCGCATTGTCGCCGAGCTCGATCAGAGCGACGCCGCGAGCTTGCGGCGGCATATCCGCAAGGATGCGCGCTATGCCGGGAAGCCCCGTCTCGTCGCCCGCGAGAACATACCATTCGGCCGCTTTCAGTCCGTTGGCCGCGGGGCCCAGGATGCCGACCATGTTGCCGGGGCGCGCTTCCAGCGCCCAGCGCGTCGCCGCGCCCGCCGCCGCGTGGAGAAAGAAATCGATGGTGATCGTTTGCGCGGCGAGGTCGATCGCGCGGATCGTGTAAACCCGCGAAGGCAGCAAACCGGACGCGGGCCAGACGATCCGGCCGTTATCGTCGAGCAAAGGCCACTGCGGGTCGACGGTGCCATCAGGCTGGAACAGCAGGCGGCAGTGGATCTGGTCGGGGCGATCGTAGCGGGCGAGGTCCTCGCCGGAAAACACGATCCGGCGGAAGTGGGGCGAGACATCCTCCAGGCTGCGGACGCGCAGGATCCGCAAGTCACGCGGCAAGGCCGGGCCGGATGTGTCGCCCTCCCAGTCGATCGCGAGCGCCTCGGAGCTCGCGATGAAGCCGATCGGCCCCGCGAGCGCGTGCTTCAGCCGATTGAGATGATCGAGCTCGTCGGTGCCGACGCCCAATCTGAGCGAATCGGCGCCCGCGACGATGGTTGCGATCCCGAACGGGCAGGCGACGACATGGCCCCCTTCGCAGGGACGAACCGCCATGTCGTGCGTCGCAACCGAATCTAGAATGTCGGCCAGGAACGCGCTCACCCGCGGGAACGCGATCACCGCTCGTGAGGTGTAACGTCGCTCCGAAAGCAGGGATAAGAGCTTGGAATCCGAAGTCATGGAGCGGGTCCATCAAGGCTCGCCCACAGGGGCCCGGGCAGCGGCTCGGCAAAGAACCAGCGATTGATCTCGGCGAGCGTCGCCGCCGGCTCGAGGTCGCGGCAGGCCTCCGGATGGAGCCATTTGGCGGCGAGCTCGACGAAGAGGACGTTGAGGATCGGCACGGTGATCAATCCGGTCCAGATGCCGTGCACGCGGCCGGCCCGCACTGCCGGCAGCGAGGCGAAGCCGGTTCGTTCCGTCAGCCGCCGCAGGCCTCGGCGCCCGGCGGCGGGATCGAGGCCGGGGCCGATTGCTGGGCGGGCCGCGGAGGCGTAGCCCCCGCCGGTCGCGATATAGACATCCGGCTGCTGGGCCATGAGCTGCTCGGTCGACAGCTTCGCAATCCACGGTGCGTCGAGCCCATCGAGCGAGCGACCGCCGGCATCTGCGAGCAACTCCCCCCAAATACGCGTCCCCGCCGCCCAGCAGCACTCTTCGTAGACCGACATGATTTCCAGATAGGTCTTTATGGAAGCAGCACCGGTGATCCGTCGCGCTATCGTATCGAAATGTCCGTCGATAAACGTCGCAATTTCCTTGGTGCGGGCGGGCGCTTCGAAAATCTCGCCCCACATGCGGATTTGCGCCGCCAATGCCTGCCGCTGCGATCGCGCAATTCCGGAGTTCGCCGCGGCGGTGTTGTTGGTCGCATCGCTGAACACCAACGGGATGCCCAACTGACCGAGCCTCTCCGCCGCCGCTTCCGGACTCCCGCCAGGCGCCATGAAGGCGCTGGAAATGACGAGATCGGGCTTGAGCGAAACAATGCTTTCCACCGACAGCGTATCGGCCGTCTGCTTGCCGACGACCGCGATCGCGCGACCGACGGATCGCTCGAAACGCTCCCTGAGCAGATCGCTGTCGAAGCGGTCCGCCGCGGCCCAGCCCACGACGAGCTCCGCCGGCCGTGGATGGAACAGCGCCATCGTCAGCAGATCCCGAGCCTCCAGCAGGAGAATCCGGCGTGGCTGCCGGGGCAAGGCGACAACCCTCCCCAGCATGTCCGTGACGGAAAGACCGCCAGCGCCGGATGGCTGCGCGACCAGCGCCGCCATCATCCCGGAAACAACAGTCCTTCGTGTCGCCTGCATCGGGAGCGCTACCAACGGTAGCGCAGTCCGGCGATGACCTCGCGGCCGGCGCCGAACTGGCAATAGATATTGGAGCTGCAGCTCGTGTAGTAGTCTCGGTCGAACAGGTTCGAGACGTTGAGCGTCGCTTCCGCCCCTTTGAGCGTGGGATGCAGCTTCGCCAGGTCGTAGCGGATCGCGGCATCGACGACGGCGTAGCCCGGCGTACGGATCGTATTGGCATCGTCGGCGAAGCTCGCCCCGACCAAGCGCATGCCTCCGCCGATCGACAGCCCGGACAGGGCACCAGCGAAGCGGTAGTTGGCCCAAAGCGAGCCGAACTGTTGGGGTACGGCCTGGGGCCGCTTGCCGATAGTCGTTACGACCGTGGAACGGGTCACCTCAGTATCGAGCACGGTTGCCGCCGCGATGATGTCCAGCCCATCCAGAACTTCGCCGCGCGCCTCGAACTCCAGACCGCGCGAGCGGATCTCTCCCTGCTGCACGTTGAAGCCAGGCACCGCGCCCGGCGTCAGCACGTCCTGTTGCCGGATGTCAAATGCGGAGAATGTCAGCAGGGCATTCATGACTCCGGGCTGATACTTCAAGCCGACCTCATATTGCTCGCCGGTCTTGGGACGGAAGGGCGCCCCGGCAGCATCGACGCCGATGACAGGCTCGAACGAGGTCGAATAGCTGACATAGGGCGCCAGGCCGTTGTCGAAGAGATAGAGCAGGCCCGCGCGGTAGCTCGTCTTCTCGCTCGACTGGTTCTGCTTGGTTCCCGTCAGGCGGTTGACCGTCGATTGATCCGTCCAGTCATGCCGGACACCGAGCTGAGCCCGGAAGCCCCCGAACTTGATCTGATCCTGCAGATAGATTCCGGCCTGGGTCAGATCCTGCTTGCTGTCGATGATGGTCGCCAGCGGTCCGGCCGGCTGGTAGTGGCTCGGCGACAGGATGTCGAGCGTCGTCGCCGGCCCGAACCTGTACTGCCAGTTGCTGCTGCCGTTCTGATAGTCGACACCGGTCAAAAGCGTGTGCTCGGCGCCGAAGGTCCTCAGGTCGAACTGCAGGTGGTTGTCGGTCGAGAGACGCCGCGCATCTTCTATCGAGTTGAGCGCGATCCGGGGAATGGTTCCGAGCGCGCTTACCGGCCCGGCCATCTGCAGCGAGCGGAAATTGATGTCGACCTCGCCGTAGCGCAGGCTCGAATGCAGGCTCACCGTGTTGTTGAAGCGATGCTCGAAGCTGTAGCCGATGCCGTATTGCTCGCGCCTGAACGCATCGAAGCCCGGATCGCCGATGTTGAGCTCGCGGTTGAGGGCGTCGCGGTAGGCCGGTGCCAGGAAGCGCGGGTAGAGCGAATTGAAATAGCCGCCCTTCGGATCGCGCTGATAGAATCCGGATGCCGTAAACCGGGTGTCGCTCGTCGGCTGCCAGGTCAGCGCGGGTGCGATGCCGAACCGTTGCTCTTCGACGTCGTCATAGCGGGTATCGGCAAGCCGGCCGATGGCGCTGAAGCTGTAGGATAGCTTGCCTTCGCGATCGAGTCGCCCCTGGCTGGTGAAGCCGCTCTGGACCCTGCCATGACTGCCAGCTTCAACCCGCAGCTCGTTGTACGGTGTCGTGCTCGGCATCCGGCTGATCTGGTTGACGAGGCCGCCGGGGCTGATCTGACCGTAGAGCAGAGCTGAAGGCCCTTTGATGACCTCGATACGGTCGAGCAGGAACGGGTCGATCGAGGTGACGGCAAAGGCCTGTCCGCGCGGCAGCCTGAGCCCGTCCAGGAAGCCGACGAAGTCCGTCGCCGTCCCAAAGCCTCCGAAGCCGCGCAGGAACACGCTGTCATAGCGCGAAGTCGTGTCGCGCTCCGAGAGCACGCCGGCGGTGTAGCGAAGCGCTTCGCCCATTGTCTGCGGGTTCTGATCATCGAGCTGTTGGCGCGTCACCGTCGAGATCGCCTGTGGCGTCTCGAGGACGGGGGTCGCGGTCCTGGTCGCGCTGGTTGCTGAGCGGCGGACATACTCGTCGCGGCTATCGGAGCGCTCGCCCGTCACCGTGAGCGTGTCGAGCTGGACCGGATCGTCCGATGCGCCGACCTGAGCGCCCGCCGTTCCCGTTCCGGCGAGAATTGCGAAAAGGCAAACCGATGTGGAAAGGGCGGTGCGAGCGTTCATAGCGGCGGCCTCCGGAAGCACGATATCTTCCGCCTAAACGAAACGGGACTGGCCTGTCCAGTTTAATATCCTTCATTTTCAATCTTCTAAAGTGCATTCGCTTGCGCTAAAGACGGTTCATGCCTGCCGCAACACCAGCTAAATCCACGACACGAAGCGATGCCCGCCGCACGGGTAAGGGCGGCAGACCGTCCAAGGCCCGCGAAGGTCAGATCTCGGACGCCATTCTCGATCGGGCATGCGAGATGTTCGCGAGCCAAGGCTACGCCGCCACGTCCGTGGAGCAGCTCGCGATCGCGTGCAGGGTTGGCAAGGACACGATCTATCGCCGCTTCCCGTCGAAGCGCGCCTTGTTCGAAGCTGCGATCGAGCGCTTGCGCGTGCGCGTTCTCCAGCGCCTGGAGACAGTCGCTGGCGAGGAGGGAAGCGGCTTAGAGCGGCTGCGCCGCGCCGCTCGCTGGTTCCTCGCCGTCAATGTCGAACCGGAGCTGGTCGCGCTCAGGCGCATCGCTTTCAGCGAAGCATTGCTGGTCGACAAAGCACAGCCCGCGAACGCCCCCGATCCGATCTTCGAGCGTCTGGTGGCCATCGTCCGTGATGCGCAGCTGGAGGGAGCGATCGTCGAAGAGGAGCCGCAATTCATCGCCGGCCAGCTCATCCACGCCGTGGCGACCGGTCCGTCAAACGAGACCATGCTTGGGAGCGGAGCTTACGCGAATGCGCTTGCTCAGGATGCGTTTTTCGAAAGGGCCTGGGCCCTGTTTCTAGAGGGAGCCATCAGGCTGCCTGTTGAGAACAAGAGTGCGTGAAGATTGCCGAGCGCCAACAGCGGACTCTGGGTCGCAGCCCGAAAGCAGACTTTATCGAGCCGCTGAACCGGGCGCTCACGCGCGAATTGATGCCTCTTGCTCACTGATAACAGCATATCTGCGGGCTCCTGAGCTCTGGAACAGCATTCCTTCGGCCGGATTCGTGTCCCATTGCGGGTTGCTCGCCGACTTAGTCCGGAGCCCTGGATCGGCGGACTCTACTTCTTGAAAGAAGCAGGATCGGGGCCCTCTTCGAAAGGCCTTACAATAGCACCCCCGTTCTGGGTCGCGCCCAGGAGCGCATCGACTGGGTCGCCGCCGCGGAAACCGGCTTGCGCCAGTATCTCGTCGAGAATCGGCTTCTGTGCGCCGAAGCTGAGCAACTGGCTGCTCAGATCGGAGATCGGGCTCTGGCCGCCATGCCCCGGCGAACCGCCATTCACCGCCCCTAACATGTTGCCGGCGCTGAAGATCCTGATGTCCGAGATCTTCTCGATCGGCTTCATCGCCTGCTCCAGCGCGTCGGGGATGATGGCAATGCGCTGCTTCGTAAGTTCAAAATCGACCATCTGCGGCGACAAGGCGTTGCGGGCCTCGTTGAGGGCGCGTTCGCGCTTGGCCTCGGCTTCGCCGAGCTCGACGATGCCGCCAGCCTTGATCTTGTTGGCGTCGGCCTCGGCGGTCGCCTGCGTGAGCAGGGCCTTTGCGAGGTTGTCGGCGGCCTCGCGCTCGGCCTGAGCGTTCACCGTGACGCGGGTGGCGTCGCGCTCGGCCTCGCGGCGGGCGTCGATGACCGCGATCTGCTTGGCGCGCTCGGCGATCTCGACCGCGCGTGCCGTCTCGACCTGTTCCTCGGCTGTCACTGCATCGGCCTTGGCGGATTCCGCCTTCGCCTTGGCCTGCGATTCCGCCTCGCTCTTCTCGGCGATTGCAATGGCGGCGTCGATGCGGGCGGTCTCGGTCGCCTTCTTCGCCAGCGCCTCGCTCTCGGCAATGCCCTTCTCGGCCTCGATCCGGGCTGTGGCAGTAGCCTGCTTGGCCTCGGCCTCGCTCTTGGCGATGCCACGCTCCGCGTCGAGGCGGGCGGTCTCCTCCGAAAGGCGGGCGGTCTGCTCGGCCTTGGCTTTCTCAGCGCGGGTGGCAGCGGTTTTGTTGGCGATGTCGCGTTCCTGGCTGAGCTCGGCGTCGCGCTGCTCGCGCTCAATCGTCAGGCGCTGGAGGGCGGCCTCGCGGTCCTTGGCGGCGATCGTGACCTCGGTCTCGCGGATGACGTCGTTGCGTTCGCGCCGCCGCGTCTCGGTGATCCGGGTCAACGCGGTCAGGCCTTCGGCGTCGAAGGTGTTGTTCTCGTTGAAATGCTTGATGTCGGTCTGGTCGAGCCGCGTCAGCGACACGGTTTCGAGCTCCAGCCCGTTCGATTGCAGGTCGGCGGCGACCGCCTCCTGAACCGATTTGACGAAATCGGCCCGCTTCTCCTGCAGATCCTTCAGCGTCATGGTGGCTGCGACCGAGCGCAGCGCGTCCACGAACTTGGCCTCGACGAGCTTGCGCAGCAGGTCGGCGTCGTTGGTGCGGTCGCCCAGCGTCTGGGCAGCGAGCGCGATGTTCTCCTCGTCGGGCTTCACCCGGACATAGAATTCGGCGGTGATGTCGGCGCGCATCCGGTCGGCCGTGATCAGGGATTCGGCCTCCGAGCGCTGCACTTCGAGACGCAGCGTGCTGAGCTGGACCCAGGCATAGGAGTGGAAGATCGGCAGGATCAGCGAGCCGCCGTCGAGCACGACGCGCTTCCCGCCCAGCCCGGTGCGGACATAGGCCTTGTCGCGGGTCGAGCGTCGGTAGAGTGCCGCCATCGCCACGCCGATGCCGACAATGAGGAGGACCGCCGTGCCGGCGATAGTGAGGATCGAGACGTAGTTCATGACTGTGTCGCCCCTGGCCTGGATGAATCGGTCGCGCCGAGTTCGGCCGGCGCTGGAATGGCTTCGAAGAGGCCGCCGGCCCCGTCGACGATGAGTACTGTCGCGCCTTGCGCGATGACATGCCCGGCCGCGGCTTTGGCGCGCAAGACATGGACGTTGCCGTGGCTATCTTTGACGCGAACGCGGCCGGGCTTGCCCTGGTCGAGCGGGCCGAGCGCGACGGTGCCGGTCAGCCCGACGAGATCGGCCTGGCTGACGACGGAGGTTTCCTCGCGGGGAATGATCGCCGCCGTCCAGCGCGACAGCGTTCGCGTGGTGGGTACGGCGAGGACCAGAGCGGCAAGGCCGGCGACAGGTGTCGGCAGCACCCCCAGCAATGTGCCCGCAAAGGCCTGGATCGCGAAGCCGGCGATGGCGAAGGCGGCGAGCCAGATCATGATCAGCACCAAGAGCGGCACGCCGCCGGTGTTCAGCCAGGACATCCAGGCACCGAGCGGACCATGCTCGCCATGATGCGCCATGCCGTCATCGACCAGGGTCGACACCGAAATCCCGATCAGCATCGCGACGAGTTCGACGGCGACGAGGCCGACGAGGATCAGCGCCGCGATGGCGAAGGGATAGGTTCCGGCTCCCGTCAGAGCGTCCATCAGCCGCGCGATCCCTTGTAGCGGTCGAGGCGGTCCTGGATCGCCTTCTCGCGCTGCAGGCGCGCCAGTTCCTCGACCTCGGAGGCCGCGGTCGCCGGACGGCCGGGGACGCCGGTGACGCGCTCGATTGCGCCGAGCGAGCGGGCGAGCCGGTTCTCATTGCGGACGGAGGCGCTCTCGCCCTCGCCGGCATCGGCTGCGCCCTTGCTCTTCTTGAGCGCGTTCAGCCTGGCGACCGCGTCCTGCCGCGCCGATGCGACGGCCTGGAGCGCCTTGCCGGCTTCCTCGATCCGGTCCGAGACCTCGGCCAGCGCGGTTTCCAGGGCGGAACGCTGCGCCTCCAGGTCTATCTGCAGGCCGACGACCGGCTTGACCAGATCCTCGCGGCCGCCGGCGAGCCCGGTTTCGATCTTCCCGGCAAGATCGTCGATCTCGTCGTTGATCTCGGCGATCTTAGCTTTGATGCGATGCTCCTCGGCGCGCGCCTTGCCGGCGCTCGCCCGTGCCTCGTCGGCGACGGCGTCGATCTCGCGGATCGACTGCTCGACGGTGGCGGTCGCGTTTGCGCCTTCGAGCGTGTCGGCCGCGCCATAGGCGAGGCCGGCAATGACGCGGCCGATGCGCGACAGAATTCCTTCGGTGGCCATGCTGGTCTCCTTGGGTTTGGTGGCGGTGGCGACGCCGACGAGGATCAGGGTCTCGCCGTCCCTGACGACGAGCCTGGCCTCGGCGTGGTCGAACCAGCCGGGCTCATAGCCGGCGACGGCATAGGGGATCAGCCTGCGTCCCTCGACCGTGGCGAGACTGAGATGCGTCGGGCTTTTGATTGCATAGAGGCGCCCGTCGAGTGGCAGGGCTTCGATCGCAGCCCCGCTCTGGCGGCTGGCGTGATCGCGCAGACCCAGCGTGACAAGCCGCGCCGGCAGGCGGGTCTTTTCGCGGATCGGCGCATAAGCCTGCTCATGCAGGGCGACGAGATTGGAACTCGCCCCGCGTTCACGGCCGAGCTCGTCAAGCACGCCCATCATCACGCCATAGTCGTCGAGCGTGGCGCGGATGGCGCGATCATCCTCGGGCGAGGGCGACAGCGTGTAGCTCATGGTCGACTGGAAGCGTCCACTCATCCCAAAGATATAAAGCACGTCATTTGTGCTTTCAAGGGTGGCGGTCGAAATCTGCCCGCGTTCAGATGAAGGGCTTGGAGTTCCCGCGCGTCATGGTGATCATGGATGACGACGAGGCGGGCGGCTTCATGTTCAGCTACGACAAGCTGTTCGGCGTCAAGGGCACGCCCAACGAAGCCACCCAGAGGCTGTTCTATGTCACCTGTAGCCGCGCCCGGGAGAGTCTGGCTCTGGTAGCCTATAGCGCCGATCCACAAGCGGTGCGCCGCAACGTCATCGGCAGCGGCTGGTTCGGGGCCGACGAAATTGAGCTGATCGATACAACTCGGAGCGCGCCGAACTGATGCGCTTTGCCATCCCACTCATCGAGACTCTTCGTGAGCGGCAAATGAGACGCGCCCAAGAGCTACGTTCCCAAAGTCGCTGAAAGGGCACCTCGGCCGCGCGGCACATCAGCAAATTGAACCGCCCGAGAGCGGACATTCCTCGGGTCAGCTATGGGCCAATTTGGTAAGTCGGGTCCTGCCCAGTACGAAACTTCCCGCTCTGCGGAGGCCTGCTCACGTGCAGCGTCACGCCGAACCTAAATCGGGGAGGGGGCTGAGGAATTGGACCGCCAAGGGTCCAGCACCGGCAAAGCAGGCTGGCGACGAGAAGCGAGAACCTTGGCAGCGAGCTATGATCGGGATGCCTTAGAATCAAATTGGACGCCCGGCTTAGACCGGGCGTCCAGAGGCAGATTGCGGAACTCGACCGACAATCGCGGCAACACTATGCCTCTCTCTTCATCTCAGGCACCTCTTCGCAGCCGCCACTGAACTGAAAGACCGCATCGATCCTGAACATTTTCAGGTCTATGCTAGAGCGCTTGGACACGCATCCAGAGAACTCGACATGGGGGTTCTCGAACTGATCTATCGCGCACACCCTGATTTGAGGCCGGATCACCTACCCCAAACGCTCACGATGCGGGAGTTCGAGCAGGGCGAATAGCAGCTGCCGACCCATCTGCGACATTGATCCGGCCTGAATCTGGCATGCGAGAAGGCCCGACAGTCTGAACCGCCGGGCCTCTCTCATTGTCAGATTGCGGAAGTTTCCTGCCGATTGGGCAAAACTTAGCCTCTAATCACACAATCACGACCGGGCGGGATATTCAACTGCACCCGGTTGTACTTCCGCAGGTGTTGCACTTCAGGCAGGTTCCGTTGCGGACCAGTGTGAAGTTGCCGCATTCGCCGCAACTGTCCCCGACATAGCCCTTCATGATCGCCTCGGCGCGACGCTCCGATGCGCTGGGTTGGGCGGCCGGGGCCGAGAAGCCGAGCTTGGCCATT
Organism: Allobosea sp. GW822-FHT03F07; assembly: GCF_058801345.1. NCBI lineage: Bacteria > Pseudomonadati > Pseudomonadota > Alphaproteobacteria > Hyphomicrobiales > Alloboseaceae > Allobosea > Allobosea sp. GW822-FHT03F07. The sequence continues at coordinate 22,923 of NZ_JBXAND010000002.1, forward strand.
TCCGCTTCGCCATAGGCTTCGGGCTCGTCCTTCAGCGCGGTGGCGCCTGCCGTGGCGAAGGCCGTGACGTTCGAAGCGGACCGCGCCACCGTGTCGAGCTGGGTCGGCGCGCCGGCTCCGCCCTGGATGGCATGGAAGTTCATCGGCTTGCCGCGGCGGAAGCCGGTCGAGGCCAGCGGGGTCGAGGTGATCGGCGCGACCACGTCCGGCGCCTTGTCCTGGCCGACGCCGCCGCCGATCACGTCATGGCCGATCTCGCTAGGGTCGATATGGGCGAGGTCGTGCCGGCCGAGATAGGAGATCGCAAGCTCGCGGAAGACGTAGTCGAGGATCGAGGTCGCGTTCTTGATCGACTGGTTGCCCTGCACGAAGCCCGAGGGCTCGAAACGCGTGAAAGTGAAGGCCTCGACATATTCCTCCAGCGGCACGCCATATTGCAGGCCGAGCGACACCGCGATGGCGAAGTTGTTCATCATCGCCCGGAAGGCGGCGCCTTCCTTGTGCATGTCGATGAAGATCTCGCCGAGGCGGCCATCGGCATATTCGCCGGTGTGGACATAGACCTTGTGGCCGCCGACGACCGCCTTCTGGATGTAGCCGGTGCGGCGGGCGGGCATCTTCTCGCGCTCGCGGACGACCTTCTCGACGATGCGCTCGACGATCTTCTCGGCGACCTGAGTGGCCCGCGCCGCCATCGGCTGGGCGACAAGCGCCTCGACCGCATCATCCTCGTCGTCCTCGTCCGCTATCAGCGCCGAGTTCAGCGGCTGCGACAGCTTCGAGCCGTCGCGATAGAGGGCGTTCGCCTTCAGCGCGAGCTTCCAGGAGAGCATATAGGCGCTCTTGCAGTCCTCGACGGTGGCGTCGTTGGGCATGTTGATCGTCTTGGAGATCGCGCCCGAGATGAAGGGCTGAGCCGCCGCCATCATGCGGATATGGCTCTCGACCGAGAGATAGCGCTTGCCGATGCGACCGCACGGATTGGCGCAGTCGAAGACGTTGTAGTGCTCGGTCTTGAGGTGCGGGGCGCCTTCCAGGGTCATCGCGCCGCAGACATGGACATTGGCGGCCTCGATCTCGGCCTTGGAGAAGCCGAGGAAAGGCAGCAACTCGAAGGACATGTCGGCCAATTTCTCGGCCGGAACCTTAAGCGTGTTGACGAGGAAGTCCTCGCCCAACGTCCACTTGTTGAAGACGAACTTGATGTCGAAGGCGGCCTTCAGGTCCTTCTCGATCGCGTCGATCTTGTCCTGGGTGAAGCCCTTGGCCCGCAGCGAGCCGTGGTTGACGCCCGGCGCCTGGGCCAACGAGCCGTGACCGACCGCATAGGCCTCGATCTCGGCGATATCGCTCTCGCGATAGCCGAGCGCCCGCAGCGCGTCGGGGGCGGCTGCGTTGATGATCTTGAAGTAGCCGCCACCGGCCAGCTTCTTGAACTTCACCAGCGCGAAGTCGGGCTCGATGCCGGTGGTGTCGCAATCCATGACGAGGCCGATCGTGCCGGTCGGCGCGATCACCGTCGCCTGGGCGTTGCGATAGCCATGCTTTTCGCCGAGTTCCAGCGCGTGGTCCCAGGCGATGCGGGCGCGCTCGGACATCGTGGTGCTGGAGCCGCCGAGGCGGGCGAGCGTGCCATGGTCGAGCGGGACCGGCGTCACCTCCAGCCCCTCATAGCCCTTGGCCATGCCATGGGCAGCGGTGCGGTGGTTGCGGATGACGCGCAGCATATGGGCTGCGTTCTTCTTGTAGCCGGGGAAGGGGCCGAGTTCGCCCGCCATCTCGGCCGAGGTCGCATAGGCGACGCCGGTCATGATCGCGGTGAGGGCGCCGGCGAGCGCACGGCCCTCGTCGCTGTCGTAGCCGAGGCCCATGGTCATCAGCAGGCCGCCGATATTGGCGTAGCCGAGGCCGAGCGTGCGGTACTCGTAGGAGAGTTCTGCGATCTCCTTCGAGGGGAACTGCGCCATCGTCACCGAGATCTCGAGCACGACGGTCCAGAGCCGGCAGAGATGCTCATAGGCCGCGACGTCGAATTCCTTGGCCTCGCGATCGTAGAACTGCAGCAGGTTGGCCGAGGCCAGGTTGCAGGCGGTGTCGTCGAGGAACATGTACTCCGAGCAGGGATTGGACGCGCGGATGCGGCCCGATGCCTTACAGGTGTGCCAGTCGTTCATCGTGGTGTTGAAGTGCAGGCCCGGATCGGCCGAGGCCCAGGCGGCGTAGCCGATCTTCTCCCAGAGGTCGCGGGCCTTGAGCGTCTTCGTGACCTTGCCGGTGGTGCGGCCGACGAGGTTCCAGTCGCCATCGGTCTCAACTGCGCGGAGGAAGTCGTCGGTCAGCGAGACCGAGTTGTTCGAATTCTGGCCGGAGACGGTGAGATAGGCCTCCGAATCCCAGTCGGTATCATAAGTGTCGAAGGCGATGTCCTTATAACCCTGGCGGGCGAACTGGATCACGCGCTTGATGTAGTTGTCCGGCACCAGCGCCTTGCGCGCGAGCTTGATCTCGCGCTTCAGGGCCGGGTTCTTCTCGGGGTCGAAGCAGCTGTCGCCTTCACCCTCGCAGTTCACGCAGGCCTTGAGCACGGCCTTCATGTGCTTCTGGACGGTCTTCGAGCCGGTGACGAGGGCCGCGACTTTCTGCTCCTCCTTCACCTTCCAGTCGATATAGGTCTCGATATCGGGGTGGTCGACATCGACCACGACCATCTTGGCGGCGCGGCGCGTCGTGCCCCCCGACTTGATGGCGCCGGCAGCCCGATCGCCGATCTTGAGGAAGGACATCAGGCCGGACGAGCGGCCGCCGCCGGCGAGCTTCTCGCCTTCGCCGCGCAGCATCGAGAAGTTCGAGCCGGTGCCGGAGCCGTATTTGAAAAGGCGGGCTTCGCGGACCCAGAGGTCCATGATGCCGCCCTCGTTGACGAGGTCGTCCTGCACGCCCTGGATGAAGCAGGCATGCGGCTGCGGATGCTCGTAGCTCGACTTCGACTTCACCAGCTTGCCGGTCTTGAAGTCGACGTAGAAATGGCCCTGGCTCGGCCCGTCGATACCATAGGCCCAGTGCAGGCCGGTGTTGAACCATTGCGGCGAGTTCGGCGCGACGCGCTGGGTGGCGAGCATGTAACGCAGCTCGTCATGGAAGGCAGCGGCGTCCTCTTCGGAGGTGAAGTAGCCACCCTTCCAGCCCCAATAGGTCCAGCAGCCGGCGAGGCGGTCGAAGACCTGCTTGGAGGAGATCTCGGAGCCGTAGCGCTCGCCCTCGGGGAGCTTCGCCAGCGCGGCCTCGTCAGGCGCGGAACGCCAGAGGAAGGACGGGACGTCGTTCTCCTCGACCTTCTTCATACGCGCGGGCACGCCGGCCTTGCGGAAATACTTCTGCGCGAGCACGTCGCTGGCGACCTGAGACCAGGCCTCCGGCACCTCGATGCCTTCCAGCCGGAATACGATCGAGCCGTCGGGATTGCGGATCTCGCTGACCGCCGATCGGAACGGGATCGCGGCATAGGGTGACTGGCCGGCCGAGGTATAACGGCGCTCGATGCGCATGATCTGTCGTCCCTTAAGGTCTGCCGCGGGCGGATGGCGCTCGCGCGGCCGGTTGATCACCGGCTCCTGATGTCATTCCAACTCGGTTTGATGCCCCATGGGTCCTCTGCGGTGTCGCCCCGCTTGCAGGCCCGGTCGCATCCAGAATGCACAAGCAATCCCGTTCGCTCCCGCGTTGTCGGCGGATGCGGCGGCAGGCCCGTAAGCACTCCGGAGAACTCGTTTCGCAGTCATCCAGAGGTGGTGCCGCCGGCCGTCATGCGATGGTCAAAATCTAGTCCCGAATGGTTCTGTCGGTCAAGGAATAGTGCGCCCGATGCCGGGCTGACACGACATCTAGTAGGTAGGTGTGGACTCCGGGGATAAGTTTCAAGGCCTCGGCTAAGCCTTGGAAATCGCCGGGAGAATCGCGCGCGGCAAAGGCAGCATGCCATGCCCGCGACCTCGGGCAACCTTCTAAAATGCCATTGATCACGGTTAACTGTGTCTTTCCTGCCATGGTGCGGCGCGCGAGCGGTGACGGCCCTGCAGCGTCGGGCGGCAAGTCGTTGAAACGGCGTCATTTGCCAGGCTGCGCCGGCACGGAAGCGGGCGACGGCGTGGCCGAAACGTGGCCGAATCGCGTCGCGCCTCGTCGCGCTGCGAAGCTTCGTATTGGCTATCGGCGCGAATCCTGTGGAGACTGGACAGGGCAGGGCGGGGGAGCCATAAGTCGCCGGACTGGGGTTGCGCCCTGATAGGGGCCGGGCCTCGCGCGCCCGATGGAATCGATGACGATGAAGCCTTGGCTGCTGCAGATTTTCACCTGGTGGAACGGCCAGACCATCGGCACGCGTTTCCATACCTGGCGCTTCGGCGAGCGCGTCGGCGAGGACGAATTCGGCAACGTCTACTACCGCACCAAGGGTGGGGTGAAGGATAAGGCGCTCGGCATCCAGCGCCGCTGGGTCGTCTATAATGGCGAGGCCGAAGCCTCCACAATTCCGCCCGGCTGGAACGGCTGGCTGCATCACACCGTCGATGTCGCCCCGTCGGAAGAGCGTTACGAGCCGCGCGAGTGGCAGCAGCCGCACCAGCAGAACTGGACCGGCACGGCGCTGGCCTATCGCCCGAAGGGCTCGACCCTGGCCGAGGGCGAGCGTCCGGCCGCGACGGGCGATTACGAAGCCTGGACACCCGGACGCTGACGCACCGGCGGGCGGTGCAGGAACCATCCTTTTCCTCGCGCCCTTTTTCCGCTGCGATTGGCGTGTTACTGCGCGCCGTCGCGGCGGAGCCGCGCCGGCGCGGAGATTCGCCGCGCCTCGCAGGGATACGTGAAGTCGCCATGCCGTCGCCCCATCGCTTTCCGGTCCTGGCCGGCCTGGTCTCGACCACACTGCTGTCGCTCGCGCTGACCGGCCCGGCTGCCGCCGACCGCATCCGCAACCCGACGGCGGTGTTCGCCGGCCTCGACAAGATCACCGGCCGGATCATCTCCTTCGAGGTCGCCGTCGACGAGACCGTGCAGTTTGGCGCGTTGCAATTGACGCCTCGGGTCTGCTGGACACGCCCGCCGACCGAGGCGCCGCAGACGACGAGCTTCACCGAGGTCGACGAGGTCACCTTCAACAACGAGTATCGGCGCATCTTCACGGGCTGGATGTATGCGGCAAGCCCCGGCCTGCACGGCGTCGAGCACGCGATCTACGATGTCTGGCTGACCGACTGCAAAGGCGGCACCGAACTCGTGGTCGATCCCAAGGAGCCGGAGGCTCCGATCGCCGAAGAGCCGCGCCGGCCGCGCACGTCTCCGGCCCGCGACGTCAACCAGCAGCCGGGCTTGCAGCAACCAGGCCTGCAGCAGCCGGGTCTGCAGCAGCCCGGCGGACGCATCGACGTGCTGCCGCCGCAGGGCGTGCCGGTGGCGCCGCAACAGGCGCCGCGGCAGCGCTATTTCCCGACCAATCCCGGCCGCGACCCGGCTGGCGGCAACTGATCGCGCATCTCAGCCGGCCTGAAGCGCGGCCAGGGCCTGCCCCCCGCTGATGCTCTGCCCGACCGGCCAGACGTCCCAGTCGCCGCGCCCGACGATCGCGCGCTCGAGCAGGCCCTGATAGGCCGCGCGCGGCACCTCCTGCGTGCCGAACTGGGCGAGATGAGCCGTCTGGAACTGGGCGTCGAGCAGGCTGTAGCCGCCCTGCCGCAACCGCGCGACGAGATGAACGAGCGCGACCTTCGAGGCATCGGTCGCGCGATGGAACATGCTCTCTCCAAAGAAGGCGCCGCCGAGCGACAGCCCATAGAGCCCGCCCGCGAGCCGCCCCCCCTGCCAGCACTCGACCGTATGGACGTGGCCGAGGCGGAACAGCGCGCCGAAGATCTCGCGGATGCGGCCGTTGATCCAGGTTTCCGGTCGGTCCGGCCGCGCTTCGGCGCAGGCGGCGATCACAGCCTCGAAATCATGGTCGACCCTGACCTCGAAGCGGTCGGCGCGCACCGTGCGGGCGAGCCGCGAAGGCAAGTGGAAGCGATCGAGCGGAATGACGCCGCGCAACTCCGGCTCGACCCAGAACAGGTTTGGGTCGTCGGCCGTCTCCGCCATCGGGAAGATGCCGGCGGCATAGGCGCGCAGCATGATCTCGGGCGTGATCTCGGGTGAGCGGACGGGGATGGAGCGGGCCTTCATGGCGGCAGGGGAGCGCGGGACGGCCGGGGAGTCAAACGGAGATCAGCGTCATGCTCGGCCTTGGGCCGAGCATCTCTTGACGAGCGGAATCCTCATAGAGACGGTCGGGACAAGCCCGACGGTGACGCGCTTCGTTCAGCCCTCGACCTTCTCTTCCATCCCGCCGGCGGCCAGGAATTTCTCCAGCCAATGGATGTTGTAGTCGCCGTTCAGGATGTCCTGGTTGCGGACCAGCGTGCGGAACAGCGGCAGGGTCGTGTCGACGCCGTCGACGACGAACTCGTCGAGCGAGCGGCGCAGGCGCATCAGGCATTCGGCCCGGTTGCGGCCGTGAACGATCAGCTTGCCGACGAGCGAGTCGTAGTGCGGCGGGATGCTGTAGCCCTGATAGGCGGCCGAATCGACGCGGACGCCCAGACCACCCGGCGTGTGGAACGAGACGATCTTGCCCGGCGAGGGGCGAAAGCTCGCGGGGTGCTCGGCATTGACGCGACATTCGATGGCGTGGCCCTCGATGACGACATCCTTCTGCTGGATCGAGAGCGGAGCGCCGGCCGCGATCCGGATCTGCTCGTTGACGAGGTCGATGCCGGTAATCATCTCGGTGACCGGATGCTCGACCTGGATGCGCGTGTTCATCTCGATGAAGTAGAACTCGCCGTCCTCGTAGAGGAACTCGATCGTGCCGGCGCCGAGATAGCCGAGCTTGGCCATGGCGTCGGCGCAGATCTTGCCGATCCTGTCGCGCTCGCCGGCGTTGAGGGCGGGCGAACCGCCTTCTTCCCAGACTTTCTGGTGGCGGCGCTGCAGCGAGCAGTCGCGCTCGCCGAGATGGATGGCGTGGCCCTTGCCGTCGCCGAGCACCTGGATCTCGATATGGCGCGGCTTCTCGAGATATTTCTCAATATAGACGGCGTCGTCGCCGAAATTGGCCTTGGCTTCGGTGCGGGCGGTGGAGAGCGCGACCGACATCTCCTCCTCGCTGCGCACGACCTTCATGCCCTTGCCGCCGCCGCCGGACGCTGCCTTGATGATGACGGGGAAGCCGATCTCGGCGGCGATGCGCAGGGCCTCGCCGTCATCGGTGACGCCGCCATCCGAGCCCGGCACGCAGGGGATACCGAGGCGCTTGGCTGTGCGCTTGGCCTCGATCTTGTCGCCCATCGAGCGGATATGCTCGGCCTTGGGGCCGATAAAGGTGATGTTGTGCCGGTCCAGGATCTCGGCGAAGCGGGCGTTCTCGGAGAGAAAGCCGTAGCCGGGATGGACCGCATCGGCGCCGGTGATCTCGCAGGCGGCGATCAGCGCCGGGATATTGAGATAGCTCTCGCGCGCCGAGGGCGGGCCGATGCAGACGCTCTCGTCGGCGAGGCGCACATGCATGGCGTTGGCGTCGGCGGTGGAATGCACCGCGACGGTGGCGATGCCGAGCTCCTTCGCCGCGCGCAGCACGCGCAGGGCGATCTCTCCACGGTTGGCGATCAGAATCTTGTCGAACATCTTCGGTTCGCCGCTCGCCGGGCCGCTCACTCGATCACCAGAAGCGGCTCGCCATATTCGACGGGCTGCCCATCCTCGACCATGATCGCGATGACCGTGCCGGCGCGCGGGGCGACGATGTCGTTGAAGGTCTTCATCGCCTCGACGAGCAGGACGCGCTCGCCCGCCTTCACCACCGAGCCGACCTCGACGAAGGGCTTGGCGTCCGGCGAGGGGCGGCGATAGGCGGTGCCGACCATCGGCGAGGGCACGACGCCGGGATGGGCGGCCGCAGGCTTGCCCTCGGCCGGCGCAGTGGGTGCGGCAGCGACCGGTGCTGCGGCGAGGACAGGAGCCGCGGCGGGAACCTGGACGGTCGCGGTGAGGCTGCGCGCCACGCGGACGCGCAGGTCGCCCTTCTCGACCTCGATCTCCGTGAGATCGGTCTCGTTCAGGAGCTGTGCGAGTTCGCGCACCAGTTCGGGGTCGATCGGGCTCTTGGTCGCCATGGCGGTTTCACCGTCTTCGTGGTCTTGGATCGGGCGCCGGGGCACCCGCTGTGGATGAAATCCGCGGATCAGGCCGCGGGTTTGGCCGCGCGCTTCTGCAGAAGCGGCACGATCGCGTCGAAAGCAAGGTCATAGCTCGCCACGCCGAAGCCGCAGATCACGCCGACGCAGACCGGCGCCATATAGGAATGGTGCCGGAATTCCTCGCGGGCATGGACATTGGAGACGTGAACCTCGATGGCGAGCGCTTCGGTGCCCTTGATCGCGTCGCGCAGCGCGACGGAGGTATGGGTGTAGGCGCCGGCATTGATGATCACGCCAGCACCGGCAAGGCCCGCCTGCTGGATGAAGGTCACCAGCTCACCTTCATAGTTCGTCTGCTTGAACGAGAGCTCGACGCCGACGGCCGTGGCCTTCGCCTTCAGCCGCTCCTCGACGCCGGCCAGCGTGACCGCCCCATAGGTGGCGGGTTCGCGGGTGCCGAGCAGATTGAGATTGGGACCGTTGAGGACGTGGACGGCGACCATGGCGCGGGTTGTTTCCGGCGCCGCGCGAAGGCGGCAGACGCCGCCCTCATAGACGCTGCGAGCCGGCAGGGGAAGCCTGCCGGGGTTTCGGTAGCCCCGCGCGCGTGGCTGTCCTCAGCCGTTGCAGGTCGCCTTGCCGCATTTGCGGACGGCGTCGATCTTCTGCTTGAGGGCCGCCTGGCCGACCGCGCCGAAGATGACCTCGTCGCCCAGGATGAAGGCCGGCGTGCCGGTCAGGCCGAGCCGATCGCCCAAAGCGACGGTATCCTCGATCACCGCCTTGGTCTGGGCCGAGTCCATATCCTTCTTCAGGCGCTCGATGTCGGCGCCCGATTCCTTGGCGATTTCGAGCGCTTTGGCGCCGTTGATCCGGCCCTTTACGCCCATCAGCTTGTTGTGGAAATCGAAGTACTTCGACCCGGTGAGCTGAGTCATCGCTGCAACCGCGACGCGGCTCGCCTCGACCGAATCGGGGCCGAGAATCGGGAAGTCCTTGATGACGACCTTGAGCTTGGGGTCGTCCTTGGTCAGCGCGCGGACGTCCTCCAGGGCCCTTTTGCAGAAGCCGCAATTGTAATCCATGAACTCGACGATGGTGACGTCGCCCTGCGGGTTGCCGACGATCGCAGACGTCGCCGGATCGACCAGCTTCGCCCTCTCGGCCGTGACGGCGCTGCGCTGCGCCTCCGCCTGGGCCACCGTGTTGCGGCGCTCGAGTTCGACCAGCGCTTCCTGGATCAGTTCGGGGTTCTGCAGCAGCGTCTCGCGAATCAGTGCGACCACCGCCTTGCGCTGCTCTGCCGTGAGGCCCGAAGCCGGGGTCTGCGTCTGCGCCAAAGCAGGAGCCGTCGCAACCGTCAGGCCGAGGCAGAGCGCAAGGCCCAGGGGCCGTAGCATGCCGCTCAACCGGCGGGACAGGGTGAGGAAGGCCATGTCGTCATCCTTTCGGTTCCGGCCGCACAGCCGGTGCGGCAGGCTCGTCGGCGCTGCCGTGCTCTTGAAAACTGCTTTAATCAGCTTCTCTGCCGTCAGGCGGCGGGCGTCAATTCACAGCTTTGCCACTGGTTGCGGGCGCGCCAAGGGTCGGCTACGCCCGCCGGCACGCATCCATTGCCGGACGAGACCATGCCAGATCGAATTCCGACACCTGTTCTTGCACCGCAGGAGGCCTTGCTGCCGTCGGAACGCGCGGCGCGCGTCCAGCCTTTCATCGTCATGGATGTGATGAGCCAGGCGGCCGCGATCGAGCGGACAGGCGGCACGGTCGTGCATATGGAGGTCGGCCAGCCTTCGGCGCCGACACCCGCCTCGGTCCGCGCCGCTGCGGCAAAGGCGCTGGAGGACGGCCGGATCGGGTACACTCAGGCGCTGGGTACGGACTCGCTGAGGGAACGCATCGCCCGACATTACAGGGATGCATATGGCGTCAGCGTGGCGGCGGAGCGCGTCGTCGTCACCACGGGCTCTTCAGGCGGGTTCATCCTCGCCTTCCTGGCCTGCTTCCAGCCGGGCGCGCGGGTCGCGATCACGGCGCCGGGCTATCCGGCCTATCGCAACATCCTGATCGCGCTGGGGCTCGAGCCGGTGGCGATCGAGGTCGGACCCGAGACGCGCTTTGCACTGACCCCGGAGCTGATCGCCCGCGCCCATCGCGAAAAGCCGCTCGCCGGCGTGCTGACGATGAGCCCGGCCAACCCGACCGGGGTGGTGATGGCGCCGGAGGCGATCGCGGCGGTGGCGGCGGAATGCCGGCGGCTCGGCCTCTGGTACATCTCGGACGAGATCTATCACGGGCTGACCTATGACCAGCCGGCGACGACGGCGCTGTCGGCCGACGACGACGCGATCATCGTCAACTCCTTCTCGAAATACTACTGCATGACCGGCTGGCGCGTGGGCTGGCTCGTGGTGCCGCAGCGGCTGGTGCGGACGATCGAGCGGCTGCAGCAGAATTTCTCGATCTCGGTGCCCTATCTCAGCCAGGTCGCGGGCGAGGCGGCATTCGACGCGACGGCCGAATGCGAGGCGATCAAGGCCGGCTATGCGGAGAATCGCACCTATCTGCTGAAGGCGCTGCCGGAGATCGGGCTCGGCGATTTCCTGCCCGTGGACGGAGCCTTCTACATCTATTGCGATATCGGCCGTTATTCTAACGATTCCATGGCGTTCTGCCGGGACGTTCTCAACGGGGCAGGGGTCGCGATCACGCCCGGGCTGGATTTCGACGAGGGTCGCGGCGCACGCACGGTCAGGCTGTCCTTCGCCGGATCGCTGGGCGAATGCGAGGAGGCGGTGGCGCGTCTCGGCGGCTGGCTGAAAGGCCGCTGACACAGCGCTCTTGCCAAGCGCCCGGCGTCATTCGCATTCTCCGCCGGGGCGTTCGATTTGGCGCCACGGGGCAGGGCGGATTGCGATGGTGAAGCACGGTATTCGACAGCGAGGCCTGCCCGCAGCGCCAGGATGGCTCGTCGCCGTGGCGCTGGCCGCGCTGTGCGCCCTGTCTCCCGGCCAAGTATTGGCGCAAGCGGACGCGCCGGTCACGCTGAACCTGCGCGGTGACGAATCCCCCGACACCGTTCGCAAGCTGGTCGATGCGCTCGCCGCCGGCGGGCGCAAGGTGGAGATCCGGCTGACCGGCACGGACGCTGCCGCGCCTGCGCCGGCGCAGCCGGCTGCGACGGCCGCTCCGACGGCTCCACCGGCCTCGGCGGCAGCCACGGCAGAGACGCGGATCGAGGAACTCTGGGACCATTTCGTCGATGGTTTCGACCATGGCAACGCGGCGATTCCCCATGTGGTCGATCTTCCGAGCGAGTGGGAACGGGGCTGGGCCAGAAATCGCAACGGCGCGACCGGGCCCTCGGCGGGACTGCGGATTCTCGCCGGCGTCGCAATCGCGCTCGCCGGTGCGCTGCTGTTTCGCATGCTGACGGCGGGATGGTTCGCCCGGCGTCTGCAGCCGGCGGGGGCAGAGTTCACCGCACGGCTGGCCGCCTCGGCCTACGGCCTGTTGCAGGACCTGGCCTGCATCGCGCTGGCGCTGGCGCTCGCCCGCCTGACGCGCGTGTTCTGGCTGCCTGACGCCGACCTCGCCATGACCACCTTCCGGACGGCGGCGAACGGTGCGGCGATCGGCGCGACCTATATCGCGGTGGGACGATTCCTGGTCGCGCCCGGCGCTCCGGAGCGTCGTATCCTGCCGCTGCCGCGCGCCGAACGGCATTTCTCCATCCTGACGATCTATGCGATCGCGACGCCGATCATCGTGACGAGCACGCTGCTGTTCCAGGAGGTCGCCAATCGTCAGGCCGTCGCCGGGCTGGTCGCGATCACGAGCATCGCAATCACGTTGTTCAAGGTCTGGTGGTTCTTCGATGCGCGCCATGATCTGAGCTCGCTAGTGCTGCGCTACGAGCCTGTTCCCAGCCATGCATTGCGGCTGGTGGCGGCGATCACCCCCTGGTTCTACATGGCCAGCGCGATCGCGATCTGGATGGTCGGGCGGGCGGCGCCGATGATGTCGGGCGGGGGGCGCTTCGTCGAGGCGGCCAGCCTGACCCAGATCATCATCGTGCTGGCTCCGGTCGTCGCCGTCGGCGTGACCAGCCTGATCGCCTGCCGCCAGGCGATGCGGGCCGCGATTGCCCCCCCATCCCCGCTGGCGAAGGCGGCCGGCACGGCGCTGCGGGCAGCGGCCGGCGGCCTGATCTGGATCGGCGGGCTCTACGTCATGGCGCGGCTCTGGGCCGGCTTCCTGCTCGGCGTCAGTTCGGCGCAGTTCGCGGAGTTCACGCGCCAGGCCGCAGGCCTCGCCCTGCTCGTCTTCCTCGGCTGGGTTGCGATCGTCTTCCTGCGCGCCTTCTTCGATGCCTATACGCCGCGGCGCGGCGGGGGCGGCCCGATCGACGAGGACGCGGCCGTCGAGGAGAGCGTGCCCTCCCGGCTGGCGACGGTCATGCCGGTGCTGCGCGGAGTCGTGCTCGCGGCCGTCATCGGACTGACCGGGCTCGTGGTGCTGTCGCGGCTCGGCGTCGATATCGGCCCGCTTCTCGCCGGCTTCGGTATCCTCGGCCTCGCGATTTCCTTCGGCTCCCAGGCGCTGGTCCGCGATATCGTCTCCGGCTTCTTCTTCATGCTGGAGGATGCCTTCCGCGTCGGCGAATATGTCGATACCGGCCGGCTCAAGGGCACGGTCGAGAAGATCTCGCTGCGCTCGATCCAGATGCGCCACCAGAGCGGGCAGATCCACACCATTCCATTCGGCCAGATCCAGTCGCTCACCAATGCCAGCCGCGACTGGGCGACGATCAAGTTCAATGTCCGGCTCGATCACTCGGCCGACCTCGAACAGGCCCGCAAGGCGATCAAGAAGGTCGGGCTGGCGCTGCTCGACGACCCCGAGTTCGGACCGCATTTCATCGCCCAGCTCAAGATGCAGGGCGTCGCCGACATCACCGACACGGCCGTCGTGATCCGCCTGAAATTCACGTCGAAGCCGGCCTATTCCTCGATGCTCCAGCGCGAGGCGCTGAAGCGGGTCTATCGGGCGCTGAACGAGGCCCACATCCCCTTCGCCTCGAACGCCGTCACAGTGCGGGGCGGGGAAGGCGGTGCGCCGTCCGGAGCGGCTGCGACGATGGCGCTGCCGCCGCCGAACCCGCTGGCGCCTGCGGCGGGCTGACCAAGCCGACACCAAAGGCCTCCTATGAGAAAGGGCCGCTGCGGTCTCCCGCAGCGGCCCCTCATTCGTCAGCCTCGGCCGGCCAGCTTGTTCCACCAGCCGCCGCGCTTGGGGCGGTCCGGGTCAGGCGGGGTCAGCACGACGGCGACCGGCTCTTCGACCACGCGAGGCGCAGGGGCCGGGGCCGGTTCGGGAGCGGCTTCCGGGGTAGCCGCCTCGACGGGCGCGGTGGCCGGAGCCTCCGGCGCGGGCTCGGGCGCGACAGGTTCGGCGGCCTCGCCGCCTTCCGTGATCGGAACCACCTTCTTGCGGGCGCGGCTACGCTTTGGTTTCTCGGCCTCGACGGGGGCGGCCTCAGCAACGACCACATCGGCCACAGCCACTTCGGCAGCGACCGGCTCGTCAACCTTGGCCTTGCGGCTGCGGCGGGCGCGCTTCGGCTTCTCTTCGGCGACCGCTTCGGGAGCCTTGGCGGCGACCGGAGCAGGCTCCTCCGATGTGGCTGCCGTCACGGTCTCGTCGGTCGAGGTCTCGTTCGCCTGGTCGTCACCGTCCTCATCCCCTTCGTCGCCATCGGCCTCGTCGCTGCCGCCGTCGAGGCGCGCGCCATTGGCGTCACGCTCGCCGCCACGCCGACGGCGCCGGCGCCGGCGACGCTTGCGCCCGCCTTCGCCGCGGGCCTCGCCCTCTGGCTTGTCCTCGCGCGAAGCGGCTTCGGTCGCCTCGGCCTCGACCGGGCCGTTCTCGGCATCGAGCGCCTCGGCCTCGGCGGCTGCGTCGAGCGCGTCGTCATCGACATCGGAGATCACGGCCTCGGCCTTGATGCTGCTCGGGACGATGCGGCCTTCATTGCCGACGAACTCGCCGCGTTCGACCTCGAAATAACGGGTGCCAAGCAGTGCCGCGTCGGTCGAGATGGTCACGGCGACGTTGAAGCGCGCCTCGAGATCGGCGAGATGGGCGCGCTTCTGGTTGAGCACGTAGAGAGCAACCTCCGGTCGCGTCCGGACATTGAGATTATGGGAGGCGCTCTTGATCAGCGTCTCCTCCAGCGCACGCAGGATCTGCAGCGCGACCGAGGAGGTCGAGCGTATCATGCCGGCACCGGCGCAATGCGGGCAAGGCACGGACGAGCTTTCCAGTACGCCGGTGCGGATGCGCTGGCGCGACATTTCGAGCAGGCCGAAGGCCGAGATGCGGCCAACCTGGATGCGGGCGCGGTCGTCCTTGAGACAATCCTTCAGCTTCTTCTCGACGGCGCGGTTGTTGCGGTTCTCCTCCATGTCGATGAAATCGATCACGATGAGGCCGGCGAGGTCGCGCAGGCGCAGCTGGCGGGAGATCTCCTCCGCCGCTTCGAGATTGGTCTTGAGGGCGGTGTCCTCGATATTGTGCTCGCGGGTCGAGCGCCCGGAGTTGATGTCGATCGCGACCAGCGCCTCGGTCTGGTTGATGACGATGTAGCCGCCGGACTTGAGCGTCACCGTGTTGGAGAACATCGCGTCGAGCTGGCTCTCGACGCCGAAGGAGGCGAAGAGCGGCGTCTGCTCGCGATAGGCCTTCACGCTCTTGGCATGGCTCGGCATGAGCATGCGCATGAAGTCCTTTGCCTCGCGATAGGCCTCGTCGCCGGCGACGTGAACCTCGTCGATGTCCTTGTTGTAGAGATCGCGGATCGAGCGCTTGACGAGGTTGCCCTCCTCATAGACCAGCGCCGGGGCGACGGAGGCCAGCGTCAATTCGCGCACGCTCTCCCACATCCGCATCAGGTATTCGTAGTCGCGCTTGATCTCGACCTTGGTGCGCGAAGCGCCGGCCGTGCGCAGAATCAGGCCCATCCCCTCGGGAACCTCGAGCTCCTGGGCGATCTCCTTGAGGCGCTTGCGGTCCTCGGTGTTGGTGATCTTGCGCGAGATGCCGCCTCCCTTGCCGGTGTTGGGCATCAGCACCGAATAGCGGCCGGCAAGCGAGAGATAGGTGGTCAGCGCCGCGCCCTTGTTGCCGCGCTCTTCCTTGACGACCTGGACCAGGATGATCTGGCGGCGCTTGATCACCTCCTGGATCTTGTACTGGCGGCGCGAACTGCGCTGCGGGCGCTCTGGCATGTCGTCGAGCGCGTCACCGCCGCCGAGCTGCTCGGGCTCGTCCTGCTCGCCGTCCTCGCCGTTCTCCTGACCATTGTCCTGGCCCGGCTCGTCTTCCTCGGAAGGCTTGCGGGCCTGCGACTCGTCGGAGGCGTCGGCCTCTTCGCTCCGTGTCTCGAAGGTCAGGGGCGCGGCATTCTCCGCCACTTCCTCGCCGGTCGATTCGGTCACCGTCGGAGCGAATTCCTCGCCGAAGGCGGGTGCGCCTTCGTTGACCATCGCGGCTTCCTTGCCGTCGGTCTCGACGCCGTCGGCGACCTCGGCGCTGACGGTCTCGTCGGCGGCGGCCTTCTTGGCGCGGCCGTCACGGTCGCCGCGGCGGCCACGGTCACGACGGCCGCGCTTCTCGCGCTTCTCCTCGTCGCGCTCGTCCTCGCGGTCGGCACGGGCCTCGTCGGCGAGCAGGGCCTGACGGTCGGCCACCGGAATCTGGTAGTAGTCCGGATGGATCTCGGAGAAGGCGAGGAAGCCGTGGCGGTTGCCGCCATACTCGACGAAGGCCGCCTGGAGCGAAGGCTCCACGCGGGTGACCTTGGCGAGGTAGATATTACCCCGCAGCGGCTTGCGGCTGGCAGCCTCGAAATCAAATTCCTCGATACGCGATCCGCGCACCACCACGACCCGGGTCTCTTCCGGGTGGGTGGCATCGATAAGCATCTTGTTGGCCATATGAGTCTTCCATGGGCGCGGCCGCCAGCGATACCCGCCGGGCTGCGGACAACGATCCGCTGCCGCGGGCAGGGGCGCCGCGCATAGGCCGGCGAGCGCCGGCATGTTGCAGGAGCAAAAGCCGGTGGGAGCCGGCGTCTGGCAGGGAGGAGTGTTCGATCGAGACAGAAAGACGGCTCGGGAAATCCGGTCGGGCGAAACGCCCGGCACAGTCCCGCAGGTATTGACGATTCACCGATGATCTATGCGGCGTCGTATGCCCCGACATCTGTCCTGACCTGCGGCGCGTTTGCCCAAAAAGGACGAAGCACACCGCGTTTGCACGCTCGCGAGACGTTGGCCTGGTGCTGAAAACGCGCGCGCCTGGCTCGGCCGTCTGCGGACGATCCGTTGTGGTTGGCCTCTTGCAGCCAGACCCCGGACGCCGACGGATCCTCGGATCCGGATGCGCACCATGGGCGGTCTTGCAAACCAACCATCCCCATTACAGACAGGTGACCGTGATTTGCAAGTCACATCGCGTCGGGAACGGCAGCCACCTCAAGCGGATCGGTTCACCATCCGGACACGCCATGGTAACCGACTGTTAGGATGTCGCGTCGCTATGGTTAAGCCTTGGTGACGACAGTTCGGGATCATTGACCTGACGCCTCCCTTGAGCCTTCCCGCTATCGGCATGCGCGTCGCAAAGGCGATGTCGCCGACGTGTCTGGTGCTCTGCGCCTGGCTCGGCTTTGCGGGCGCGGTCGCTGCGCAGGGGAATGGTCGTCCGCAGAACGAATTTCCGGTCGCGACCGACGCCAGGCTGGAGCAGGCCGGCGAGACGGTGCGGCTGACCATGGCGCTGTCGCGCCCGGTCGAGGTCAGCGCGATGGTGATCGCGGGGCCGGACCGCGTGATCGTCGACATGCCTTCGACCAATTTCCAGGTGCAGCCTGCGGCCGCGCGCAAGAGCGCCGGCTTCGTCAGCGCCTTTCGTTTTGGCCTGTTCACGGCGGACAAGGCCCGCATCATCATCGATCTCGCCCAGCCGGCCGTCGTGGTCCGGGCCGAGTCGCGGCCGGTTCGCGGCGGGTTCGGCGAGTTGGTGATCGAACTGCGGCGGGCGACCCGGGCCGAGTTCCAGGCCGCCGTCGCGGCGATGCCGCCACGCGATCCGGAGGCGATGGCGGCCATCCCGCCGCCTGTGAAGCCGGCCGGCGAGATGCGCCAGACTATCGTCATCGATCCTGGCCATGGCGGCATCGATCCGGGCGCCGTCGTGGCGTCGATCGCCGAGAAATCGGTCGTGCTCGCCTTCGGGGCGAAGCTGAAGGAACAGCTCGAGGCGAGCGGGCGCTACCGCGTGCTGATGACGCGCGACGACGATCGTTTCGTGCCGCTTGCCGAGCGCGTCGGCATCGCCCGGACTGCCGGCGCCGACCTGTTCATCTCGATCCATGCCGATTCGCTGACGCAGGCGCAGGACGTGCGCGGCGCCACCGTGTATACAGGGTCGGAGCGGGCGACCGACGCCGAAGCCGCACGGCTCGCCGCGAAGGAAAACCAGGCCGATTCGGTTGCGGGGCTCGACTCCAGCGAGGACACGCAGGATGTCGCGGGGATCCTGATGGACCTCGCCAAGCGCGAGACGCGGACCTTCTCGTCCGTCTTCGCGCGCAACCTCGTCGAGAAGCTCGGCGGGTCGGTGAAGATGCACAAGGTGCCGCTGCGCTCGGCCGGATTTCGCGTGCTGAGCGCGCCGGACGTGCCCTCGGTGCTGATCGAGCTCGGCTATATGTCGAGCCCGAAGGATGCCGAACTGCTCAACTCGGCGGAGTGGCGTGGCAAGGCGGTCGAGGCCGTCGCGACCGCGGTGGAAAGTTATTTCACCGGCGCGCGGGCACCCATCGGCAAGGCGGCGGAGAACCGGCGCTGAGAGCGGCCACATAAGGGATAGCGGACGATACGGAATGTGGTCGCAAGGCCACGGTTCCGCCATTTACGTCATGCTATAGACGTGATTTGCGACACGTCGCCTTCAAGGGAAGGCGGGCGGTAACGGCAAAGGGCCAGGGCCTGAGATGCGCTTTATCCTGCGACTATTCGGATGGTTGTTCGCCGCTGGCGCGATCGCGTTCGTGATCGGCGCCGTGGTCGCGGGCGGATTCCTCTGGCACTACTCCAAGGACCTGCCCGATTCGGCGCAGCTGCGGAATTACGAGCCGCCGGTGATGACGCGCGTCCATGCCGGCGACGGCTCGCTGATCGCGGAGTTCGCCCGCGAGCGCCGGCTCTACCTGCCGATCCAGGCCGTGCCGAAGCTGATCGTCGAGGCCTATCTCTCGGCCGAGGACAAGAACTTCTACAAGCATGTCGGCGTCGACCCGGAAGGGTTGGTGCGCGCCGCCATCACCAATTTCCGTAACCGTTCCGCCGGCCGCCGGCCGCAGGGCGCCTCCACCATCACGCAGCAGGTCGCGAAGAACTTCCTCGTCGGCTCCGAGCAGAACATCGAGCGCAAGATCCGCGAGGCGCTGGTCGCGTTGCGAATCGAATCGACCTATTCCAAGGACAAGATTCTCGAACTCTACCTGAACGAGATCTATCTTGGCGCGCCGGCGCCGGGGCAGGGCAGCTATGGCATCGCTGCCGCCGCCCTGAACTATTTCGGCAAGTCGGTGCATGAGCTGAACCTGCAGGAGGCCGCCTATCTGGCCGCGCTGCCTAAGGCGCCAACCGACCTGCACCCCTTCCGCAACCGCGAGCGCGCGATCGAACGCCGCAACTACGTCATCGACCGCATGGTCGAGAACGGATTCGTCAAGCGCGAGGCGGGCGAGGCAGCCAAGAAGCAGCCGCTCGGCGTCAACCCGCGCACGGTCTCGCCGAACAACATCGCCGCCGGGTATTTCGCCGAGGAGATCCGGCGCGAACTGCAGGACCGCTATGGCGAGAAGAAGCTGCTCGAGGGCGGTCTTTCGGTGCGCGCCACCGTCGACCCCAAGATGCAGTTGATGGCCCGCAAGGCGCTGGTCGATGGCCTCGTCCGCTTTGACGAGGCGCGCGGCTGGCGCGGCGCGATCCAGAAGCTGGAGCTCTCGGCCCGCGACTGGGGTCTGGCCATCGGCGACCTGCCGGTGCTCGGCGACGTCGCGCCCTGGCGCCTGGCCGTGGTGCTGGACGTCGCAGGCGACAGTGCTCGTCTCGGCCTGCATCCGCTGCGCGAAACCTCGGGCCATCTGAAGAGCGACCGCGAGACGGTCACGCTCGGCGCCGAAGGCATCAAGTGGACGCGGCGCGCACGTGTCTCGCAGGCCGTCTCGGTCGGCGACGTCGTCTATGTCGAGCCGATGGAAAACCGCCCGGGCCAGGTTCGCCTGCGACAGCTGCCTGAGGTCAACGGCGCCATCACCGTGATGGATCCGTTTTCCGGCCGCGTGCTCGCCATGGTCGGCGGCTTCAGTCACGACCAATCCGAGTTCAACCGCGCGACGCAGGCGCTGCGCCAGCCGGGCTCCTCGTTCAAGCCCTTCGTCTACGCGACGGCACTCGACAACGGCTACACGCCGTCCTCGATCGTGCTCGACGCGCCGATCGAGATCGACCAGGGCGGTGGGCTCGGCATGTGGACGCCGAGCAACTATGACGGCAAGTCGACCGGGCCGCGCACGCTGCGCTACGGCATCCAGTTCTCGAAGAACCTGATGACGGTGCGCCTCGCCAAGGATGTCGGCATGCCGCTGATCGCGGAGTATGCGCGCCGCTTCGGCGTCTATGACGACATGCTGCCGGTGCTCTCGATGTCGCTCGGCGCCGGCGAGACGACGGTCATGCGCATGACCGCCGGCTATGCCATGCTCGTCAATGGCGGCAAGAAGATCCGCCCGACGCTGATCGACCGTATCCAGGATCGCTTCGGCTCGACGATCTTCCGGCACGACCAGCGCATCTGCGAAGGCTGCGACGCGACCAAATGGGCCGATCAGCGCGAACCGCGCCTGATCGACAATCGCGACCAGGTGCTCGACCCGCTGACCGCCTACCAGATGGTCTCGATCATGGAAGGCGTGGTCAACGCCGGCACGGCGACCGTCGTCAAGTCGGTCGGCAAGCCGCTCGCCGGCAAGACCGGCACGACCAACGACGCCAAGGACGTCTGGTTCGTCGGCTTCTCGCCGGATCTCGCGGTCGGCGTCTATATGGGCTTCGACAAGCCGAAGTCTCTCGGCACCTCGGCGACCGCCGGCCAGTATGCCGCGCCGATCTTCCGCGACTTCATGATGGCGGCCCTGAAGGACAAGCCTGCGACGCCGTTCCGCGTGCCGGCCGGCATCAAGCTGATTCGCGTCGATCCCAAGACCGGCATGCGCTCGGGCGGCGAGGGCGGCATCCTGGAAGCCTTCAAGCCCGGCACGGCGCCGCCGGACAGCTACTCGGTCATCGGTGCGGCCGGCGACGGCACGACGCCGTTCAGCGTGGCGCCGGGCGGCGGACGTGCAGTCGGCTCGGGAACGGGCGGGCTTTATTGAGCCCGCACTTGCCCGATTGAGGCGCGAGGAACCCTCTCCTGTAAGGAGAGGGCAGGGTGAGGTGAAGGGCGTTTAACGTCGTAGCCGTGACCTCACCCCAGCCGCCCACCGGGTTATGGCTTTGCTGGTCTAGGGACCGACACCTCGCCCCTGCCCCTCTCCTTACAGGAGAGGGGTTCCCGTGTGTCCTGCGCATTTACTTGAGACGGCTTAGCGCCTATCCCAACCTCTCGTTTTTCATCCAAGGCCTATTGCATGCGCCCAGAAATCCAGACGCAACTCGACAACGCCAAGCAGTCGATCGGACTGCTGAGGAGGCATCTTTGACTGGGATGTCGCTCAACGCCGCCTCGCGGAACTGAACGCCCTCTCGGAAGGGCCCGATTTCTGGAACGACGCCGACGCCGCGCAGAAGCTGATGCGCGAGCGCACCTCGCTGGAGACCCAGATCGAGGGCATCGGCAAGCTTGAGCGCGATCTCGAGGACGCGCTGACCTTCATCGAGCTCGGCGAGATGGAGGATGACGCTGCCTCGATCGCCGAGGGCGAGGCCGGGATCAGGGCCGTCGAGGCCGAGGCTGCGCGGCTGCAGGTCGAGACGCTGCTCTCGGGCGAGGCCGACATGCTCGACACCTATGTCGAAATCCATCCGGGCGCGGGCGGAACCGAAAGCCAGGACTGGGCCGAGATGCTGCTGCGCATGTACCGGCGCTGGGGCGAACGGCGGAAGTTCAAGGTCGAGACGCTGGAATACCAGGACGGCGACACCGCCGGCATCAAGTCCGCGACGCTGCAGTTCAAGGGCCACAATGCCTATGGCTGGCTCAAGACCGAGAGCGGCGTGCACCGGCTGGTGCGCATCTCGCCGTTTGATTCGAACGCCAGAAGGCAGACCTCCTTTGCCTCGGTCTGGGTCTATCCGGTCGTCGATGACCGCATCGTCATCGAGATCAATGAATCGGATTGCCGGATCGACACCTATCGCGCCCAGGGCGCGGGCGGACAGCACATCAACACGACGGACTCGGCGGTTCGCATCACCCATATCCCGACTGGGATCGCGGTGTCGTGCCAGCAGGAACGCTCGCAGCACAAGAACCGGGCCAAGGCCTGGGACATGCTGCGCGCCCGCCTCTACGAGGTCGAGCTGAAGAAGCGGGAAGAGAAGGCCAATGCCGAGCAGGCCTCCAAGACCGATATCGGCTGGGGCCACCAGATCCGCTCCTATGTGCTGCAACCCTATCAGCTCGTGAAGGACCTGCGCACCGGCGTCAGCTCGACTGCGCCTTCCGAGGTGCTGGACGGGGCGCTCGATCCGTTCATGGAGGCGTCGCTGGCGCAGCGGGTGTACGGCACGGAAGTCGAGGTCGAGGACATCGACTGAGGCTGCCGCGCGTCATGCTCGGGCTCGACCCGAGCATCGCCCGCCAGGAATTCTCGGGTCTGCGCTGCGCTTCGCCCGAGAATGATGTCGTGCGATCCGGTTTCCGCTTTCGGGCTGGTTGGTCTAGCTTCCCGCGCCACCATGCGAAGCCGATCTCGATGACGCTGCCCAATCTGATCACCATCGGCCGGCTGTTTCTGGTGCCGCTCGTGATCGTCATGATCCTGAACGGGCGCTGGCAGTGGGCGTTCGTCGTCTTCGTCGTGGCCGGTGTTTCGGATGCCGTCGACGGGTTTCTCGCCAAGCGCTGCGGCATGGCAAGCGAACTCGGCGCCTATCTCGACCCGATCGCCGACAAGGCGCTGATCGTCTCGATCTACATCACGCTGGCGATGGTCGGGGCGGTGCCGTCCTGGCTCGTCGTCCTCGTGGTCTCGCGCGACGTCATGATCATCTCGGCCGTGGTCCTGTCCTGGGTGATGGGCAAGCCTCTGACGATATCGCCTTTCATCGTCAGCAAGCTCAACACCGGCGCGCAGGTGATTTTCGCCGCGCTGCTGCTCGGTTCGCGCGCCTTCGGTATCGATCTCGGCCAGGCGGAGCAGGTCGGCCAGCTCTTCGTGGCGCTGTTGACGGTCGGTTCGATGACCGCCTACCTGGCCTTCTGGCTGCGTCACATGGCGGCGTAACCGGTGTCTGAGTCGCCGCTTGGGCCGGGAACGACGATCGCCGGTTGGACAATTCACCGCCACGCCCTATCTGATGACCGCGCGCAGCCGGACCCGGGAAGGCCAGAGAATGACCCTGCAACGCCAAATCGGCTTCTGGCTACTCTCGCTGATCGTCTTCGTGCTGTTCCTCGTGATATTCCGCGACGTGCTGCTGCCCTTCATTGCAGCGTTGGCGCTTGCCTATCTGCTCGATCCGCTGGCGGATCGGCTGGAGCGCGCGGGCATGAGTCGGCTGGCGGCCACGATCCTGATCCTCGTCGTATTCCTCCTGATCTTCGTGCTGGGCCTTGTCCTGCTGGCGCCGCTGCTCGGCCAGCAGCTCGCGGGCCTCGTCGCCCGCCTTCCGGCCGACGCCGCCAAGCTGCAGGCGCTCGTCATGGAGCGCGGCGCACCCTGGCTGGAGCGCTTCGGCGGCACCCAGCTGACAGAGGAGGCCAAGAACTCGCTGGGCAATCTCGTCGGTCAGGCGACCAGCTGGGTCGGCAGCGTGCTGCAATCGCTCTGGACCGGCGGCACGGCGATCATCGGCGTGTTCTCGCTGCTGGTGCTGACGCCGGTCATCGCCTTTTACCTGCTGGTCGACTGGGACCGGATGTGCGCCACGGTCGATAGCTGGCTGCCGCTGGAGCATCGTGAGACGATCCGCGGGCTGCTGCATGAGATGGATGTCGCGATCGCCGGATTCCTGCGCGGCCAGGCGCTGGTCTGCCTGCTGCTCGGCATCTTCTATGCGGTGGGGCTGAGCCTCCTTGGGGTCAATTTCGGAGCGCTGATCGGCATCATCTCGGGCTTCCTGTCGTTCATCCCCTATGTTGGCTCGCTGACCGGTCTCGTGCTCTCGGTCGGCGTCGCGATCGTGCAGTTCTGGCCGGACTGGACCTGGCCGCTGGCGACGCTGGCCGTCTTCTTCACCGGCCAGTTCCTCGAGGGCAACATCTTCCAGCCCAAGCTTGTCGGCAATTCGATCGGCGTGCATCCGGTCTGGCTGATGTTCGCGCTGCTCGCCTTCGGCTCGCTGTTCGGCTTTGTCGGGCTTTTGCTGGCGGTGCCGTTGGCGGCGGTCATCGGCGTGCTCTGCCGCTTCGCGCTGAGGCAATATCTCGCCAGCAACATCTACCATGGCGGCGATGCCACGCGGGCCGCGGCGGCACGGGCGCGCATTGACTCCGATGCCTGAAATTCCTGATGCCTGAGATTCGAAATGCCTGAAATTCCTGGCCGGCCGCGCCAGCTCGCTTTCGACCTGCCGGTCGACAGTCGCTACGGCGTCGAGGATTTCCTGATCGGCCCGTCGAACGAGGCGGCCTACGGCCTCATCGAGGCGTGGCCGGGCTGGCCGGACGCCTGGCTGCGGCTGGTCGGCCCTGAAGGTGCGGGCAAGACCCATCTCGCGGCAATCTGGGCCAAGGCTGCCCATGCCTGGACTGTGCCGGCTTCCGAAGTCGTCGAGGACAAGGTGCCGCATCTGGTTTCGGGCGGTGCGCTGGTCGTGGAGGATTGCGACCGGGGCCTGCGCGACGAGGCGGCGCTGTTCCACCTGATGAACGCGATCAAGGCGCGTGGCGGCCATCTGCTGCTGACGGCGCGCGATGCTCCCGACCATTGGGGCTTGCGCGTGCCGGACCTGCTTTCGCGGCTGCGGCTCGCGCCGCATGCGACGATCGAGCCGCCCGACGACACGCTGCTGCGGGCGGTTCTGGTCAAGCTCTTCATCGACCGCCAGCTCGTGGTCGACACCGGCATCATCGAGATGCTGGCGCTGCGGATGGAGCGCTCCTTCGCCGCAGCGCGGACGCTGGTCGATGCGCTCGACCGCCTCTCGCTCGAGCGCGGGCGCCGGGTGACGCGGGCGCTCGCGGCCGAGGCTCTGGCCGCTCTTTCGGCCGAGGAATAAGGCTCGGCTCAGCGCGGGCCGGCCGAGGCCTCCGCCGGCAGCGCCACGAGGCGCGCATGCATCGCCTCGACGAGGAGATCATGGGCGCGGGCCGCGATCGCATCGAGCGAAGGCGTCTTCACGAACATGGCGGCGGCCTTCTCGCTCAGCTCTTCGCGCGTGGGCAGGACCGGCAGTTGCCAGCTCGAAGCGTCCCAGCCAGCGAGGGCGTCTTGTGCCTGCTGCTGGATTTCCGCCAGGCGATCCCCAGCGCGCTCCTGAAGTTCGCCTAGCGCCGTCTTCAGCTCGGCCAGCGTCAGGCTCGGCAGATGCAGATCGGCGAGGCTCGGGGTCGCGGCATAGGCCTCGCGGAAGGCCATGACGACGCGATCGAGCGGAACAGACGCCGCAAGCCGCTCGGCCGAGCGCTCGATGACGCGCGGCGGCAGGGCCTGCGAACGCTCGATCACCGCCTGCGGCGGCTGCTTCAGATCCCACACCAGACGCACTTTCGACAACCCGAGGATGATGTAGTAGGTCGGATCGATCTGCCACCAGTGGAAGCCCTGGCGGACGCTGTACTGATAGGCGTGATGGTTGTTATGCCAGCCTTCGCCCATGGTGATGATCGCCAGCCACCAGTTGTTGCGGCTCTCGTCGCCCGTCACATAGTCCTTGTCGCCATGCACATGCGCGAGCGAGTTGATGCAGAAGGTCGCGTGATAGACGGCGACCGTCGACCAGAAGAAGCCAACGAACAGGCCGGCCCAGCCATCGATCGCAAAGCAGATCGTGGCGAGCAGGATCGCGGGAGCAAGCTCGAAGCGGTGCAGCCAGCGCAGCTCGGGGAACTTCGTCAGGTCCTGGATGCTTGAATCGTCGAAGCTGTGATGGTCGCGGCTGAAGATCCAGCCGACATGCGAATAGGCGAAGGAGGTCTGCACCGGCGAATGGACGTCATGCTCGGTGTCGGCATAGCGATGGTGATGGCGGTGCTTCGAGGCCCACCAGAACACGCTCTTCTGTGCCGTCGACTGCGCGAGGACGGCGAGAGCGAATTGTCCGATCCGGCTGATCTTGTAGGTGCGATGCGAGAAATAACGGTGATAGCCGCCGGTCACCGCAAACATCCGCAGCCAGTACAGGCCGATGGCCAGCCAGACCGAGGTCGCGGTCACGCCGCTCCAGATGGCGCCGAAACAGGCCAGATGTGCCAGAACGAACGGAATCGCGGACGGATAGACGATGTCGCCTTCGTCATGAGGGGAAGTGCTGCTCAAGACTGCCTCTGTCGGATGGGCGCGGCGCCGATGGCAGCCGCTCGGGAGGGGTCTCCCATTTCCCGCACGAAACAGGACGGGAGCGCGCCATGCAAGGGGACCGCTCGACGCAGGGCAGCTTGATCCGGTGCCATGTGAGGCGAATGGTGTCGTCTGTCATCGAAGTGTCACGCTAGGATGGCTTCAAGACGCGCAAGGAGACCAATGTGGCCAGAGCAGCGACCGGAACGAGAGCCAGGGGAGCGAGAGTAACGGGCATGAACTCGCAACCCAGCGTCATCGAAGCCGTGGAAACCATTCTCGCCGAGGAGGCGACGTCGCTGCGGCAGTCGCCGTCACGCTTCGTGAATCGCGAGCTCTCCTGGCTGCAGTTCAACCGCCGTGTTATGGAGGAAGCCTCCAACCGCAATCATCCGCTGCTGGAGCAGCTACGCTTCCTCTCGATCTCGGCGGCGAATCTCGACGAATTCTTCATGGTCCGCGTCTCCGGCCTGCGCGAGCAGCTCAAGGCGGGCGTCGTGACGCCGAGCCAGGACGGGCTGACCCCGGCGGAGCAACTCGGCGAGCTCGGCAAGGCGGTGTCGGCGCTGACGGACGATCAGCAGGCGCGCTGGGTCGAGCTCAAGCGCGACCTGCACGAGAACAGGATCCATCTGTTGGCGCCCGGCGACATCGCCGGGCCGGAGCGCGTCTGGCTCGAGGACTACTTCCTGAACTACGTCTTCCCGGTGCTGACGCCGCTGGCGATCGACCCGGCGCACCCGTTTCCGTTCATTCCCAATCTCGGCTTCACCGTGGCGCTGGCGCTCGAGCGGGTGAGCGACGGCCGCCAGCTCGACGCGCTGATCCGCGTGCCGATCAAGATGGACCGCTTCATCGAGCTGCCCGATCTCGCTCGCGAAGGCCTGCGCCGCTTCATCACGCTGGAGGACGCGGTCTCGCTGTTCATCGGCAAGCTGTTCCCCGGCTACGACGTCAAGGGTACCGGCTCCTTCCGGGTGATCCGCGACACCGATCTCGACATCGAGGAGGAGGCCGAGGATCTGGTGCGCGTCTTCGAGACGATGCTCAAGCTGCGCCGGCTGGGGGTCGTTATCCGTCTCGAGATCAGCAGCGGCATGCCGGAGCACCTGCGCAAGCTGATCGTGCGGGAGCTGAAGGTCGACGACGACGAGGTCGTCGCGATCGAGGGCATGATAGGCCTCAGTGAACTTTCCCAACTTGTCGGCGTCGATCGATCCGACCTCAAGTTCAAACCCTACAACGCCCGCTTCCCCGAGCGCATCCGCGAACACGGCGGCGACTGCTTCGCCGCGATCCGGCAGAAGGATCTGCTCGTCCACCATCCCTATGAGAGCTTCGACGTCGTCGTGCAGTTCCTGCAACAGGCGGCACGCGATCCCAATGTCGTCGCAATCAAGCAGACGCTCTACCGCACCTCGGCGAACTCGCCGATCGTCAAGGCGCTGACCGAGGCCGCCGAGGCGGGAAAGTCCGTCACCGCGCTGGTCGAGCTGAAGGCACGCTTCGACGAAGAGGCGAACATCCGCTGGGCCAAGGAGATGGAGCGCGCCGGCGTCCAGGTTGTCTACGGCTTCATCGAACTCAAGACCCACGCCAAGCTCTCGCTGGTCGTGCGTCGCGAGGCGGGGCAGCTCGTCAGCTATTGCCATATCGCGACCGGCAACTACCACCCGATCACGGCGCGCATCTATACCGACGTTTCCTTCTTCACAGCCGATCCGGTGATGTCGCAGGATGTCGCGCGCGTCTTCAACTTCATCACCGGCTATGCCGAGCCGGCCGAGCTGGAGAAGATGTCAGTCTCGCCGGTCGGGCTGAAGCAACGCCTGCTCGATGACATCGCCGAGGAGGTCGCGCATGTGAAGGCCGGTCGCAAGGGCGCGATCTGGGGCAAGTGCAATTCGCTGGTCGATCCCGAGATCATCGACGCGCTCTATGATGCGAGTCAGGCCGGCGTCGAGATCGATTTCGTCGTGCGCGGCATCTGCTGCCTGCGGCCGGGCATTCCCGGCCTGTCCGAAAACATCCGGGTCAAGTCGATCATCGGGCGCTTCCTCGAGCATACCCGCGTCTACGCCTTCGGCGCCGGCCACGGCCTGCCTTCCCCCAAGGCGAAGCTCTATATTTCGTCGGCCGATCTGATGCCGCGCAATCTCGACCGGCGCGTCGAGGCGCTGACCCCGATCCTGAACCCGACCGTCCACCAGCAACTGCTCGAACAGATCATGCTGGCGAACCTCCTCGACAACGAGCAGAGCTGGACGATCTTGCCCGATGGCGGCTCCCGACGCATTGTCCCGGCGCCGAACGAAGAGTCGTTCAACGCCCATAAGTACTTCATGACGAACCCGAGTCTGTCAGGACGTGGAAAATCACTCTCCAATTCCAGCCCCCGCTCCCTTTCGCGGCGCGGGGCGCGCAAGGGCTGAGGTCCTGAACGCGCCCGGCCGGCTCGGGCTGGGCGCTGGTACGCTGGCGATCGTAGATATCGGCTCCAACTCCGTCCGTCTCGTCGTCTACGAGATGGTGGCGCGCGCGCCCGCGCAGGTCTTCAACGAGAAGGAGATGGCCGGGCTCGGCCGCCAGGTCGCGACGACCGGCCGGCTGGCCAGCGACGCGATGGGCAAGGCGATCGCTGCACTCGTGCGTTTCCGCATCCTGTGCGAGGCCATGCATGTCGGCGAAATTCGCGTCATCGCGACCGCTGCTGCACGCTATGCCAGCAATGGTCCCGAATTCATCGCGCGCGCCGAAGAAGCGATCGGCCAGCCGATCGAATTGATCTCCGGTGACCGCGAGGCTGTGTTGTCGGGGCTCGGCGTGATCTCGGGTTTCGACAACCCCGACGGCGTGGTCGGCGATCTCGGCGGCGGCAGCCTCGAACTGATCGCCGTCTCGCGCGGCGAGGTCGGGGAGGGAGCAAGCGTCCCGCTTGGCGGCCTTGCCCTGCTCGACCGATCGAAGAATTCGCTCAAGGTTGCCGAGAAGATCGTCAAGGACGAACTCGACCGGCTGCCGCAGATCGCTGCGATGAAGGGCCGGGACTTCTATGCCGTCGGCGGCACCTGGCGTGCGTTGGCAACCCTGCACATGCGTCAGGTGAACTACCCGCTCAATGTCATGCACGGCTACACCTTGCAGGCCAAGGACGTCGCCGACTTCGTCAAGCTGGTCGAGAAGGCCGATTTGACGGGGCTCGACTCGATCGATTCCGTGTCCTCGGCCCGGCGCCCGCTGCTGGCCTATGGCGCGCTCGTGCTCGACGAGTTGATCAAGCGCGGCAAGCCGCGCTCCGTCATTATCTCGGCGCAGGGCGTGCGCGAGGGGCTGCTGCACGAGCAGCTTTCCCCAGAGGAGCGCGCGGCCGATCCATTGCTCGGCTCCGCCCGGGACTACAACCACCTGCGGGCGCGAGACCCCCGCCATGCTGCAGAACTGATCGCGTGGACCCGCACCATCCTGGAGACCGCCGGCGTGCCGGGGCATGGGTTGTCCTCACGGATGATCGAGGCGGTCTGCCTGCTCTCCGACATCGGCTGGCGCGCCCATCCGGATTATCGGGGCGAGCAGAGCATGAACGTCATCGCCCATGCCTATTTCACCGGGGTCGATCACGCTGGCCGTGCCTTCCTGGCACTGTCGATCTTCCACCGCTATGCCGGGTTGAAATCCTCGTCGCCGGCCGCGACGGCGCTGCGGGCGTTGCTGTCGCCGCCGATCCTGGATCGGGCCCTGCAGTTGGCGGCGATCTTCCGCGTCGCCTATCTGCTTTCGGCCGGGATGGCGGGGCTTTTGCCGCGCATGCCGGCGACCTGCGTCGATGGCCGACTGGTCCTGCGCCTTCCCGACGATCTCAGTCCGCTGGCGAGCGAACGCGTCATCGGACGTCTCAAGCAACTCGCCAAACTGCTCGGCCGCGACTACGAGATCGCGCGGGCGTGAGTTTCAGCCGACCACGACCCGACCGCGGATGACGCGCAGGCCGAGCGTGCCGCTCTTGAGCGCCAGCGCCTTCTCGCCGAAGACCTCGCGGCGCCAGCCCTGAAGGGCCGGGACGTTGGCGTCGTCGTCTGACGCGATCGCCTCGAGGTCGTCGGAGGAAGCGATGATCTTGGGCGCGACGCGCTCGGCTTCCGACACCGCCTTGAGCAGGACCTTGAGCAGGTCGAGCACGGCGGCGTTACCGCCGCGACCGCGCTCCCGTTCCAGCCGGGGTAGGGTCTTGGGGTCAAGGGCCAGCCCGCGCTCGATCGCCGCCAGCACCTCGCCGCCCGAGCGCGAGCGCTCGAAGCCGTTGGGCACGGAGCGCAATTCCGCCAGCGCCTCGACCGAGCGCGGCGCGCGCTGGACGATGTCCATCAGCGCATCGTCCTTGAGAACGCGCTGGCGCGGCACGTCGCGGTGCTGAGCCTCGCGCTCGCGCCAAGCGGCCAGTTCCATCAGGGCGGCCAGCTCCTTCGGCTTGCGGATGCGACCCTTGAGGCGCTGCCAGGCGTTCTCCGGCTTGACCTCGTAGGTGGTGGGCGAGTTCAGCACCGCCATCTCCTCGGCGACCCACCCCTCACGGCCGGTCGATTCGAGATCGGCCTTTAAGGCGAGGTAGATGTCGCGCAGATGGGTGACGTCGGCCTCGGCATAGACGAGCTGGGCCTCGTTGAGCGGGCGGCGCGACCAGTCGGTGAAGCGCGAGGATTTGTCGATGCGCGCCTTGGCGAGGTCGTTGGCGAGCTGTTCGTAGCCGACCGAGTCGCCATAGCCGCAGACCATGGCCGCGACCTGCGTGTCGAAGAGCGGCGTCGGCAGCACGCGTCCGAGCATCCAGACAATCTCCAGATCCTGCCGCGCGGCATGGAAGACCTTGACCACCGCTTCATCGACCATCAGCCCGAAGAACGGGGCGAGATCGAGATCCGGCGCCAACGGATCGACCAGCACGGCCTCGTCGGGCGAGGCGAGCTGGATCAGGCAGAGCTTGGGGTAATAGGTCGTCTCCCGCAGGAACTCGGTGTCCACGGTGACGAAGGGGTGCTCGGCCAGGCGTGCGCAGGCATCGGCGAGGTCGGCGGTAGTGGTGATGAGGTTCATGAGGCTGGCTCTTAGCAGACGGAGCATCGCGATGTCGCGGGCGTTCTTGACATTCTGCTCGCTCGCGTGTGCTTACGCGGAAAGCCGCCCGCGTGACCATGCCCGCATGCGCGCCGCCAGCGCCCGCCAGAATTCCGAAGAGAGCCGTTCCGTGACCTTGCATCGCTACCGTTCCCACACCTGCGGCGCCCTCCGCGAGAGCGACATCGACGCGCAGGTCCGCCTCTCCGGGTGGTGCCACCGCATCCGCGACCATGGCGGCGTGCTGTTCATCGACCTGCGCGACCATTACGGCATGACGCAGGTCGTGATCGATCCGGATTCCCCGGCCTTCGCCGCGGCCGAGACGCTGCGCTCCGAATGGGTCGTGCGCATCGACGGCAAGGTCAAGGCGCGCCTCGCCGGCACCGAGAACGCCAACCTGCCGACCGGCGCGGTCGAGGTCTTCGCCACGACCATCGAGGTGCTGGGCGCTGCCGGCGAATTGCCGCTGCCCGTCTTCGGGGATCTCGAATATCCCGAAGACACCCGGCTGAAGTATCGCTTCCTCGATCTGCGCCGCGAGAAGCTGCACAACAACATCATGCTGCGCACCAAGGTCATCGACTCGATGCGCCAGCGCATGAAGGCATCGGGCTTCTCCGAGTTCCAGACGCCGATCCTGACGGCGTCCTCGCCGGAAGGCGCGCGCGACTTCCTGGTGCCGAGCCGCCTGCATCCCGGCAAGTTCTACGCGCTGCCGCAGGCGCCGCAGCAGTACAAGCAGCTTTTGATGATGGCCGGCTTCGACCGCTACTTCCAGATCGCGCCCTGCTTCCGCGACGAGGACCCGCGTGCCGACCGCCTGCCGGGCGAGTTCTACCAGCTCGACGTCGAGATGAGCTTCGTCGAGCAGGAGGACGTCTTCGCGGCGATGGAGCCGGTCATCGGCGGCATCTTCGAGGAGTTCGGCAACGGCAAGTCCGTGACCAAGAACTGGCCGCGCATTCCTTACGCCGAGGCGATCGCCAAGTACGGCTCCGACAAGCCCGATTTGCGCAACCCGCTCGTCATGCAGGACGTCTCCGAGCATTTCCGAGGCTCGGGCTTCAAGGTCTTCGCGCGCATCCTCGAGGGTGAGAAGAACCGCGTCTGGGCGATTCCTGCCCCGGGCGGCGGCAGCCGTGCCTTCTGCGACCGGATGAACTCCTGGGCGCAGGGCGAGGGCCAGGTCGGCCTCGGCTACATCATGATCAAGGAAGACGGTGAGGGGCAGGGGCCGATCGCCAACAATATCGGTCCCGAGCGCGTCGCGGCCATCGTCAAGCAGATGCATCTCAAGGGTGGCGATGCCTGCTTCTTCGTCGCCGGCGATCCCGAAAAGTTCTACAAATTCGCCGGGCTCGCCCGCAACAAGGTCGGCCAGGAACTCGGGCTGATCGACGAGAACGCCTTCGCTTTCGCCTGGATCGTCGATTTCCCGATGTTCGAGTACAATGAGGACGAGAAGAGGGTCGATTTCTCGCACAACCCCTTCTCGATGCCGCAGGGCGGGCTGAAGGCGTTGACCGAGGAAGACCCGCTCTCGCTCAAGGCGTTCCAGTACGACATCGCCTGTAACGGCTTCGAGCTCGCCTCTGGCGGCATCCGCAACCACAAGCCGGAAGCGATGGTGAAGGCCTTCGAGATCGCCGGCTATGGTGAGGAGACGGTGATCGAGCGCTTTGGCGGCATGTATCGCGCCTTCCAGTATGGCGCTCCGCCGCATGGCGGCATGGCCGCCGGCGTCGACCGCATCATCATGCTGCTCGCGGGCGCGACGAACCTGCGCGAGGTCGCGCTGTTCCCGATGAACCAGCAGGCGGTCGATCTCCTGATGGGTGCACCGGCGGAAGCCTCGCCTAAGCAGCTCCGCGAGGCCCATCTGCGCATCAACGCGCCCGAGAAGAACGGCTGATCCACACGATGTCGTCCTTGTCCGCTGCGCGGCCGTTCGCGCTCGCCTGCCTTGTCGCGTTGCCGCTCGGTGCCTGTGTCTCCGGCCCGGCCAATCCGAGCGCCGCGCGCGCCTCCGAGCTCGCCAACCTGGTCTCGCGCTCGATCGCCTGCCGAACGGGAACACCGCGCGCCAATACGCTGGAGCGCTTCATCGCCGCCGAGAAGGCGCGCGGGGCGACGCCGGAGCAGATCGCGAGCGCGCGCTCGACCTATGTCACGGTTTCGGAGGCCGAGACGATCAACCAGGGGATCAGGCCGCAGGCCTGCACCCTTGAGGAGCGCGCGGCCGTCAAAGACAAGATGACGCGGGTGCGCGCCGGTGACTTTGGCGCGCTCTGATCATCGCGCGGCCGATTTCGCATGGCTGTCCTGAAGCGCTGCCTGCCCGTGCCGTTGCTGGTCGGCATGGCTGCCTGCACAACGTCGGGGCCCATGCCCGGCACACCTGAGTTCGCTGCGTCCCAGGTCTCGCGCGCCTATGATTGCGGCGTTCGCGTCGATCGCAGCCGGGTGATGGCAGGGCTCCCGCCTGAGGAGCGCCAGCGCTTCCTGGCCGCCAATGCGGCCTATGCGGTGAAATCCTACAAGGCGCCGCGCTCCTGCGACGCCTATGAACGCGCCGGCGTTCAGCGCGACGTCGCGGCGCTCGCACGTCACTGAATTTCGCTTGCATCGGGTGAACCATCGCGGCCACAAGGCGCCGATGCCCTCCGCCAGCCAGATCACCGCCATCGTCGTCGCCTATGACAGTGCCGAGGTGCTGCCGGCCTGCCTGTCGGCATTGGCGGGCGAAGGCGTTCCCGCCGTTGTCGTCGACAATGCCAGCGGCGATGCCAGTGCGGAGATTGCCCGCGCGCATGGCGCCACCGTCATCGCGAATGCGCGCAACGAGGGCTATGGGCGCGCCAATAATCAGGGTGTCGCCGCCAGCGCCACGCCTTATGTACTGATCGTCAATCCGGACGTCGAAATCAGGCCGGGTGCGATCGCGGCACTGCTGGCCGCCGCCGAGCGCTACGCTGACGCCGGGATGCTGGCTCCCCGCATCGTCGAGCCTTCCGGCCGCATCTTCTTGCAGCCGCGCTCGCTGCTGTCGCCCGCTCATCTCAACCGCTCGGGTGCGATGGCATTCCCCGATGGCGATGCCTGCCTGCCGTTCCTCTCCGGTGCCTGCCTGCTGATCCGGCGTGAGGTCTTCCTTGCGCTCGGCGGCTTCGACCCCGCGATCTTCCTGTTCTACGAGGATGACGATCTGTGCCGGAGGATGCGCGATGCCGGGCATGCGCTCATCCATGTCCATGATGCGGAAGCAGGGCATGGCCGCGGTCGCTCCACCGCGCCGTCTCCAGGACGGCGTTTCACCGCGCGCTGGCATCTCGCCTGGTCTGAGAGCTATGTCGCCGGCAAATACGGCCTGCCTCAGCCGAGTCTGCTCAAGATGCTGGAAAACATTGCGAAGGCAGCCGGTTACGCCCTACTGCTCAATCGCGAGAAGATGTATGCCCATGCCGGCTCGGCCGCTGGTGCGCTGTCCTGGTGGCGCGGCCGCACGGCGCTCGCCCGTCAAGGGCTGTCGTAGGCCAGGTCTACAAGTGCAGGTCGCGCATCGGCGTCGCGATGATCCGGCGGATCTCGCGCAATTGCCGCAGCACCAGCCGCGTCTTGCGCAGTACCACGCTTTCACTGGCAAGCAACTCCGCCTCGCGCGCGGCAAAGGCGTTCTTGCCGCTCTGCACCGGGATAGGGCTGATCGGGCAGGGCGTCTGCGGCAGCTCAGACAAATCGAGTTCCGCCAAGGCGGGTTCCGCGCCGCGCAGGCTGCGTCCGATGGCGCCTCGGGCCGCATCGAGCCGAGCGCCTTCGAGATCGCGTGCCGGCTTCTGCATCACTGCGCTGGAGTCGCGCCATTGAATGCCCTTGCGATAGGCCGGCACCCATTGCACCTGCGCCTCGAGCAAGGTGAGCCCGGCATAGCGCGCGAGTGTCGGAAAAGCATCGTCATAGAAGCGCCAGCAATCGACCGGAAAGCGATGACGGGGGCCGCCGCCCGGCGAGGTGATGAAGGCGAGCCCGTTGCCCTTGAGCACGCGGGCGATCTCCAGGATCGTGATCCAGAAGTACTCGGCGTGCTCGAACACCTCGGAGCAGGTGACGACATCGACGGAGCCCGTCTCGATCTCGCGCCAGTGATAGGCATCCGCCACCGCGACATCGACATTGACACCGGGCTCGATATCCATGCCACGCAGGGTCCAGGCGGGATTCTGCAGCACGTCGCGGTTCGACAGGCTCTGTCCATCGACGATTGCGGAACCCACATCAAGAAACGTCAGCGGTGTTGTTTCGACATCGGCAAGATAGGCCTGCCGGAAAACACGGGCCTTGTCCTGGGCGGAAGCGTGCATGGAGGCATCCCGATCACGAAATGATCGCGATTGGTAGGGCGGGCTCCCGACAATGACAAATTGTTTCTGTCGTGTTTCCGATGTCACTTTACGGCATCTGCGGCGAACACTCGCTCTGGCTCGACAGGTCGCTGATGCGGTCTGACAGCAGCACCGGAATCAGGCGGCGGATCTCGGCCTCCGGCAGGTCCCACCATCGGCTCGCGAGCAACGCCGCGACCTGCCCCTCGGCCAGGCGTCGGCGCACGATGCGGGCTGGATTGCCCGCAACGATGGCATAGGGCGGTACGTTGCGGGTCACGACGGCCCGCGCCGCGACGACCGCGCCATGGCCGATCGTGACGCCGGACAGCACCATGCATTGCGAGCCAAGCCAGACGTCGTGGCCGATCGAGACGTCACCGTTCGTCGCGTGGCTTCCGTGCTGGCCGTTAGCTTCCGGCCAGATCCCGGGCAGGGCCGGAAAGGGATAGGTCGTGATCCAATCCAGCCGGTGATTGCCGCCGAGCAGGATCTCGACGCCATCGGCGATCGAACCGTAACGGCCTATCGTCAGTCTGGCACCTGATTCAGCGAAACGGACTTTGGGCCGGCCATAGGTGTAGGCCCCGACCGCGATCTGCCCCGGCCGGCGCGCAATCAGCTTGGCGAGGTGCATGCGGGTCTGGTTGTCGGGATTGAAGTGCCGGCTCCATGCATGCGACAGCCAGTCCGGCAGACTTGCCCACCAGCGAACCAATGGGCCGGGCCGCCATGCGATGTCCTCCGGGAGCAGGCGTTCGACCGGATCAGCCTGTGAACTCACTGCGCATTGGCCTTGAGATCGATCTTGTCGAGGATCTCGGTCGGGTCGGTAATGGCGATGACGTCGGCGAGGCCGAGCCCGCTGGCCGATTTGGCGGAGGCCTCGACCGTCAGCGTGCCGGGGCTGGCGGCAAAGCGCGACACCGCGGCCGTCAGCGCCTTGGCGGCGTCCGAGGGGCCGAGGATCGAGGCGAGGCCGAGGCTCGCGATCATCGCGAATTGCTGGCGCATCTCCTCGGGTTTGCGGCCGGCCTTGCGGGCCTCGTTGGCGACCAGCTTCTCGACCAGACCGAAATTCTCCAGTTTGGCGTTGAGCCCGCGCGCGGTCGCGCCGAGCGCCGCGACCTGGGCGAGCGCGGTGTCGCTCGAGAACAGGTCCTTGGTGACGTTGCCGAGCGTGGCCGAGGCCTCAAGCCGGGCGAGGCCGGCGCCGCCGAACGAGATCTGGCGGATGGCGAGTTCGTTGCGCGCCGCCTCCCAGGCGAGGTCGAGCTTGGCCGAAAGGTCGAGCGAGCGGATGCCCATCGCGATCATGTCCCGGGCGGCCGGGTTGCCGGTCCCTTCGGTGATCGGGGCGACCAGCTTGTCGACGGTCAGGACGAGGCTGGTCGGGATGCCGTTGAGCTGTTCGCCCGCCTTCAGCTCGAAGGTGCCGAGGCCGATCTTGATCGGCTGGCCACTCGGCAGCATGGGCGGAGCATCGACCGAGAGCCCGGCCAGCCGGATCGTGCCGATCGTGGGCACGTAGCGGCGCCAGTCGATCGTGTCCGCATCCGTCTCGGGCTTGGCGAGCGCGGCCTGCAATTCCCTGATCACCGGGCCGAAGGAGAAGCCGGAATAGCTGATCGAATCGATCAACCCCTTGGCGCCGCCGCCTGCAAACTGGAGCCCCTCGATCGCGAAACCGGACTTCGCCGGGGTGTCCTGCCCATAAGCGATGCGGGCGATCTTGACCTCGACCGGCTCCGGCTTGCCGGCGGGTTTCGGATCGACGACGTTCATCGTCATGTCGCGGATTTCGCCGCTGCCATATTCGACGCGATCATAGAGGGCGAGCAAGGAACGGCCCATGCGCTTCTCGGCCTCGCGCTTGGCGGGGTCGGGCTTGTCGCCGGGCGCGTTGACCTCTTCCGACAGCGCCATGACGCGGTTGAGGACCTCGCCCAGTGGCTCCTCGCCGACGCTGGCAGCGAAGTCACGGCCGACCATCTTGCCGATACTCACCTTGCCGGCCGGACCCATGTCGAGCGTATAGCCGTCCTGCTCGAAGCGCCGGAACAGCGGCCGCGCCGGTTCGGTTGCGCCGGGCTGGGCGCGCTCGGTCACGACTCGCGCCGTCTGCCTGATGTCGAAGCTCTCGAACCCCAGTCGATTCAGCGTGCCGGTCATCTTGCCGGCAGCGGGGCTCTCGCCGCTCAGCGTGCCGCCGCTCGATTCGCCGCGCGCGATCTTGCCGTCGCGGATCTCCGAGAAGCGGACGTCGCGATAGGTCGTGACCTGCTTCTGCTTGCCCTGGCTGTGCTCGAAGACGAGTTCGGGCGCCGTGATTTCGGCCGCATCGAGGCGATTGACGCGTGCGACCGCACTCTCGCCGGTCTTGCTGTCGAGCAGCGAGGCGAAGGCCTCGCGCTCCAGCGTCGAGCCCTTGACCAGGAGCTTGGGCGCCGTGATCACCATCGCCCCGAAATCGAACCGGATATTGTCTAGCTGGAAATCGGCGGCGGCTGCCGGCCTCGCCAGGACCACGAGGCCAAGGGCGAGTGCGGCGCCGGCGAAACGGTGCTGCCGGCGAAGGCGCGGAGCGGTCATGAAGATCTCCTGTTCTGTGGCGGCGACCCTGCCGCAAGCCGGGCGCGAAGGAAAGACGACAACGCTGGAGATGCTGACGAAAAGCTTGACCGGCAGGGCCGCTTGTCCGGTATCTGTCGCAGATTCGCCATCCGCGACGTCATAGGTTCGCAGGATGATGAACTTGCAGGATGTGCCGCCATGGAGCTGAAACCGATGCAGGCCAAGACCCGTTCTCTCGCTGCCTGCGTCATCGCGGTCGGCATTGCGCTCGCGGGCGGCTTGGCGACCTTCGTTGCGACGGCCGCGCAGCCTCTGCACCTGGCGCAGGCCGCACCGGCAGGGCAGGCCGCCTCGGCACTGGAAACGCTGTCGATCGTCAGCGGCGACAAGCGCCACCCATTCCAGGTCGAGGTGATGCGGACGGGTGAGCAGCGTGCTCGAGGCCTGATGCACCGCCGCTACCTCCCGGCCGATCGCGGCATGCTGTTCGATTTCCAGCGCGTCGAGCCGGTGGCGATGTGGATGGAGAATACCTTCATTCCGCTCGATATGCTGTTCATCCGGGCCGACGGCACGATCGCGCGCATCGCCGAGAATACCGAACCCCTGTCGCAGCGCACGATCCCCTCCGGCGAGCCGGTGCTGTCGGTGCTGGAGATCAATGGCGGCGTCAGCAGGACGCTCGGCATCAAGCCAGGCGACCGGGTCGAGCATACGCTGTTCAAGCGCTGAGCCGCTACGCAGGTCAGCCCGTGGCCGCGGTGCGGCCGGGCACGTTCGATCGCGCCAGCCAGTTCTCCGGCGTCGCGGCTCTCGAGCGTTCCGGCGGCCGTACCGAGATCTGACCAGAGCGCCTGGATGCCCTGGTAGCTGCGCGCATGTGCCGTCGATGCTGCAAGCCAGCGGGCAAAGTCCTGCCTGTCGGCCTCCGAAGGGCGGCCGTTCATGCGGGTGAACCAGGCGATCGACTGCCGCTCGACCAGCGCCTCGTCCGGCAACTCCGTGTCGGCGTCGGACATCGCTCGCGATCCGTCGTTGTCCGACGCGCTCAGCGCGCGCCACTCCTGCAGGCGAGCAGCGCCTTGGCGATGTCGCGCTCGACGGTGGAATAGGACAGGCCCAGCGCCGCTGCAATCTCGTCGTAGGAGCAGTGATGGCAACGGTTGAGCAGAAAGACCTGGCGTGTGCGTTCGGGCAAGGCCGCCAGCGTGGCGTCGAGCCGTGCGAGTTCCTCGCGCGCGACGACGATCTGTTCCGGCTGGATCACAGGAGGAGCGTATTGCTCTTCGGTGATGCCTGCCAGGAAGCGTCTGCGCCGGTGCTCCTCGCGAAAATGGCTGATCGCGGTGAACTGCGTCGCCCGCGCCAGATAGGCTGGCGTCCAGGCGATCTGCTCGCGGGCGCGCGACCACAGCACCGTGAAGACGTCCTGGACGACATCGGCGGCCTGCGTCGGCCCAACCCTGCGCGCGGCGATACGCTCGAGCCGGCGATGCTCGGAAGCGTAGAGGCTTTCGATGTCATCGAGACTCGTGGACATGAAACGCGGCTCCCGCAACGCGACGACGATTGTGCTTAGCAGCGGGAAACCTGGCCTTCAACATGGATGATTTAGAAATACTCCAAACAAATCAAAGACAAACTGCTTGCTTGCTCACCCGAAAACGCAGACAAGCTCCGCCCCGTCGAGATCAGGATCAGTGCGGAAGCGGGGCTGCCCGAGATGACGAAACCGATGTTCCACGAAGCGACGGTGACCGGCCGCCAATTGCTGACGCCCGGCATGGTCCGGCTGACCTTCTCCGGCGAGGGGCTCTCCGCGTTTCGGTCGACCGGAATCGCCGACGAATACATCCGCCTGTTCTTCCCGGACCCCGAGACGGGCGAACTGGTGCTGCCGAGCATCGATGCCGACGGGCGCTGGACCTTCCCGGAAGCCGGACCGCCTGTGCGCTACGCGACCTATACGGTGCGCCAGTTCGACGCCGAGCGTTGCGAACTCGCCGTCGATTTCGTGGTCCATGAGGGCGGGCTGGCCAGCGACTGGGCGCAGAACGCAACTCCCGGCGACCGCATCCTGATCAATAATCCGCGTGGCCTGTATCGCCCGCCCGAGGATCTGCGCTGGCAGATCCTACTCGCTGATGCGACGGGCCTGCCGGCCGTGGCCCGGATCATCGAGCAGACGCCCGCTCATGTCGCCAGCCGGGTCTTCATCGAGATCGCCGATCCGACCCATTGCCAGCCCTTGCCGGAGCATCCAAGGGCCCGTGTCACCTGGCTGGAGGGAACCGGCAACGGCGTCGCGCCGAGCCGGCTGTCCGACCTGATCGCCGAGGTGCCGTTGCTGGAGGGCTGCGGTTACCTCTGGGGCGCCTGCGAGCAGAAGGCGGTACGGGCACTCCGTCGCTTCGCAAGCGAGCACCCGGCATTCGGCGAAGGACATCGCAAGCTCGTGGCCTATTGGATCGCCGACGAGGCGGCGGAGGGTCCGGCGGAGGACGCTGATCTTCCCGCGGACATATCGGCCGATTGGGCCGGCCTGGTGACCGCCTGAGCACGATCTAGGCTGGACCTGTCCGCAAAGGCTGGAATGCACCAGGAATTGCGGTTCCCAAAACGGCTGGGTGGTGCTATGCGGTTGCGCATCGCGGCAAGGTCCGGAAGCCTTTTCGCGATGGTTTCGCGAGTGATTTGATGCACTTGTGATCCGTCGGGGTATAGCGCAGCCCGGTAGCGCATCTGCTTTGGGAGCAGAGGGTCCCAGGTTCGAATCCTGGTGCCCCGACCATTCCGCATGTTGGGGCTGTTCGCAGGGGTGCGGGCGGCCTGGATCGAGACCGTCCGGCGGATCGAGTGATCCAGGACATCAGGCGAGGGCCGAGCGAAAGCCATGACCGCACGCATCTACCGCCCCGCCCGTACGGCCATGCAGTCCGGCACCGCCAAGACCGAGCGCTGGCTGCTCGAATACGAGCCGGAGCAGCCGCGCCAGATCGAGCCGCTGATGGGCTGGACCTCGTCGGGTGACATGAAGAGCCAGCTCAAGCTCTGGTTCGACAGCGAGGCCGAGGCTGTCGCCTATGCCACGCGCAACGGCATCCCCTATCGCGTCGAGCAGCCCAACGAACCGACGCGCCGGACTGTTGCCTATTCCGACAATTTCAAGTTCTCGCGTCTGGGACAGTGGACGCATTGAGTGACTGAATGCGAAGACGTCGGTTTTCGCTTCAGGGCCCGTAGCTCAGATGGATAGAGCAGCAGCCTTCTAAGCTGCTGGTCGCTGGTTCGAATCCAGCCGGGCTCGCCATTTTCCCTGCCTTGGCTGGTGCTGCGGCCTTGTCCAAGGCGTGTCTTCGCCTGCTACTGGCGCGGACCACCGGGAGGCGCGATGAACGGCCGTCAGATCGAGTTGTTCGCCGCGGTGATGAAGGCCGGCAGCGTCTCGCGCGCGGCGGAACTGCTTGGGGTGACGCAACCGGGCGTCAGCCGGGCCATAGCCGAACTCGAGCGCACGCTTGGCTTCCGGCTGTTCGACCGAGTCCGCAACCGCATCGTGCCGACGCCCGAGGGCAGGCTTTTCCACGCCGAGGTCGAGGCGAGCTTTCGCGGCATGGACCGGCTGCGGGCAAGCGCCGCGCGCATTCGCGATCACGGTGCCGGGGAGGTCAGGGTCGGGTCGCTTTCGGCGCTGGGCTCCTCGCTGGTGCCAAGGGCGGTGCGTCGCTTTCGCGAGATGCGGCCGGACATCGCCGTCACTCTGATGGTGCTGCCCTCGCGCGACGTGCGCGACGGGGTCGTCTCGGGCGCCTTCGACCTCGGGCTGGCCGCCGACGAGATCGATGTCAGTGGCGTGCTGCATCAGCCGTTCGTCTCGCCGCGTGCGCTCTGCGCCATGCCTGTCGGTCATCCGCTCAGCGAGCGCGAGACGATCACGCCGCATGATCTCGCGAGTGTCGATTTCATCGCCTATGTGCCGGAGGACCGGGCACGCCAGCGGCTGGACCTGATCCTGTCGGAATCGGGCGCCGCGCCGCCGCGCGTCGTGGTCGAGACGATCTATGCCGCGACCGTCTGCGCGCTGGTGGCTGAAGGCGTCGGCGTCGGGCTGGTCAGTCCCTATGCGGTCGCCGGCGTGGATCCGACGCGCCTCGTGCTGAGGCCCTTCGAGCCGGCGGTCCAGAGCAAGAGCCTGCTGATCCTGCCGCTCGACCGGCCGAAATCGCAGCTCGTGCGCGACTTCATCGACTGCCTGATGGCGGCGCGCTGAGCGCAGCGCTTCCGCCCAAGCATAACGACACGGCATCGAGCGATACCTGAGAGCTTATTGTCTCATCGGAGCAAGGCTTTACGCCTTGTCTTCCGAAAGGGACATGCCATGCACGATCTGACCCGCTGCGTTCACCACCCGGCCGTCGACGAGGGGGGTTATGCGTCACTTGCTGTGCCGACACATCGCGCATCTACCATCGTCTACAAGGACGCGGCGAGCTTCGCGGCCCGCAAATATCGCGGCTTCGACGGCTACACCTATGGGCTCCACGGCACGCCGACGACGCGCACGCTCGAGGCGCAGCTGACGGCGCTGCATGGCGGTGTCCGCACGGTGTTGGTGCCCTCGGGCCAGGCCGCTGTGACCATCGTGATGCTGTCGGTACTGATGCCCGGCGACAAGGTGCTGATCCCCGACCATGTCTATCCACCGGTGCGCAGCTTCTGCGAGGATTACCTCGAGCCGCGCGGCATCGCCCATGGCGTCTATGATCCGCTGATCGGGGCCGGAATTGCCGATCTGATCGACGACGCGACGAAGCTGGTCTGGGTCGAGTCGCCGGGCTCGGGAACGATGGAAGTCCAGGACGTCGCCGCCATAGTGAAGGCGGCCAAGGCCAAAGGCGCGCTCGTCGGTTGCGACAACACCTGGGCGACGCCGCTCATCTTCAAGCCGCTGGCGCATGGCGCCGATTTCGCCTGTGAGGCGCTGACTAAATATGTCGGGGGGCATTCTGACCTGCTGCTTGGCTCCGTCACCGTGTCCGACATTGGACTGCGCCAGAAAATGAAGGAGACGCTGCGGGCCTTCGGCGTGGGCGTCTCGCCGGACGAATGCCAGCTGGCGCTACGCGGCATCGAGACGATGGGGTTGCGCGTCGCTCATATGGGCCGCGTCTCCGAGGACTTCGCCAGGCGTCTGACGCATTCGCCGGCGGTGGAGCAGGTGCTGCACCCGGCCCTGCCGTCCTGCCCCGGGCATGAGATGTGGAAGCGCGACATGGGCCGCTCGTCCGGCGTGTTCAGCATCGTGCTGAAGCCGGTTGCCGAGGCGACGCTCGAAGCCGCGCTGACCGCGCTCAGGGTCTTTGCGATCGGCGCCTCCTGGGGCGGAACGCGAAGCCTGATCGCACCGATGGCGGTGAAGGGCGACCGCACGGTCAATCCGTGGACGCCGGAGGGCACGGTGCTGCGCATCAGCATCGGCCTCGAGGACGTGGACGACCTCTGGAGCGATCTCGATGCGTTGCTGGTCGCGCTGGAACAGAAGCCGGCCGCCAAGGTCGCCTGAGACGACAACAAGAGCCGGGACGAAACCAACGCGGCGGGCCTGAAGTCCGTTGCGCGAGGAGAGCTGTGCTTCACGCCGACCGAAAATAGAAAAGGGGAACACCATGAAGCGATGGATTTTCGGCTTGGCGGCGCTCGTCGCCGCGACCGCGCCGGTCACTGCCCAGACGAGCGGCACGCTCGCCAAGATCAAGGAGCGCGGCCATGTCATCTGCGGCACCAGCCCCGGTGTCGCGGGCTTCTCGATCCAGGATGCGGCCGGGCGCTGGAACGGCTTCGACATCGACATCTGCCGCGCGCTGGCAGTCGCGATCTTCAACGATCAGGAGAAGGCCAAATTCGTTCCCCTGACCTCGAAGGATCGGCTGATCGCGCTGCAGGGCGGCGAAATCGACGTACTGCCGCGCACCACCACCTGGACGCTGTCGCGCAATCTCGGCCAGGGCGTCACCTTCACCGCCGTCAATTATTATGACGGACAGGGCTTCATGGTGGCGAAGAAGCTCGGCGTCGCCAGCGCGACGAAGCTCGACGGCGCGTCGGTCTGCGTCGCCCAGGGCACGACGAGCGAACTCAACCTCGCCGACTATTTCCGCAAGCTCGGCATGAAGTACGAGCCGGCCGCCTTCGGGACCTCGGAGGAAGCGCTCAAGGCCTATGAATCAGGTCGCTGCGACGCCTACACCACCGACATCTCGGCGCTGTCGGCGGTGAAGCTCAAGCTGCAGGACCCGGACGGCCACGTCATCCTGCCCGAGGTCATCTCCAAGGAGCCGCTCGGCCCCTGGGTTCGCACCGGCGACGAGGGCTGGTTCAACCTGGTTCGCTGGACGGTCGCCGCGCTGGTCAATGCCGAGGAACTCGGCGTGACGCAGGCCAATGTCCGCGAGATGACGAAATCGGCCAATCCGGAGCTCAAGCGCTTCCTCGGGCTCGACGGCAAGTTCGGCGAGGCGATGGGTGTCAGCAACGACTGGGTCGTGCGGATCATTGCCACCGTCGGCAATTATGGCGAGTCCTTCGAGCGCTATCTCG
Organism: Allobosea sp. GW822-FHT03F07; assembly: GCF_058801345.1. Lineage (NCBI taxonomy): Bacteria > Pseudomonadati > Pseudomonadota > Alphaproteobacteria > Hyphomicrobiales > Alloboseaceae > Allobosea > Allobosea sp. GW822-FHT03F07. The sequence continues at coordinate 67,607 of NZ_JBXAND010000002.1, forward strand.
GGTCGCAGTCGCGCTTGAATCTCTCGCGAGGGCCGAACGCGCTGTGGACGAATGGCGGCCTGCAATACAGCCCACCTTTCAGGTGAGAGGACGAGACTGGCGGGCAAGCCCTGTCGCTTGCCCGCCACGCAGGGCGCCCGAGATCGAGTGCAGTGTCGGCAAGGCCACGGGTCTCGGGCGGAAAACCGAGTTCCTGAAGAAGGTGTGCGGCGGGGCGGGCGGCTCAGTCCTCCCCGCCCCAGTTGCGCAGACGCCTGATCGCGGAGACGGGGTCCGAGGGCCGCAGCCGCCACAGGCTGCGGAGCAGGCTGATCGCGAAGAACATCCCGAAACTCGGCAGGGCCAGCCCGATCGGCACCGTCACCAGACCCATGGCGCAGCCTCCGGCGTCGCCCGGACCGCATTTCGGGTCGAAGATCATGAACGCGATGACGGTGAGAACGCCGAAAAGTGGGCCAATCAGCAGGCCCCACAGACCCGCCCGCAAAGCTCTCAGGAGAACCCGGCCCATCTCCACCCCTTACCGAAACGGCAGGCTAGCAAGGGCTGCGCGGAGTGTCATGCGGTGCCGGGAATGCCACGCCCCGCTTGCCGCGGCGCAGCATGCGGCGTAAACCCCCGCCGCTGCGTTTGCGCGGCTTCGCCTTGATCGTGCCCGAAAAGCCCGTCATCGCGGCGCTGGCTTTTCGGGGATGGCCGGTCCCGCCATTCCCGGTCTACATGACAGGCGACCTGCCGGGTCGCGAGGATGCATATGCTGTCGCTCAGTCCCGCGCTCGACCGTCTCGCGGCCATGGCCTCGGCCAGCCATGCCCGCGCCTGCGCGCTGCTCGTGCTGCTGTCGCTCGCGGCCTTCCTGCCCGGCTTCCATACGCTGCAGCCGCTCGATCGCGACGAGCCTCGCTTCGCGCAGGCGAGCAAGCAGATGCTGGAGACGCGCGATTTTGTGGACATCCGCTTCCAGGACGAAGCCCGGCACAAGAAGCCGGTCGGGATCTACTGGCTCCAGAGCGCAACGGTCTCCGCAGGCGAGGCGCTTGGTGTGCCCGCAGCGCGCACGCAGATCTGGCTATACCGCATCCCCTCGCTGATCGGCGCCATCGCGACCGTGCTGCTGAGTTACTGGGCCTTGCTGGCATTCGTGGACCGGCGCCTCGCACTTTTGGGCGCGGCGCTGATGGCGGGCGCGGTGCTGCTCGGCGTCGAGGCCCGCATCGCCAAGACCGACGCGCTGCTGGCGGCTTGCGCGGTCGCGAGCATGGGGGCGCTGGCACGGGCCTGGCTGGATTGGACGCGCTCGCTCGCTTTTGTGCCGAGTTCGCGCAACTGGCTCGTCTTCTGGGGTGCCACCGCGCTGGGGCTACTTCTCAAGGGGCCGATCGTGCCAATGGTCTGGGGCCTGGCCATCCTCGTCCTCAGCATCCGGGAGCGCAGCTTCCGTTGGCTCGCGCCGCTGCGTTTCGGCCGGGGCCTGCTGCTCTGCCTCATCGTCGTGCTGCCGTGGTTCGCAGCGATCGCCTGGAAGACCGGCGGCAGCTTCTTCACCGCCAGCGTCGGCCAGGACATGCTTGGCAAGGTCGCGGAGGGGCAGGAAAAGCATTGGGGGCCGCCGGGGCTCTACCTGCTGATCTTCTTCGGCACCTACTGGCCTGCCGCCGCATTCGCCGCGATGTCGATCCCCTTCGCCTGGGTCCGCCGGCGTGAACCGCAGGTGCTGTTCCTGCTGGCCTGGATCGTGCCGTCCTGGATCGTGTTCGAGGCGGTGCCGACGAAGCTGCCGCATTATGTGCTGCCGCTCTATCCGGCGATCACGGCGCTGCTCCTGCTCGCCATCGTCAATGGCGGGATCGACCGCTTCCGCAGAGGGGCAGTCGCGACCGCGCTGCTCGTCGTGCTGGTGCCGCTCGCGCTCGTCGGCGTCATCATCGGCGGCAACTGGTCGCTGGACGGCACGCTGCCCTACCTCGCGCTGCCCTTCCTTCTGCTGACGCTGCTCGTCGCAGGCGGCGTTGTCGCCGCCTTCCGCCGCAGCGACTTCGAGGGCGCGCTGTGGCGCTGCGTGCTGGCGAGCCTGCTGCTCGGCATCGGCGTCTACGGCTTCGCGATCGAGAGCCTGCGCTCGCTCAAGCTGTCGCCGCGGCTGGCGGAAGCGGCGCGCTCGGTCGGCTGCGCCGACCCGGCCGTGATGACGGTCGGCTATCGCGAGCCGAGCCTCGTCTTCCTGACCGGAACCAACCTCGCCATGGGCATCGACGGCGCTGCCGCAGCCGCCTTCCTGAACCAGCCCGGCTGCCGCATCGCCTTCGTCGAGGCGCGTCACAATGCCGGGTTCCAGAGCGCCATCGCCCAGTCCGGGCTGACGCCGCGGCTGGTTACCACGATCCGCGGCTTCAACCTGAACGGTGGACGCCGGCTCGAAATGGCCGTCTATGCGCGGCCGTGAGACCGACGCAGGGGGCGCGGTGCCCGAAAGTTCCTTGCCCTGCCTGCCGCGCTGACGCAGGTTGCGGGCCGTTTTGCCGGATGATGCTTTGTTGACCGAACCTTCTTCGCTGACCGAACCTGCGTCCTTTGCCCCGCTCCTCAGCGTGGTCGTGCCCGTCCGCAACGAGGTGGGCAATGTCGGGCCGCTTCTGGCAGACATCGAGACGGCCTGCTCGGCGCTCGGCGCCTTTGAAGTCGTCTTCGTCAATGACGGCTCGAGCGACGGCACGCCGGCGGCGCTGGCAGCCCTTACGTCGAGCCGGCCCTGGCTGCGGATCGTCACCCATGCGCAATCCTGTGGCCAGAGCGCGGCCGTCAGGAGCGGGGTACGCCATGCCCGCGCCCCGATCGTCGCGACGCTCGATGGCGACGGCCAGAACGATCCCGCCTTCCTGCCTGCCATGGTCGAGGCGCTGCAGAAGGCCGGAATGCAGGCCGGTCTGGTTCAGGGGCAGCGCGTCGGGCGCAAGGATACCGGCTTCAAGAAGCTGCAGTCGCGGATCGCCAACGGCGTGCGCGGCCGACTTCTCAAGGACGGCACGCGCGATACCGGCTGCGGGCTGAAATGCTTCCGGCGCGAAGCCTATCTGGCGCTGCCCTATTTCGACGCGCTGCACCGCTTCATGCCGGCGCTGATGGTGCGCGAGGGCTACGCTGTCGTGCATGTCGACGTGCGGGATCGGCCGCGCCTGAGCGGTGTCTCGAACTACGGGTTCTTCGACCGGCTCTGGGTCGGCATCCTCGATCTCGTCGGGGTGTGGTGGCTGATCCGTCGTCGCAAGCGTATCCCGCAGATCGTCACGGAGGCGCAATCATGATCATTTCGATCGGCCATGCGATCTCCGACTACATCTATGACGTCTTCGTGCTGAAGTTCGACTTTTGGCTCGCATTCGGCATCGTCGCGCAGCTGCTCTTCACGGCGCGCTTCCTCGTGCAATGGCTCGCCAGCGAGCGCGAGGGCCAGTCGGTGATGCCGCTGTCCTTCTGGTATTTCTCGATGGCGGGCGGCCTGATGACGCTGATCTACGGCATCGTCCGGCGCGAGCCGATCATCATCATGGGCCAGGCGCTGGCGATGGTCATCTATACGCGCAACCTGATGCTGATCTTCCGCAACCGTAGAAACCGGCCGACGGACTAAAAATCCCCCGGCTCGAAGCCGTGCCGGGTCATCAGACTTCGGTGCCATTCGGTTCCGAGCAGCCGCAACAGCGCCGCATTGAACCGGACCCGGAAATCGCGGGAGGATTTGGCGAAGGCGAAAGCGCCTTGAGCAGGTGGCGCGCCTTTGACCGCGACGACAGCGAGGTCTGGATCGGGGTGGCGAGCGAGAAAACCACGATGTGCCATAGCGACGCTGGCATACGCGTCGGCGCGACCGGACTTGATCATCAGCACGGCTTCTTCCTGAGTGCCGACGCGGATGACGCGCTGATCGGGAATGCCCGCCTCGAGCCCACTTTTCTCCTGAACCTGGTCAGCGACTACGACCAGACACGCTCGTCGATCGGCCGCCACCGCCTCGTAGCTCGTCAGCCGTCTGCCGTCGGCCCGGCGCGTCAGCAGACCGTCTGTCAGCGCCCAGACCGGATGGCTGAAATCGACGAGCCTCTGCCTTTCCGCCGAGATGAAAAGTGGCGTGGTGACCGTCCAGCGTCCATCGACAAGGCCGGGCAGAAGTTCGGCGAACTCCGTCAGCCTCGTCTCGAAGCGATCGATCCCCATTGCCTCGATTACGGCAGTGACGAGTTCCACATCACTGCCGAGCGGTCTACCGTCATCACCCTGAAAGCAGAAGGGCGGCTCCTCCAGATAAGCGAAAACGACCGGATCGAGTGGCATGTCGGCAAGTGCTATCACGCCAAAGCCCGAAGTCTGGCGAAACCGGCGTCGAGATCGGCCTTGAGGTCGTCGAGATCCTCGAGCCCGATATGGATGCGGATTGTCGGGCCCTTGAAGTTCGGCGTCGTCGCGGTGCGGTAGACCTTGCAGTCGAAGGGCAGGACGAGGCTCTCATAGCCGCCCCATGACGCGCCCATGCCGAACAGGGTAAGGCCGTCCAGCATCGCCGCGACTGCCTTCATCGAAACGGGCGCCAGCTCGAAGCTGAAGAGTGAGGAGGCGCCGGTGAAGTCGCGCTTCCAGAGCGCGTGGCCGGGATCCTCGGGCAAGGCCGGGTGCATGACGCGGGCGACTTCGGGACGCTGGCTGAGCCACTGCGCCATGGCGATGCCGGTTGGCATCTGTTCCTTCAAGCGGATCGCCATGGTGCGCATGCCGCGCAGCGTCAGGAAGGCGTCCTCCGGGGCGATGATGACGCCGAGCTGCTCCCAGCTCGAACGCAACTGCTTGTAGAGCTCCGGCGTGCGCGCCGAGACGGTGCCGATCAGCACGTCGGAATGGCCGGCATAGTATTTGGTGCCGGCCTGGACCGAGACATCGACGCCGGCCTTGTGGCTGTCGAAGAACAGCGGCGTCGCCCAGGTGTTGTCCATCATCACCAGGATGTGGCGCGCATGAGCGGCTCTGACGATCGCCGGGATGTCCTGCATCTCGAAGGTCTGGGAGCCCGGCGCCTCGGTCCAGATCGCCTTCGTGTTCGGCTTGAACAGCTCCGCGATGCCCGCGCCCAGCGTGGGATCGTAATAGGTCGTCTCGATGCCCATGCGCTTCAACATCGATTCGCAGAAGATCCGCGTCGGCCGGTAGACGCTGTCGGTCACCAGGACGTGATCGCCGGCGGAGAGGAAGGCCAGGAAGGGCAGGGTGCAGGCCAGCAGGCCCGACGGCGTGATGACGGTGCCGGCGCCACGCTCGATGGTGTTGCAGGCAGCGACCAGCGCGTCGATCGTCGGGTTGCCCTGCGTGCCATAGGTGTAGCGCGCCTTACGGGCCAAAAAGTCCTCAGTGTTGGGATAGACCACAGTCGAGCCGCGCACGATCGGCGGGTTGACGAAGCCGTAGCTGTCGGTGGGATCGCGGCCGGCCATGACGAGACGGGTTCTTTCGCGAAGACGCGCGAAGTCGGACGAAGGCAGCTTTTTCATGGAACCGGCAGGCTCGGGAGCGTCTGGGGGGAATGGGGTCAGGCTTGACCACCCCCACAAACTCGCATGTGATGTATGCAGCGGACAAGGGGCGGCGCCGGTGGGCGCCCTTGCTTGACGGTCATGCGGGGCTCTGGCAATCGACGAGGGGACGTCGCTTATTTTCTGTGCAATCGAGCGGACTGAGATCCGCCGGCGACGGGACTGATGACGGCCTGCCGGCCCCGGCCGGGCAGGAGACCTCAATGGGAGAGAGTTCGATGAAAAAATTTCTGGCAGCCGCGGTCGCAGGGCTCGGGCTCGCGTTCACGGCGACGGCGGTGTCGGCACAGGCGCCCGCAACGCTCGCTCAGGTCAAGCAGCGCAACATCCTCAACTGCGGCTCGAACACCGGCCTCGCCGGCTTCGGCGTTCCGGACGCGCAGGGCAACTGGGGCGGCCTCGACGTTGAGTACTGCCGTGCCGTCGCGGCCGCGATCTTCAACGATCCGACCAAGGTGAAGTTCATTCCGCTCTCGGCGAAGGACCGCTTTACGGCCCTGCAGTCCGGCGAGGTCGATCTGCTGGTCCGTAACTCGACCTGGACGATGACGCGCGACGCCTCGCTCGGCATCCTTTTCACCGGCGTGAACTACTATGACGGCCAGGGCTTCATGGTGCGCAAGAAGCTCGGCGTCACCTCGGCGCTGCAGCTCTCGGGCGCTTCGGTCTGCACCCAGCAAGGCACCACGACCGAGCTGAACCTCGCCGACTTCTTCCGCGCCAACAACCTGAAATACGAGGTCGTCGCCTTCGCCTCGTCCGACGAGACGGTCAAGGCCTATGACGCCGGCCGCTGCGACGCCTTCACCACTGACGCCTCGGGCCTCTATGCCGAGCGCCTGAAGCTGACGGCGCCGGACGACCATATGGTCCTGCCCGAGATCATCTCGAAGGAGCCCCTCGGCCCGTCCGTTCGCAACAACGACCCGCAGTGGTTCAACCTGGTGAAGTGGGTCCACTTCGCCATGCTGAACGCCGAGGAGCTCGGTGTGACCAAGGCCAATGTCGACGAGATGCTGAAGTCGCCCAACCCCGAGATCAAACGTCTGCTCGGCACCGAGGGCAAGTTCGGCGAGACCATCGGCCTGACCCCCGACTGGGTCGTCCGGATCGTCAAGCATGTCGGCAATTACGGCGAATCCTTCGAGCGCAACGTCGGTCAGGGCTCGCTCCTGAAGATCGCCCGCGGCCAGAACGCGCTCTGGACCAAGGGCGGCCTGCAGTACGCTCCGCCGGTTCGCTAAGGTTTTTCGACGGGCGCCGCAGCAACGCGGCGCCCGTCGTTGCCCGACAATCAGGGGGGCCGTATGGGCCCAAAGGAGGAGAGTCAGGCCGTCGGGCTTGGTCCAGGACTTGCTAGCTCATCGAGAACGGGCAGGAACCCGTTCCGCCAACAGGGGAATAAGCATGAATAAAATTTTCGCCGCAGCGATCGTCGCTGCCGCAACGAGTATCTGTGTCGGCGGGGCGCAGGCTCAGACCGGGCTGCTCGCTCAGATCAAGACCAAGGGCGTCCTGACCTGCGGCGTTGGTCCCGGCCTCGCCGGCTTTGGCATCCCCGATGCCCAAGGCGTCTGGAGCGGGCTCGACGTCGATCTCTGCAAGGCCATTTCGGCTGCGATCTTCAACGATCCGAACAAGGTCAAATACATCCCGCTTTCTTCGAAGGACCGCTTCACGGCCCTCCAGTCGGGCGAGGTTGACCTTCTCTCCCGCAACACGACCTGGACGATGTCGCGCGACACCTCGCTCGGCCTGAACTTCGCGGGCGTGAACTACTATGACGGCCAGGGCTTCCTGGTCCGCAAGAAGCTCGGCGTCGATTCCGCGCTCAAGCTCGCCGGCGCCTCGGTCTGCACCCAGCAGGGCACGACGACCGAACTGAACCTTGCCGATTTCTTCCGCGCCAACAAGCTGAAGTACGAGGTCGTCGCTTTCGCCTCCGCGGACGAGACGATCAAGGCCTATGAATCGGGCCGCTGCGACGCCTTCACCACCGACGCCTCGGGCCTCTATGCCGAGCGCCTGAAGCTCTCGGTCCCGGCCGACCACATCGTCCTGCCCGAGATCATCTCCAAGGAGCCGCTCGGCCCGGTCGTGCGTCATGGCGACGACAACTGGCTCGACATCGTCAAATGGACGCACAACGCCATGCTGAACGCCGAAGAGCTCGGCGTGACCAAGGCCAATGTCGACGAAATGCTGAAGTCCGATAACCCGGAGATCAAGCGCCTCGTGGGCGCCGAGGGCAAGTTCGGGGAGGCCATCGGCCTGACCAACGACTGGGCCTACCGGATCGTCAAGCATGTCGGCAATTACGGCGAGTCCTTCGAGAAGAATGTCGGCTCGGGCTCGCTTCTGAAGATCGCCCGCGGCCAGAACGCGCTCTGGACCAAGGGCGGGCTGCAATACGCCCCGCCGATCCGCTGAGGTTCGGAAAAAGATGGGCGCCGGCGACCCGGCCGACGCCCATCGCTTCGGATATGCGCCCTTCATTCCGCACGGCAAGTGCATGGTCCGGGACTTGCTAAGCGTTCTGGGTGCGGGTGCAAGCCCGCATCCAAAACAGGGGAACGCAATGAAAAAATTCGTCAAATCTGCTCTGGCGGTCGCGTCGGTCCTGCTCGGCGCCAGCGTTGCCGAGGCGCAGACCGGGCTGCTCCCGCAGATCAAGGCAAGAGGCGCGGTCAATTGCGGCACCAGCCCGGGCCTGGCCGGGTTCGCGATGCCCGATGCTCAGGGCAAGTATTCCGGCATCGATGTCGATCTCTGCCGCGCATTGGCAGCCGCGATCTTCAACGATCCGCTCAAGGTCAAGTTCATACCGCTTTCCTCGAAGGATCGCTTCACGGCGCTCCAAGCGGGCGAGGTCGACCTGCTTTCGCGCACGACCACATGGACGATGTCGCGCGACACCTCGCTCGGCCTCAATTTCGCGGGCATCAACTACTTCGATGGCCAGGGCTTCATGGTCCGCAAGAAGCTCGGCGTCGACTCCGCGCTCAAGCTCGCGGGCGCCTCCGTCTGCGTCGCGCAGGGCACCACCACCGAGCTCAACCTCGCTGACTTCTTCCGCGCCAACAAGATGAACTACGAGGTCGTGGCGTTCTCGAGTGGCGACGAAACCATCAAGGCCTATGAATCGGGCCGTTGCGATGCCTTCACCACGGATTCCTCGGGTCTCTACGCCGAGCGGCTGAAGCTCGCGGTGCCGGCCGACCACATCGTGCTGCCCGAGATCATCTCGAAGGAGCCGCTCGGCCCGGTCGTGCGGCATGGCGACGACAACTGGCTCGACGTGGTCAAATGGACACACAACGCCATGCTAAACGCCGAAGAGCTCGGCGTGACCAAGGCGAATGTCGATGACATGCTGAAATCCGAGAACCCGGAGATCAAGCGACTCCTTGGCACGGAAGGCAAGTTCGGCGAGGCGATCGGCCTGACCAATGACTGGGCCTACCGGATCGTCAAGCATGTCGGAAATTACGGCGAGATCTTCGAAACGAATGTCGGCTCGGGCTCGCTATTGAAGATCGCACGGGGCCAGAATGCGCTCTGGACCAAGGGCGGGCTGCAATATGCGCCGCCGATCCGCTGAGGGGGCGGTGCGACGGTCCGAATGTTGAGAGAACGACCGGCGACGGCGCAGGCCGCCGCCGGTCCATAGGCCGCAATCAAAACCAAAAAAGGGCGTAACAGGTGTCGACCATTCCGACAGAGACGGTACAACCAGGCAAAGCCTCACTCTTCTACGATCCCAAGATACGAGGCTATGTCTACCAGATCGCCCTGGTGGCGATCGTCGGCTTCCTGATCTGGTCGGCTGCTTCCAACGCCATCGAGAACCTGCGGGCGCAGAAGATCGCCTCGGGCTTCGGCTTCTGGCACAACGCGGCCGGCTTCGACGTCAATCAGAAGCTGATCCCGTTCAGCGCCGCGGGCTCGACCTATGGCCAGGCCTTCTGGGTCGGCCTGCTGAATACGCTTCTGGTGGCGTCGATCGGCATCGTGCTCGCCACTTTCCTCGGCTTCTTCGTCGGTGTGGCACGGCTGTCCAGCAACTGGGTGCTGGCTAAGCTGGCGATGATCTATGTCGAGGTCATCCGCAACCTGCCGCTGCTGCTGCAACTGTTCTTCTGGTACAATGCGGTGCTGAAGCCGTTGCCGGATGCGCGCAATTCGATTGCGCTACCCGGTTCGATCTTCCTGAACAATCGCGGCCTGATCCTGCCGAACCCGCAATTCGCGCCGGCCTTTCAGGCCGTGGTGATCGCCTTCTTCGTCGCGCTCGTCGCCGCGATCGTCTTCTACCGCTGGTCGAAAAAGCAGCAGGAGCGCACCGGTACGCAGTATCCGAACGGGCTGATCTCGTCCGGTCTGATCCTCGGCGTGCCCCTGCTGGTCTATTTCGCTGCCGGACAACCGCTCTCTTTCGAGTTTCCACAGCAGGGCCGGTTCAACCTCACCGGCGGTCTGCAGATCTTCCCGGAATTCGTTGCGCTGCTGATCGGCCTGACGACCTATACCGCCGGCTTCATCGCCGAGGTGGTGCGCGCCGGCATCCTCGCCGTCTCCAAGGGGCAGACCGAGGCGGCGCATGCGCTGGGCCTGCGTGCCGGCCCGACGCTGAAGCTCGTCGTGATCCCGCAGGCGATGCGCGTGATCATCCCGCCACTGACTTCGAACTATCTCAACCTGACTAAGAACTCCTCGCTGGCGGTCGCCATCGGCTATCCCGATCTCGTCCAGGTCTTCACCGGCACGGTGCTGAACCAGACGGGGCAGGCGGTCGAGGTCGTCGCCATCACCATGGCGGTCTATCTGACCATTTCGCTCGTGACGTCCCTGTTCATGAACATCTACAACAAGCGCATGGCGCTGGTGGAACGGTGAGGGCGCCACGATGACCGATGCAACCACCGAAAATGCCCCGTTCGCCTTCGTCCGCAAGGAAACGTTGGAGCAGGAAGCCGCGCCGCTCTCCGTGGCCGGCCCCGTCGCCTGGATCCGGAACAACCTGTTCTCGGGGCCGGTGAATTCGCTGATGACGCTGGTCTGCCTCTATATCGTGGCGACCAGCGTACCTGACCTCGTGCGGTTCTATTTCATCGACGCCGTCTGGAGCGGCGCCAACCGCGATGCGTGCCTCGCAGAAAAGGTCGGCCGGCCGGTCGGCGCCTGCTGGGCCTATGTCGGGGATCGCTTCCAGTATTTCATCTACGGCTCCTATCCGGTGCAGCAGCGCTGGCGGGTCAATATCGTCTTCGCGATGTTCGCGATCGGCGTGGTCTGGATGCTGTGGGACCGGGCGCCTCTGAAGAAGGTGGGCGCGTTCTTCTTCTTCGTGATGCTGCCGATCAGCGCCTATGTGCTGCTGCTCGGCGGCAACAGTGCCGAGAGCTTCCTGCGCTTCCTGATCCTGCTGACCTTTGCGCTGGCGGTGCTCTATCTCGTCCTGTCCTTCGTGCCGTCGCTCGCCCGGTTCTGGACCGGCCCGGCGCTGCTCGCAGTCGAAGAGGCGGCGCCGCCCTGGCAGCGCTTCTACCGGCCCAAGCGCCTGATCCTGATGGCCATGGTCATCTTCGGCCTGATCGCGGTGCTGGCCAATTCGGTCGGGCTGCCACGGGTCGATACCGGCCTTTGGGGCGGCATGATGGTGACCTTCCTGATCGCGGCGGTCGGCATCGTCTTCTCGCTGCCGCTGGGCGTGATGCTGGCGTTGGGGCGCCGCTCGAGGCTGCCGGCGATCCAGTTGCTCTCGGTGATCTTCATCGAATTCGTGCGCGGCGTGCCATTGATCACCGTGCTGTTCATGGCCAACACGATGCTGCCGCTGTTCGTGCCGCAGGAGTACTCGCCGGACCGTCTGCTGCGGCCGCTGATCGGCGTCGCGCTGTTCGCCGCCGCCTATATGGCGGAGGTGATCCGCGGCGGCCTGCAGGCGATCCCCAAGGGCCAGTATGAGGGCGCGATGTCGCTCGGCCTCGGCTACTGGCAGATGATGCGGCTGATCATCCTGCCGCAGGCGCTGCGCATCGTGATCCCGGGCATCGTCAACACCTTCATCGGGCTGTTCAAGGATACGACGCTGGTCACCATCGTCGGCATCTTCGACTTCCTGAGGACCATCGAAGCGACGCTGGTCGATCCGACCTGGGCCACTCCGACCACCCGCGCGACGGGCTATGCCTTCGCCGCGATCTTCTATTTCCTGTGCTGCTGGGGCATGTCGCGCTACTCGATCGCGGTCGAGAGACGCCTCGCCGCCGGCCAGAGACGCTGAAAGGGACCACGATCATGGCAATGGCAGAGATGAAGACGACGGATTCCCGTCCCGCGGCCCTGAAGCCGACCTCATTGAACACGCCCACCGCCGTCGAGATGATCGGCGTGAACAAGTGGTATGGCGAGTTCCACGTGCTGCGCGACATCAACCTGAAGGTCGAGCGCGGGGAGAAGCTGGTGATCTGCGGGCCTTCGGGATCGGGCAAGTCGACGATGATCCGCTGCATCAACCGGCTGGAGGAGCACCAGAAGGGTTCGATCATCGTCGACGGGACGGAACTGACCAACGATCTCAAGAAGATCGACGAGATTCGGCGCGATGTCGGGATGGTGTTCCAGCACTTCAACCTATTCCCGCATCTGACGATCCTCGAAAACCTGACGCTGGCGCCGATCTGGGTGAGGAAGCTGCCCAAGAAGGACGCCGAGGAGATCGCGATGCACTATCTCAAGCGCGTCAAGATCCCCGAGCAGGCGGCGAAATATCCGGGCCAGCTCTCGGGCGGCCAGCAGCAGCGCGTGGCGATCGCGCGTTCGCTCTGCATGAGCCCGAAGATCATGCTGTTCGACGAGCCGACCTCGGCGCTCGACCCGGAGATGGTCAAGGAGGTGCTCGACACCATGGTCTCGCTGGCCGAGGAGGGCATGACCATGCTCTGCGTCACGCACGAGATGGGCTTCGCCCGCCAGGTCGCCGACCGCGTCATCTTCATGGATGCCGGGCAGATCGTCGAAATGAACAAGCCCAACGAGTTCTTCAAGAACCCCCAGCACGAACGCACCAAGCTCTTCCTCTCGCAGATCCTCCACTGAGACGAGACCAAGGGATTCCAGTTGGCGCGCCGGAGCAATCCGGCGCGCTATTTCTTTGAGAACACTGGCCTTTTGCTGGTCTGTCAGGAGCTACGGCAGGGCCGTTTCCGGGCGAGCTGGAACAATGACGGCCGACGATGGTTGTCTCCACAAATCGGAGGAACCATCATGAAGCCCTTCATTCCCGCCTTGCTGGCTGCCCTGATCACGACGGGCGGTGCCTATGCCCAGTCGATCAGTATCGGCCCCGGCGGGGTCGAGGTCGATCCGCGGTCGCCGCGCGAACGCGCCGTCGATCGTGAAATCCGCCGCGAGGAGCGCGCCCGCGAGCGCGAGCGCTACTACCGTGTTCGCGACCGCAGCGATTGCCGCACGATCACGACGGTTCGCGAGACGCCTCGCGGCGAGGTTCGTCGCACGGAACGTGTCTGCGACTGATCGTTCCAGCCAGACAACGAAAAAGCCCGCCTTGCAAGCGTAAGGCGGGCTATTTCGTTATTGCGCGAGGAGGCCCTATTTGCCGTCGCGCGCCTTGACCGCCGTGTCGGGAAAGTCGCTGAAGAGCCCGTCGATGCCGAGCGCCAGGAAGGCCTTGTATTCGTTGGCCGGGTCGCCCTTGAAATCAGAGGCGAGGCGCTTCGGCTCGCTGCGGAACGTCCAGCTATGGACGAGAAGCCCTGCGGCATGGGCGTTCTTCACCACATCGGAGGCCGGCAGCAGCACCCGGTCGCGCTCGTCGATGGCGCCGTCCTTGTTGAGATCCTGCGGCTTGCCGTCGGCGCCGATAATCTGCTTGCCTGGCATCAGATAAGGCTTCCACGGTGCGACGCCATCGGCATAGGTCGCGATCTCCTTCAAGCCTTCCGCCGTGACGAGATCCTTGAAGCTGCGCTTGTCGCCGGTGACGACGAAATCATAGGGCTTGTCGAAGGGGGCGGCGACGACGATACCGCCATCCTTGTCGACATCGTCCGCATCGACGAGCTGGAACAGACGCACCTGCGTCTTGCCGCGTAGATATTTCAGATTGGCGGTCTCGAAACTCTGGATGATCACGGGCGAGGATTTCTCAGTCCAGCCCGCGGCCTTGAGGGCGTCGAGCAGCCGGTCTTCGAGCGGCAGGCCGATCGCGGCATGGAAGATCGAGTGTTTGGTCTCGGGGTAGATGCCGATGGTGCGGCCGAGACGGGTGCTCTCCGACTTGGCGAGATCGATGATCTCCTGGAAGGTCGGGATCTCGTATTTGCCGTTATGCGACTGGTCGCGATCGGCGAAAGCCTGCTTGGCGCGCAGCGTCTTGATCTCGGCCAGGGTGAAATCACCGGCGAACCAGTCCGTCGTCTCGACGCCGTCGACCTTACGCGTGGTCTTGCGGCTGGCGAATTCGGGGCGGCTCGCGACGTCGGTCGTGCCGCTCATGATCGGCTCATGCCGGGCGATCAGGACGCCGTCCTTGGTGGCGACGAGATCGGGCTCGATGAAGTCGGCCCCCTGTTCGATCGCGAGCTTGTAGGCTTCGAGGGTGTGCTCGGGGCGATAGCCGCTGGCGCCGCGGTGGCCGACGATGAGCGGCTTCTGGCCGGATAGCGTCGGGGCAGGCGAAGTCTGGGCCGGCGCCGCCTGGGGCGCGAGCAGGACCAGGCCGAGAACGGTCGCAAGGCCGGTGGAAAGCAGGGTTTTCGTCATCATGGCATCGATCCTTGGAGCGTCGTTTCCAGCGCGACCCTGATCGGGCGATGTGACAGGCGGTTGAATGCCTGATGGCCTCCCCGCAGCCATGGCCGCGGGGAGGCGAAAGCATCAGCGGCGCGGGCTGTTCTCGAGCGTGGTCTTGGCGTCCAGGCGCTTGGCCGGCGGCGGGGTCAGGTCCGGTGCGGGCTGGGCGGCGCAGGCGGCGAGCGCGAGCGCGATCAGAGAAGCGAGAACGAGATGGCCGGCGCGCAGCATCGATCAGAACCTTTTGTTGCAAGAGGCAGTTGCCTCGTCTTTCAGCCTGTGGAAGGACCGCGTCAAGAGTATGTCGCTGGGTGCGCTATCACTGTGCGCCATGTTTGAAATCGTCCAATCTCGATATTGGCTCGCACAATGACCGGCGCATCGACGAGCGTCCGGCCCCGGAATTCGCCGCCATGACCGGTTCAGCACAATGACGCCTGCCGCCCGCCTCAGCGCCGCCATCGAGGTGCTTGACGACATCATCCAGCGCCGCCGCCCGGCCTCCGACGCGCTCAAGGACTGGGGCCTGTCGCGCCGTTTCGCCGGTTCGAAGGACCGGGCCGCGATCGCCTCGCTGGTCTATGATGCCTTGCGTCGGAAGGCCTCCAGTTCCTTCGTCATGGGTTCGGAGGCGCCGCGCGCCCTGGTGCTCGGCATGCTGGCGCGCGTACGCAGTCTCGGGCTGGAGGAGATCGCCTCGCTCTGCTCCGGCGAAAACCATGCTCCCGTGCCACTGGAGTCCGAGGAGGTCGATCGGCTCGTCGCGCTGTCGCTGCGGGGCGCTCCCGATTGGGTCCGCGCCGATGTGCCCGAGTGGCTCTGGCCGGCCTTCGCATCCGCCTTCGGCATTGATGCGGTGGCCGAGGGCGAGGCGCTCGCCGGACGTGCGCCGATCGACATCCGGGCGAACCGGCTCAAGACCACGCGCGAGGCGCTGATGGCCGACCTCGCCCATGCGAGCCCGGAAGCGGGGGCATGGTCACCGGACGCACTGCGCTTCCAGCCCGGTCATGACGGGCGGGGACCCTCGCTTCAGGCCGAGCCCGCCTTCTTCGCCGGCGGCTTCGAAATCCAGGACGAAGGCTCGCAACTCGTCACGCTGCTGGCAGGCGCACGACCCGGGCAGACCGTCATCGACCTTTGCGCCGGGGCAGGGGGCAAGACGCTGGCTTTGGCGGCGCTGATGAACAATCAGGGGCGGCTCTTTGCGACCGATCTCGACAGCCGCAGGCTCGCCCCGCTGCATGAGCGGCTGGCGCGTTCGGGGGCAAGCATCGTCGAGATCCGGATTCCGCGCTCGCGCGGCCATGAACCGCTGGCCGATGTCGAGGGGCAGGCCGACCTCGTGCTCGTCGATGCGCCCTGCACGGGTTCGGGCACCTGGCGGCGCAATCCGGACGCGAAATGGCGGGTGCGGCCGGGCGCTCTCGGGGAGCGAATGAAGGATCAGGCCGAGGTGCTGGCGCGCGCCGCGCGGCTGGTCAGGCCGGGTGGGCGCATTGCCTACATTACCTGCTCTGTACTTCCGATGGAGAACGATGCCGCGATCACGGAGTTGCTGGAGGGGCAGGCCGGATTGAGCGTGGTGCCGCTCGCGCAGATCCTGGCGTCGGAGGAGGGGGATTTCGGCCTGCTGGCGCGCTTTGCGACTGTGCATGGTGTTCAGCTCTCGCCGAGAAGGACCGGAACCGACGGCTTTTACCTGGCCTGCGTCCAGCGCGGGGCCTGACACAGGAAACAGGCCGTTGCACGCCGTCGCGCGATGGCTTAACCGGGCGCGATGACGAGCGAAACGCACCACGACTCCATCCTCATCATCGACTTCGGTTCGCAGGTCACGCAGCTCATCGCGCGACGCATCCGCGAGATCGGCGTCTATTGCGAGATCGCGCCGTTCCAGTCCGCATCCGAAGCCTTCCAGAGGCTGAAGCCGAAGGGCGTGATTTTCTCGGGCGGGCCAGCCTCGGTGCCCGACGAGGGCTCGCCGCGCGCACCGCAGGAGGTGTTCTCCACCGGCTTGCCGGTGCTGGGCATCTGCTACGGCCAACAGACCATGGCGCAGCAGCTCGGCGGCAAGGTCGAGAGCGGCCACGCCGCGGAATTCGGCCGGGCCGATGTCGAGATCGTCACGCCGTCGGCACTGTTCGAGGGCGTCTGGGAGGAGGGCGGTCGCTATCCCGTCTGGATGAGCCATGGCGACCGTGTCACGCAGTTGCCCGCCGGCTTCACCGTCAAGGCGACCTCCGAGAACGCGCCCTATGCCGTGGCCAGCGACGAGGCGCGGCGCTTCTACTCGACGATGTTCCACCCCGAGGTCGTGCATACGCCCGATGGCGGCAAGCTCCTGCGCAACTTTGTCGTGAACATCTGCGGCTGCGTGCCCGACTGGAGCATGTCGGCCTATCGCGCCGAGATGCAGAAGAAGATCCGCGAGCAGGTCGGCACGGGCCGCGTCATCTGCGGGCTCTCCGGCGGCGTCGATTCGGCTGTTGCGGCCGTGCTGATCCATGAGGCGATCGGCGATCAGCTCACCTGCGTCTTCGTCGATCACGGGCTGATGCGGATGAACGAGGCGGAGGAGGTCGTCCGTCTGTTCCGTGACCACTACAACATCCCGCTCGTCCATGTTGAAGCCGAAGAGCTTTTTCTGTCGGAGCTGGCCAAATGCGGCGCCGATCCGGAGGCCAAGCGCAAGACCATCGGTCGGCTTTTCATCGACGTCTTCGATGCCGAGGCCGCCAAGCTCGGCGGCGCGGATTTCCTGGCGCAGGGCACACTCTACCCCGACGTGATCGAGAGCGTCTCGTTCTCCGGCGGGCCCTCGGTCACGATCAAGTCGCACCATAATGTCGGCGGCCTGCCCGAGCGCATGAAGATGAAGCTCGTCGAGCCGCTGCGCGAGCTGTTCAAGGACGAGGTCCGTGTGCTCGGCCGCGAGCTCGGCCTGCCCGAGGCCTTCGTTGGCCGCCATCCCTTCCCGGGGCCAGGCCTCGCCATCCGCTGCCCCGGCGAGATCACCAAGGAGAAGCTCGATATCCTGCGCAAGGCGGATGCGATCTATCTCGACGAGATCCGCAAGGCCGGCCTCTACGACGTGATCTGGCAGGCCTTCGCCGTGCTGCTGCCGGTGCGCACCGTCGGCGTGATGGGCGACTACCGCACCTATGACCATGTCTGCGCGCTGCGCGCCGTGACTTCGGTCGATGGCATGACGGCGGATTTCTATCCCTACGACATGGCCTTCCTCGGCCGCACCGCCACGCGGATCATCAACGAGGTCAAGGGCATCAACCGCGTCGTCTACGACGTGACCTCGAAGCCACCCGGCACGATCGAGTGGGAGTGACGGATACAAACGGCGGCAATAGCGTAGTTTCGGCGGTGATTTTCGCCTTCGCTTGATTGCCGTTCTCGTCCGTCTGTCACTCCATTGAACTGGCCTCCTACTCCATTCCGCGTTTTTTCGTCCCGTTCAAAAACGCGGCGCTGTTTTGCCAAATGCGATGCGGTTTTAGAAAGAAGCCCACGACTTAGACGAGCGATGGCGGAAGGGGTGGGATTCGAACCCACGGTGGGCTTGCACCCACGGCGGTTTTCAAGACCGCTGCCTTAAACCACTCGGCCACCCTTCCGGTGCCGCAGTCATTGCCGGTCGCAGGGCGATTTGGCAAGCGCCATGAGCGCGGGGCGCGCGCGGTTCCGATGTTGCCTCAACGTATCCGGGGGAAAAAGGGCTTTCTAACCTGCCGGGCAGTCCTCTGATGACGTTCTGATTGCCCGATTGAACCCGATGCTGCGTTGCGGCGACGAATGGTTGTCAGCGATCGCTGATGCTCATTCGGACCATTTCCATGTCGCGCTCGCTCCGCATTTTCGGTTTCGCCCTGGCCTCGCTGACCATCGTCACCGTGGCGCTCGCCCAGCAGAGCGGCAACAGCCGCACCGACATCAAGCCGGTCTCCGTCGTCGCTGCCGATGAGGGGAAGGCACGGCTGTCGCGTTCGGTCGAGCCGCGCCGGGCCTTGACCGATTGCCCGGCGGGCGTGTGCGACACGCCGCCGAAGAGCGCCCGCACGGCCCAGACCGAGAATTGGGCTCAGCACGGCTGCGGCAGCGGCACCATGGTCGCGCGCGACCGCAGCGGCAAGGCGATCCGGCGGATCTGCCAGAGCCTCTGATCGGTCGGAATCGGCGCCTAGACCGCCACGCCGTGGAGGTCGTAAGCGTCGGCGCGCTCGATCTTCACGCTGACGATGTCGCCGGGACGCAAGGGTCTGCGGCTCGCGACATAGACGTTGCCGTCGATCTCGGGGGCATCCCATTTCGAGCGGCCCTTGGCCACCGTCGGGCCGGCCTCGTCGATGATGACCTGGATGCGTTTGCCGACGCGATTCCTGACGATGCGGGTCGAGATCTCGGCCTGGGCCTTCATGAAGCGATGCCAGCGCGCCTCCTTCTCCTCCTCGGGGACGAGGGGGAGGCCGAGGTCGTTGGCGGGCGCGCCCTTGACCGGCTCGTATTTGAAGGCGCCGACGCGTTCCAGCTTCGCCTCTTTCAGCCAGTCGAGCAGGAACTGCACGTCGTCCTCGGTCTCGCCGGGGAAGCCAACGATGAAGGTCGAGCGGATGGCGAGATCGGGGCAGATCTCGCGCCATTTGCGCAAGCGATCGAGCGTCTTGTCCTGATGAGCCGGCCGCTTCATCGCCTTGAGGACGTTGGGCGAGGCGTGCTGGAAGGGGATGTCGAGATAGGGCAGGATCAGCCCTTCCTGCATCAGCGGGATGACCTCGTCGACATGCGGGTAAGGGTAGACGTAGTGCATTCGCACCCAGACCCCCATCTGGCCCAGTTCACGCGCCAGCTCGAAGAAGCGGGTGCGGACCTCGCGATCCTGCCAGAGCGAGGGCTTGTACTTGATGTCGAGCCCATAGGCGCTGGTGTCCTGCGAGATCACCAGCAGTTCCTTGACGCCGGCCTTCACCAGCTTCTCGGCCTCGCGCAGCACATCGCCGATCGGCCGCGAGACGAGATCGCCGCGCAGCTTGGGGATGATGCAGAAGCTGCAGCGGTTGTTGCAGCCTTCCGAGATCTTCAGATAGGCGTAGTGGCGCGGGGTGAGCTTGACGCCCTGGTCCGGCACGAGGTCGACGAAGGGATCGTGGCGGGGCGGAACCGCCTGGTGCACGGCAGAGACGACGCTCTCATAGGCCTGCGGCCCGGTGATCGCGAGCACGTTCGGGAAGGCGTCGCGGATCTGCTCGGGCTCGGCACCCATGCAGCCGGTGACGATGACCTTGCCGTTCTCGGCCATGGCGGCGCCGATCGCCTCGAGCGATTCCGCCTTGGCCGAGTCGAGGAAGCCGCAGGTGTTGACGATGACGAGGTCGGAGCCCGCATGGCTCTTGCTCAACTCATAGCCTTCGGAGCGCAGCGAGGTGATGATGCGCTCGGAATCGACGAGCGCCTTCGGGCATCCCAGCGAAACGAAAGAAATCTTCGGCGCGACGGCGTTCATCGGCGGGCTGCTCGACAGTTCTGAAAGGGGGCGGCACGGCTTAAGCTCGCGCGCGCCCTCCTTTGAACCGTTTCAGCCTGTTTGGCAAATCCGGCGTGCGAGGCCGGCGGCATTCTTGCCCTGCCGGTCCTCAGACGGCGACTGTCGCGACCGGACGCTCGGGGTCCTGCGTCCAGTCGGTCATCGAGCCGTCATAGAGGGCGACCTCGTCGCGGCCGAACAGCTCCGACATCACGAACCAGTTCAGCGCCGCGGTGTGGCCGGTGTTGCAATAGGAGATCGCGGGCCCCTGGGGCACGCCTCCGAACAGGCTCGACAGTTCGCTCGGCGGCTTCAAACGCCCCGTCGCCGGGTCGAAAGCCTCGGCATAGTCGCGCGAGACCGCACCCGGGATATGCCCGGCGCGAGTCGCCTCGGGCGCTTTCTCGCGGCCCTCGAAATAGCTGGCGGAGCGCGCATCGACGAGCGTCGCGAGCTTGCTGCGCGAGGCTACGAGGGTGGCGTCGCTGGTGCTGCGCAGGCGCTGCTGCATCACGACAGGGTAGGGGGCGGCAGGCTTCGGAGAGGAGGGGCCGGCCTCGACCGAGCGCGCGCCATCGGCCGTCCAGGCCTTGAAGCCGCCGTCGAGTATGGCCTGCTGGCCGTGGCCGATCGTCTTCAGCGTCCAGTAGACGCGGGCGGCCGCGGCGAAATCCGTGGCGCTGACGCCGGCGGGCACGATCACCACGTCGTCATGCGGCTTGATGCCGAGCCGGCCGACGAGCGCGGCGAGATGATCGAGCGAGGGCAGGAGCCCCGGCGCATTGCCGACCTTGGCGCGCCAGCCATCGGCGGCATAGTCGGAATGCACGGCGCCGGGTACATGGCCGGCCTCATAGGCCGCCTTGCCGCCGCCATCGATGGAGGAGCGAATGTCGACGACGACGAGGTTGCCGTCGCCGAGCCGCGCCTGGAGTGCCTCGGGGCTGATCAGTCCGGAAAAGGCATTATCGCTCATTCGGCCGCTTCCTTCTTCAGGTTGTCGACGATGTCGATCGTGTAGGTGAACTCGGCGGTGGCTCCGAGCATGATCGAAGCCGAACAGTATTTTTCCTTCGACAATGTGACGGCACGCTCGACCTTGGCGGGCGAGAGGCCGGGGCCACTGATCCGATAGGCGAGGTGGATCCTGGTGAAGACCTTGGGGTCTTCCGTGGCGCGCTCCGCCTCGACCTCGACGTCGCAGCCGGTCACCGGCTCGCGTCCCTTCTTCAGGATCTGCACGACGTCGAAGCCGGTACAGCCGGCAAGCCCGATCAGCAGCATCTCCATCGGCCGGATGCCGATATTACGTCCGCCATACTCGGGAGCGCCATCCATCATGACGGCATGGCCGCTGCCGGCTTCGCCCATGAAGGCCATGCCTTCGACCCATCTCGCACGTGCTTTCACGGTCCGCCTCCTGACTTGCGACTCAACCTATGGATAGTCGCTTGGCCGCAATGAGGCGAGCCGGGCAGCATCTTGGGCGGATTGTCAGGCGTGACGGCGATCGGTTAGCGACGAAGAGCCGGTCCGCGCCTCGCCCAGCGCATGCCCGACCATCACGAGCACGGGCCCGCCCTTCGGCAGTTCGCGCAGGCGCTCGGGCAGGGTCGCTATGGTCGCGGTTACGCGGGTCTCGCCGGGCAGCGTTGCCGCCTGCACGGCGATCGCCGGCGTCGCGGGATCGAGCCCGGCCGCGATCGCCCGGTCTCGGAAGCCCGACAGCGTGGCGCGCGCCATGTAGATCACCGTGGTTGCATGAGGATCGGCCATGGCGCGCCAGTCGAGATCCTCCGGCAGGTCGCCGCTGCGGGCATGGCCGGTGACGAATTGCAGCCGGCGGGCGTGGTCGCGATGGGTCAAAGACAGACCCAGCGAGGCGGCGGCGCCCTGTGCGGCGGAGATGCCGGGGACGATGACGACGGGAAGACCCGCCGCGTTGCAGGCGGCGATCTCCTCGCCGGCGCGCCCGAAAATGCCGGGGTCGCCGCCCTTCAGCCGCACCACATGCTTGCCCTGGCTCGCCAGCGATACGATCAGCGCGTTGATCTCGCTCTGCTTGACCGAGGGGCCATAGCCCTTCTTGCCGACCATCATGCGCTTGGCCTCGCGCCGCGCCAGTTCGAGCACGCCCGGCGAGACGAGGTCGTCATAGAGGATGATGTCGGCGCTCTGGAGCGCGCGGATCGCCTTCAGCGTCAGCAGATCGGGATCGCCGGGTCCTGCGCCGACGAGACTGACCCGGCCCGTCGCGTCCTGGCTGCCCTCGATCTGGTCGAGCGCCGCGAACAGGGCCTCCCGGTCGCTCTCGTCCGGCGTCCGCTCGGGAGCGCTCATCGCCCTGCCGGTGAAGAGCTCCCAAAAGGCGCGCCGCAGCGCGAAGGGCAGTTCGCGCGCCTGCACGGCCGGCCGCCAGTCCTTCGCCGCCTGCGCCCAATGCTTGAGGCCAGCCGGCAGCAAGGTCTCGATCCTCGCGCGGATCGCCTGCCCGAAGACGGGGGCTGCGCCGTCGGTCGAGATCGCGACGACCAGCGGCGAGCGGTTGACCAGCGTGCCGAAGGAGACATCGCAGAATTCCGGCTTGTCGACGATGTTGACCGGCGCTCCGGCCTGCCTTGCCGCGTCGACGAAGGCACGGATCTCGCCCTCGTCCTCGATGTCGCCGACGGCGAGCGCCGTCCCCTGAAGGTCGTCAGCCCGCCAGATGCGGGCATGGACGATGATGCGCCCGCCGGGCGACGCGGCGGCGAGGGCCTCGAACGGCTCCGCGCCCTGACCGGCGAAGACGTGCAGTTCGGCGCCGGTCGCGGCCAGCAGTTCGGCCTTCCAGAGTGCGCCCTCGCTGTCGCCGGCGAGCACGACCTTTCGTCCTTCCAGCTTGTGGAAGAGCGGCAATGTTGCGAGCTGCTCGATGCGGCGGGCGCGATTGGTCTCGGGGCGTCTCTGGGTCATCGTCTTCGTATCTGGCGCATCAGGCCGGTTCTGTCACGCGCAGCGCCGAGCCTGCTCAGGCCTTCATTTTCTCGCTGCGCTTGACCGCCTGCCAGAGGTCTTCGAGTTCGGCGAGGCTGGCATCGGCGGCGACCTTGCCCTGCGCTTCCAGAGCCTGCTCGATCCCCTTGAAACGCCGTTCGAATTTGGCGTTGGCCGCTTGCAGGCAACCTTCCGGATCGGCATCGACATGGCGGGCGAGGTTGGCGACGACGAAGAGCAGGTCTCCGATCTCTTCGGCGATGGCCGCCTTGTCGCCGGAAGCCAGCGCCTCGTCGATCTCGGCGGTTTCCTCGCGGATCTTGTCGAGCACGAGGCGCGCATCGTTCCAGTCGAAGCCGACCGTCGAGGCCCGGGCCTGCAGCTTCCAGGCGCGGGTGAGGGCGGGCAGCCCCTGCGTGACGCCGGCAAGAACGCCCTTCTCTTCGACCTCCTCGGGCAAGCCCGCAGCCTTTCGGGCCGCCGCCTTGCCGGCCTTCTCCTGCGCCTTGATCCTGTGCCAGAGCGTCTTGACCTCCGCCGGCGACATATCGCGGGCATCGCCGAAGACATGCGGATGGCGCCGGACGAGCTTGGCGGTGATCGCCTCGACCACGTCGGGGAAGGCGAAAGCCCCTTCCTCCTCGGCCATACGCGAATGGAAGACGACCTGAAGCAGCAGGTCGCCGAGTTCGTCCTTGAGGTCGAGGAGATCGCCGCGCGCAATCGCATCGGCCACCTCATAGGCCTCCTCGATCGTGTAGGGGGCGATCGAGGCGAAATCCTGCTCGAGATCCCAGGGGCAGCCCGTGCCCGGCGTGCGGAGCGCCGCCATGATCTCGATCAGCCGGGCGATATCGCGAGATGGCTGCAAGGGGAGAAACTCCGGGAGGAATAGGCTACGGTTCCTCCCATGATTCAAGTCACGCCGTCCATCGCCATCGACGAGAGCGAGATCGAGGAAAGCTTCGTGCGCGCCTCCGGTCCAGGGGGCCAGAACGTCAACAAGGTCTCCAGCGCGGTGCAGCTCAAATTCGATGCGCGCCGTTCGCCCTCGCTTCCGAACGACGTCGCGATCCGGCTGATGAAGCTCGCCGGCAGCCGGCTGACGCAGGACGGCGTGATCGTCATCGTAGCGCAGGCCCAGCGCAGCCAAAAGCGCAACCGCGAGGAGGCGCTCGAACGGCTGCTGGAGATGATTCGCGAAGCGTCGGTGCGCCCGCAGACGCGTCGGCCGACTAAGCCGACCAAGGCCTCGAAGGAGCGCCGGCTGGTCTCCAAGGACA
Source organism: Allobosea sp. GW822-FHT03F07 (assembly GCF_058801345.1). Taxonomy (NCBI): domain Bacteria; kingdom Pseudomonadati; phylum Pseudomonadota; class Alphaproteobacteria; order Hyphomicrobiales; family Alloboseaceae; genus Allobosea; species Allobosea sp. GW822-FHT03F07. The sequence goes on from NZ_JBXAND010000002.1 coordinate 91,795, forward strand.
AGCGCTCGTCGATCAAGGCCGGCCGTGCCAAGCCGGGCGCCGATTGATGGAGGCAGCGCAAGCGGGCTCGGGCCGATTCGAGCGCCGAGCCCCACGACGCATCACCGCTGACTATCTCCAGCGCGCGGCGATGCACTATCTCGAACGCTATGCCGCTCCGGCCGCGCAGTTGCGCCGCGTGCTGGCGCGCAAGGTCTTGCTGAGCTGCCGGCATCATGGCCAGGAGCCAGCAGCGTTCGACGAGATGCTGGATGAGGTCGTTGCGCGCTGCGTCGCCTCCGGGCTGGTCGATGATCAGCGCTTCGCGGAAGCCAGAGCGGCAAGGATGCGGCGCAGGGGGCGGTCCTCCCGCGCCGTCGCGGCCAGTCTCTCGGCAAAGGGCGTCGCCCGTGATCTTGCAGCCGAGGTCAGCGAAGGCTGTGCGGAACAGGAGATGGCGGCTGCGATGAAGACTGCGCGGCTCAAGCGGCTGGGTCCGTGGAGTCGTGGTGATCGCGGGCTTTCGCGCCAGAAGGACCTCGCAGCGATGGCGCGGGCCGGCTTTCCGATGACGATCGCCCGCGCCGTGATCGACGGCGCGGGCGATGAGGAGATGGCTGGCGGGTGAGGTGAGGGGCGGGCTAATCCGCCCGGCTCATTCGAGCTTGACCTGCGCCTCGGAGACGACCTTGCCCCAGCGTGCGATTTCCGCGCCGACGAACTTGCCGAAATCGTCGCCGGCCAGCGTCGGGATCGGCGAGCCGTTCTTCTTCCAGGCGTCGGCGATGGCCGGCGTGGCGAGCGCCTTGGCGACCTCGGCGCGCATCCGCGTGACGATCTCGGGCGGCGTGTTCTTGGGCGCCCAGAGCGCATACCAGGTCGCGACCTCATAGCCTTCGAGCCCGGCTTCCTTGGCCGTCGGCACATCGGGAATCGCGTCGGAACGCGTCGCGGCCGCGACCGCGAGGCCGCGCAGGCGCCCGCTCTGGATCTGCGGCGCCGAGGAGCCGAGCCCGTCGAACAGGATGTCGACCTGGCCGGCGACGATGTCCTGCAGCGCCGGCCCGGCGCCGCGATAGGGGACATGCGTCAGCTTGGTGCCGGTCTGCAGCTTGAAGAGTTCGCCCGCCAGATGATGGGTCGTGCCGTTGCCGGCCGAGGCGTAGTTGAGCTTGTCCGGATTGGACTTGGCGAAGGCGATCAGCTCGGCAACCGTCTTGGCCTGGACCTTCGGGTGGACGACGATGACCTGCGGCGGTTGCGCGATCACCGCGATCGGGATGAAATCAGTCTGGATGTTGTAGTCGAGCTTCGGATAGAGCGCCGGCGCGATGGCGTGGTGGGCCGCGCCGACGAAGAAGCCATAGCCGTCCGGCTGCATCTTGGCGGCGGCCGAGGCCCCGACCGTGCCGCCGGCCCCGCCGCGGTTCTCGATGATGATGCGCTGGCCGAGCTGCTGGTCGAGCTGGGCGGCGAGCGGGCGGGCGAAGGCGTCGGTGCCGCCGCCGGCCGGGAAGGGGACGATGAAGGTGATCGGCCGGCTCGGCCAGGCCTGAGCCTGGGCTGTGCCGGCCGCGGCGATGCAGAGCCCTGCTGCCGCAGCGAGCACGGCAAGGGAACGTGATGTGGTCATGGAAACGGATACCTCCCTGTGAACGTTGCAAGCGGCTCTTGTCGGCCGCTGGTCATCCGCCGAAGCGGAAAGACAGTCATCGCGCCGGATTAGGGCATTCACCGATCCTCCTGACAAGCCTGTCATTTGGAAGGGAGTATCGGGACAGGCGCCAGCGCTGCTATGCCGGGTCGGTTCGCTAGTCCGCCACTCCCTTGCGCCAGATGCGCCCGGAGACCTCGTCGCATGAGCCGTCTCGACAGCTTTATCCGTCGCCTCGAGGCCCAGCGCCGCATGCTGGACTGGGCTGCGTCGGCGATCGCCGGACGTGCCGGCCTCGTGCTCGAACTCGGCCTCGGCAATGGCCGCACCTATGACCATCTGCGCGAGATCCTGCCGGAGCGCGACATCCATGTTTTCGAACGCGACGTCAGTCCCAATCCGGCCTCGATGCCGCCAGCCGACCGTCTGGTAGTGGGCGACATGGCGCAGACGCTGCCAGCCTTCGCTGCACGCCATGGCCGCAGCGCCGCGCTTGTTCATGTCGATGTGACAACCGGCGTGCCCGAGCGCGATCGTCTGTTGTTCGCCTGGCTGCCCGAACATGTCGTCACTCTGGCGGCTCCTGAGGCGCTGGTGCTCAGCGGCTGGCAACTCGATCACCCATCCCTCGTAGCGATCGCGCTGCCGGAGGGCGTCCCGCCTGGACGCTATTTCGCCTATCGCCGGGAAGGCTGAACCGGCGCGAGCCGAACCCCGCGGCGCAGCGGTCGGTGCCGCTTGTCGTGCACCCCGCGTGTCATGCACTCGTCATGGAGAACCGTCATGGCCCATCGCCCCGTGGCGATGCCGCCGAAGGACGGAGAGGGCGAGATATGGCGATCCACATCACTGGCGGGCAAGTGTTGCTCGACAATCTCGCGAGCACCGACATCGCTATCGATGGCGCGCTGATCTCCGCCCTCGACGGTCAGGCGAAACCCGACGCGCTTCGCCTTGATGCGACCGGCCTGCTCGTGCTGCCGGGCATCGTCGATTGCCATGGCGACGCCTTCGAACGCCACGTCATGCCGCGTCCGAAGGTCGCGTTCGACATCGACCTGGCCTTACGCGACGCCGACCGCGCGCTTCTCGCGAGCGGCATCACCACGGCCTTCCATGGTGTAACGTGGTCCTGGGAACCTGGGCTGCGCAGCAGCGAGAATGCCCGCGCCCTGTTCGAGCGCATTGCCGCGCTCGCGCCCGATCTCGGCGCCGATACGCGCTTCCATCTGCGGCACGAGACCTTCAACCTCGATGCCGAAGCCGAGATCCTGGATTGGCTCGCAACGGGCAGGGTCGGGCTGCTCGCCTTCAACGACCATACCGAAGGCACGCTGAAGACGCGGCACCGGCCGGACAAGGTCGGCAAGATGGTCGAGCGCTCCGGGCTCTCCGCCGACGGCTTCGCGGCGCTGGTCGAGTGCGTCTACGCCCGCAAGGACGAGGTTTCGGCTTCGGTGACCCGGCTGGCCGAGGCGGCTCGCGCGCACGGCGTGCCGATGCTCTCCCATGACGACATGACGCCCGAGATGCGGCGCTGGTATCGCTGCCTCGGCGTCACCGTGGCGGAATTTCCGATCGACGAGACCACCGCGCGCGAGGCAGCGGCCCATGGCGAGGCGATCGTCTTCGGCGCGCCCAATGTTGTGCGCGGTGGTTCGCATACGGGATGCCCGGCGGCTGAGGAGATGGTGCGCGCCGGCCTCTGCACGATCCTGGCTTCGGACTACTATTATCCGGCGCTGCTGCTCGCACCTTTTGTCCTCGCTCGCAACGGCTCCGCGGGATTCGCGGATGCCTGGGCGCTGGTTTCAAAGGCACCGGCCCGAACCTTCGGGCTGGACGATCGCGGCGTCATCGAGGCCGGCAAGCGGGCCGATCTCATCCTGGTCGAAGACAAGGCCCATCCGCGCGTGGTCGCGGTGATCGCGGCGGGCCAATTGGTCCATCTGACCAACCGGAACGTACTCGCCTGACGGGTCCGCTTTGGGCGCTCGCATTGGGGCTGGCGGCATCCTTGTAAAAAGCTCGGCGTTAGTATCTGAGGTGGACGATCCATCGGCGTTGCAATCGCCGTGTCGCACCAGCGAAGCCGCACAGTCCCGTCTTCGGTTCAGCTCACATTCGCTTTGCGACGATGAACAGTCGCGGAAAACGAAGCAGCACGCGCCCGTCGGGCTCGACGGGATAGGCCTGCGCGATCTTCTCGCGATAGCGCTCCAGAAACAGCGCTCGCTCGGCCTCGGGGAGGGGATCGATAAATGGCTTCAGCCCGGTGCTTATGAACCAGTCGACAATCGCCTCATGTCCCGCCAGGGCATGAACATAGGTCGTCTGCCAGAGATCGGTGTCGCAGCCGGCGCCCGCGAGCCAGTGGCGATAGTCGGAGAAAGAGCCGATCAGGGCCTTGGCATCGCGGGCGCGGGCCAGACGCTCTGCCCAGGGCCCGTTCGCCGCGACGTCCGCCATGGCGACATGCGAGGGTTCGGAGAGGTTGTTCGGCATCTGGACGGCGAGGACACCGCCGGGCGCCAGGCTGCGGGCAAGACGGGCGAACAGCCCGGCATGATCCGGGGTCCATTGCAGGACCGCATTGGCGAAGATGAGATCATAGGGCTGGGGAGACGACCATGTCTCGAGGTCCGCGAGAATGAAAGACAGTCCGGGCAGGCGCTTGCGCGCCTTCTCGATCATGTCCGGCGAGGAATCGAGCCCTTCGACGATCGCCTTCGGAAAGCGCGTCGCCAGCAACTCGGTGCTGTTACCCGGCCCGCAGCCCAGATCGATGCAGCGTCCCGGTGCGTCCAGGGCGACGCGCTGGATCAGGTCGACGGATGGCCTCGTACGTTCATCCTCGAAGCGGAGATAAAGGTCGGCATTCCAGTCGGGGCGGGCATTCATGCCATCGATCCATGTTGCTCGGTGACCGTCTCGGCTGTCCGCTTGTCGAGGGCGAAGCGGCGCCTCACTTGCCTAGACCGCAAACGAGGGAACTCGTGCCGATCCGCCTCATCTATGATTCGCATAAGACATATTATGGAACCTAAATGGATACCCTGATGGCTTTGGTAGGGTCCATGGCGACGCCGAATGTCATCCGCATGCCGTCGAATGCCACATCAATGCCATCAGGTAACAGGCTGCGAAGTCGATTGTAATCGAGATCGGAGTGCAGATTGGTCAGGATCGCTCGCCGCGGCCGCAACTCCTCGATCGCAGCCAGAGCCTGGGCGACGTTGAAATGGCTTGGATGCGGTATCGTGCGCAGGCAGTCGAGGATCAAAACGTCGAGTCCGGCGAGCGCGCGCCGGGCCGGTGGCGGGATCAGGCTGACATCGGGCACATAGCCGGTGTCGCCGAACCGAAATCCCAGCGCCTCGTAGTTCGGCCCATGCTCGACGGCGATGGGCAGCGCGACGATCTCGCCGCCGGCGCCGTCGACGACCACGGGCATGCCGGCCGTCATTGGACGCCAGTCGAGGATCGGCGGATACATGCTGCCGGGCGGTGTTTCAAACAGATAGGAAAAGCGGCCGCCCAGCGAATGCGTCGTGGCCGCATCGGCATATACGACGATGCGGTGCCGGTTGTGCAGGACGAGCGCACGCAGATCGTCGATGCCATGGGTATGGTCGGCATGGTCGTGGCTGAACATGACGGCGTCGAGATCCGGCACATCGGCGTCGAGCAACTGCTCGCGCAGATCCGGCGAGGTATCGACGAGCAGCCTTGTCGTGCCGGCTTCCTGGGTGCGCTCGACCAGGATCGAACAGCGGCGCCGCCGATTCTTCGGTTCGGACGGATCACAGTCGCCCCAGCCCGAGCCGGGCCTCGGTACGCCGCCCGATGAACCGCAGCCGAGGATCGTCAGCGTGTAGCTCATCGCCGCCCGCCGCCTCAGGCCACCCGCGCGACGGGCGCGGCGTGGTCCATCTTCCAGTAGCAGCGGCGCGCATTCGCCGTGGTCAGCGCCGCGACCTCGTCGAATGAAATGCCAATCGCTTCGCCGAGAATCTTCGCTGTCTCAACGACATAGGACGGCTCGTTGCGCTTGCCCCTGAACGGGACGGGCGCCAGATACGGCGCATCGGTCTCGACCAGCAGGCGCTCGCGCGGCACCATCCGGGCGATCCGGCGCAGTTCCTCCGAGGTCTTGAAGGTCAGGATGCCGGAAAAGGAGACGTAGAGCCCGAGCTCGACGCCGGCCATCGCCAGGGCCTCGCCGGCGGTGAAGCAATGCAGGATGGCGGGGAAGGCGCCCTTCCCCATTTCTTCGCGCAGGATCGCGATCATGTCGTCATCGGCCTCGCGCGAATGGATCACCAGCGGCAGCTGGGTGATGCGCGCGGCGGCGATGTGGACGCGCAAGCCTTGCGCCTGCGCCTCGCGCGGGCTCTTGTCGTAGTGGTAGTCGAGCCCGGCCTCGCCGATGGCGACACAGCGCGGGTGGGCCGAGAGCGCGATGAGTTGCTCGGCGGTGACGTCCAATTCCTCATGCGCGCCATGGGGATGCGTGCCGACGCTGCACCAGACCGACGCAAAGCGCTCCGCAATCGCCGCATAGGTCGAAAAACGTGCGACCCGGGTCGAGATCGTGACCATGCGGCCGACGCCGGCGGTCTCGGCCCGCGCGACATAGGATGCGAGATCCTCGGCGAAGTCCGGGAAGTCGAGATGGCAATGGGTGTCGATCAGCATCAGGCGTCTCTGCTCGGTGCCTCTTGGCCGGCCTCCGGCTCGACATAGCGCGGGAAGATGCCGCTCGGCGCCGGCAGAGCGGTGCCGGGGCTCGGCCGACCGCCCTCGCCCAGCGCCGCGAAGCTGCGCGCCTCGGCGGCGACGCCGAGAAGGTCCAAAAGCTTTGCCATCGCAACCGGCATCACCGGCTGGACGAGGATCGCGACCTGCCGCAGCACTTCGGCGGTGACGTAGAGCACGGTGTCGCGCCGCGCCGGATCGCTCTTGGACAGGCGCCAGGGCTCATTGGCGGCGAAATAGCGGTTCGCTTCTGCCACTACGGCCCAGATATCGGCCAGCACGACATGGAGCGCGAAATCGCGCATGGCTTCGCGCGCCTTCGCGAGCGCGGCGTCGGCCAGCGCCAGCATCGCCTGGTCGCCCTCGTTCAATACTCCGCATGGCGGCACCTTGCCGTCGCAGTTCTTCGCGATCATCGACAGCGAGCGCTGCGCCAGATTGCCGAGGTCGTTGGCGAGATCGGCGTTGATGCGACCGACGATCGCCTCGTGGCTGTAATTGCCGTCCTGGCCGAAGGAGACCTCGCGCAGGAAGAAATAGCGCAACTGGTCGACGCCGTAGACATCGGCAAGCGCGAAGGGATCGACGACATTGCCGAGCGACTTCGACATCTTCTCGCCCTTGGAGAGCAGGAAGCCATGGCCGAAGACGCGCTTGGGCACCGGCAGCCCGGCCGACATCAGGAAGGCTGGCCAGTAGACAGTGTGGAAGCGCACGATGTCCTTGCCGATGATGTGGACATCGGCCGGCCAGTAATGCGCGCGCGGGCTCGCCGGATCGGGAAAGCCCGTCCCGGTCACGTAGTTGTTCAGCGCATCGACCCAGACATACATCACATGCTTCGGGTCGCCGGGAACCGGCAGTCCCCAGTCGAAGGTCGTGCGGCTGATCGAGAGATCCTCCAGTCCGCTCTTCACGAAGGAGACGATCTCGTTCTTGCGTGTCGGCGGCGAGATGAAGTCCGGCACCTCGTCGTAGAGCTTCAGGAGCTTGTCCTGATAGGATTTGAGGCGGAAGAAATAGCTTTCCTCCTCGACCCATTCGACCGGCGTGCCCTGCCCGCCCAGCCGCGTTCCGTCGGCTAAGAGCGTCGTCTCCTCCTCGCCATAGAAGGCCTCGTCGCGGATCGAGTACCAGCCGGCATATTTCGACAGGTAGATGTCGCCATTGGCCTCCATCCGCCGCCACAGCTCCTGCGTCGAGGGCAGATGGTCGGCGTCGGTGGTGCGGATGAAGCGGTCGAAGGAGCAACCGAGCGTCTGTGCCATCTTTTGGAAGGGTACGACCGTTTGATCGACGAACTCCTTCGGCGAGAGGCCATGCTGGGCTGCCGTTCGTGCATTCTTCTGGCCGTGCTCGTCGGTGCCAGTCATGGCGAAGACATCGTAGCCGTCGAGCCGCTTGAAGCGCGCGATCGCGTCCGACGCCACCATCTCATAGGCGTGGCCGATATGCGGCGGCCCGTTGGTGTAGGAGATCGCGGTCGTCAGGTAGAATTTCGGGGCCGTGGCCATGGTCGATCCGGAAGTTCGCTTCACGCTGCGCGCGAGCGGGCAACCGCATCCGACAGATCATGAAACATGGTCATCACCAGCGGCCGGCGGTCGAGATTGTAGGTCTCCACGTCGCGGGCAGCGCGTCCCAGCTTGTCCCATACCTCCGCCAGCGGTGCAAGACGCGCCGGTTGCGCCGCAGCATGTGCGTGGAGATGGTCGGAGAGCCAGGTCTGCACCGTCTCGATCATCACGGCGAAGTCGCTCTCGCCGGCCTTTCCGGCAACATCCTCGGCCAGCGCCATCAACGCATTCAAGTCGATGCCGGGTAGTGCGTCGAGCCGCGCCCGCACCGCCTCGACCAGAGCCAGCGTCTCGGGAGCGACATAGGTCAGCGCCCGGCGCACGGAGCCGTCGGCGAGTCGCGCCGCGCGCGTCAGGGCGGATGTATCGAAGGGCCCGCCCATGCGCTTCAGCGCGAGCTCGCCGGCTTCTGCGACTTGTGCCTCGTCGAGGGCTCCGAACGTCATCAGCCGGCAGCGCGAGCGGATCGTCGGCAGCATCCGGCCCGGTGCATGCGCCACGATCAGGAAGAGTGCCCGCGGCGGCGGTTCCTCCAGCAGCTTGAGCAGGGCGTTGGCGGCCGAGCGGTCCATGTCCTCGGCCGAATCGACGATGCAGACGCGCCAGCCGCCCTCGGCCGCGCTCGCGCCGAAGCGATCAAGCACCCGCCTGACCGCATCGACGGGGATGTTGCTGGTGAAGCCCTTGCCGTCGGGCTTCTGGATCCGGCGCAGCAGATGCAGGTCGGGATGAGATTGCGCCATCACCCGCCGCGTCGCCGCGTCGTTCTCCGGCATGGCGAGGGAGATCGCTCCTGCCGCCCGGACGGTGGGATCGCCCGCCGCCAGTACGAAGCGCGCGGCGCGATAGGCGAAGCTGGCCTTGCCGATGCCTTCCGGTCCGCCGATCAGCCAGCCATGGTGCATCCGGCCCGAGGCCAGGGCTGCCAGGAAGGCCTGCTCCTGCGCTTCATGCCCGACCAGCGCCAGCGTCTCGCGCGGATGCGGCGCGCTCGGCAGGCGGTCGGGTTCGTCGCTGGTCTGGAGCATCTTCTGGCTGGCCTCTGGTCGCAGGGCTCTCGCCGAGAACCTCGCCGTGTTTGATCCGCCCCGCCCGCGAGAGCAAGCCCCCCGCTGCCTCAAACGCTTTGCGGCATCGGCAGGTGTTCGCGGATCGCGTTCCATGCTGCCTGGGCCAGCGTGGCCGGGGGCTGGGCCGCATCGAGCACGACGCAGCGCGACGGCTCGCGTTCGGCGATGTCCAGATAGGCCTGCCGCAGCGTGCGATGGAACGCCAGCGCTTCGCCCTCGAAGCGATCGGTGCCCTCGCCGGGCGCCCGGCGGCGCGCAGCGCGTGCGAGTCCGATCGCAGGGTCGAGATCGAGGATCAGTGTCAGGTCCGGCATCACACCGTCGATGGTGACGGCCTCCAGCTCGGCCAGCAGCCCGGGCTCGATGCGGCCCAAAGCGCCCTGATAGGCCCGCGTCGAATCGATGAAGCGGTCGCAGATCACCCATTCGCCCCGCTCCAGGGCGGGCCGGATCAGGCGGTCGATATGGTCGATACGCGCGGCCGAGAACATCAGCGCCTCGACGAAGGGACCGTGCTGCTTGACCCGGCCGGACAGGATGACCTCGCGGATCGCCTCGGCCTTGGGCGAGCCGCCGGGCTCGCGCGTCACCGTCACGCGCAGGCCGAGTGCCTCGGCACGCTCCTTCAGGCTGCGCGCCAGCGTCGACTTGCCGGCGCCCTCGCCCCCTTCGAGCGTGATGAAACGTCCCGGTGTCATCGCCTGTCTCAACTGCGGCCCAGCGCCTTGCGGACCCAGCCAGACGCCGCCTCCATCAGCGCGTCCAGCGCCCGGCTCTGCAAGGTGCCGGCCTGCACCGTCTCCGCCGCATAAAGGGGGATGTCGAGCGTTTTGACGTCGCCACGCGTGACGAGGAGCCGCGCCACTTCCGCTCCCTCGCGAACCGGTACCGTCAGCGGCCCGCGATAGACGATGCGCGCGCTCAGGCGTTCGCTGCTGCCGCGCGGTAGCAGCAGGCTGACGGGGCCCTTGGCCTTCAGCCCGACACGGCCCTTCTCGCCGCCGAAGACGCTGGCCTCGCCGACGATCTCGCCGGCATCGAAGATCTTGCGCGCTTCGAAGGCGCGAAAACCCCATTCGAGCAGCTTGCGCGCCTCATTGGCGCGGTCGCGCGCGGTCTTGAGGCCATTGACGACGACGATCAGCCGCTGGCCGTTCTGCACCGCCGAGCCGACCAGGCCGTAGCCGGCATCGTCGATGTTGCCGGTCTTGAGCCCGTCCGCGCCGATATCCATCGTCAGCAGCGGGTTGCGGTTCTGCTGCTTGATCTTGTTCCAGGTGAATTCGCGCTGGCCGAAGATCTTGTAGAGTTCCGGATAGGTCTTGATGATGTGGTCCGACAGCAGGGCCATTTCGCGCGCCGTGACCTTCTGCTGGGGATCGCCCATCCCCGTCGCATTCCGGAACACCGACTTGGTCAAGCCGATCGCCCTGACGCGTTCCGTCATGATCCGGGCGAAGGTCGCCTCGTCGCCGGCGATCGCTTCCGCAAGCGCGATCGAGGCGTCGTTTCCGGATTGGACGATGATGCCGTGTAGGATGTCGGAGAGCTTCACCCGGCTGTTGAGCTGGGCGAACATGGTCGAACCGCCGGAGACGCCACCGCCCTTGCGCCAGGCGTTCTCGGAAATGCCGATCTCGCTGTCGAGCGTCAGGCGGCCGTGGGCGATCTCCTCGAAGGCGACCAGCGCGGTCGCGATCTTGGCGAGGCTCGCCGGCACCATCAATTCGTCGGCGGCCTTTTCGTAGAGGACTGTGCCGCTGGCCGAATCGAGCAGCACGGCATAGGGCGCCGGCGACTGGAAGCTCTGCGCGGAGACCGGCAGGGTTGATGAGGCAGTGGCGAGTGACAGAAGGGCTGCCCAGCCCAACGCGTGGGCGCGCATCCAGCGGCGTCCGGAGGCCGCAACGGATCGAAGCCTGTCAGAAGGATGACCGGGCGCGCTCATAGCCGATCTGAAGCAGAGCCGGGCGCGGCCGGTCAAGCCTCGGAGGGTTCAATTCCGCGACAGCGACTGCAGGTCCTGCGTCAGGAGCGCGCGGTTGAACGGGTGCGACGGGGAGAAGCGCTCCGTCGGGGCACGGTCCGGGGCTGTGAACAGGCTCGCGACGGTGCTTCTGGTCGGCGGCAGCGTCGTGCGCATGGCGGAGGGAACCAGAACCGGCCGAGCGGCGTTAGCGATGGTGTCGAGGTCGAAGGGACGGCTCGGAGGCATTGGCGCGCCGCGCACCGGGACGCCGCCTGCTGGCGCGGCCGAGACCAGCGAGGCCGCAACAGGAGCGCTGGGCGAGATCGTCCGGACCGGCTCGGCCGAGGCTGTCGAAAAGCCCTGTGGCGCATATGCGCGGGCCGAAGAAGTCGAGGTCGAAGCGGTGGAATAGGTCTGGGCGACCGGCCGCGAGCTGGTCGTCTCTTCGACCGGAGCTGGCGTGTCGTCGAGATCGGCGCTCTGGGAACGCCCCGGCGCGGCGGCCGAGGAGCTTGCGACCATGGTGCGGGCGCTCGTGCCAGGGATTGCGGCCGGCTGGCCATCGGTGCGCAGCGTCGCCAGCAGCAGCTTGTCGTCCGAGCCGGCGAGCGAGGCCTGGCCGAGATATTCCAGCTTGATGCGAGCGGTGCCGAGGTGGCGGAAGGCGAGCGCCTCGGCCGTTCCCTGCGAGACGTCCATGACGCGGCCGCCGTGATAGGGGCCACGATCGTTGACGCGCACGATGATCGAGCGGTTGTTGAGCATATTGGTCACACGGGCATAGGCCGGCAGCGGCATCGTCGGATGCGCGGCGCTGATGCTGCGACGATCATAGACCTCGCCATTGGCGGTACGGCGACCATGGAAGGCCTCACCATACCAAGAGGCCGTGCCTACAGCGGTATAGCCGACCGGCTTGTCGTAAGGCGTGTAACGCTTGCCGGCGACCGAATAGGCCTTGCCGACGAGTTGCCGGCCGCCGCCCTTCGGAACTTCCTCGCCGTCGGCGACGACGCGTGGGCTGGCAGGGCCGTATTTCGACGAGGGGAAGGCGCCGATTTCCTTCGACTTGCGGCGGGCGACCTGGTCGTTGGCGCAATTCGCGAGAAAGACGCCGGCCAAGGCGACGCAGCCGAGCCGGGCAGCGCGGATGGCGAGGCCTCTGGAAGGCGGGGCGACGCTGATCTCGGTCATTGCGGAAGGGGTTTCCGGTGCCGAAGGGCGATCGCCTCGCATCATGCCGTCGTTCCGCTTTCTGCGCCGAAAAACACTGTGCCGGCCAAGCCGCAATCGCAGCGAAGCCAGAGTTTTCGGTCAATTCGTTTAAGGGATCGTTAATGCCGGGCGACGAGTCGCGCCAGCGCCAACGAGGCTATCCCCAGCACGCCTTTGAGCGGGCACAAAGGTGTCCGAAATGCGGCACCTGTCAAACCCAGTTCCACAGGCTCGCCACGATTTCCGGACACCGTTGCAGCCGTGCCACGCTCCGGCGAGCGGCTCGATCAGGGGATCAGCACCGTCGCTCCGGTCGTCCCCCGCCCTTCGAGCGCGCGATGGGCATCGGCGGCGTCCGCGAGGGAAAATCGCGCGTTGACCGGCACGACGACTTTGCCGGAGGCGACGGCATCGAACAGGCTCTTCGCCATTTCGACCATGATCTCACGCTTGGCAATGTGCGTGAACAGTGTGGGACGGGTCACATAGAGCGAGCCCTTGGGACCGAGCAGGCCCAGATTGAACGGCTCGACCGCACCCGACGCATTGCCGAAGCTGGCGAGAACGCCGAACGGCCGCAGGCAGTCGAGCGAGGGCAGGAAGGTATCCTTGCCGACACCGTCATAGACCACGTCGCAGAGCTTGCCGCCGGTGATCTCCTTTACCCGCTCGACGAAATCCTCCTCGCGATAGAGGATGACGTGATCGGCGCCATGGGATTTCGCGAGCTCCGCCTTTTCCTTCGAGCCGACAGTGCCGATGACGGTCGCGCCCAGCGCCTTGCCCCATTGGCACAGGATGAGCCCCGTCGCCCCCGCCGCGGCATGGACCAGGATCGTGTCGCCCGGCTTCACCTTGTAGGTCCGGTGCAGCAGGTATTCCGCTGTCATGCCCTTGAGCATCATGCTGGCCGCGGCTTCGTAGGAGACCGCTTCCGGCAGCGCCACGGTCGAGTTGGCCGCGACGATTCGCTCCTCGGCATATGAGCCCAGCGTCGCGACATAGGCGACGCGATCGCCCGGCTTGAACTCAGTGACGTTGGGGCCGACGGCGAGAACCTCGCCCGCGCCTTCGTTGCCCGGAACGAAGGGCAACTGCGGGGCGGCGTAAAGGCCGCTGCGGAAATAGGTGTCGATGAAGTTCAGGCCGATGGCCCGGTTGCGTACCAGCAATTCGCCGGGACCCGGTTGCGGCAGCGTGATGTCCTCGAGCTGGAGCACCTCCGGCCCGCCGGTCTTGTGGATGCGGATTGCCTTGACCATGACGTGATCTCCTCAGACTTCGTGAGGCGGGACCATAAGGCCTCGGCGGTGCCACGCAATGGCCTGGCCGCGCGGCCAGGGCATCACGTCTGTGCGCTGCTGCGGGCCCTGCCCGGGGCCCTCGCCTCGCCCTGCGACGCTCCAGCCAGTGGCCAAGGTCCAGCCGTTGGGCTAGCCAAGGCGCATGAGCACGCCCGCGAACGCCCAGGTCGATATCGCCATCGTCGGCTCCGGCGCCGTTGGCCTCGCTGCTGCGCTGACATTGGCGCGGACCGGGCGTAGCGTCGCCGTGCTCGGACCGATGCAGGCGCCCCGCGACGGACGCACGATCGCGCTGCTCGACGGCTCATGGCGGCTGCTCGAAGAATTCGGCCTGACGGAGATCCTCGCCGATCGCTCGGCGCCGCTGGCCGTGATGCGGCTGGTCGACGACACCGGCAGCCTTTTCAGGCAGCCGCCGGTCGAGTTCCGTGCCTCCGAGGTCGGGCTCGATGCCTTCGGCTGGAATGTCGAGAATGCGGAGCTGGTCGAGGCGCTCGCCGCGAAACTGGCCGAGGGAGGTGCGATCCTGCATGTGCCGGGCCTGGTTTCGGGCATCGCCGAGGACGAGGCGGGCGTCACTTTGACCGGCGAGGGCTTCTCTCCGATGCGGGCGCGCCTCGTCGTCGGCGCCGATGGGCGGAAATCCCGCGTGCGGGAGGCTGCCGGCATCACGGCGCGTGACTGGCTCTATCCGCAGAGCGCGCTGACCGCGATCTTCGCCCACAGCCGAGACCATCGCGAGGCCTCGACCGAGTTCCACACCCGCAAGGGGCCGTTCACGCTCGTCCCCCTGCCCGGCCGGCGCTCCTCGCTGGTCTGGCTGCTCGACCCGGACGAAGCGGACGCTGTCGCCATGCTGGACGATGCCGCCTTCGCGCGCCGTGTCGAGAGCCAGGCGCATTCGCTGCTCGGCACGATGCGGCTCGACGGTCCGCGCGGACGGGTGCCGATGGGCGGGCTTTCGGTCGAACGCTTCGGCGCCGGCCGGCTGGTGCTGATCGGCGAGGCCGCGCATGTCTTTCCGCCGATCGGCGCGCAGGGCCTCAATCTCGGATTGCGCGACGTGCTGGCGCTGCGCGATGCGGTCATGGACGTGTCCGATCCGGGGTCGGCCACTGTCGTCGCGGCCTATGATCGGGCACGGATCGCCGATGTCCGCCTGCGAACCGGCGCTGTCGATGCGCTCAACCGGACGCTGCTCACTGATCTGCTGCCGGCCGACCTCCTGCGTGGCGCAGGGCTACTGGCATTGTCGCGGATCGGGCCATTGCGGCGCCTCGTCATGCGTCAGGGGTTGGCGGGCGGGATAGGGCGGTCACGGTAGAGGTTGCGCCACCCTCGCCGTCATCCTGGGCGACCGGATGTCGTCCCGGAATCTGTCGAAGGCCTCGACATCGCCCTACGATGGATCCGGGATCTGTGCAGCTGCGCCGCTTGTCCAGGATGACGGGTCTGGTTCCGAGCCCTTTCCCAACAACTCCCGCGTATTCTCCCCGCTGGCCGCGACCTTTCGCAATGGCGCCAGCTTCTCGCGGAACACCGGCGCGAGCGGCAGCGGCGTCGAGACGAGGCGTCGACCGCCGGGCTCCTCGGCCTGTGCGTCGAACAGGCCGCGTGCCGTCATGTGCGGGTCGGCCAGCGCCTCCTCCAGTGTGCGGACCACCGTGCAACAGCAATCGCGCCGTTCGAGAAGGTCGCGCCAATGTGCGGCGGGCTGGGCCGCAATGATCGCCGTGATCGCTTCGCGCGTCGCCTGCGGATCGCGGTGGTCGTCGCGCAGGGCCAAGTCGAGCGCGATCGTCTCGCAGAACGTCCCCCAGAACTTCGCCTCGAGCGCGCCGACGGCCAGGAACCAGCCATCGGCCGTGGCGTAGAGGCCGTAGCGTGGGCTCGCGCCGGTCAGCAGCCCCTCCCCGCCTTCGGGATAGTGGCCGGCGACCTGTCCCTGCGCCAGCGCGTACCAGGCGAAGGTCGGCATGGTGTCGCTCATGGCGATGTCGAGATGGCAGCCTTTCCCGCTGCGTTCGCGCTGGCGCAAGGCGAGCAGGATGTTGAGCAGCGCGGGCATCGTGCCGCCGGCGATATCGGCGACCAGTGGCGGCGGCAGCGGCGGTGGAGCGCTACGCTTCAATGATTGGCCGAGCAGACCGCCGATCGCCTGGTAGTTAATGTCGTGGCCGGCATCGCCGGCGCGCGGGCCGGCCTGGCCGTAGCCGCTGATCGAGCAATAGATCAGGCGCGGGTTGATGCGCGCGAGCGCCTCAAAGCCGAAACCCAGCCGCGCCATCACGCCCGGCCGGAACTGCTCGATCAGGATGTCGGCTTCGGTAATCAGCGGGGTCAGGCGGGCGAGCGCGTCCTCTGCCTTGAGATCGATCTCGATGCTGGCCTTGCCGCGGTTGAGCGCGGCATAGGGCGCCGAGGTTTCGCCGAAGCTTGGCGGGAAACGGCGCATCTCCTCGCCGCCGGGGCGCTCGATGCGGATGATGCGGGCGCCGGCCTCGGCCAGGAACAGGCTGGCGAGCGGCCCGGGCAGCAAGGTGGAGAAGTCGAGGACCGTCAGGTCGTCCAGCGGCAGCATCGGCATCCCGGCTCTAGGCCGGCATGCCGGCGGTCAGGGGAAGAGGTCGGCCGCCATCCTGCCCGTCTTCACCAGCCACAGGAAGCCCGTCAGCGACACCATCGAGACGATGGTGCCGACGAGGATGCAGGCCGAGGCGCGCTCGATGCCGACCTTGTACTGGGTCGAGATCACGAAGATGTTCAGCGCCGGCGGCAGCGCCGCCATGATCACCGCCGTGTAGATCCAGATGTCGGGAAAATTGCCGATTGCCGAGAGCAGCACCCAGACCAGCAGCGGATGCAGCAGGAGCTTGATCGCGACGAGGACGGGCACCTCGACGGGCAGCCGCTTCATCGGCCGCAGCGCGACGGTTACGCCGAGCAGGAAGAGTGCGCAGGGCGCCGCCGCCTGCGAGAGCCACAGCGTCATCTTGTCGAGGGCCGTCGGCAGTTCGAAATGCGTCGCGGCGGCGAGCACGCCGAGCAGCGTCGCGATGTTGAAGGGATGGGTCGCGACCTGCCAGACGACCCGGCGGGCGGTATCGAGCGGGCTCTTCTTCTCGACGCCGGCCAGTGCCATCAAAAAGGGGATCAGCGAAAACAGCAGCAGGCTGTCGAAGACGAAGACCAGCACCAGCGGCGCGCTCGCGGCGGGGCCGAGCGCCGCCAGCAGCAGCGGCGGACCCATATAGCCGATATTCGAATAGGAGCCGGCGACGCCCTGCATGACCGCTTGCGGCAGGTCTTTGCGCGTCGCCCTCAGGCCCACTGCCAGCGACAGCATGAACGCCAGGAACGTCGAGAGCGTCGTCGCCAGGATGAAGCGGCCATTGGCCAGTTCGGTCACCGGCTTGTCCGCGATCAGCCGGTAGAACAGCGGCGGCAGCGCGACATAGATCAGGAAGAACTGGAGCCAGATCAGCCCGGATTCCGGCAGGTGGCTGCGCCGGCCGATGACGAATCCCAGCAGGATCAGCCCGAAGAAGGGCGCCACGAGATTGGCGATGTTCGCGAGGTCGGCCATGCGGGCGAAGGTCCCAGCGGGTGCGCCGACCCCGGAGCCGGATCGGAAAGCGCGATCGCTGCTGTTTAGCCGGTGGACGCTGTCGCACAAGCGGCATCGACGCCGTGGAGGCAGGTGGAGAGCGAAGATCAGGGAAAATTCCTAGGAACTTATGCGTGGAATTTTCTCCTAGGCTTTTCAGCCTATCGGCGCATGGCTTCGCCTCCCAATGGACGATGGACGAGCCCTGTTCGCTCCGTCACATTCGCCGCAATGCAGCATGGAGCGTTGCCATGACCACCAAGACGCCGCGCCAGTTCTTCCGTCCGCTCGCGATCGGCGCGCCGGAGCCGTTTCGGGAATTGCCGCTCAAGCTCGAACGCATGATCCATTTCGTGCCGCCGCATCTGGATAAGGTGCGGGCCAAGGTTGGCGAACTCGCCGGCCAGGTCGATATCGTGCTCGGCAATCTCGAGGACGCGATTCCGGCCGAGGCCAAGCAGGTGGCGCGCGACGGGTTCATCGCGATGGGCAAGGCAGTCGATTTCGGCCAGACCGGCTTGTGGACGCGGGTCAATGCTCTGAACTCTCCCTGGTTCCTCGACGACATCACCGCGATCATGGGCGAGATCGGCGGCAAGCTCGATGTGGTGATGGTGCCGAAGGTCGAGGGGCCATGGGACATCCATTATGTCGACCAGTTGCTGGCGCAGTTCGAGGCCCGGCACCTGCTGCCCAAGCCGATCCTGATCCACGCCATCCTGGAGACGGCCGAGGGCGTGAAGAATGTCGAGACGATCGCGACCGCCTCGCCGCGCATGCACGGCATGAGCCTGGGGCCGGCCGATCTTGCGGCGTCGCGGGCGATGAAGACCACGCGGGTCGGCGGCGGACATCCGGAATACAAGGTGATCGCGGACCCCTCCCCCGATGGCGCTGTGCGCGCCGTCGCCCAGCAGGACCTCTGGCACTACACGCTGGCAAAGATGGTCGATGCCTGCGCGGCGGCGGGGATAAAGCCGTTTTATGGGCCGTTCGGGGATTTCTCGGATGCCGACGCCTGCGAGGCGCAGTTCCGCAACGCCTTCCTGCTCGGCTGCGCCGGGGCCTGGACGCTGCATCCCTCGCAGATCGGCATCGCCAAGCGCGTGTTCAGCCCGGACCCGGCCGAGGTCGCCTTTGCGAAACGCATCATCGCGGCGATGCCGGACGGCTCGGGCGCCGTGATGATCGACGGCAAGATGCAGGACGACGCCACGTGGAAGCAGGCCAAGGTGATCGTCGATCTCGCGCGACAGGTCGCGGGCCGCGACCCGGCGCTGGCCGGCCTCTACGGGATGTGATCGCTAGCGGGCGGCAGGCGGTTGATTTTGACGCATTTGCGACGCAATTCTCACGCAAGCGCGGTTCTTCACTTTCGTCCGCGATCGTTCACTCTCCTCGCCCATTTATGGATTCGTCTCTGATGGAAGCACGTTCCGCCAAGTTCAGGATCGGACAGGTGGTCAAGCACCGGGTCTACCCGTTCCGGGGCGTGATCTTCGACGTGGATCCGGTGTTCTCCAACACCGAGGAGTGGTGGCTGGCGATCCCCGAGCATCTGCGCCCGTCCAAGGACCAGCCCTTTTATCATCTCTTCGCCGAGAACGAGGAGACCGAGTACGTCGCCTATGTCTCGGAGCAGAACCTGGTGATCGACGAGACCGGCCGGCCCGTTCGCCATCCGCAGGCCAAGGAATTCTTCCGGCGCGATCGCAAGGGCCGCTACACGATCGACCGCGCAGGCCTCAACTGAGGCGACCGCGAAGGTTCGTTCGCCTCGGCAATCCAGCCAACAAAAAGGCCGCCCTTTCGGGCGGCCTGATTTTTTGCAGCCAATGCGCCGGGATCAGGGTTTCGGCGGGACGGCCGGCGCCGCGCCGGGAGCAGGCGCCGCGCCAGGGACACCAGGCGCGCCCGGAGCCGCGTTGGCGCCGCCGGCGCCGAGGCGCTGGCGCAGCTCTTCCTGGCGCTTGGCGAGCTCGTCCTGAAGCTGCTTCTGCTGATCCTCGAGCACCTTCGGGTCGATCGCCGGGCCGTCGAAGCCCTTGGCGAAGTCGCTGAGCGGGATGGCGAAGGAGACCTCGCGGGCGCCCTGGTTCTGCACGCTGACGCTCAGCGTCGTGCCCTTCTTCATCGAATTGATGAAGTCGTCCTTGACCTGCGCTTCGGCGAAGCAGCCATTCGGGAAGCAGATCGCGAAGCGGCCGGGCGTCGGCTGGGCGGTGTCGACGCCGAAGCGGATGCCGGGCTGCAGCAGCAGGCCGAGCGGCATCAGGAAGCGCACGATCTTGTTCGGGTCGCCCTTGACGTCATAGATCGCGACGGCGAGCACCGGCTGGCCCTGATCCGAGACGAAGTCGCGGGTCGTGTAGCAGATTTCCTTGTTGGCGGCCTGATCCTTGCCGCAAACCTTGGTCCAGGCGGTCTGGGAGGGCTCGGGCTTGACCTGGACCACGGTCGGGCCGGTCGCGGCGGCCTGGCCGGCGGGGGGCTGGGCAGGCTGCTGAGCCGGTGCGGGCTGGCCGGCGCGCGGAGCGGCGGGGCGAGGCTGCGCCTGCTGGGCGAAGGACGCCAGCGGGGCGAGGCCGATCGCCGTGCCGAGAGCCATGCTCAGGGCGCGCGTGGACAGGCGAAACGAAGCGGACATCTTGTCTTTCCTTATCAGGCGAATTCGGGATCACGACTTCGCAAGCCGCGCGCGTCACCACCGACAGCCCCATCGCATATCCGCGCCGGCCATCGCAAGCCGTGCACATCAGGGGCGATTGAGGCGTTTGCATGACACCTTGGCTCGGCTTTAGCGAGTTCCGCTACGGGATTCCAGCCCGAATAGCTGCGCGACAGGCGCGCCGGCATGTTATTCTGCGCGCGGGAATCAGGTTGAACGATGGATGTGCTGCAAGTGGCCAGGGCGGTTTCACGCAAGCCGGCCGGAACGATCTTCGTCATGCTGGCGCTCGTCCTCGCGATGGGCACGTCGTCGCATGCCGAATCACCTAAGCCGCCCGCCTTCGACCACGCCATCGCGATGCATGGCGAGCCGGCGCTGCCGCGCGGCTTTACGCATCTGCCCTATGCCGATCCGAACGCTCCGAAGGGCGGGCGCATCGTGTTCGGGCAGCAGGGCACCTTCGACAGCCTGAATCCGCTGGTCGTGCTCGGCGTCGCGCCGGATGCCGTGCCGCGCTATGTGCAACAGAGCCTGCTGCTGCGTTCGGCCGACGAGCCCTTCACGGCCTATGGGCTGCTGGCCTCGCGCGTCGAGCTCAACGAGGAGCGCACGAAGCTCGCCTTCGAGATCGACGAGCGGGCGACCTTCTCGGACGGCAAGCCGGTGACGGCGCAGGATGTGCTGTTCACCTTCGAGATGCTGAAGACCAAGGGCAAGCCGTTTCATCGTTCAAGCCTGGGGCGGGTGACGAAGGCCGAGGCGCCGTCCCCGCGCCGCGTCGAATTCGAACTCGGCGACGGCTCCAACCGAGAATTGCCCCTGGTGATCGGCGCGATGCCGATCTTCGCCAAGCACGCGACGAATGCCGAAACCTTCGGCGAGACCAGCTTCAAGCCGGCGCTCGGCTCAGGCCCCTATGTCGTCAGCGACATCGTGCCGGGCGCCACCATCACGCTCAAGCGGCGCAAGGATTTCTGGGCGGAGGACCACCCGCTGACGCGCGGGCTCTTCAATGCCGACGAGATCCGCTACGATTTCTACCGCGACGCCAACGCCCTGTTCGAGGCTTTCAAGGCAGGCCTCTACGATGTCCGCGTCGAGCCCGATCCGACGCGCTGGATCACGGGCTATGACGTTCCGGCCGTGCGCGACGGGCGGATCGTGCGCGAGACGCTGGAGTTCCAGTCGCCCAAGGGCATGACCGGGCTCGTCTTCAACACCCGCCGCCCATTCTTCGCGGATGTGCGGGTGCGCGAGGCGCTCGGCATCCTGTTCGATTTCGAATGGGCCAACCGCAACCTGTTCCACGGCGTCTATCGCCGGGCGGGCAGCTTCTTCTCGGGTTCCGAGCTGTCGGCGCTGGGCGTGCCGGCCGATGCGCGCGAGAAGGCGCTGCTCGCGGCCTTTCCCGGCGCCGTGCGCGAGGACATCTTGGCGGGCACCTGGTCGCCCTCGGCGACGGACGGTTCTGGCCGCGATCGCGAGCAGGCGCGCCGCGCGCTCGACCTGCTCAACCAGGCCGGCTACGGCATGGTGGACGGCGTGCTGCGCAGTATGAAGGGCGGCGATCCGCTGGCCTTCGAGATCACCGTGACCAACCGGCCGCAGGAGCGGCTCGCGCTCAACTACGCGCAGTCGCTCGGTCGGCTCGGGATCGCGGTCTCGGTCAGGCTGGTCGACGACGTGCAGTACTGGCGGCGGCTCTCGGCCTTCGATTTCGACATGATCCAGTGGGCCTGGCCGGCCTCCGCTTCGCCGGGCAACGAGCAGATCGGGCGCTGGGGCTCGGCCAATGCCGCGCGCAAGGGCGCGCTGAATTATGCCGGCGTGGCCTCGCCGGCCGTCGACGCGACGCTGCAGGCACTGCTGGCGGCTCGCGAGCGCGAGGATTTCGTTGCCGCGGCGCGCACGCTCGACCGGCTCTTGCTGTCGGGCTTCTATGTCGTGCCGCTTTATTACCTGCCGGAAACTTGGCTGGCGCATCACCGCGACATCGTGCTGCCGGCGCGCAAGCCGGCCTATTTCCTCTCCAACGAAGCCCTGGCGCGCCTCCCGGCCGCGCCGGCGCCCGCCAACTGAAAGAGCCGTCGATGCGGGCCGAACAGGACGAAGCCGCCGCCCTGCTCGATGGTCTGCATTTCGACACGCTCCTGCGCGCGCTGACGGCCGGCCGCGGCTATGAGCCGGCGCTGCGCGACCCGCCCGGGCGCCAGGGCTGGAGCGACACGATCCCGAATTCACTGAGCTTCGGGCAGCTCGAGACCAAGGTCGACCAGCTCGCCCGGCTGCTCGCCTTCAATCGGGCGCAGCTGGGCGCGCGCGTCGCCATCCTCGCTCCGCTAGGCCCCGAGGCGATCATCTCGGTCCTTGCCTGCCTGCGGGCCGGTCTCTCGCCGATGCTCCTGCCGCTGCACGGCAACGAGCTCGAATTGCTGCGCCTGATCGAGGCTTCCGAGGCCGTCATGGCGATCGGGGTGAGCCGCGTCGGGACACTGCGGCCGCTGCTGATGCTGCGGGAGCTCGCGGTCAGGGCCTTCGGGACACGCTTCGTCGGCGGTTTTGGCGCACAGGTGCCCGATGGCATCGCTCCGCTCGACATGCTGATGGAAAGTGCGACGCTGCATGCCCTGCCCGAGATCGAGCAGCGCATGATGCTTCAGGTCGTCGATGCCGCGACCATGACCGGGCCGACGGCGGTTTCCGAGCGCGACGTGCTCGGCAAGGCGCTCGAGATTTCGCGCTTGCTGAAGCCGATGGCGTCCTCGCGCATCGTCACGACGCTGGTCGGCGGCGATCTCGCCGCGCTGGCGAGCGGGCCGGCCATGGCGCTGCTGACCGGAGTCGAACTGCTTCCGCTCGGGCTCTTCAGCCTCGGCGATCTGCAGGCCTGCATCGAGGGCGGCCGCAGCGTCCATCTCGTCCTGCCCGGGACGATCGAGCCGGCCTTGGCGCATTCACGCCTCGCGAGCCATCCGGCGCTGGCGAGCCTCGTCTTCGTACAGCGTGCGGCCGGGCACCGCCTCTTCCCGGCCGTCGACCGGCCGGACCTGGCGATCGTCGATATCGAGGTCACGAGCGCGGCCGAGATTGCGGTCAGCCGGCGCTGAGCGGCGCCGGTCGCACGGCTCAAGCAGCCTTCTTGCGTTCCGCGATCCGCGCCAGATCGGTCAGCAGGCGGCGCGTGCCCTTGAGGCGGGCTTCGGCCGTCTCGAAATCGTCGATGAAGACGACGCGCATGTCGGGGCGCACCTTCGCCAGCGTGCCCTGCTTCGCGACATAACCGACCAGGCCCTCGGGATTGGCGAACTCGTTGTCGCGGAAAGCGACGATGATGCCCTTGGGGCCGGCCTCGACCTTCTCGACATTGGCGCGCTTGCAGAGCGCCTTGATCGCGACGATTTCCAGGAGTTGCTGGACCTCTTCCGGCAGCGGGCCGAAGCGATCGACCAGCTCGGCGCCGAAGGACTGGATGTCGCCGTCCTCGTCGAGCGTCGAAAGGCGCTTGTAGAGGGTCAGGCGCAGCGTCAGGTCGGTGATATAGTGCTCGGGGATCATCACCGGCGCGCCGATCTGGATCGAGGGCGACCATTGCGTGTCGCTCTCGAACTCGACGCCAGACTTCAGCGCGGCGACCGCCTCCTCCAGCATCTGCTGGTAGAGCTCGTAGCCGACCTCCTTGATATGGCCGGACTGTTCGTCGCCGAGCAGGTTGCCGGCGCCGCGGATGTCGAGGTCATGGCTGGCGAGCTGGAAGCCGGCCCCTAACGTGTCGAGCGACTGCAGCACCTTGAGACGGCGGTCCGCCTGCTCGGTCAGCTTGCGGTTGGCCGGCATGGTGAAGAGCGCATAGGCGCGCACCTTCGAGCGGCCGACGCGGCCCCTGAGCTGGTAGAGCTGGGCGAGGCCGAACATGTCGGCGCGGTGGACGATCAGGGTGTTGGCGGTCGGGATGTCCAGCCCGGATTCGACGATCGTGGTCGAGAGTAGGACGTCGTACTGGCCCTCGTAGAAGGCCGTCATCACGTCCTCGAGCGTACCGGCGGCCATCTGGCCGTGCGCCACGCCGACCTTGCACTCCGGCACCTGCTTGTCGAGGAAGTCCTTGACCTCGGCGATGTCCTCGATACGCGGCACGACATAGAAGCTGCGGCCGCCCCTGTAGCGCTCGCGCAGCAGGGCCTCGCGCACGATCAGCGGGTCGAAGGGCGTGACGAAAGTGCGCACGGCAAGCCGGTCGACCGGCGGCGTCGCGATGATCGAGAGCTCGCGCACGCCCGTCATGGCGAGCTGCAGCGTGCGCGGGATCGGCGTCGCCGAGAGCGTCAGCATGTGGACCTCGGCGCGGAACTCCTTCAGCCGCTCCTTGTGGGCGACGCCGAAATGCTGCTCCTCATCGACGATGACGAGGCCGAGATCCTTGAATTCGACGCCCTTGCCGAGCAACGCATGGGTGCCGACAACGATGTCCATCGTGCCGTCCTTGGCGCCTTGCTTGACCGCCTTGAGATCGGCGCTGCCAACGAAGCGCGACGCCTGGCCGACATTGACGGGCAGGCCTTTGAAGCGCTCGGCGAAGTTGCGGTAGTGCTGGCGGGCGAGCAGTGTCGTCGGCACGACGACCGCGACCTGCTTGCCGTTCAAAGCCGCAGCGAAGGCGGCGCGCAGCGCGACCTCGGTCTTGCCGAAGCCGACATCGCCGCAGACGAGCCGATCCATAGGCCGACCTGCGGCGAGATCGTCGAGCACGGCGTCGATGGTGTTCTGCTGGTCCTCGGTCTCCTCATACGGAAACCGGGCACGGAACTCGTCATAGACCCCTTCCGGCGGCACGAGGCGCGGCGCTTCCTTAAGGGCGCGTGCGGCGGCGATCTGGATCAGCTTGCCCGCCATCTCGCGGATGCGCTGCTTGAGCTTGGCCTTGCGCGCCTGCCAGCCGCCACCGCCGAGCTTGTCGAGCGCGACCTCGGTGTCTTCCGAGCCGTAGCGCGAGAGCAATTCGATGTTCTCGACCGGCAGGAACAGCTTGGTCTCGCCGGCGTAGTGGATTTCGAGGCAGTCATGCGGCGCCCCGGCCGCTGCGATCGACTTCAGGCCGACGAAGCGGCCGATGCCGTGATCGACATGGACGACGAGATCGCCCGGCGAGAGCGAGGACAGCTCCGCGATGAAGTCCTGCGGGCGGCGCGTCTTCTTGCGCGGCCGGACGAGACGATCGCCGAGGATGTCCTGCTCGCCGATCACCGCGAGCTTGCCGGCCTCGAAACCGGTCTCGAAACCCCAGACAGCGAGCGCCGTCGTGCCGGGCTTGAGATCGAAGGCGGCGCGAAGTGAGCCCGTCATCTGCACGGTCTTGAGGCCGTGGTCGGCCAGCACATGGGCGAGGCGTTCGCGCGAGCCTTCCGACCAGGCCGAGAGGATGACGCGCTTGCCGTCCTTCTCCAGCGCCTTCACATGCGTGACCGCCGCGTCGAAGACGCTGCCCGCATTGTCGGCGCGCTCGGCGGCGAAGCTTCTGCCTTGTCGCGCACCCAGGTCGACGATCAGCTTGCCGTCGCTGTCGGGCAGCTGGAAAGGCGTCAGCGATGCGACGCCGGACTGGTCGACGATGCTGCGCCAGTCGGCCGGCGAGAGATAGAGCGCATCGGGCTTCAGCGGCTTGTAGGGGATGCCGCCGGCGCTGGGCTGGTCCATCGCCGCCTTGCGGGCGTCGTAATAGTCCTTGATCAGGCTGATGCGCTCGCCGACCGCGTCTTCGACATTGTGGTCGAGCACAAGCGGCACGTCGGGCAGGTAGGTGAAGAGCGTGTCGAGCCGCTCGGCCAGCAGCGGCAGCCAGTGTTCGAGACCGGCCGGGCGGCGGCCTTCGCTGACGGCCTCGTAGAGCGTGTCGTCGCGGCCGGGCGTGCCGAAGGTCGTGATGTAGCTTTGGCGAAAGCGCTTGATGCTCTCGCTCGTCATCTGCGCCTCGGACATCGGAACGAGATCCAGACCGCGCAACTGCCCGGTGGTTCGCTGCGTCTCCGGATCGAAGGTACGGATCGATTCCAGCGTGTCGCCGAAGAAGTCGAGACGGATCGGCGCCGGCATGCCCGGCGGAAAGAGATCGACGATGCCGCCGCGTACGGCGAACTCGCCGGTCTCGCGCACGGTCGAGGTCCGCAAATAGCCGTTGATGTCGAGCCAGCGCGCCAGTTCCTCGGTATCGACCATGTTGCCAGGCGCAGCCGAGAAGCTCTCCGAGGCGACGCGGCCGAAGGCCGGCACGCGCTGGAGCGCGGCGTTGACGGTGGTCAGCAGCAGCCGCGGCTTGTCGCCTGACTTGGTCTTGGCCAGCCGCGACAGGGTCGTCATGCGGTGCGCGACGATGGAGGGCGCCGGCGAGACGCGGTCATAGGGCTGGCAGTCCCAGGCCGGGAAGGACATCACCTCGAGGTCGGGGGCGACGAATTGCAGCGCGTTCTCCAGCACCTGCAGGCGCTGGCCATCGCGAGCGACGAAGACGAGCATCGCTGCGCCATCGGCCTTCTTCGCCCGCGCACGAGTCAGGTCCGCGAGCACGACCGCATCGAAGCCGTCCGGAACGGAGGCGAGCGTCGGCTTGTCGCCACGATTGAGCGCATCGAGGATGCGGTCGCTCTGCAGCTTGGCGATCTGGGCGGGAGGCGGGATGCTCATCGGGAAATTATCATTCTGGGAAGGGGCGTCGTTCTCGGGCTTGACCCGAGAATCTCAGGGCGAGCGTGCTCTGATTCAGAGGTGGTCGGGTCAAGCCCGACCATGACGGCTGCAGCGGCGGCTAGACATGAATCGGCTTCTCATGATGGTGGAACGCCTTGAGCCGCCGGAACAGCGCGGTGTCGTAGTTCGACGGCACCTCTGCCTCGCCGGTGATCCAGCTCAGCAGGTCGCGATCCAGAACTTCGATCAGGCGCTCGAACTCGTCGAGCTCGGCTTCGGTCAGGGTGCCGATATGGGCATCGGCGAAGCCGCCCATGATCAGGTCGTTCTCGCGCATGCCGCGGTGCCAGGAGCGGAACAGAATCTTGCGCCGGCGTGGGTCGAGATCGGCGCTGGTTCGGGACGAGCCACTCATGAAACCTCCGGACACCTCGGTCGAAATCGAAAACCACGGGATGGTGCAATGACGACGGGGCCGGCCCCGTCGCGGAGCCTGCCGATGCGGGCTATATAGCGTCGGCAATCCGTGAAGTCAGCGGCGGCCGTGCCGTAAACTTCGCGCTCCTGACATGAACGAGTCACCGCTTGCGCCCGTCCCTGCTCGATCCGCTGTTCGCGCCAGTCACGTCGCTGTCGGGCGTGGGCCCCAAGACGGCCAAGGCGCTGGACAAGCTGCTCGGCGACGAGACGCGCGGTGCGCGCGTCGTCGACCTGCTGTTCCATCTGCCGACGGGCGCGATCGACCGGCGGCCGAGCGCCTCGATCGCCGATGCGCCGATCGGCGGCGTCGCGACCTTCTCGGCGCGGGTGACCGAGCATCGCCCGGCGCCGCCGGCCAAGGCGAAGGCGCCCTACCGCATCATCGTCGAGGACGAGACCGGCGACGTCACGCTGGTCTTCTTCCATGCCGATGTCCGGCACCTGCTCCAGACCATGCCGATCGGCGCCTACCGGATCATCTCGGGCAAGCTCGAACTCTGGGACGGCATGCGCCAGATGGTGCATCCCGACCGCATCCTCGATCCCAAGCAGGCCGCGACCCTACCCGCGATCGAGCCGGTTTATGGCATGACCGAGGGCGTCGGCCCGCGCGTGATGACGCGGATCGTGGCGGCGGCGGCCGAGAAATGCCCGGACCTCGCGGAGTGGCAGGACCCTGCGTTCCGGGCGAAGAGCGGGTTCCCATCCTTTGCGGAAGCAATGCAGAGCCTGCACCACCCTGATGATCTCAAGGCGGTCGAGGGCGACACGATCGTCCGCCGCCGCGTCGCCTATGACGAATTGCTGGCGAGCCAGATCGCGCTCGCCTTGGTGCGCCGTCAGCAGAAGAAGGTCGCGGGTCGTGCCACGGCTGGCGACGGGCGGCTCCGGCATGCGATCGAAAGCGCCCTGCCCTTCCGGCTGACCGACGGCCAGCGCCAGGCGCTCGCCGACATCCATGCCGATATGGAAAAGCCGGAGCGCATGCTGCGGCTGCTCCAGGGGGACGTCGGCTCGGGCAAGACGGTGGTCGCGCTGATGGCGATGGCCGCCGCCGCGGAGGCCGGCCGCCAATCCGTGCTGATGGCGCCGACCGAGATCCTGGCGCGCCAGCATGCCGAGCGGCTGGAGCCCTTGGCGGCCAAGGCCGGGCTCAAGCTCGCTTTGCTGACGGGACGCGAGAAGGGGCCGGGCCGGGTGCGCGTGCTCGAAGGTCTTGCGAGCGGCGAGATCGACATCGCGGTCGGCACGCACGCGCTGTTCCAGGAGGGCGTCGCCTTCCGCGACCTCGCACTCGCCATCGTCGACGAGCAGCATCGCTTCGGCGTGCATCAGCGCCTGCTGCTCGGCTCCAAGGGCGAGGCCGTCGACGTGCTGGTGATGACGGCGACGCCGATCCCGCGCACGCTGTCGTTGACCTGGTTCGGCGACATGGACATCTCCGTGCTGGCCGAGAAGCCGGCTGGCCGTAAGCCGATCGCGACCAAGGCGATCTCGTCGGAGCGCCTGGACGAGGTCGTCGGTGCCGTCGGGCGCGCGGTCGAGGCCGGCGCGCAGGTCTATTGGGTCTGCCCGCTGGTGCAGGAATCGGAGACGCTAGAGGTCGCGGCCGCGCAGGAGCGCTTCGAGGCGCTCCGCGAGGTCTTCGGCGCGAAGGTCGGCCTCCTGCATGGCCAGATGCCCGGCCGCGACAAGGACGCAGCGATGGCGGCCTTCCTCGCTGGTGAGAGCCGCATTCTCGTCTCGACGACGGTGATCGAGGTCGGGGTCGACGTGCCCAATGCCAGCGTGATGGTGATCGAGCATGCCGAACGCTTCGGGCTGGCACAGCTCCACCAGTTGCGCGGGCGTATCGGGCGCGGTTCGGCTGCTTCGACCTGCCTCCTGCTCTACAAGGGGCCGCTCGGGCCGGTCGCGGAAGCGCGGCTGACGATCATGCGCGAGACCGAGGACGGCTTCCGCATCGCCGAGGAAGACCTTCGCCTGCGTGGCGAGGGCGAGGTGCTCGGGACAAAGCAATCCGGTTCACCGGATTGGCGCATCGCCCGTCCCGAGGTCGATGGCGATCTGCTCGCGGCGGCCCGCGACGATGCGCGCCTGCTGATCGAGCGTGATCCGCATCTGGAAAGTGCGCGCGGCGAGGCGGTCCGGACGCTGCTCTATCTGTTCGAGCGCGACGTTGCGATCAGGCTGCTGCGGGCGGGCTGAGCCGACGCTCAGCTTCGCGAGCCCGCGCCGCTATTGGCTGCTGCCGGGATGCGCGCGATCACCTTGAGTTCGAAGTCGAACCCCGCGAGCCAGGTCACGCCGACGGCCGTCCAGGCCGGATAAGGCGGCTCGCCGATCTCCTCGGCTCGGACGGCCAGCACCGTCTCGAACTGCGTCTGTGGGTCGGTGTGGAAGGAGGTGACGTCGATGACGTCATCGAAGCCGGCGCCCGCCGCTGCGAGCACGGCGCGCAGATTGGCGAAGGCTCGTCGGACCTGATCTTCGAAGACCGGTTCGGGCGTCCCGTCCTCGCGGCTGCCGACCTGGCCCGAGATGAAGAGCAGGTCGCCATGCCGGATAGCGGCCGAATATTGATGCAGGTCGTAGAGGGCATGTCGATCGGCGGGGAAAATCGCGTCGCGTTTGGCCATGTCGGCTCCTTCTCGGTTCTAGTAGCGACGGCGGGGTCCGCCGTTGCCTCTTGCCGACCGGACATAGCGCGATGACATTGTTCGGATTAGACGTTGAAATTGGCATGGGTCGGTGTGAATTTCGCAGCAATGGTCCGCCCTTCCCTCAACGACCTGACCGCTTTCGTGATCGTCGCGACCCGCCGCAGCTTCCGCCGCGCAGCCGACGAGCTCGCCACTGCGCCGTCAACGCTGAGCCATGCGATGCGCGCGCTCGAGGAGCGCATGGGCGTGCGCTTGCTCAACCGCACGACGCGTAGCGTCTCGCCGACGGAAGCGGGCTTCGAACTGCTCGGCCGTCTCCAGCCGGTGCTGGCCGCTTTGGACCAGGCGCTGGACAGTGTCGCTCCGTTTCGTGGCAGCTTGGCCGGGACCGTCCGGATCAACGCACCGCGTCTGGCGGCTGCGCTCCTCGTGCGCGACACCCTTCCGATGATGGCGGAGCGATATCCCGACGTCGTCGTCGATCTGGTCGTTGAGGGCAAGCTGATCGACATCGTCTCGGCGGGGTTCGATGCGGGCGTGCGCCTCGTCGACTCGATTCCGAAGGACATGATCGCGGTGCCCTTCGGCGAGATGATCAGCTTCGTCTGCGTCGCTTCGCCGGCCTATCTCGAACGCTTCGGCGAGCCCGCGACCCCGGATGAACTGGAGCGCCATCGCTGCATCGGCCACCGTGTACCCAACGGCAAGCTCTACCCTTGGGAGTTCGAACGGGCCGGGCAGTCGTTGATGGTCGACACGAGCGGATCGCTTATCCTCGACGACGAGGAACTGATGGTGGAGGCTGCCATCGGGGGCCTCGGGATCGCCTATGTCGCCAGCCCGGCCGCGCAAGTCGCGCTGGCGGATGGCCGCGTGCGCCGGATCCTGAGCGCCTGGACGCCCGCTCCCGAGAAGGTCGCCATCTACTATCCTGGGCACCGGGCCGTGCCGCCCGCGTTGCGGGCCTTCCTCGATGTCGTCAAAGCGGCGCGTTAGGGCCCGCACAGGAGAAGCAAGAACGCCGCGCCCCCCGGCGAGCTGCGTCATCGACCGGCTTGCGGCGTCAGCTTCGGCGTCGGCACGCCCGGCTGGATCAGCCCCGCCGACATGATCAGCTTGGCGCCGTCCTCGACCGAGATCGTCAGCTCCACCACCTCCCGACGCGGCAGATAGAAGAAGAAGCCGGTCGTCGGGTTCGGTGTGCAGGGCAGGAAGACGCCGATCTGCTCGTTGCCGTCCGGCAGCTTGCCCGCGATCTCGGGCGCGGCTTCCTGCGCGATGAAGACGATCGACCACATGCCCGGCTGCGGGAACTGTACCATCCCGACCTTGCGAAACGAGGTACCGCCTTGCGAAAAGATCGTCTCGAAGACCTGCTTCACACCCTTGTAGAGGCCGCGCACGACCGGCATGCGCTCGAGAATCGCCTCGCCGGCATTGACGAGCGAGCGTCCGACGAGATTGGCGGTGAGGAAGCCGAGCAACGTCAGCCCGATCAGCCCGATGATCAGGCCGAAGCCGGGCACCGGATATGGCAGATAGGAATCGGGCCAGTAGGCCGTCGGAACCAGCGGCTTCACCAGCCCGTCGACGAAGTTGACGAACCACCAGGTCACCGAGGCGGTGATCGCCAGCGGGGCTGCGAGCACGAGGCCTGTCAGGAAATAGCGCCGGAGCCTGGTGCCGAAGCTCGGGCTCAGCAGATCGGGCTGGATGACGTGGCGTGGATCAGGTGGGCTCGGCGTCATTCCAGGGGTCCGATATGGCTGGCTGCGAGCAAGCGGTCTGCCCGAGCATGATGCGACAGACGTGCCAGTCGCCCGACCGGATTTCAAGGATGGCGCAACCACCGCCAGCTTGCGGTGTTCCCAGATAGGGTGCTTTCGTTCGTGCAGACGCGAAAGCCGGGACGAATCGGCAGGGCAATCGGAGCAATGATGCGCGGCGTTCGACAGTTTCGGCGTCCGCTGCTTTTGGTGGCCGGCTGGATTCTCACCGCGATCGGCGTGGTCGGGCTGATCCTGCCGCTGATGCCGGGGACCATCTTCCTGATCCTGGCGGCATGGTGCTTCTCTCAGTCGTCGCCGCGCTTCGAGGCCTGGCTCATCGGCCATCCGCGCCTGGGGCCGCAAGTGCGGCGCTGGCGCGAGACCGGATCGATTGCGCGCCGCGCCAAGTACATTGCCTGCGCCTCGATGCTGCTGGGCTTTGCGATCCTGACCAGCACCAATGCGCCGCCGATCGCCTTGTGGGTCAGCGGCGCATGCCTGGTCGCCGCTGGGGTCTATGTCGCGAGCCGCCCGGAGGCGTAAGCCGTCGTGAGGGTGAACGCCTGGGCGCTCACTCCACCGTGACGGATTTCGCGAGATTGCGCGGCTGGTCGACGTCCTTGCCCATGAAGACCGCCGTCTGATAGGCGATCATCTGGATCGGCAGCGCATAGACGATGGCTGCGAAGGTCGGGTCCATGTCCGGCATGATGATCGTCGTTTCCGGCTCGATGCCGCATTCGGCCGCGCCCCTGGCGTCGGTGATCAGGATGATCCGCCCGCCGCGCGCAGCGACTTCCTGCATGTTCGAGGCGGTCTTCTCGAAGAGCGCGTCATGCGGCGCGACGACGATGACGGGCATCGCCTCGTCGATCAGCGCGATCGGCCCATGCTTGAGCTCGCCCGCCGGATAGCCCTCGGCATGGATGTAGCTGATTTCCTTCAGCTTCAGCGCGCCTTCCAGTGCGAGCGGGAAGCTCGTGCCGCGGCCGAGATAGAGCACGTCGCGGGCCTTGGAGAGTTCGCGGGCGAGTTTCTCGATCTGTGGTTCCAATTCCAGCGCCTTGGCGATCAGCCCCGGCAGGGCGATCAGGCTCTGGACATGGCGGGCCTCCTCTTCATGCGAAAGCGAGCCGCGTCCACGTGCTGCCGCGAGCGCCAGGCAGGCGAGCGCGGTGAGCTGGCAGGTGAAGGCCTTGGTCGAGGCGACGCCGATCTCGGGGCCGGCGAGCGTCGGCGCGATCGCGTCGCTTTCGCGCGCGATCGTCGAGGTCGGCACATTGACGACGGAGAGCACCTTCTGCTGCTCTTGCTTGGCATAGCGCAGGCAGGCCAGCGTGTCGGCGGTTTCGCCGGACTGCGAAACGAAGAGTGCGAGTCCGTTCTCGGGCATCGGCGCCTCGCGGTAACGGAACTCCGAGGCGACATCGATCTCGACCGGCAGGCGGGCGAGCTTCTCGAACCAGTATTTCGCCGTCAGCCCGGCATAATAGGCGGTGCCGCAGGCCGAGACCGACAGGCGCGACAGCGACTTCCAGTCGATCGTGCCCTTGAACGGCAGGCGGACGCTGCCGGCGGCCATGTCGAGATACTGCGTCAGCGTATGGCCGACGACCTCGGGCTGCTCATAGATTTCCTTCGCCATGAAATGGCGGTGATTGCCCTTCTCGACGAGGAAGGCGCCGGCCGCGACGCGTTGGGCGCGGCGCTGCACCGGCTTGTTGAGCTTGTCGTAGAAGGTCGCGCCCTTGCGGTTGAGGACGACCCAGTCGCCCTCTTCGAGATAGGCGATGAGATTGGTGAACGGCGCGAGAGCCAGCGCGTCCGAGCCGAGATACATCTCGCCGTCGCCGACGCCGACCGCGAGCGGCGAGCCCCTGCGCGCGCCGATCAGCAGATCCTCCTCGCCCTGGAACAGGAAGGCGAGCGCGAAGGCCCCGTGCAGGCGCGGCAGGCTGGCGGCGACCGCCGCGCTCGGCGTCAGGCCGCGATCGAGCTCGCGGGTGACGAGATGCGCGACGATCTCGGAATCGGTCTCGGTCTCGAAAACGTATCCGTCCGCCTGCAATTCGGCGCGCAGCTCGCGGAAGTTCTCGATGATGCCGTTATGAACGACGGCGAGCTTGGCGGTCGCATGCGGGTGGGCATTGGTTTCGTTGGGCTTGCCATGCGTCGCCCAGCGGGTGTGGCCGATGCCGATCAGGCCTTCGAGCGGCTCGCTGGAGAGGCGGACTTCGAGATTTTTGAGCTTGCCCTCGGCGCGACGGCGGGTGAGCTGGCCATGCTCGAGCGTCGCGACGCCAGCGGAATCATAGCCTCGATATTCGAGCCGCCTGAGCGCCTCGACCACCTGGGTCGCGACCGCTTCCTTGCCCAGTATCCCGACGATGCCGCACATGCGCTTACCTCTTCAGCCGTTGCCGTCGAAAAACCGCATAGCGGCCCGGCGCCGCCAAGCAAAATCACTCTAAATGTAGAACTATGAACGGCGGCCTGCGTGGATATCGGCTTTTCAGGGCTTTTTCGCCGCGGCCTTGCGCGCCAGCGCGGCTTCGCGGAACCCCTTCGCCCAGCCCTCCTTGGCGACCTGCCGGCCACGGCCGATCGCCAGAGCGTCGGGGGCGACGTCCTCCGTCACCACCGAACCGGAGCCGATGAAGGCGCCCGCTCCGATCGTGACGGGGGCAACGAGGGACGAGTTCGAGCCGACGAAGGCGCCGGCACCGATATTCGTGCGGTACTTGAAGAAGCCGTCGTAATTGCAGGTGATCGTTCCGGCGCCAATGTTGACATCCGGCCCTACCGTGGCGTCGCCGAGATAGGTCAGATGGCTCACCTTGGCGCCGGCTCCGATCTCGGCCGACTTGATCTCGACGAAGTTGCCGACCTTCGCCTTGGTTGCAAGCTGGGCGCCGGGCCGCAGCCGCGCAAAGGGGCCGACCATCGCGGCCTCGCCGACCGTGGCGCCCTCCAGATGCGAGAAGGAGTGGATCACGGCGCCATCCGCCACGCTCACGCGGGGTCCGAAGACGACGTGGGGCTCGATCAGCACATCACGACCGATCCGGGTGTCATGACTGAAGAAGACGGTTTCGGGTGCGATCAGTGTAGCGCCCTCTGCCATGACGGCGAGCCGCTTGCGGCGCTGGAATTCGGCTTCGGCGGAGGCCAACTGGATGCGGTCGTTGATGCCCTGGACCTCCCTTTCCGGTGCAACGAGCGCACTTGTCGGCAGGCCACGCGATCGGGCGAGTGCTACCGCGTCGGTGAGGTAGAACTCGGATTGCGCGTTATCGTTGCCGATCGCCTCCAGCAGCGACAGGGCATGGCGACCATCGAGCGCCATCATCCCGGCGTTGCACAACCGGATATCGCGCTGCTCCGGCGTGGCGTCCTTGTGCTCGATGACGGCCTCGAGCACGCCATCGCGCATGACGAGCCGGCCATAGCCGTTGGGATCGCGAGCCTCGAATCCGAGCGCGACGACGGCCGAGCCCTGCGCAAGCCCCGCGCGCAACGCCGTAAAGGTCTCCGGTCGAAGCAGCGGCGTGTCGGCGAAGGCGACGATGACGTCGTCATAGCCTTTAGCGAGAGCGGCGCGAGCCGACAGCGTGGCATGGGCTGTTCCATGTCGTTCCGCCTGGATGGCGATCTCCACTTCCGGAAGGCGTGCTTGCGCCTCACGCACGACTTCGGGGCGCTCGGGGCCGACGACGACCGCCACGTGGTCCGCCTGCGCCTGCGCGAGCGACGCCAGCACATGGCCCAGCATCGAGCGCCCGCCGACCTCATGCAGAACTTTCGGCCGGGCCGATTTCATCCGCGTCCCCTCGCCTGCTGCGAGCAGAATCGCGAGACAGGACCGGCCGGACTGCATTTCGGTCATGATTGTCGTTTCCTTTGCGACGGATGGCCGACCGCGCGGTTCCGATCGCGGACTTTGGCGGTCGCTCCGGCGCAGGGTGGCGTTGCAGGTCCCGTGGATAGCCGATCCGGTCGATATTTGCCAAAGTCGAGATTGACGCTGGCGCCATGCGTTGGAAATCATCCCGTAAGGAGACAAGAGATAGACTACAAATTACCGGCGCTGCCGCTTTTCAGATCACCGGAAAATGCTCTAGAAGCGCGGAAGGGCGAGGGCGTCGTCCGCGCATGTTGGATATAATGTCGAAACCTTTGAATCGTCGGCAGTTTCTCGAAGGTTCCGGCGGAGCCGCAGCCGCTTCTCTGTTTGCCGCGGGCGTAGCGCGTGCTCAGACGCAATCACCGGCCGCAGCCATCAACCAGTTCTTCCTGTTCGAAGGCAAGACATTCGATCCTTCGTTGGTCGTGGATGCGGCGCGCGCCCTTGCGCAGCGCGCGCTCGTGCCGCTGGTCGCGACCGATTTGCCGGATGGATATGCCACCCTGCCCGTCGACCAGTATCTGGGAATCAGGGCTCAGCCCGGCAGTCTGGTCTGGGCCGGCGAGAATCGCGGCTTCACCGTCGAGCCGCTGCACCGCGGCTATGTCTTTTCGAACCCCGTGAGCCTTTTCACGATCGAAGAGGGCACCGTGCGGCGCGTCGCATTCGACCGCAGCAAGTTCGATTACGGGCGGGTCACGCCGCCGCCGGCGAATGTCGATCTCCAGTTCTCCGGGATGCGGATCGCGACCGGCCTCGAACGCCCTTTCGAGGTCGCGATCTTTCAGGGCGCCACCTTCTTCCGTTCGCTGGCGCGCGGACAGAATTTCGGTGCCCTCGCCCGCGCGCTGATCCTGCGGCCGGGCGAGACGCGGGGTGAGGAGATCCCGTTCTTCCGCGCCTTCTGGATCGAGCGGCCGAGCCCTGCCTCGGGCCTGCTGGTGATCCACGCCCTGCTCGATTCGGAAAGCCTGACGGGGGCGGTCCGGATGACGCTGCGGCCCGGCGACGTCACGCTGATCGACGTCGAGATGACATTGTTCGCGCGCCAGGCGCTCGACCATATCGGCTTCGGCTGCACCATGGGTACCTTCCTGTCCGGCCCCCAGAGCCGGCGCAGCTTCGACGACGTCCGGCCGGCGGTCCACGAGGTCTCCGGCGTGCAGATGCGCTCGGGAACTGACGAATGGATCTACCGGCCGGTCAGCAATCCTGCGACCCTGCAGGTCTCGTCCTTCATGGACAGCAATCCGAAGGGTTTCGGGCTGGTTCAGCGCGAGCGCGACCCCGCGGCCTTCATGGATGACGACCAGCGTTTCGAGCTGCGTCCAAGCGTCTGGATGGAGCCGCTGGGCGACTGGGGCGCCGGTTCGGTCCAGCTCATCGAGATCCCCAGCGAATCCGACGTCAACGACAACATCATCATGTATTGGCGGCCGCGCCAGCCGCTCGCGGCCGGCAGTGAGACGGTGGTCGCCTATCGGCAGGCCTGGTGCTGGCAGCCGCCGGAGCGGCCGCCTCTCGCGCTCGCGACCCGTGTCCGCCAAGGGAGGGGTACGCAGGGGCGGCGGCGGCGCTTCATCGTGGATTTCACCGGCGACAGGCTGGCCGATGCAGGCATGGTCGCCTCGACCCGTGCCAACATCACCACGCAGCCCGGCCAGATCCACAATGTCAGGCTCTGGCCCTTCCCCGAGCGCAAGCTGATGAGGGTCGGTTTCGAAGTCGATCCGGGCACGGAAAACCTGTGCGAGCTCAGGCTCATGTTGCAATCCGGCGGTCAGCCGGTTTCGGAAACCTGGTTGAATCGATGGACGTGGTAACCGCGACCCGCCCTGGCGAGGACGCTGCGCAAGCACAGCGCTATGTGGCGAGCCAGGAGCCGGCGACGCCCCCCGAGAATCGACTCATCATGCCGGTGCAGTCGTTCCGGAGCTGGAACGCATCGGAACGGAGAACGCCCGCCGCTCCGCGAGTCTGGACGACGCCGTGGCTGAAGCGATTCTTCGTCTTCGGCGGCGGCCTGGCGCTGACCGCCTATGGCGCCTGGGAGATGTATCATGTCGTGTCGGTCAGCCGCACGACGTCGTTGCAGTACGTCTTGCTCGTGCTGTTCACGATCAATTTCTCCTGGATCGCGCTCGCTTTCACCAGTGCCGTCCTCGGCTTCTTCGGTTTGCTCTTCAACAAGGGCTTTTCGGGACGTGTCGAGACGCTGAAGCACCGCACCGTCGTGGTGATGCCGATCTACAACGAGTCGTCGGCGCGCACCTTCGCGGCGCTGGCGGCGATCCGCGAATCGGTCGAGGCAACCGGACTCGGCAGCCATTTCGACTATTTCATCGTTTCCGACACGACGAATCCGGATGTCTGGATCGCCGAGGAGCGGGCTTTCCTGGCGCTGCGCGAACGGCTGGGACCGAATGCCCGGGTTTACTACCGCCACCGGCCCAAGAACCATCACCGCAAGGCCGGCAACATCGCCGATTTCGTGACGCGCTGGGGCGGGCATTACGAGCACATGGTCGTGCTCGACGCCGACAGCCTGATGACCGGCACCTGCATCGTGCGCCTCGCTTCGGCAATGGAGCAGGATCCCGATTCCGGCATCATCCAGTCGCTGCCGCTGATCATCAATCGCAACACCTTCTTCGCCCGGCTCCAGCAGTTCGCGGCGCGGGTCTACGGGCCCGTCATCGCGACGGGGCTGGCGATGTGGTCCGGCCGCGACGGCAACTACTGGGGCCACAACGCGATCATCCGGACCAAGGCCTTCGCCGATCACTGCGGCCTGCCCGACCTCAAGGGCAAGCCGCCCTTCGGCGGGCATGTGCTCAGCCACGACTTCGTCGAGGCGGCGCTGATCCGCCGCGCCGGCTGGTCGGTCTACATGCTGCCGGATCTGACGGGTTCCTATGAGGAAAGCCCGCCCTCGCTGATCGACGTCTCGGTGCGCGACCGGCGCTGGTGCCAGGGCAATCTGCAGCATTCGCGCATCATCGGCGCGAAGGGCTTCGTCCTGCCGACGCGCCAGCACTTCGCTACCGGCATCATGGGCTATCTCGCCTCGCCGTTCTGGCTGATGCAACTCGTGGTCGGTATCCTGATCGTGCTCCAGGTCAGCTATGCGCGGCCGGAGTACTTCACGCAGGAGTTCACGCTCTTCCCGGTCTGGCCGCGCTTCGACCCCGAGCGCGCATTGAACCTGTTCGCGCTGACGATGGCGATCCTGCTTGCGCCGAAGCTGTTCGGGCTGTTGCTGACGCTGTTCAACAACAAGCTGCGACGGGCGGGCGGCGGCGCGATCCGCCTGATCGTGTCGGCCCTGATCGAGGTGCTGTTCTCCGCCTTCTTCGCTCCGATCATGATGCTGATCCAGTCAGGATCGGTGTTCCAGATCCTGCTCGGGCGTGACACCGGCTGGAACCCGCAGCGGCGCGACGACGGCTCTATTCCGCTCAAGGACATTATCCGCCGGCACCGCACCCATACGGTGCTCGGCGTCGTCGCCGGCATTTCCGCCTTCATGATCGCGACCTCGCTGTTCGCCTGGATGTCGCCCACCATCGTCGGCCTCGTGCTGGCGATCCCGCTCTCCTGGGCCTCGGGCCAGCTCGCGATCGGGCTCTGGCTCAAGCGCCACAAGCTGCTGGTAACCCCTGAGGAAGGCGATCCGCCGGCCGTGGCCCTGCGTGCCAACGCGCTTCAGGCGGAGTTCGATCGGGCCGGCTACGACGATGCCGACGGCCTGCGGGCGCTGCACGCTGATCCGGCGCTGCGCGAGGCGCATGAACTGATGCTGCCGGAAGGCCAGCCGCGTCGTCGCGGCGAGATCGAGGCCGACCGTGCCCTGGCCCAGGCCAAGCTGGTCGATGCCGAGACGATCGACGATGCCGCGATCTGGCTGAAGCCGAAGGAGCGCATGGTCGTGCTGCACGACCGGGCACTGGTTGCGTTGCTGGCGTCCCTGCGGGACGGGCGCGCCGCCGACTAAAAGGGTGTCTGGACGAAGCCTTGCCCGGCGGGCTGGCCTTCAGAAGGTCATCGCGGCCGCGTTGATGACGCCGGCCGCGAGAGATGCGGCGCCGAGAAACAGTGCTGCGGCCAGTTCGCCGGCTGCGATGCGCGCCGACAGGTTGGGCAGGACGATCCTGACCAGCACATAGACGATCAACTGCACGATGATGGCGACGACGCCCCAGATCACGAGGTCGGGAATCGTGTTCGCATGGACGACGGCACTCGACAGGGGCAACGCGAAGCCGGTCAGGCTCAAGCCCAGCGAAAGCGCCGCCGCGATGTTGTTCTGCCGGATCAGGCCGAACTCGTTATGCGAGGTCGCGACCGTGTAGACCAGCAGGTAGACGCCGACGAGACCGAGCGAGACGGAAAAGAACAGGGCGAAATCCGGAAGCTTCAACAAGGCCTGCGTGATCATTCTGATCCGAATCTCCTGTCCCGCTCGCTGTGATGGTGAACCTCAAGCCTGCTCAAAGGCAATGACGCAGCCCAGCGCGGCCTCGGCCGGAACGACGATGCGCTCATCGCCTTGCGCATGGGGCACGCCGGCCGCCTCCAGCCGGCTTGCCACGGCGTCCAGATCCGGCACGGCCACGCAGAAGCCGAGGAAGCGGGCCGGGGTCGGGTCCGGCGCGACATGATAGATCGCCTCGGCGGCCTCGAAATCGAGCACGTCGATGCGGCCGCGCGGCAAGTCGAGGACGAGATCGGCATTGCCCTCCAGCACCTCCGGAAAGCCGGCATAGGCGCTCAGGAACTCGCGATGGGCGGACGGGTCATCGGTGACGATGATCGCCGAGGTCAGGGCGCTCGCGCCATTGGCGTGCTGCTGGAAGGCCGGGTTCCAGAAATTCTGCGGCTCGTGCTGCTGGCAGACGAAGAAGCCGCATTCCGGCGCCAGCGGATCGGCCGCGAAGGCGAGCGAGAAGGCGACGCGGACCTCGCTGCCATCGGGACGCCGCGCCTGGCGTTCGAAGAAGAACGGCTCGAAATCGCCGATGCCGGCCGCCTTGAACGCCGCAGCGTCCGCCTTGGCATCCGTGCTTTCCAGCACCAGCATGGACAGGCCCTCGCCGCGCTCCAGCGCCTCGCTGACGAAGCTGCCGAAGGAGAAGACGCGCGGCGTCGGCGGAACGATCGCGGCGGCGTCGCCGATCGTGATCAGTTCGAGGAATGAGCCCGGAAACTGGACGATCCGGTTCTCCGTGCCCCAGGGATGGCGGTTGCGGGCGCCCACGGTGAAGCCGAGCTTCTCGTAGAAGGCGCCGGCGGCGTCGAGGTCGCGGACGCCGATGACGAGGTGGTCGAGGCCACGAGGGGCGGGAGAGACGGTCGTGTCAGGCATGGGCTTGGCTCGCTTGCGGCAGGCTCGGGGCTTAGGTCTAGCAGGTTGGCGCAGGCGGGTCATGCGTAAGCGGGCGCCTTTGTCGTGCCCGCGCCGTCATTCCGGGCGCAGCGAAGCGCAGACCCGGAATCCATGCCGGAGCCTTGCAGGACCGGCGTTGCGGCATGGATTCCGGATCGGCGCCGCTGACGCGGCTTGTCCGGAATGACGATCCGGTTCGAAGCTCCCGGGGTCAATTCAGCCTTCGATGTAGTGCGGCACGAAGCGCGAGGTGTTCTTGGTGATCGGCGATGCGTCTTCGCGGATGCAAAGCCCGCAGGCCTGCGAGGCGACGAGCCAGGAGCCCAGCACGGCGTAGTTTCCGGGCGAGCCGAACAGGTTCGGCGCCGCATCCTGCAGGATGAAACCTTCCGCGCCATAGGGGCCGTCATCGCTGTCCAGCACCGTGCCGCGCTCGATCAAGGTGACGTTGGCGCCCTCGCGCGAATAGAGCGGCTTGCGGACATGGCGCGGCGACAGGGTGGCACAACGCGGATCGCCCTCGAAGAAGGCCGGCAGCAGGTTCGGATGACCAGCCTCCATCTCCCAGAGATACGGGAGCAGGCCCTTGTTCGAGAGAATCGCCTTCCAGGGCGGCTCGACGAACTGGCAGCGCGAGGTCGCGAGATTCTTGGCGTAGCTTTCGCGGAACAGCCATTCCCAGGGATAGAGCTTGAACAGGGTCTCGATCGGCTGGTTGGCACCGTCGCAGAAGCGCCCGTCCGAGAGCAGGCCGATCTCCTCGATGAAGGTGAAGCGCGCATCCAGCCCGGCCTGAACGGCGCAATCCATCAGGTAATCGACCGTGCCCTTGTCCTCGTTGCTGTTCTCGACTGAGGTCAGGTGCAGGCGGTAGGGCGAAGGCGTGCGCAGATGGGCGAAGGCCGCGATCAGCCGTTCATGCAGCGAATTGAACTGATCGCTCCGCGCCGGCAACGCGCCGCGTGCCATCGCCTGCTCGAGCCAATCCCATTGCACGACGCTCGATTCGAACAGGCCGGTCGGGGTATCCGCATTATATTCCAGCAGCTTGGCCGGTCCACGCCCGTCATAGGAGAGGTCGAGCCGGCCATAGAGGTTGCGATCACCGCGCTGCCAGCTCTCCCGGATGAAATCCCATTGTCCGTCCGGGATTGCGAGCCGGCTTAGTATCTCCTCGCTGCCGAGGGCCTTTTCGATGAAGGCGAAGCAAAGCTGCTCGATCGCGTCGGTCGGCGCCTCGATGTCGCGCTCGATCTGCTCGAGCGTGAAGGCATAGGCGGCGCTTTCGTCCCAATAGGTTTCGCCGTCGA
The DNA here is from genome assembly GCF_058801345.1 of Allobosea sp. GW822-FHT03F07. Lineage (NCBI taxonomy): Bacteria > Pseudomonadati > Pseudomonadota > Alphaproteobacteria > Hyphomicrobiales > Alloboseaceae > Allobosea > Allobosea sp. GW822-FHT03F07. The sequence goes on from NZ_JBXAND010000002.1 coordinate 133,789, forward strand.
TGGTGTGGAAGGCGAAGCCGAGCCGTTCGACCTGGCTCTGCCAGTCGGGCCGCGGCGAGATGGCTACGCGGCGCATGTCAGGACGAGGACGAAGACGAGTAGGAATGCGAGGTCGAGCCGAAGCCGCCGCGCGAGACGGTGCTGGCGCTGCTCGCTCCGCTGACGGTGCCGCTGCGCGCCACCAGCGCCGCCCCGGAGGTGGTCGAATAGGCGCGCGAGGACGAGGACGAACTGCCGCTGCGGCCACCATAGCTGCTGCCTCCGCCACCGCTGCCACTCGACGAGGAAGAGCGCGCCTGCTGGCACTCCGGCGCCTGGCTGCCTGGCGGGCAGGCCTGTCGCGTCGGCGGCAGCAAGGGCTGCGCGGTGCCGCCGCCCTGGGCGAGACTGCGCGCCAGCATGATTCCGGCGAGCGCCGGAACGATCACCTGCGCACCGTTCCAGACCGCGCTCTGGCAGGAGCCCGAGCCGTATTCGGCCTCGCAGGAACTGGTGCTGGTGAATTTCTTGGCGTCGCGCAGATGGTTGGCCGAGGCCTCGTTGAAGCGCTCCTCGCATTGGCTCGACGAGAGCTGCCCGCCGGCGCGGCATTCGGCGAGATTGTTGTAGACGAGGCTGTCCTCCTCGTCCGGGCCTGAATTCGCCCATATCGTCGCGACGAGCACGACGCCCGCTGCCGCCAATCCGATCTGGGTCGAGCGCTTCATCGCCGCCTCCCCTTCAGGCCGTCATGCTGGCGGCGGCCAGTGTGCCGGAAATCACGGCGATGACCGCGAGCATCGCCGCCGAAGGCAGGCGGTCCTCCTCGATCTTGCGCGAGAGCTCCGGAATCAGGATGCGCGCCAGCCCATAGGCGCCGAACTGGATGATCATCGCAGCGAGCGCCCAGAGCACGAGATCCGGGATGCTGCTGGCCTGGGCGATCGCCTTTTCGAGCGGGATCGAGAAGCCGGTGACATTGCCGCCGAGCGCCACGGCCGCCGACAGGTTGCCGCCGCGGATCAGTGCGATCTCGTCATGCGCGGTGAGCCGGAGATAGATCGCGGTGAAGCAGGCAATCAGCGCGACGCCGAGGGCGAAGTAGAGCAGAAATGCGGGCAGCCCCGCCATCGAGATCGCCATACGGCCTGCCCCCAAGCTGCGAAGTATCGATACCTCACTATACGTCAGTCAGCAGGCGGCGCCAGAGGCGTGCGGCGTGTCCGCCCTCGCTCTCGCGCGGCGGTTTTACGATGAGGGGCAGCGGAGCGCCGCGAGGCGCGAGGTATAGGGCCGCATCCGTTGAGCCAGGATGCGACGCGGATGGATTGAGCCACCATCCGCACGCCCCGTGGCGCTCCGCTCACCGGCGATTTCGGACTCCGGGCCGCGCTTATTGGGTCGTTGGCGTCCTCCGTCGCGAGCCGTTTCGACGCCAGTTTCCCTCATCGGGTTGTCGCGCCTACTCCGGCATGGGACGAGGGCGTGATGCCACCGACCGTTCCAGCGAGCTCCTCGCACAGGGGCCGTAGTACCCCCAGGGCGGTTCCCGAAGCCTCCCGAGTCCGGGGTGCAAGCCCGGCCGCAGGCGCCGCCCCCATCCCGACCAATGGCTTGCCTTCCGGATGGCCGCCCCTCGAGGATGAGGTGGAGGCAGGATAAGGGCGATGTGGAGGGCGGGGATTACTATTTTGCATCCTCCATCGTCATGGTCGCCCTTGTGGCGACCATCCACGTCTTGTCTGGTCGAGGGCGGTGTTCAAGACATGGATGCTCGGGACAAGCCCGAGCATGACGGGGAAGGGCACCGCGACGCTTCTTCCCTTCTCCCGGATGGGAGAAGGTGGCGCGGAGCGCCGGATGAGGGCCTGCCCTTGCAGCAAGGAGGCGCAACGGCTCCGTAGCGCCCTTGCAATCAGCGGCGGGCCCTCACCCCTACCCCTCTCCCATCCGGGAGAGGGGTTCCCCGCGCGTCAAATGCCCTTCCCGTCATGGTCGGGCTTGTCGCGACCATGACGGGAAGGGCAAATTCCGACCCTAAGCGGTGGGATGGTTATGCCATAGCGTGCCCTGCTACACGTCATGCCCCAAAAATCCACGACAGCGAGGACCGCCGTTGCTTGCAATGAAGCTATTCCTGAGCGCTCTCGCGTTTGGCGCGGTGACCGTGATCCTGTTCGGCAACCCATTTCAAGCACTTGCCTTGGCGACATTCTGGTCTGATCGACTTGGACTTCCTCATTGGAGGGTCATTGCCGCCGTCTGCGTTGCAGCCTCGGCTCTGATCTTTGCACCCCCGCTGAAAAGCAGGATCAGCTCAGTGCTCCGGCTGCCGGTCTTCACAATCTTGGCGGTACTCCTGCCGACCATCATTATAGGGATTTATGCTGACAGCTTCAGGCGCCGTGCTGTCCTTACGTTCGGCGCAGACGAAGTCGAAGGACACAGCTTCTTGGTGTCCATTCGCCATGCTCCCGAGGAGTTTCAGTTTTTCTTGCACACGGCAGTGCTCAAGGACTGCGCGCCTTACGCATGGAGCTATCGGACCCTGTCGTTCTACGAATTGCGGCCGAACGTCGCGATCAACGTATTGCCGCAGCGGTGGATCACCAAATGCGGGATTACACGGAGTGAGCGTCGCTAATCGACCGCCACCCGCCCTTGAGGCAAATCCGCTTCGCCACATAGCAACCCATCCTACACCTCTCCGGCCCCGCGCCTCGCCCTCCCCGCCTCACACCAACCTACTCTGCACCACCGCAGCCTCGACGAAGCTCGCAAACAGCGGGTGCGGCTCGAAGGGGCGCGATTTCAGCTCGGGGTGATACTGCACGCCGATGAACCAGGGATGGTCGGGATATTCGATCGTCTCCGGCAGCAGCCCGTCCGGCGAGAGCCCACAGAAGCTCATGCCCTGCGCCTCCAGCCGGTCGCGATAGCCCATGTTCACTTCATAGCGGTGGCGATGGCGCTCGGAGATTTCGGTCGTGCCGTAGATCTGCGCGATCTTGGAGCCGGGCTGAAGCGTCGAGGCGTAGGCGCCGAGCCGCATCGTGCCGCCGAGATTGCCGTCGGCCGCGCGCTGTTCGAGTTCGTTGCCGCGCAGCCATTCGGTCATCAAGCCGACTACGGGTTCGGTCGTGGGGCCGAATTCGGTCGAGTTGGCGTCCTTGATTCCGGCGAGCGAGCGAGCGCCCTCGATCACGGCCATCTGCATGCCGAAGCAGATGCCGAAATACGGCACCTTGCGCTGCCGGGCGAAGGTCGCAGCCTTGATCTTGCCCTCGGCGCCGCGATGGCCGAAGCCGCCGGGCACGAGGATGCCGTGGACATGCTCCAGGAACGGCGCCGGATCCTCCTTCTCGAAGACCTCGGACTCGATCCAGTCGAGATTGACCTTGACCCGGTTGGCGATGCCGCCATGCATCAGCGCCTCGATGAGGGACTTATAGGCGTCCTTCATGCCGGTGTACTTGCCGACGACGGCGATGGTGACCTCGCCCTCGGGGTTCTTGACCCGCTCGGAGATGCGCCGCCAGTTCGAGACGTCGGGCTCGCTGGATGCGTCCATGCCGAAGGCGGCCAGCACCTCGTTGTCGAGGCCCTCTGCGTGATAGGACAGCGGCACGTCGTAGATCGAGGCGACGTCGCGGGCCTCGATCACCGCGGTCTCGCGGACATTGCAGAACAGGGCGAGCTTGCGGCGCTCCTCGCGCGGGATTTCGCGGTCGGTGCGGCAGAGCAGGATGTCGGGCTGGATGCCGATCGAGCGCAGCTCGGCGACCGAATGCTGGGTCGGCTTGGTCTTCAGCTCGCCGGCCGTCGGGATATAGGGCAGCAGCGTCAGGTGGATGAAGATGCACTGGCCGCGCGGCAGCTGCTGGTTGACCTGCCGGATCGCCTCGAGGAAGGGCAGGCTCTCGATGTCGCCGACCGTGCCGCCGATCTCGACCAGGGTGAAGTCGTAGTCCTCGTTGCCGTCGAGGATGAACTCCTTGATGGCGTTGGTGACGTGCGGGACGACCTGGATCGTCGCGCCAAGATAGTCGCCGCGGCGCTCCTTGGTCAGGATGTCCATGTAGATGCGGCCGGTGGTGATGTTGTCGCCCTTGTTGCAGGGCCGGCCGGTGAAGCGCTCGTAATGGCCGAGGTCGAGGTCGGTCTCCGCCCCGTCATCGGTCACGAAGACCTCGCCATGCTGATACGGGCTCATCGTGCCCGGATCGACATTGAGATAGGGGTCGAGCTTGCGCAGGCGGACCGTGTGGCCGCGCGCCTGCAGGAGAGCGGCCAGAGCCGCCGCCGCTAGGCCTTTGCCGAGCGAGGAGACCACGCCGCCGGTGATGAATACATACCGCGTCATGGGAGGACACCTCTAAAGCGACGGGGTCGATTCGCTAAGTCCAAGGGTGCAATCCCGTCTTGCCCTGCACGCTTGTCCACAGGAGAGCGCCGCGTTTCAGCAAACACGCCCCACACAAAAGAGAAGGGCCGGTTGCCCGGCCCCTGCCAAGACTTGCCGCTTTGGCAAGTCCTTATCGTAAAAGTGGAAACCACTTTTGCGGGACATGCCACCTCAGGTCACTGCTGCGGCGCCGGAGCTGGCGGCGTCGGCGGTTGCGGCGTCCCGCTCGGCGCCTGCATCTGCCGGAGCTGGTCGAGCACGCCACCCGCATTGGGAGCGCTCGGGCCGGTCGGCGTGGCAGGCGCGCTCTGCGTCGGCGCGCCGTCGATGATCGAGCGCTGCACCCGGCCGCGATTGGCCATCACGGCCAGCACGATCGAGGTCAGGAAGAACGCGCCGGCGAGGATCGCCGTCGTCCGGGTCAGCGCGTTGGCCTGGCCGCGGCCGGTCATGAAGCCGCCCGCTCCGCCGCCGCCCGAACCCATGCCGAGCCCGCCGCCCTCGGAGCGCTGCAGCAGGACGACGCCGACGAGCGCGACCACTATGATCAGGTGGATGACGATGATGACGTTCTGCATGTTCTCGACAGACTGAGACTAAGCTCGCGAAATGGGTATGGCGCCGGCCGCCGCCAAGGGCTGCCCGCACCTATGCTCGCCTTTCGCCGAAGGCCGGCGAGCGAACTCGGCGCGGCACATAGCACGCGTTCGCGGGCCGCACCACCCGCTATCGGCATCTTCATCAAGGACAATGCGTCAGCCGGGCCGCGCCTCAGGCGCAGGCGCGGGCGATGGCGAGGAAATCCTCGGCCTTGAGGCTGGCGCCGCCGACGAGCGCGCCATCGACATGGGCGACATTCATCAGTTCGGCGGCATTCGACGGCTTGACCGAACCGCCATAGAGCAGCCGCACGCCCGCCGCGGCCGCCTTGCCGAGGAGACGGCCGAGTTCGGTGCGGATCGCCTCGTGCATCTCGGCGACGTCGGCGGCTGTCGGGGTGAGCCCCGTGCCGATGGCCCAGACCGGCTCATAGGCGATGACCAGCGTCGCGGCCGTCGCGCCGTCCGGCACGGACCCGCGCAACTGCTTCTTCACGATCGCCAGCGCCTTGCCGGCCTCGCGCTCCTCCTTCGTCTCGCCGACACAGACGATCGGCACGAGCAGGGCCTTCTGCGCGGCTTCGGCTTTGGCTTTCACCGTCGCATTGGTCTCGCCATGCAGGGTGCGGCGTTCGGAATGGCCGACGATCGCGAAACTCGCGCCGGCATCGGCCAGCATCGCGGCCGAGATTTCGCCGGTGAAGGCGCCGGAGGCCTGCATGCTGCAATCCTGGCCGCCGGTCGCGATGCGCGAGCCGACAAGTGCGACGCTCGCGGGATAGAGCAGGCTCGCGGGCGGGCAGATCGCGAGATCGACGGCGGCCTTCAAGGCGGCGTCATAGCCCTTCGCGACCTCGGCCGCGATGGCGAGGTCGGCCTTCAGCCCGTTCATCTTCCAATTGCCCGCCACCAGCGGCCTGATGCTGCGCGTCACGTCGATCCTCCAAAAATTGCCGCTCCGGCTCTAGCAATGCCGGCGCCGGGCCGCAATCTCGCGAAGGAACGATCGCGGACGCGACGATCAAACACGAATCCGCGCTGGCGATTGCGGCTTGCCGCTCCGGTTCCTATAAGCAGCGCCGAACAAAACCGGCGACGGTGGCCTCCGTGCCGCGCCAGGCCCAAGGAAAGATACATCCCCATGATGATGCAGGGCATCCGCAAGGCGGGCCAGAGCTTCCTCGGCAAGCTCATCATCACCGTCATGTTCGGCTTCCTGATCCTGTCCTTCGCGATCTGGGGCATCGGCGATATTTTCCAGGGTTACGGCAGGAACTCCGTGGCGCGCGTCGGCAAGGCTGAGATCAGCCTCGACCAGATGCGGACCGCCTTCCAGAACGATGTTCAGGCGCTGACGCGCCAGCAGCGCCGCCAGATCACGCCCGAGATGGCCCGCGCATTCGGGCTCGACCGGCAGGCCCTGTCGCGCCTCGTGACCGAGTCGGTGCTCGACCAGACGGCGCAGGGCATGCGTCTTGCGGTGTCCGACGAGACGATCCGCGATTTGATCTTCCAGGATCCGACCTTCCGCGATGCCTCGGGCAATTTCTCCTCGGCGCGCTTCAACGAGTTGCTGCGCTCGAACGGCTTTACCGAGCAGACTTACGTCCGCGAGCAGCGCGCCACGATCCTGCGTCAGCAGATCGCCGAGATGGTCGTCGGGGCCGTGCTGGCACCGGGCGCCTTGCAGGAGCTCGGTCATCGCCTGCGCAATGAGCGTCGCAGCGTGACCTTCGCGCGGCTGGCTCCCGGCATCGCCGGCGACATTCCTGCGCCGACCGAGGCGCAGCTCAAGACCTTCTTCGACGAGCGCAAGGGCGCCTTCCGTGCGCCGGAGCGGCGCACGGCCGACATCCTCGCGATCTCCGCCGAGACTCTTGCCGATGCCGGTTCGGTCAACGACGCCGATGCGAAGGCCCGCTACGAGCAGGTCAAGGGCCAGCGCTTCACCACGCCCGAGACCCGCACGATCCAGCAGATCACCTTCCCCAATGCCGAAGAGGCGCAGGCCGCCAAGGCGCGCATCGACGCGGGCGAGACCTTCGATGCGATCGCGACCGCGCGCAATGTCGCGGCCTCCGATCTGACGCTGGGCACTTTCACCCGGACCCAGGTGTTCGATCCGATCGTCCGTGAAGCCGCGTTCGCGCTCGCCGAGGGCGCCGTCAGCGCTCCTGCCGCCAGCGCTTTCGGGTCCGTGCTGTTGCGCGTCACCGTGATCCAGCCGGAGAGCGTGCGCGCCTTCGAGGAGGTCGCGAACGAAGTCCGCCAGGAACTCGCCACCAGCCGCGCGGCGAGCCGCGTCACCGAGATCCACGACAAGATCGAGGACCAGCGCGCCGCCGCCAAGCCGCTCGCCGAGATCGCCAAGGAGTTCAACCTGACGCTGCGCAGCATCGGCCCGATCGACAATGCCCTGCGCCGCCCCGACGGGACGGTGGAGCAGCCGCTGCCGGGCGGCGATGCGACGGTGCAGGCGATCTTCCGCTCCGATGTCGGAGTCGATAACGAGGCGATCCGCCTGCCCCGCGACAGCGGCTATGTCTGGTACGACGTGAAGAAGATCGATCCGGCGCGCGAGCAGACCTTCGACGAGGTCAAGGCGCAGGTCGAGACGCAGTGGCGTGCGGACGAGGTCGCGACCCGGCTCTCGGCCAAGGCGCGCGAACTGGTCGAGCGGCTCGACAAGGGCGAGGCCTTCGATGCGGTCGCAGCCTCCGCGGGACTGACGGTCGAACAGGCGAGCGAGATCGGCCGTCAGGACCAGCGCCCCGAACTGCCCGCCAATGTCATCAGCCTGATTTTCGGAACCGTCGCCGGCAAGAGCAACTCGGCCGCCGTCAGCGATGGCTCGCGCATCCTGTTCAAGGTCGATGCCGCGACCGTGCCGAGCTATGCCCGCACGACGCAGGAGGCCGAGAATTTTGCGCGGCAGCTCGGTGCCAGCGTCAGCGAGGACATTCTCGCGCAATACATCGCGGTGCGTCAGACGGAACTCGGAGTCTCGATCAACGAGACGGCCTTCCGTAACGCCACCGGCGGCGCGCAGAACTAACGATGCAGCATTGATGATGACTTGGGAGCAAGATCAGGAGCGTTTCGCAGCGGCCTATGAAGCAGGCACGCCGCAACTGCTCCGGCAGGTGCTGGTCGGCGATTGCGAGACGCCGGTCGCCGCCTTCCTGAAGCTGCGCCACGCGACCAATGGGCCGGCCTTCCTGCTCGAATCGGTCGAGGGTGGGGCTGTGCGTGGGCGCTATTCGATGATCGGGCTCGAACCGGACCTGATCTGGCGCTGCCATTGCGGCGAGGCCTCGATCTGCCGCCCGGCGCTGGGCGATGCCTTCCTGGCCGATCCGCGACCTGCCTTCGAGAGCCTGCGTGCGCTGCTCGACGAGAGTGCGATCCCCGCCGAGGCGGAGACCGACCTGCCGCCGATGGCGGCCGGCGTCTTCGGCTATCTCGGCTACGACATGGTCCGGCTGATGGAGCGCCTGCCGGAGCCGAAGGACACCGGCACGGGCGTGCCGGATGCTATCCTGACCCGGCCGACGCTGATGGTGGTGTTCGATTCGGTGCGCGACGAAATCCATGTCGTGACGCCCGTGCGCCACCAGCCCGGCGTGCCGGCGCGTGCCGCGCATGAGCGAGCGCTGGAGCGCCTCGATGCCGTGGTGCAGGCGCTGGAAGGCCCCCTGCCCCCGGAAGCCGCGATCGATATCGCCGGCCTGCCCGAGCCGGCCATCGTCTCCAATACGAGCGAGGCCGAGTTCCACGCGATGGTCGCGACCGCGCAGGATTACATCCGCGCCGGCGACATCTTCCAGGTGGTGCTGTCGCAGCGGTTCGAGGCGCCCTTCCAGTTGCCGCCCTTCGCGCTGTATCGCGCGCTGCGGCGCGTCAATCCGGCGCCCTTCCTGTGCTATCTCGACTTCGCCGACTTCCAGATCGTCTGCTCCAGCCCCGAGATCCTGGTCCGGCTGCGCGATGACACCGTCACGATTCGTCCGATCGCCGGCACACGCCGCCGCGGCGCGACGGCAGCCGAGGACGAGGCGCTGGCCGAAGAACTGCTGGCCGACCCGAAGGAGCGGGCCGAGCACCTGATGCTGCTCGATCTCGGCCGCAACGATGTCGGCCGCGTCGCCAAGATCGGCTCGGTGAAGGTCACCGATTCCTTCTTCATCGAGCGTTACAGCCAGGTCATGCACATCGTCTCGAATGTCGAGGGCGAGATCGATCCGCGCCACGATGCGCTGGCGGCGCTCTCGGCCGGCTTCCCGGCGGGAACGGTGTCGGGCGCGCCGAAGGTGCGTGCGATGGAGATCATCGACGAACTCGAGCACGATGCGCGCGGCGCCTATGGCGGCTGCGTCGGCTATTTCGGCGCGAGCGGCGAAATGGACACCTGCATCGTGCTGCGCACCGCCGTGGTCAAGGACGGGCGCATGCATGTCCAGGCCGGTGCGGGCATCGTCTACGATTCCAATCCGGCTTCCGAGCAGGCCGAATGCGTCAACAAGGCCAAGGCGCTGTTCCGGGCCGCCGAGGAGGCGATCCGCTTCGCGGCGCGGACCGGCCGAGGGCAGTAACGGAACCAAGCGTTGTAGTCGGGCCGGCAGCGAGCATCTCAGGGGAAAGATTCTCGGGTCGACCCTTCGCTAGAATACGCTGGTTCTTTCCGAGCCGCGACGTCGTCCCGGGCTTGACCCGGAACCCATTCCGGAACCTCTCCGATCAGTGCTCCGGAATGGATCCCGGGTCTCCCTGCGGTCGCCCGGGATGACCAGCGCTTCTATCAAAGCGAAGCACTTTCTAGCCCTAGAAACGCCGCCGAGCCCCCGTCAATGCCCCTTACCGTTGGGGATCGTCATCTTGTCGACCCAGGCGATGCCGATCGCCGAGATGATGAAGACGACGTGGATCGTCGTCTGCAGGATGACGCCGGTTACGGTGTAGTCGGTGCTGCGGCCGGCATTGCCGATATTGCCGGCCTCGATGAAGGTCCGCAGCAGGTGTATCGACGAGATGCCGATGATCGCCATGGCGAGCTTGATCTTGAGGATGCTGGCGTTGACGTGGCTGAGCCATTCCGGCTGGTCGGGATGGCCCTGCAGGCCGAGCCGCGAGACAAAGGTTTCATAGCCGCCGACGATCACCATGATCAGCAGGTTCGAGATCATCACCACGTCGATCAGGCCGAGCACGACCAGCATGATCTGCTGCTCGCCGAAGGAGGAGGCATGGGTGACGAGGTGCCAGAGCTCCTTGAGGAACAGGAAGACGTAGACGCATTGCGCCACGATCAGGCCGAGATAGAGCGGCAACTGCAGCCAGCGCGACGAGAAGATGATCAGCGGCAGCGGCCGCATGGCCTTGGCGACGGCAGGCGCGGTGGCGGTCTCGGCACGAGGCGTCTCGCCGGGATGCGACATAGGGGCTCAAGTCCTTCGAACGAATGATGCAATGCAAAATATGCGCAGGCTAGATGGAGCGCCAAGCGCTATCGTGCAACCGTCAGCAGAAAAAGTATCGCCGAGGGAACGGGCGCACCGTTTGACGACGAAATTTTGACGCTATCGTGCGTAACGCTTTCACCATCATCGCGTAACAGCTACGCTTGGACATCTTCAGAGGAACGCGCAAGCTTCCTCTCATACGAGAGGAAAGGAATTTTCCATGATCAAGACGCTCACCCTTGCCGCGGCTCTCGTCGGTGGCGCGCTGATGGCGGCGCCCGCCAACGCCGCCCCCATCGCCGCGGCATCGGGCCCCGCCCTGACGTTCGCGACGGTCGGCAACGATCTCGTCGAGACGGTGCAATACCGCCGCTATTACGGGCCTCGCTACGGCTATTACCGTGGACCGAGCCGTGGCGCGGCCGTCGGCGCCGGAATCGCAGCCGGCGTGCTCGGCGGAGCGCTGGCCGCGGGCGCGCTCGCTGCCCCGGGCTACTACGAGCCCGCGCCGGTCTATGTCGCGCCGCCCGTCTATGCCGCGCCTGTGCCGCGCGCCTATGGCTACAGCGCCGAGGACGTCGATGCGGTGGCCTACTGCTCGCGCCGCTTCCGCAGCTACAATCCCGAAACCGGGACCTATATCGCTTCCGGCGGCGTCGTTCGCGCCTGTCCCTGACGTGATCTGACCGTCTGCACAGGCAAGCCTCTCCGCAGTGATGCGGGGAGGCTTTTTCTTGATGTATGGTCGCGCCCAGCCTCGCGGCGCTTTCCCGACTTGGAGCAGGCTTTTGCGTATCGCCACCTGGAACGTCAATTCCGTCCGCCAGCGGCTCGGCCATCTGCTGGACTTCCTCAAGGAGGCCGAGCCCGATGCGCTGTGCCTGCAGGAACTGAAATGCATCGATGCCGATTTCCCGCGCCGGGAGATCGAGGAGGCAGGCTGGCAGGTCGAGACCCACGGCCAGAAGACCTTCAACGGCGTCGCCATCCTGTCGCGCGCGAAGCTTGAAGATGTCCGGCGCGGGCTGCCCGGCGACGACGGCGACGAGCAGGCGCGCTATCTCGAAGGCTTGCTGCCGCTGGGCGGCGGCGTGGTGCGGCTCGCCTCGATCTACCTGCCCAACGGCAACCCGCCCAACACCGAGAAGTACCCCTACAAGCTCGGCTGGATGAAGCGCCTGACCGCCCATGCGCAGATGCTGCTCGCGCTGGAGGAGCCGCTGGTCCTGGCCGGCGACTACAATGTGATTCCCGAGCCACGCGATGCACGTGATCCGGCCGCCTGGGTCTCGGACGCGCTGTTCCTGCCGCAGACGCGGAGCGCCTTTCGCGGGCTGCTCAATCTCGGCCTGACCGAGGCCCTGCGCGCCAGCTGCGACGATGGCGGCCTGTACACGTTCTGGGACTATCAGGCTGGCGCCTGGCAGCGGAACAACGGCATCCGCATCGACCATCTCCTGCTGTCGCCGCAGGCCGCCGACAGGCTTTCGGGCGTGCAGATCGTCAAGCATGTCCGCGGCTGGGAGAAGCCGTCGGACCATGTGCCGGTGATGGTGGAGTTGAGGGCGGCGTGATCCAGTTCCGGCGAAGCGATTCTATTCGCCCGAGCCGCGCTTCACGCCGTCCTTGATGAAGACCCGGAACGGCGTCGTTCCGGTCGCGCTGCCGTCCGCCGAGCGCCATTTTCCCTTGGTGCAGAGAACCCCACCCTGCGTCTCGACGGCGTCGAAGACGATGCTGTTGTGATAAACCGTGCCATTGGGCTCGATCGCGCGGAAATTCGTCGTGCATTTGCCGTCCGCGACGACCGGATCGTAGTCATGGATCATGATGCCGCCGCCGCCCGTGCTCGGGAAAGGATCGGCGAGCGGAGGCCAGCTTTCGTAATTGTCCTGAGCCGTGACGGCGCCGTTGGCTGAAAGCGCCAGGACGGCACCGAATCCAAGTGAGATGATCGCGCGCATGGAACAGACCCCTGTGGTTCTGCTCCCGATACGCTCGATAAGAGAATGCGGATGCGGGGCGCTCAGCGCTGCGGCGAGCGCCCGCCCGCGACCTGCTGGCGCTCGATCAGGGCGAGCGCGGCCGTGCGATCGCTCGCGGAGGCCGAGGCGAAGGCGCTGTCGTGCCGTTCGATGATCCAGCCCTCGCGGCTGGGATCGGCGCTCTCGCGAGCCAGCGACAGCCACATCAGACCGAGCACCGGCTGGCGCGGCACGCCCTCGCCGCCACGCAGCAGCAGGTCACCGAAGACCGCGCGGGCCGGGGCGTAGCCCTTCTCGGCGGCAAGCTTCATCCAGCGCGCCGCCTGCCTTGCGTCACGACGGGTGCCCTGCCCGCTCATATAGAGCCGGCCGAGATTGTACTGGCCTTCCGGATCGCCGAAATAGGAGGCGGCGTAGTGGAACATGTCGAAGGCGCGGTCGATATTGGGCTTCACATAAGTGCCCTTGATACCGTCCATGAAATAGCCGCCGAGCGCCACGAAGGCGTTGCCGACGATGCGGCCATCGGCCGTGCCGGGAATGGCGTCGGCATTCTCGTCCGCGATCTTCGAGAAATACTCGAATGCCTTGAGATCATTGGCCGGAACGCCCTCGCCGCCGGCATACATCCGGCCCAGCTTGAACTGCGCCGTCAGGTGCCCCTGCGCGGCGGCATATTCGAGCGCGCGGACGGCTCCGGCCTGGTCTCCGGCCGTCGAGTCGCGCATCCAGGCCTTGATGGCGTCGCGGGCGCTGCTGAAGGGGACGAGCGGCAGCGCGGTATGGGCGGCGGGTGCGTTGGGGGCCGGCGCAATGGTCGCAGCGCCGGGAGCCGGGCCCGGCACGCTGTCGGGCTCCGGCAGGGCGATGCCGGGAATGGGACGAGGCGGAATCGGGCCACGAGCGCCCACGGCATCCTGCGCCCAGGTGGCCTGATGGCCGCCCAGGACGAGGAAGAGTGCTGCGATCGTGAGGTCAGATATCCGCATAGCAATGGGTCTCGGCCGCGCCGCCGGGGTGGGTTACGGCCCCCCCCTTGGCGGAACCGACCGTCTGCGCGTATTTCCAGAGCGCGCCCGAATTGTAGTCGGTCTTGCGCGGCTTCCACCCCTTACGACGCTCCTCAAGTTCGGCATCAGAAAGGCGGACTGCGAGCTTTCCTGTGATGGCGTCGAGTTCGATGATGTCGCCGTCGCGGATCAGGCCGATCGGCCCGCCCACGGCCGCTTCCGGGCCGACATGGCCGACGCAGAAACCGCGCGTGGCGCCCGAGAAGCGGCCATCGGTGATCAGCGCGACCTTGTCGCCCATGCCCTGGCCGTAGAGGGCCGCGGTGGTCGACAGCATCTCGCGCATGCCCGGGCCGCCCTTGGGGCCCTCATAGCGGATCACCAGCACGTCGCCGACCTCGTAGCCGCGCTGGCTGACGCAGGCAAAGGCATCCTCCTCGCAGTCGAAGCAGCGCGCCGGGCCGGTGAAGACGAGGCTCTCGGCCGGCATGCCGGCGATCTTCACGATCGCGCCCTCGGGAGCGAGGTTGCCCTGCAGGCCGACGACGCCGCCATTGTCGGAGAGCGGCTTGTTGGCGGGGCGGATCACATCCTGCTGGTCGTTCCATTTCACCGAGGCGAGGTTCTCGGCGATGGTGCGGCCGGTCACGGTCATGCAGTCGCCATGCAGGAAGCCGTGGTCGAGCAGCGTCTTCATCAGCAGCGGAATTCCGCCGACCTCGAACATGTCCTTGGCGACGTATTTCCCACCGGGCTTCAGGTCGGCGATGTAGGGGGTCTTCTTGAAGATCTCGGCGACGGCGAAGAGATCGAAATCGATGCCGCATTCATGCGCGATCGCCGGCAGGTGCAGCGCGCCATTCGTCGAGCCGCCGGAGGCGGCGACGACCATGGCCGCGTTCTCGAGCGCCTTGCGGGTGACGATGTCACGCGGGCGGATGTTCTTGGCGATGAGTTCCATCACCATCTCGCCGGCGGTGTAGCAGAAAGTGTCGCGCACGTCGTAGGGGGCCGGCGCGCCGCAGGAATAGGGCAGCGCCAGGCCGATCGCCTCGGCGACGGTCGCCATGGTGTTGGCGGTGAACTGCGCGCCGCAGGAGCCCGAGGACGGGCACGCCGCCTCTTCCAGTTCCTGGAGGTCCTCGTCGGACATGGCGCCGACGGAATGCTTGCCGACGGCCTCGAAGACGTCCTGCACAGTGACAGGCTTGCCCTTGAAGGTACCGGGCAGGATCGAGCCGCCATAGATGAAGATCGAGGGCACGTTGAGGCGCACCATCGCCATCATCATGCCGGGCAGCGACTTGTCGCAACCGGCGAGACCGACGAGCGCGTCATAGCAATGGCCGCGCATGGTCAGCTCGACGGAATCGGCGATGCACTCACGCGAGGCGAGCGAGGACTTCATGCCCTGGTGGCCCATGGCGATGCCGTCGGTCACCGTGATCGTGCAGAACTCGCGCGGCGTTCCGGCGGCGGAGGCGACGCCCTTCTTCACCGCCTGGGCCTGGCGCATCAGCGAGATGTTGCAGGGCGCGGCCTCGTTCCAGCAGGAGGCGACGCCGACGAAGGGCTGCGCGATCTGACGGGCCGTCATGCCCATGGCGTAGTAATAGGAGCGGTGCGGAGCGCGGGCGGGGCCGACGCTCACATGCCGGCTGGGCAGCCGGGACTTGTCGAAAACACGCGCGTCCATTTTCTTTTTCCTCGTTCCACCCTGCGCTTTGAAGCACGTGGCAGATGTGCCACGCAGCTCAAGCCGGGCGCAACGCTACACCCGCCTGCCCTGCAACGGCGAAACCGGTTTCACCGGCCGCAAGGCAGACTTTAATTCGTCTATATCTCAGTGACTTATCGCGCTTCCTTGCTGAGGGCGCTTTGTGGCGGCATCGGGGCAATTCCGGCGGCGCGGGGCTGGCCCCGCGCAATCAGCCAAACTGTTGCGCCGATGTCACAAAGACGCGGGGCCAGACCGCTTGCGTCAGAGGACCATCGGCAGGACGAAAAAGCCGCCGACCACGACGACGAGCAGCGCCAATGCCGTCATCGGCAGGTGCTTCTCGATGAAGATGCGGATGTCGTCACCGTAGAAGCGCAGCGCCACCGCGATCATCAGGAAGAAGCTGACGCGTGAGACGACCATGCCGATGGTGAACTTCCACAGGTCGAAATGCAGGAAGCCCGACATGATCGTGACGATCTTGAAGGGGATCGGCGTCAGGCCCTTGGTGACCAGGACCCAGAACCAGTAGTCCTGCGAGGTCGCGATCAGATGGGCGGCCTTCTCCTGCAGGCCGTAGAGCGAAATGAGCCAGGAACCGACCGAGTCGTAGAGCAGTGCGCCGATGGCGTAGCCGAGATAGCCGCCGAGCACGGCCCCGAGCGAGCAGACGCCGGCATAGAACCAGGCCCGGTCAGGCCGTGCGATGCACATCGGCAGGAGAAGCGGCAGGGGCGGCAGCGGGCTGAAGGAGCTTTCGACGAAGGTCAGCGCGAAGAGCAGCCAAGGGGCGCCGGGGTGGGACGCGTAGGAGACGCACCAATCATAGGCTCGCTGGAGCATGGCGTGGGAACAACCGGTCCTGGGTTATCGGCATTGACTTGCATGGCAGGCTTGCGCCCAACGCGCATCTAACCGTCTCGGCGGGAGAATGCCAGAGTTGTCTTACATGAAGGTCAATTTGAAGACGGAGTCGTGGCCGGATGCGGGCGGCACGACTCCGGAGGAGCGCCTTCAGGACAGTCGCGCGAGCGCCTCCTCGATCTTCAGCTTGCGAGACTCGGCTGCGGACTTGCGGTCGCGGTTCTCCTCGACGATCTCCTCGGGCGCACGGGCCATGAAGTCGGGATTGCCGAGCTTCTTGTCGACGACCGCGATGTCCTGGTCGAGCTTCGCCAACTCCTTGGTCAGGCGCGCCTGCTCGACCTCGAGATCGATGATGCCGGCGAGCGGCAGCGCCGCGACCTCGCCACGCACGATGATCTGCGCCGACTGCGCCGGAGATGCAGCCTCGAAGGCGATGTCCGAGATGCGGGCCAGGCGCTCGATCATCGGCCGCCAGTTCTCGATCGTCGCGCGCGTTGCCGCCGAGGCGTTGACCAGCACCAGAGGGGCCTGCGTCCCCGCCGGGACGTTGACCTCGGAGCGGACCGAGCGAATGTCCGAGATCAGATCCACGACGAAACCGATCTCGGCCTCGGCCGCCTCGTCCTTCAGAGCCGCGAGATCGGGCCAGCGTGTCAGGCAGACCAGCGCGTCGTCACCCGCCTTCAGCTTGCGGGGAGCGCCCACGCCCGCCTTCTGAGCCCAGAGCTCCTCGGTGAGGAAGGGCATGAAGGGATGCAGCAACTGGCAGATCAGGTCGAGGACATGGGCGACGGTCGCCTGCGTCTCGGCCTTGGCGGCAGGGTCGGCGCCCTCCCCCTGGAGCACGGGCTTGGCAAGTTCGAGATACCAGTCGCAGAACTGGTTCCAGACGAAGCGATAGGCCGCGCCCGCCGCCTCGTTGAATTTGAAGGTCGGGATGCCGGCCGCGATGCCCTCGGCTGCGGTCGCGGCCTCGCTCAGGATCCAGCGGTTGAGCGGCTGCTTCACCGCGGCCGGGTCGAAGCCCTCGGTGCGGGCGCAGCCGTTGAGCTCGGCGAAGCGGGCCGCGTTCCAGATCTTGGTCGCGAAGTTGCGGTAGCCCTCGACACGGGAGGTCGCGAGCTTGATGTCGCGGCCCTGTGCCGCCATGGCGGCGAGCGTGAAGCGCAGCGCATCGGCGCCGTACTGGTCGACGAGCGTCAGCGGGTCGATGACGTTGCCCTTCGACTTCGACATCTTCGCGCCCTTCTCGTCGCGAACGATGGCGTGGATGTAGACGTCCTTGAACGGCACCTCCTCCATGAAGTTGAGGCCCATCATCATCATCCGGGCGACCCAGAAGAAGATGATGTCGAAGGCGGTGACCAGCGTCGCGGTCGGGTAATAGCGCTTCAGCTCCGCCGTCTCGTCGGGCCAGCCCAGCGTCGAGAACGGCCAGAGCGCCGAGGAAAACCAGGTGTCGAGCACGTCCTCGTCGCGGGTGAGCTGGACGGGGCCGCCATAATGGTTCACGGCCAGCGCCTGCGCCGCCGTCTCCGACTCGGCGACGAAGCATTCGCCGTCCGGTCCATACCAGGCCGGAATCTGGTGGCCCCACCAGAGCTGGCGGGAGACGCACCAGGGCTCGATGTTCTCGAGCCAGTCGTAATAGACCTTGGTCCAGCTCTCGGGCGTGAACTTCGTGCGTCCGTCCTGCACCGCCTTCAGGGCGCGGTTGGCCAGCGGCTTGACGTCGACATACCACTGGTCGGTCAGCCAGGGCTCGATGACGACATCGGAGCGGTCGCCATGGGGAACCGTGTTCGTGTTGGGCTCGACCTTGGCCAGAAGACCGCGCTCGGCCATCAGGGCGACGACGGCCTTGCGGGCGGCGAAGCGATCGAGGCCGTGCAGGGCAAGCGTCGCCGGCTCGGGCCTGCTCCCTTCGAGGAAATCGGCGTTGTCGGCCAGCAGGATCTTCGCTTCGCCGTCGAGGATGTTGATGACGGCGAGCTTGTGGCGTTTGCCGACCTCGAAATCGTTGAAGTCGTGGGCCGGGGTGATCTTGACCGCGCCGGTGCCCTTCTCCGGGTCGGCATAATCGTCACCGATGATCGGGACGACGCGGCCGACCAGCGGCAGGACGGCGTTCCTGCCGATCAGGTGTCCGATCTTCTCGTTCTCCGGATGGACCGCGATGCCGGTGTCGCCCAGCATTGTTTCCGGCCGCGTCGTGGCGACGGTGATGAAGGTCGAGGCGTCGTCGGCGTCGTAGGTCGCGCCTTCCAACGGGTAGTTGAAATAGTAGAGATGCCCGTTCGGGTCCTTGCTCAGGACCTTGTCGAGCTTGGCGGCGTCGAAGGGCTCCTCGCCGCCGCGCTGCCATTTGAACGAGCCGGTCTTCTCGACCTGCAGGACCTCGAGGTCCGAGATCGCGGTCTGGAACTTCGGATCCCAGTTCACCAAGCGCTTGGCGCGGTAGATCAGGCCCTGACGGTGCAGCCCGACGAAGACCTTGAGCACTGCCGCGCTCAGGCCCTCATCCATGGTGAAACGCTCGCGCGACCAGTCGCAGGAGGCGCCGAGCCGCTTCAGCTGGTTGACGATCGTCCCGCCCGATTCGTCCTTCCACTTCCAGACCTCGGCCAGGAATGCCTCGCGGCCCATGGCGCGGCGGTCGGTCTTGTTCTCGGCGGCGAGCCTGCGCTCGACGACCATCTGGGTCGCGATGCCGGCATGGTCGGTGCCGGGCTGCCAGAGCACATCCTTGCCGCGCATGCGCTCGAAGCGGCAGAGCACGTCCTGCAGCGTGTTGTTGAGGGCGTGGCCCATATGCAGCGAGCCGGTCACGTTCGGCGGCGGGATGACGATGCAATAAGGCTCCGCACCGGGCCCGGCGCCGCGGCCGGCGGCGAAGGCGTTCGCCTCTTCCCAGGCCTTGCTGATCCGCGCCTCGACGGCGGCAGGCTCGAATGTCTTGTCCATCATCGCTTCGCTCGAACGCAGAACGGCCGGGGTCATGCCCCGGCCGTGAGATTTAAGGCCTGAAAGGTCGGAGGACTTAAGAGCCCAAGCAGCCCCCTCGCGTCAACCATCGCGCCAGCGGCACGGGCCTGCGCGAGGGCTGGCGGCGGTCAGCCGGGCAGGTTGGACTGGAGAAACCAGAGCGCCTTGTCGAGCATGCGCGAATAGGCGGTCAGCAGATCGGCCGTGCCGGAATCGCCGGCCTCGTCGCTGGCGTCGATCGCCTCGCGGACGCGGTTGGCGGTCTCGGCATAGCGGGCGATCAGCGCGTCGAGATGGTCGCGAACCGAGACGATCTCGGTCGGATAGGGCTCGAGCGAGGTCGCGGCCGCCGTCGCCTGCGTCGTGCCGAAGGCGATGCCGCCGAGTTGCGCGATGCGCTCCGCGACAGTGTCGACATGGTCGTCGAGCTCCTTGCGGAAGCCGTCGAGCATCTGGTGGACGCCGATGAAGCCCGGCCCCTTCAGGTTCCAATGCGCCTGCTTGGTCAGGAGGGCGAGATCGATGCCGTCGGCGAGGCGCGCATTGAGCAGGCCGGCGATCTGGCTCTTGGTGTTGGAGGCGAGGTCGACCTTGCTGCTCTTGACGATCTTCGTCGCCGCCGACTTGGCGATGTTTTTCGCGGCCTTGGCCGGAGAGGCCTTGGTCGAAGTGGTCTTGGTCGCGGCGTTCTTGCCGGCAGCGGCCTTGGCGATGGCGGGGCTGGATGCAGGCTTCTTCATGATGTGTCCCCTCGGAAACGGTGCGCGGGCGCGGCATGGGCCGCAACGCTGATACGCACGAGCGCCGCAGGCGTTCCATCGCCGGCGCAGGTTTCCACGGGCGCAAGGCTCGTTTTCACGCCGGCAACGGAACCGTCGCACGCTCCGTCGGTTGAGGTCTCGACCAGCGAGGAGCTTCATCATGAGCCATCACACCGACCAGGACAAAGTCTGGGACCTTATCGACGACATCAAGTTCGCGATGCTGGTCACCCATGACGGTGCAGGCGACGAGCTGCGCGCCCGGCCCATGCACGCCCATGGCGAGCGCGAGGAGGATGCGATCTACTTCCTGAGCGATCGCCGCCACCACAAGGACGACGAGATCCACATCAACGACAATGTCTGCGTGACCTTCGCGGACAATAGCGGCATGCGCTACGTCTCCGTCACCGGCACCGCGACCGTCCTCGACGACCGCACCAAGGTCCACGAGTTGTGGGACGCCAGCAACAGGGCGTTCTGGGACGACGAGAACGATCCGAACATCTGCGTGCTGCGCGTGCGGCCCTCGATGGCGGAGTTCTGGGCCGGCGCCGGCAAGGTCGTCAACACCGTCAAGATGGCGGCTGCCGCATTGACGGGGGTGAAGCCCGATCTCGGCATCAACAGGAAGGTCGCGCTATGATGAACCTGCTCGTACATGCCGCCGGTGCATGGATCGCCGCGGAGGCCGCTTCGGGCCGCTATCCGCGGCCTGTCGCGGTCGGGCTCTCGATGCTGGTTTCGCGGCTCGGTGCGCCGACCGCCGCGATGACGGTGTTGGCGTTCGCGTTCAAGCGCCTCAACGAAGCCGGCGCGTTCGACAGCATCAGGCGCGCACCGGCGCCGCGTCGCCGGGCCTTGCGTGGCCGCTGAGCCATCGGCGCGTCGGGGACGGTCGCGCGGGGCCTATCCGCCTCAGTTGCGCCCGCCGCGCGCAACGCGCTCGATCTCGGCGCGTACCAGGCGCTCAACCATCGTCGGCAGATTGTCGTCGAGCCAGCCCTTGAGCATCGGCTTGAGCATGTCCTTGACGAGATCCTCGAGCGTGCGCGCATTGTTCGAGAGCACGGTATGGGCGAGCTGCCCAAAGGCGCTGCTGACCGCCGAACTGGTCTGGTCGGAGAGCAATTGCGCCATGTCGAACGGCGCGCTCGATGGCGGCGGAGGGGGCGCGGCCGCGAAGACGGGCGGGGCGACAGGCTCCGGCGGGGGCTCGGGGGCGAGTTGGGCGGGCTCGGGCTCCGGAGCCGGCGGATCGAGGAAATCGATGTCGCCCTCGACCGGCTTTGCCCCGACTTCCGGCTCCGGCGGAAGCACGAGGGCTGCTTCGGCGCCAAGATCCAGGACGTCCTCGTCGATATCGACGGCAGCCGGCTCTTCCGCCACCGGCGCGGGCTCGCCCCCAGCCTCGGCGGGCTTGACCTCATCATCCGAAATGATCCGTCGGATGGAGGCGAGAATCTCCTCCATCGACGGTTCGTTTGGCTTCGGTTGCGCGTTCATCTGGATCCGGACCACTCGACTCCGGGCGCACCGAAAGAATCAACGCCGCCCGATCATCGAGTATTTCACGCATCCCCCATCAGGCAAGGCTGCATGCCCTTCCACCCACAGGGAAAACTCCGCCTGTTGCGGGAATGTCGATGAACGTTGCCGGATGTCCGTGCCATCCGCTCGACGGCCATTCGCCGCCAAGGCCTTGCTCGCAGTCTGGAGGCGCGGCGTCCTGGCCGGCGCGGACCGGTCAGCGACCGTCCGGGGTCTGTGTGCCCCAGAGCAGGCCCTTGACCTGATCGTAGTGCCTGCGGGCGTCGTAGACCTCGGTCTTCAACCTCAGGGTCGTGGCGGAGAGACGACCGATCGCCGACAGCACGGCGTAGGACGCGACGACGCGGTCGCGCTGAGCCGTCACCAGCGTCGAGCGAGCGATCACCAGTTCCTGCTGCGCATTGAGGACGTCGAGCGTCGTGCGCTGGCCGACCTTGGCTTCCTCACGGACACCGGCGAGAGCGGTTTCCGCAGCCTGCACCTGTGCCTGGGCGGCAATGATCTGGGCCTTGGCAGCGTCGTGCGCGCCCCAGGCCGAGACCACGGCGGCACGCACGGTGTCGCGCTGCGTATCGACCTCGATCCTGCGCTGACCGGCTGTCTCCTTGGCCTGCCGCGTGCGCGAATAGACCTGACCGCCCTCATAGATCGGGATTGTCAGCGTGCCGACGACGGCGGCCGAGGTGCGGTTGTCACCGAAAACGTTGGAATCGTAACGCTGTTGCACGGTACCTCGAACGCCGAGCACCGGGTAGAGATCGGCCTCCGTGACCTTGACCTGCAACTCCGCGGCATCGACGCCATGCAGCGAGGCGATGATCGCGGGATGACCGGCCAGAGCCGTATTCAGCGCGGCGGGTAGCGATTTGGGCAGGAGATTCTCGACCGGGCGGCCGGGCGCGAGCTGCTTCGGCTCGGCACCGACGTTCTGGCGGTAGCGCGCGATCGAGGTCTTGAGGTTCGATTCGGCCAGGATCGCCTGCGACTGCGCCTGCGACAGGCGTGCCTCCGCCTGGGCGACGTCGGTGCGCGTCACTTCGCCGACCTGAAAGCGATCACGCGTCTGGCGCAGCTGCTCCTCGAGCACTTCGACGTTGTTGCGGTTGAGGGTGAGGATCGCCGTGTCGCGCAACACGTTCATGTAGGATGTCGCGGCATCGAGCAGCACGTTCTGCTCGGTGTTCAGCAAGGTGGCGCGTGCACCGAGCACCTGCGACTCGGCCTGGCTGACGGAGCTGCGCGTCTTTCCCCCGTCGAAGATGTTCTGATCGATCTGCACGCCGGCGCCGCGGGGGCCCAAGCGCGAAACCGTATTTCCGGGAACGCCGGGGACGTTCGCATCGGTGATGCTGGCTCCGATGTCGGCGGAGGCGGTGATACGCGGCCGATAACCAGAAAGCGCCTGCGGCACGTTCTCGTTGGTGGCACGCACCGAGGCGCGCTGCGCATTCAATGTCGGGTTGCCGGAGTAGGCGCGAGCCAAGGCCGCGTCCATTGTCTGCGCGAGAGCCGCCGACGAGACACCCGATGCGAGCACAAGACCAAGCGCCACGGCGAAGCCGAGCCCGGCGGTCTTCGTATTTTTATTCCGTCGTATCAATGGACGCCTCATGTGCGGACTCAAGTCGCGCCCAGGCATCGCCCTAGCCTCGGCATAAAATCAACATACCACATAGCCCGGTTGGCCTTGTCCGCCAACGTGAAGAGCGGTCCGAGCAGAGTGTGAATTCCATAGTGCCGCAAAAATGCGACACTTTACTTAATCAGAAGACGAACGCCGGTTTGCGGCGAAACTCGGCCAACACGGGCGCTGCGGCGTCGAAAACCGGGCGGCCGGACACCTTACCCCCGGACTTCTGGTACAAATTGACCCGTGCCGACCGGCCCAGCCCGTCCACGGCGATCAAACGTCCGCCCTCACGCAGCAGCGAAAAAAGTGTTTCCGGGGCGGTCTCGCAAGCGCCGCTGACCAGAATCGCGTCGAATGCCGCGTCGGCGGAGGGGCGTTTCGCCGTGGCCGAGACATTCGGGGCAGCGCCACGGAGGGCCGATTCTGCCATCGCGAAGGCCTCTGCATCGGGCTCCCAGAGCGTCGCGCGCGTTCCCATGCAAGCCATGAGGGCAGCTCCGTAGCCGGTCCCGCCGCCATATTCGAGGGCGTCCTCGCCCGGCTGTAGGTCGAGCACCTGAATCATGCGGGCGATCACCATCGGGGTCATCAGCGCGCGGCCGGTCCCGGGCAACGCCACCGGCTGGTCGAGATACGCCAGATGCGACAGCGATTGCGGCAGGAAGGCCTCGCGCGGAACCTCGTCGGCCGCGGCAAGGACGGCGCGATCCGTGACGTCATAGGTCCGCAGCTGGCAATCGACCATCATGCGGCGCAGTGCGGCGAAACTCTCCATGTCCCGAAATCTCCGTCCGCGGCACTCATGGCCTGATCCTGGCTACGGCCGACCGGGATGCGCCCAAGGCGCCCTGCCCCGACCGGCGTCACTGCCGCCTTCGAGTGCTTTCTGTTCGAGCGCGCCGGAAAAGGCAAGACGTTGCAGCGCGGCGGCCCACGGCCGTCGCCGGCAGCATCGTCGCCGCCCTCACATCATTGCTGGTTGGGGAATTTGGAGGCCTCGCCCGGAATCGAACCGGGGTGCAAGGATTTGCAGTCCTCTGCGTAACCACTCCGCCACGAGGCCTTCCGCGGGAGGCCGCCGCAGCGACGCCCCGAAGGCCCGCCTATAACCACAAGCCGGCGCCCGCTGCAACCGCCATCCGCTCAAGCTGGTGGTCGGCAACGCAATCGGGTCGATCCTGTCCGAAAGGGGTTGCGCAGTCGCAGAGGCGTGGGTATACGGCGGCCACTGATCCCGGATAGCTCAGCGGTAGAGCAATCGACTGTTAATCGATTGGTCGCAGGTTCGAATCCTGCTCCGGGAGCCAGCATTGTCAAGGGTTTGGGTCGAAATCGCCCAAGCCCTTTTTGCTGTTTGCGCTCGGGGAGCGGCAGCGCATTTTGCCAATACGAAAGAGCTGCTGCGCAGGACGGGCCAAGCACCGCCGCCGCGCTCCCTGGCCTTGCCCGCCATTCGATCTCGGCGTCGGCCGCATCGTGCCAGGGTGCTTTACGCAGACTTTACGGGTGAGCGCCGCATTCGACATGGCGCTCTTATGGGCATCCTCCCTAGCTCCGATCGAACCAGAGATCGGAGTTTTCCATGATCATCGACACCCTTTTCCTGCTCGGCGGCCTCGGGCTGTTCGGGCTCGCCTGCGTCGCCGTTTCGGCGGCCGACCGGCTGTGAGGCGAATCATGCCCCTCGACATCATCCTCGGGCTGACGGCGGCCGCGCTGCTGCTCGCCTATCTGCTCAAGGCGCTGCTGCGCCCCGAATCCTTCTGAGAGGTCGCATCCCATGACCCTCGACCTGATCCAGTTCCTGCTGTTCGGCGCCCTGCTCCTGCTCGCGGCCTGGCCGCTCGGACACTACATGGCGCGCGTCTTCACCGGAGAAGTCCGGTTCCTCGCGCCCGTCGAGAACGCGATTCTCGGGCTTGCCGGCGAGCGTCGGCCACAGCCGCAGCGTTGGCAGGCCTATGCCTTCTCGCTGCTCGTCTTCAACGCGGCGGGCTTCGCGCTGCTCTTCCTGATTCTGCGCTTCCAGAATTTCCTGCCGCTGAACCCGCAGGGCTTCGACGGGCTGTCGGGGCATCTCGCCTTCAACACCGCGATCTCCTTCGTCACCAACACCAACTGGCAGTCCTATGGCGGCGAGACGACGCTCTCGAATCTGAGCCAGATGTTCGGGCTGACGACGCAGAACTTCGTCTCCGCTGCCAGCGGCGCGGCCGTCGCCGCGGCCGTCGCGCGGGGATTCGCTGCCAAGCAGACGCGGGTTATCGGCAATTTCTGGGTCGATCTCACCCGCACCACGCTCTATATCCTGCTGCCGGCTTCACTCGTGCTGGCGCTGATCCTGGTCGCCATCGGCCTGCCGCAGACGCTCGCGGGCTCCTTCGACGCGACGACGCTGGAAGGCGCCAAGCAGAGCATCGCGCTCGGGCCCGTGGCGAGCCAGATCGCGATAAAGCAGCTCGGCACCAATGGCGGCGGCTTCTTCAACGTCAATTCGGCACATCCCTTCGAGAACCCGACCGCGCTCAGCAACCTGCTGACGACGATCTCGATCCTGCTGATTCCCGTCGCCTTCTGCTTCACCTATGGCCGCCTCGTCGGCGACCGCCGGCAGGGCCGGGCCTTGTTCGCCGCGATGGCGGTGCTGTTCCTCGTCGGCTTCGCCGCGATCTATGGCGCGGAGCGCCTCGGCAACCCGCTGCATGCCGGGCTGGTCGATGCCACCGCGGGCAACATGGAGGGCAAGGAGGTCCGCTTCGGCATTCTCGCCTCGACCCTGTGGGCGGCCGCGACGACGGCCGCCTCCAACGGCTCGGTCAATGCGATGCACGATTCGTTCACGCCGCTCGGCGGGCTCGTTGCCATGCTCAACATCCAGCTCGGCGAGGTCGTCTATGGCGGCGTCGGCGTCGGGCTCACCGGCATGCTGCTCTTCGTCATCATCACGGTCTTCCTGGCCGGGCTGATGGTCGGGCGGACGCCGGAATATCTCGGCAAGAAGATCGAGGCGCGCGAGATCAAGCTGGCGGCATTGACGCTGTTGGTGATGCCGCTCGGCATCCTGGTCTTCGCCTCGCTCGCGATCGCGACCGGCCAGGCGCAGTCCTCGGTGCAGGATGCGGGGCCGCACGGGTTGTCCGAGCTGCTCTATGCCTACACCTCGGCGAGCGGCAACAACGGCTCGGCCTTTGCCGGATTCACCGCCAATACGCCCTGGCACAACGCCTTCCTCGGTATCGCGATGATGCTCGGCCGCTTCGGCTACATCATTCCGGTCCTGGCGATTGCAGGCAGCCTTTCGGCCAAGCGCCCGGCAGGCGAAACGGCCGGTACCTTCCCGACGCATGGGCCGCTCTTCGTCACCCTGCTGGTCGCGACGATCCTGATCGTCGGCGCCCTCACCTTCCTTCCCATCCTCGCCCTCGGCCCGATCGCAGAACACGTCTCGATCCTGGCCGGGCAGAGCTTCTGAGCAAGCTGGAAAGTCATCGCATGAGCAAGCATGCTCCCGTCGAGATGGGCCTGTTCTCGCCCCTCATCATCAGGCCCGCGATCCTGCAGGCCTTCCGCAAGCTCGATCCGCGCAGCCTGGCGCGCAATCCGGTCATCTTCTCGACCGCGCTGGTCTCGGTGCTGGCCACCGTGCTCGTCATCCGCGAAGGGCTGACGGGAGGCCCGGTCTTCTGGATCGGGCTTCAGATCGCGATCTGGCTCTGGTTCACGGTGCTCTTCGCCAATTTCGCGGAGGCTGTCGCCGAAGGGCGCGGCAAGGCCCGCGCCGACGCCTTCCGCTCGACCCGCTCCTCGGCGCTGGCCAAGGTTCTGGTCGACCCGGCCGACCGCGTCGTCTACGGCACCAAGGATGTCGAGCGGGTCGAACCCGGCGAGGTCATCCTCGTCGAGGCCGGCGACACCATCCCGACCGATGGCGAGATCATCGAGGGCGTGGCCTCGGTCGACGAAAGCGCGATCACCGGCGAATCCGCGCCCGTGATCCGCGAATCGGGCGGCGACCGCTCCTCGGTCACCGGCGGCACGCGGCTGGTCTCCGACTGGCTGGTGGTGCGGGTCACCGCCCGGCAGGGCGAGACCTTCCTCGACCGCATGATCGCGCTGGTCGAGGGCGCGCAGCGCCAGAAGACGCCAAACGAGATCGCGCTCGACATCCTGCTGGCGGCGCTGACACTGGTCTTCCTCTTCGTCGTGGTGACGCTGCCCTTCTTTGCCTCCTGGTCGGGTACGACGCTGCCGGTGATCTATCTCGCCGCGCTGTTCGTCACGCTGATTCCGACGACGATCGGCGGGCTGCTCTCGGCCATCGGCATCGCCGGCATGGACCGGCTGGTGAAGGCCAACGTCATCGCCAAGTCCGGCCGCGCGGTCGAGGCCGCCGGCGACATCGACGTGCTGCTGCTCGACAAGACCGGCACGATCACCTTCGGCAACCGCATGGCCCATGCCTTCGAGCCTGCGCCGGGTGTCGGTGAGCGCGAGCTGGCCGAGGCCGCTTTCCTGGCTTCGCTCGCCGACGAGACGCCGGAAGGCAAGTCGATCGTCGATCTCGCCGCCAAGCGCTTCGGTTTCGATGCGGCTGCCGGCGCGGGCGCCGTCTTCGTGCCCTTCACGGCGCAGACGCGCATGTCGGGCGTCGACCTCCCCTGCGGACACGCGCTGCGCAAGGGCGCCTCCGACACGATGGCGAAGCTCACCGGCGGCCCGCTTGCGAGCGGGGTCGAACAGACCGTGCGCAAGATTGCATCGTCCGGCGGCACGCCGCTGGTCGTTGCCCGCGACAACGCCGTTCTCGGCGTGATCCATCTTAAGGACGTGGTGAAGCCCGCGATCCGCGAGCGCTTCGCCGAGTTGCGGCGCATGGGCATCCGCACGGTGATGATCACCGGCGACAACCCGCTGACGGCGGCCGCCATTGCGGCGGAAGCCGGCGTCGACGACTTCCTGGCCGAGGCGACGCCGGAAGCGAAGCTCGCCCTCATCCGCAAGGAACAGGCCGAGGGTCGCCTCGTCGCGATGTGCGGCGACGGTTCCAACGATGCGCCGGCCCTCGCCCAGGCCGATGTCGGCGTCGCGATGAACTCCGGCACGCCCGCCGCCAAGGAAGCGGGCAACCTGATCGACCTCGACAGCGACCCGACGAAGCTCATCGAGATCGTCATGGTCGGCAAGCAGCTGCTGATCTCGCGCGGTGCGCTGACCACCTTCTCGATCGCCAACGACGTGGCGAAGTATTTCGCCATCCTGCCGGCGCTGTTCGTCGCGGCCTATCCGGGCTTGGCCGTGCTCGACGTGATGGGGCTCGGAACCCCTGAATCGGCGATCCTGTCGGCGATCATCTTCAACGCGCTCGTCATCGTCGCGCTGATCCCGATCGCGCTGAAGGGCGTGCGCTATGCGCCCGCCTCCGCATCGCAACTGCTCGGCCGCAACCTCTTGATCTATGGGCTCGGCGGGCTCGTGGTTCCCTTCATCGGCATCAAGGCGATCGACCTGATCGTCGACCTGCTGCGCCTCGCCTGAGGAGATGAGACAATGACCTCCTATCTTCGCCCCTCCCTCGTCCTGCTCGGTGTCTTCAGCCTGCTGACGGGTGCGGCCTATCCGCTCGCCGTCACCGGCGTCGCCCAAGCCGTGTTCCCGTCACAGGCCAACGGCTCGCCCGTGCTCAAGGACGGCGCTGTGATCGGCTCGGCGCTGATCGGCCAGTCCTTCGCCTCGGAGCGCTACTTCCACGGCCGTCCCTCGGCCACCAGCGCAGCCGATCCACAGGACGCGACCAAAACCGTCGAGAGCCCCTACAACGCGGCGAACTCGACCGGTTCCAATCTCGGCCCGAGCTCGGCCGCCCTGAAGCAGGCGATCAGCGATCGCGTCGCCGGGCTCGGCGGCGGTGCGCAGCCGGCCGATCTGGTGACGGCGTCCGGCTCCGGCCTCGACCCGCATGTTTCGCCCGAAGGGGCGCTGGCTCAGGTCGGCCGCGTCGCACGGGCACGGGGACTGCAGGAGGATCGCGTCAGGCAGCTCGTGCTGGAGCAGGCCGAGCCGCGGCTTCTGGGCGTGCTCGGCGAGCCGAGGGTCAATGTGCTGGCGCTCAACATCGCGCTCGACAGTCTCAAGCCGTGATGGTCTGGTCCTTCGCCGATGCCGAGTGCGCCTGACGAGAGACCGACACCCGAATCCTTCCTGGCTGCGGCACGCGGCGAGGCCGGAAGCGGGGCTGGCCGCCTCAAGATCTTCCTTGGCGCCTCGCCCGGCGTCGGCAAGACCTTCGCGATGATCGAGGAGGCCCGCGTCCGGCAGCGCGCGGGCCTCGACATCGTTGTGGCATTGGTCGAGACGCATGGCCGGGCCGAGACGGCCGCCCTGCTCGAAACGCTGGAACAGCTGCCGCGCCGCACGGTCGATTATCGCGGCCAGATGCTGAGCGAGCTCGATCTCGACGCGCTGCTGGCGCGCAAGCCCGGGATCGCGCTGATCGACGAACTCGCCCACACCAATGCACCGGGCTCGCGCCATCCCAAGCGCTGGCAGGATGTGCTCGAGGTGCTGGATGCAGGGATCGACGTCGTCACGACGCTGAACATCCAGCATGTCGAGAGCCTCAACGACGTCGTGGCCCGGATCACCGGGGTGCGCGTGCAGGAGACGGTACCCGACCATGTCCTGCAGCGTGCCGACGAGATCGAGCTGATCGACCTGCCGCCGGAGGAACTGATCAAGCGCCTCAAGGACGGCAAGGTCTATGTCCCCCAGCAGATCGGCCAGGCGCTGGAGAACTTCTTCGGCAAGGGCAAGCTGACGGCGCTGCGCGAATTGGCCCTGCGCACGGCCGCCAGCCGGGTCGATGCCGAGATGCTGGCCTGGATGCAGGCGCATGCGGTGAAGGGGCCCTGGCCGGCCGAGGAACGCCTCCTCGTCTGCATCAATGAGGCTCCGGTCGCCCGCAGCCTCGTGCGCGCCGGCAAGCGCATGGCCGAGCGCGCGCGCCTGCCGTGGATCGTCGCGACCGTGATGACGCCTCGGCACGAGGCCCTCCCCGCCGAGACGCGCGCGGTGACGGTCGAGGCGCTGCGCCTCGCCGAGACGCTGGGCGCGGAAACCGTCGTGCTGCACGCCGAATGCGATGTGGCGGGCGAGGTGCTGCGCTACGCGCGCCAGCGCAACGTCTCGCGCATCGTCATCGGCAGGCCACGCTCGCGCCAGTCATGGTGGCTGAGGCTGGTCGGCGCCTTCCGCGAGCCAGTCGCCGACCGCCTGCTCGACGACGCGACCGATTTCGAGATCACGGTGGTGACGCCCCATGCCCGGATCGAGCGGCGCAAGCGCGTTCGTGGCAGTTGGATCGCACCGGACTGGCAGGGCTATGCCGTGGCGCTTCTCGCGATCGGGGCGGCGACGCTGGTCGCGCTGCCGCTCGCGATCTGGGATGCGGTTCCGGGCGGCGCGATCTCGGCGATCTATCTCGCGGCCGTTCTGGTCGTCGGAGCTCGCCACGGCCTCGGCCCCTCGCTTTTCGCCGGTCTGCTGGGTTCCTGCGCCTATAATTTCTTTTACACGCCGCCCTTCTACTCGCTCGAGGTCCGCAGGCCGGAAGACATCGTCTCGATCGTCGTCTTCCTGCTCGGCGCGGTCTTCACCGGGAGCCTAGCGAGTCGCCTGAAAGCGCAGGTCGAGGCGATGCGCTCCGCCCAGCGCCGCACTGCGACGCTCTATGATTTCGCCCGCAAGATCGCCTCGGCCAACGACACCGACGACGTGCTCTGGGCGGCGGCCTTCCACATCGCCGCGACGCTCGACTGTCATTCGCTCATCCTGATGCCGGATGCGTCGGGCACGCTTCAACAGGTACAGGGCCATCCGACCATCGACGATCTCGACCCGCGGGCGGAAGGCGCCGCGCGCTGGGCCTTCGAGAAGAACGAGCCGGCGGGCGCCGGTACCGCGACGCTGCCGATGAGCGAATGGCTGTTCGTGCCGCTGGCGACGGCTGCGACCACGCTCGGCGTCATCGGCGTGCGCTTCCGTGACCGGCTGCGCGGGCTCGATCCGGAGACAAGGCGATTGCTGGTGGCGGTCGAGGATCAGGTCGCTGTCGCGGTCGAGCGCACGCGGCTTGCAGAGGAACTCGGCGATGCGCGGGTCACGGCCGAAGGCGAGAAACTGCGGGGCGCGTTGTTGAATTCCGTCAGCCATGACCTGCGTACGCCGCTCGTCACCGTGATCGGCGCGGTGTCCAGCCTGGCGGACGCCGACGGGAGCTTGAGCCCGGCAGACCGCCGCGAACTGACGGCGACGGCGCTGGACGAGGCGCGCCGGCTCGACCGCTATGTCCAGAATCTGCTCGATATGACACGGCTCGGGCATGGCGCGCTGGCGCCCAAGCGTGCGGCGGTGGATCTGCGCGAGATTCTCGGGGCCGTGCGCAACGATCTCAAACGGGTTCTTGCCGGCCACACCCTCGTGATCGAGACGCCGCGCGACCTGCCGGCGCTCCATGTCGATCCGGTGCTGATCGGGCAGGCCATCGCCAACGTCATCGAGAATGCCGCCAAATACGCCCCCGTGGGAACCTCGATCCGGATCCGGGCGAGGCGCGACGGCGAGGTAGCGGAGATCGCCGTGGTCGACGAAGGGCCCGGCATTCCCGAGGGCGAGCGCGAACGCGTCTTCGAGCTGTTCCATCGCGTCGCCGAGGGGGATGCGCGCCCTGCGGGCACAGGGCTCGGGCTTTCGATCGTGAAGGGGCTGCTGGAGGCGCATGACGGAACGGTCGCCGCGCAGGCGGGTCCAGGTGGACGCGGCACCGCCATCGTGATCAGGCTGCCGCTGGCCTCCCCCAGCAACGACGTGCCGGAATGACCGACAGCAAGCCCCCCCGCATCCTGGTGATCGACGACGAGGCGCCGATCCGGCGCTTTCTCGCGATCGTGCTCGGCGCCGGCGGCTTCGAGATCCTGGAGGCCGACCGCGGTCGAATCGGAATCGAGCGCACGGCAACGATGGCGCCCGATGCGGTGCTGCTCGATCTCGGCCTGCCCGACATGGACGGCAAGGCGGTGATCGAGGCGATCCGCGAATGGTCGAGCGTGCCGATCCTGGTGCTTTCGGTGCGCGATGCGGAGACCGAGAAGATCGCGGCGCTCGACGCCGGCGCCGACGACTATGTGACGAAGCCGTTCTCGACCGGCGAACTGCTCGCCCGGCTGCGGGCGCTGCTGCGCAGCCGGCGCGAACGTGGGGCGGAACCTGCGGCGATCCGGATTGGTGGACTCGAAATCGACCTCGCGAGCCGGACGGTCGTCGTCGATGGCGCTGCCGTGAAGCTGACCCGCAAGGAGTTCGACGTGGTCGCGCTGCTGGCGCGAAATGCCGGCAAGCTCGTCGGCCATCGTCAGCTGCTGACGACGATCTGGGGGCCGGCGCATGCTGCCGACACGCATTATCTGCGTATCGCCATCGGCCATATCCGCGAGAAGATCGGCGACGACGCCGCCGATCCGCGCTTCATCATGACAGAGCCCGGCGTCGGCTATCGGCTGGTCGATTCGCAGGACATCCCGGGCTCGTGATCGCGCGGTCGAAGGCGGATACGAACGCTCCCGCACTCCGGCCAAGATGAACGAGAGCGAACTTTTTGCTTCATGAGCGGTTGTCCATCGACGGCGCAGTCTCGGCTACAGCGTCATCACTAACGGAGATCGACATGCGTAAACTGATTCTGGCCGCGTCATTCGCACTGGGTCTTGGAGCAATGGCCGGTCCGGCCTCCGCCGCGCCGGGTTTCGCGCCGCAGCCGGATATCGCGGCGATGAGCGACATCGTTCAGGTTCGCGACCACCGCGGCCATCACTATGGCCGTCATCACTGGCGCGGGCCGCGCTACGGCCACGGCCGCCATTGGGGCGGGCCGCCGCCGCATGCGCGCGCCTATGGCTATCGCCGCAATCACTACTACGGATATTACGGCCGCGATCGCCAATGGGATCGGACCTGGTAAGCGAGCAACAGAAGCGACCGGGCGCTCGGCGCCCGGTCGTCGCGTCCCCAGACCGGGGCGATCGGAACGCGCGACATGGGCTGGCGAAGACATGGGCTGGCGAATGAGTGCGGGCCGGACTACGCGTGATCGATGACCGCTTCAGCTCTTCACTGGTTTCGCGACGATCTGCGCCTCGCCGACAACCCGGCCCTCGCGACCGCAGCCGCGCATGGCCCGCTGCTCTGCCTCTACATCCTCGACGAAGGCGGTTCGCGCCGGCCGCTCGGCGGCGCCAGCCGATGGTGGCTGTCGCGATCTCTAAAGGCTCTGGCCGATGCGCTGGAAGCCAGGGGCGGCGAACTCACTTTGATGCAAGGCGACCCGGCCGAGATTCTACCGCGTGTCGTCGAGCGGGCTCGGGTTGATCTGGTGACCTGGAGCCGTCGCTACGATGCCGAAGCGATCGCTCTCGATAGCCGGCTTAAGAATGAGCTCGCGACGCTTGGCGCCAAGGTCACGAGCTTCAATGCCGCCCTCCTGAACGAGCCCTGGCAGGTCACCACCAAGACCGGCGATCCGATGAAGGTGTTCACGCCCTATTGGCGCGCTGCGCGCCTGAGAGGCGAGCCGCCGGTGCCGACACCAGCTCCCGAGAGGATCGAAGCGTTGCGCCTCGGCCCCGCCATCGCTGCGATGGCCGTCTCACATGCCGATCTGGCGCTGGAGCCCAGCAAGCCCGACTGGGCCGGCGGGCTGCGCGAAGCCTGGAGGCCCGGCGAGGAAGCGGCGGCCGAACGGCTCGCTGAATTCCTGTCGGGTCCGCTCGACGGCTATGGCGAGGGCCGGGACCGCCCGGACAAGGCCTCGACATCGCGACTTTCACCCCATCTGCGCTTCGGCGAGATCAGTCCGCGCCAGATCTGGCACGCGACCCGCAGCGCCATCGAGAGCGGCGAGGCCTCTGCGGGATCATCTGATGCGGAGAAGTTCCTCTCCGAGATCGGCTGGCGCGAGTTCTCCTACCACCTGCTGTTCCACAATCCCGATCTGGCCACGCGCAACTACAATCCACGTTTCGACGCCTTTCCGTGGAAAAAGGACGAGGCGACGTTGAAGGCGTGGCAGCGCGGTCTGACTGGCTATCCGATCGTCGATGCCGGGATGCGCCAGCTCTGGGCGACGGGCTGGATGCACAACCGCGTGCGGATGATCGCGGCGTCCTTCCTGATCAAGCACCTGCTGATCGACTGGCGGCAGGGCGAGGCATGGTTCTGGGACACGCTCGTCGATGCCGATCCGGCCAACAATGCCGCGAGCTGGCAGTGGGTCGCGGGCTCGGGCGCCGATGCCTCGCCCTACTACCGCATCTTCAATCCGGTGACGCAGGGACTGAAGTTCGATCCCAAGGGCGCCTATGTGCGGCGCTGGATCCCCGAGATCGCGCGGCTCGACGACGACCTCATCCACGAGCCGTGGAAGGCCGATGCCCAGACCTTGCGCCGAGCCGGCATCGTTCTCGGCGAGACCTATCCGGCACCGATCGTCGAACTGGACTTCGGCCGCAGGCGCGCGCTCGATGCCCTCGCCGCGACGCGGTCCGCCGAAGCGGAATGACGCTCAGAGCGGCTTGGTGCGCGCCCGGCGGCCCAACTTGCCGATCAGCCAGAAATAGGCCGGATACGGCAGCAGATTCACGGCTTTCATCGGCCAGACGAGGCGGCGTGGGAAGGCGATCTCGAAGCCACTGCGGGCAAAGCCGTCGACGATCCGCCGGGCCGCCGCCTCCTGATCCATGATGAACGGCATCGGGAAATCCTTCGCGCGTGTCATCGGCGTGTCGACCCAGCCGGGATTGACGACCTGCAATCGGATGCCGCGCCTGTCGCAGGCGAATTTCAGGGTCTCGCAGAGATGGACCAATGCGGCCTTCGACGCGCCATAGGCCGAGGCTCCGGGCAGGCCGCCATAGCCGGCGACCGAGGCGTTGATCGCGATATGCCCGCGTCCGCGCAGGGCCATGCGTTCCAGGACGACCGAGAGGCTGCGTGCCGCTCCGACTAGATTGACGTCGATGGTCCGCTCGAAGCTTTCCATGTCGAGCAGCCCTCTCGAATCCGGCGCGATGCCGGCGTTCAGGAAAGCCAGCGCGATCGGCCCTTGGACGCTCTCGATGCCATCGACGACGGCCTTCATCGAATCCGTATCCGTCACGTCTCCGGCATGGGCGACAATGCGGCCTGACAGGCTTTCGGCTCGGCGCGCGACATCCTCGAGCTGGTCGAGCCGCCGGGCCGTGATCGCCACGGTCCAGCCGCGCCGCGCCAGTTCCAGCGCCACGGCCTGGCCGATGCCGGAACTCGCACCGGTGATCCAGGCGACGCCGTCGCCGGGCTGCATGCGCGGCAGTGACATGGAACCTCCGGGCTGCGGCCGGCGAGCTATGCTGAACGGCCGCTGGACTGTCTAGGACCTGAGCCGCGGTGACGGAAGGGCCAGCGGTACGATCGTATGGTCATGGTTGCGCAGACATGGTGGCGCAGAGTTGCCTTGCGAGAGCGCGGTGGCGCGACCCGGTCGATCCGTGCAATCTCCGCTCCCTTTCCGGAACACCGGCGCCGCTGCGCCGGGCATGACGACAGCGAGCACTGCGACGATGGCGACCGAACTGCTTTTTCGCGAAGATGCCTATCTGGCGGAGACGGCGGCGACCGTCGAGGCGGTGAACGAGCGTGGTGGCATCATCCTCGACCGCACCGTGTTCTATGCGACCGGCGGCGGGCAACCGGGCGATGCCGGCACGTTGCGGCGCAAAGACGGCAGCACGATCGCGATCGGAACTGCGATCTATGATCCCGAGGACAAGAGCCGCGTGATCCACGTGCCGCTGGAGGGCCAGCCCTTGCCGCAGCCGGGCGAGGGCGTGACGGCTGTGCTCGACTGGGAGCGACGATTGAAGCGGATGCGCATCCACACTGCTCTGCATCTGCTCAGCGTCGTCCTGTCCTATCCGGTGACGGGCGGCGCGATCGGCGACGGCGATGGCCGGCTCGATTTCGATATCCCTGAGGGCGGGCTCGACAAGGCCGAGATCTCCGACAAGCTCAACGCGCTGATCGCTGTTAACGCCGATGTCAGCGAAAGCTGGATCACCGATGCCGAGCTCGACGCCAATCCCGGTCTCGTCAAGACGATGTCGGTGAAGCCGCCGCGCGGCTCCGGCCGGGTCAGGCTCGTCGCGATCGGCGATATCGACCTGCAGCCCTGCGGTGGCACCCATGTCCGCAACACCGCCGAGATCGGCCTTGTCGCGGTCACCGATATCGAGAAGAAGGGCAAGCAGAACCGGCGCGTCCGGATCGCGCTGGCCTGAACCGGAAACCGGCGCGAAACGTCCAGAGACAAGCCCAAAAGGAACCGTTCGATATGGCACGCGAAAACGTTTTCGTTTCGACCGAGTGGCTCGCGGAACGCCTGGATGCTCCCGACGTCGTGATCGTCGACGGTTCCTGGTATCTGCCCGTCCATGGCCGGGACCCGCATGCCGAATATGCCGACCGGCGGATTCCCGGAGCGCTGCGCTTCGACATCGACACGGTGAAGGACACAACCTCGGATCTGCCGCACATGCTGCCGCGGCCGGAGGCCTTCGCCGCCGCTGTCGGCGCCATGGGAATCGGCGACGGCATGCGGATCGTCGTCTATGATGGGCTCGGGCTGTTCTCCGCCCCGCGCGTGCGCTGGACCTTCAAGACCTTCGGGGCCAAGGACGTCGTCATCCTCGAAGGCGGCTTCCCGAAATGGCAGGCCGAGAACCGGCCGATCGAGCATGGGCCGCCGCGCAGCCGCGCCGCCCGCAGCTTCACGGCGCGGCTCGACCATTCGGCCATCGCTGATGCCGACGACGTCGGGCGCGCGCTCGCCGACGGTTCGGCCCAGGTGGTAGACGCCCGCCCCGGCGACCGCTTTCGCGGCGAGGCTCCCGAGCCGCGTGCGGGCGTGCGTTCCGGCCATATGCCCGGCTCGCTCAACCTGCCCTTCCCCGCGATCGTGCAGGACGGCCAGCTCAAGGCGCCCGAAGCCATCGCGGCGGCCTTCGCGGAAGCCGGCGTCGATCTCGACAAGCCGCTGATCACGAGCTGCGGTTCGGGCGTCTCGGCCGCGATCCTGTCGACGGCGCTCGAGACGATCGGCAAGCCGGCGCGCGCGATCTATGACGGTTCCTGGGCGGAATGGGGCGCGAGCGACCGCCCGCTGGCGACGGGGCCGGCGAAGAAGGCCTGAGCCGGACGCGCGCTTTCAAACCCCGTCGGGGGCGGCATTGACCGCAGCATCGCCATGGATCTACACTAAACTTATAAGTTAAGTATCTTGCAGTCGGCGGGAGGTTTGGCGCGCCGCCGGTGCCGTCAGCGCCTGACATGGAGCTGCGCCAAATTGGACGCACCGCAGGCTGCCAAGGCAGCCGCCTGGCGGCATGTCCCAAAGCGATGGTTGGAATGATGACTTCCACCGACGAGACGCCCAAGGCGACGCGACGCGAATGGCTCGGCCTGGCCGTGATCGCCCTGCCCTGCCTGCTCTATTCGATGGACCTGACGGTTCTCAACCTCGCCGTGCCGCAGCTCAGCGCCGATCTGAAGCCAAGCGCAGCGCAACTGCTCTGGATCGTCGACATCTACGGCTTCATGGTCGCCGGCTCGCTCATCACCATGGGCACGCTGGGCGACCGGATCGGGCGGCGCAAGCTCCTGCTGATCGGGGCCGCCGCCTTCGGCATCGCCTCGGTGCTGGCCGCCTTCTCGACCAGCGCCGGGATGCTGATCGCGACGCGGGCGCTGCTCGGCGTCGCTGGCGCCACGCTGGCGCCCTCGACGCTCTCGCTGATCCGCAACATGTTCCTCGATCCGCAGGAGCGCACCTTCGCCATCGGCGTCTGGATATCGAGCTTCTCGGCCGGCGGCGCGATCGGCCCGCTGGTCGGCGGCGTGCTGCTTGAGCATTACTGGTGGGGTTCGGTCTTTCTCGTCGGCGTGCCGGTGATGGTGCTGCTGCTGATCCTCGGCCCGCTGCTGCTGCCGGAGTTCAAGGATCCCGATGCCGGCCGCATCGATCTCGTCAGCGCGGCGTTGTCCGTGACGGCGGTTCTGGCGACGATCTACGGCATCAAGCACATGGCCGAGCATGGTGCCAGCTGGCGCGCCGCCTTCGCCGTCATGGCCGGGGGCGCGGTCGGCACGATCTTCATGCGCCGGCAGCGGCGGCTCGCCGACCCGATGTTCGACCCGCGCCTGTTCCGCAACGCCGTGTTCAACGGCTCGCTGGCGATCAACGTGCTGGGGTTCCTGTTCCTGTTCGGGAGCTTCCTCTTCATCGCGCAATATCTCCAGCTCGTGCTCGGGCTGTCCCCGTTGCAGGCCGGGATCTGGGGCGTGCCGTCGGCTCTCGCCTTCATCGTCGGCTCGCTGATCGTGCCGATGCTGGCGCATCGCTTTGCGCCGGCGCTGGTGATGGGCTGCGGCCTGGCCGTGGCCGCGGCCGGCTTCGCCCTGCTGACGCGAATCGAGGCCGGCGACAGCCTGGCCGTCGTCGTGACGGCTTCCGTCATCTTCTCGCTCGGCTTCACGCCCGTCGTCGCGCTGACGACGGACCTGATCGTCGGCAGCGCGCCACCGGAGCGCGCAGGCTCCGCCGCGGCGATCTCCGAGACCAGCCTCGAATTCGGCGGCGCGCTCGGTATCGCGATCCTCGGCAGTATCGTTACGGCGGTCTATCGCAGCCAAATGGCGCATGCCGTGCCGCCGGGCGTTCCGGTCGACGCCGCCCGCGTCGCTGCGGCGACGCTGGGAGGCGCGGTCGCGGAGGCCGCACAACTACCGGCGGAAGTGTCGGCCGACCTGCTCGCCCTGGCCCGCGCGGCCTTCGTCGAGGGCATGCAGCTTTCGGCCCTGATCGCGACGGGCGGCCTGATCATGACGGCGCTGCTGGCACTGATCCTGTTGCGCGGTGCGCCTCCTGCTGCACCGGAGGCCTCACCGACCAAGGCGGTTTCGGAGGACGCCGTCGTGCTCTAATCTCCCGGCACAGGAGAACGACGATGGCCGACCACGATCACCCGCACGACCACGATCATCATCACGACGAGCCGCGCTGGAAGCATGACGGCGTGCGCGTCATCACCGGCGACAAACTCGATTCCAACACGGCGCAGACGCCGGGCATGTTCCGGCAGGCGGCGATCAACCATGCCCGCGTCGGCGCGCAGAAGATCTGGGCCGGCACGGTCTCGATCCAGCCCAACGCCAAGACCGGCGTGCACCATCATGGCGAGCTGGAAAGCGTGATCTATGTGGTGCGCGGCAAGGCCCGGATGCGCTGGGGCGAGCGGCTCGAATTCGTCGCGGAGGCCGGCCCCGGCGACTTCATTTATGTGCCGCCCTTTGTGCCTCATCAGGAGATCAACGCCGATCCCGACAACCCGCTCGAATGCGTGCTGGTGCGCTCGGACAACGAGGCGGTGGTCGTCAACATCACCGATGTCGATCCGGTCGAAGCGCCCGAGTCGGTCTACTGGGTCGACCCGATCCACAAGCATCCGCCGGGCTGAAAGCCGCGCGCTCAGTCGATCGCGATCATCACATCCGATGCCTTGACGACGGCATAGGCCTCCTGCCCGACGACGAGCTTCAGTTCGTCCACGGCAGCGTTGGTGATGGCCGACGTCACGATCGTCCCGGCGACGTCGAGACTGACATGGGCCGTCGTCGCGCCCTTCGTGACTTCGACGATCCTGCCCTTGAGCTGGTTGCGGGCGCTGATCTTCATCTCGTCTCTCCTGTCGGCACGGGTCTCGCGCGATCGCTTGACTCGCTGGGCCGGGCTCTGTCACCATCGCTATATACCGTGAAACACAGCGGTCTCGTCCACGGGATTTTCCAGATGATCAAGCGGCGCAATCTGCTCGGCCTCGGGCTGGCTGTGATGATGGGCCTGGGCTCGGCCGCCGGCGCGGCCCAGGCCCAGTCGAAGGATCTCGTGATCTTCGCGGCGGCGAGCCTGAAGAACGCGCTCGACGATGCCAGCACGGGCTGGGTCAAGCAGACGGGCAAGCCGGCGCCGAAGATTTCCTATGCGGCAAGCAGCGTGCTGGCCAAGCAGCTCGAGCAGGGTGCGCCGGCCGACCTCTTCCTCTCTGCCGACCTGGACTGGATGGATTTTGCCGCAAGCAAGGGGCTGATCCGACCCGAAAGCCGCGTCACCTTGCTCGCCAACCGCATCGGTCTGATCGCACCGGTCGATTCCAAAGCCGTGCTGACGCTCGCGCCCGGGGTGGATCTGGCGGCGGCGCTGGGAGACGGGCGGCTGGCCATGGGCAATGTCGATTCCGTCCCGGCGGGGAAATACGGCAAGGCCGCGCTCGAAAAGCTCGGCGCCTGGGACAAGGTCAAGAACAAGGTGGCGCAGGCCGACAATGTGCGCGCTGCCCTGTTGCTGGTCTCGCGCGGCGAGGCGCCGCTCGGCATCGTCTACACCACGGACGCCGCGGCCGACCCCAAGGTCAAGGTCGTCGCCGTCTTCCCGCAGGAAACGCATCCGCCGATCCTGTATCCCGTTGCGGTCACCAAGGATTCGGACAACGCCGACGCCGCCGACTTCCTGGCCTATCTGCGTGGCGCTGGGCCGAAGGCGATGTTCGAGAAGCAGGGCTTCACCGTGCTGAACCAGCCCGCGAACGCGTCGTGACCGGGCTGGGACGCCCGGTGCAACCTTCTGAATGATCGAGGCCATCGACACCTGGCTGACGCCCGATGAGTGGACGGCCGTCCGGCTCAGCCTGCTGGTCGCGACGGTTGCCATGCTCGCGAGCCTGCCCTTCGGGCTCGCCATCGCCTTCCTGCTCGCTCGCGGCCGGTTCTGGGGCCGCTCGTTGCTCGATGCGGCGGTGCATCTGCCGCTGATCCTGCCGCCGGTCGTGACCGGTTATCTGCTGCTGATCTGGTTCGGCCGACGCGGGCCGATCGGGCAATTGCTCTACGACTGGTTCGGCATCGTGCTGTCGTTCCGATGGACCGGAGCCGCGCTGGCCAGTGCGGTGATGGGCTTCCCGCTGATGGTGCGGGCAATGCGGCTCTCGATCGAGGCGGTCGATCGCAAGCTGGAAGACGCGGCGGGTACGCTGGGAGCAAACCCCGTCTGGGTGTTCGTGATGGTGACGCTGCCGCTGTGCCTGCCCGGCATTCTGGCCGGCATGATCCTCTCTTTCGCGAAGGCAATGGGCGAGTTCGGTGCGACGATCACCTTCGTCTCCAACATTCCCGGCGAGACGCAGACCCTGCCGTCGGCGATCTACACCTTCACCCAGGTTCCGGGCGGCGAGGCGGGCGCGATGCGCCTGACGCTGATCTCGATCGCGATCTCGGTTTCTGCCCTGTTCGCCTCGGAGGCGATGGCGCGTCTCGTCGCGCGACGCATCGCCGCCTCATGACACCGGTCCTCGACATCGCCGTGCGACACCGGCTCGGAGAGTTCGTCCTCGACGCGGCCTTTCGTTCCGATGGCCGCCTGACCGCGCTGTTCGGCGCGTCAGGCTCGGG
Organism: Allobosea sp. GW822-FHT03F07; assembly: GCF_058801345.1. Lineage (NCBI taxonomy): Bacteria > Pseudomonadati > Pseudomonadota > Alphaproteobacteria > Hyphomicrobiales > Alloboseaceae > Allobosea > Allobosea sp. GW822-FHT03F07. The sequence goes on from NZ_JBXAND010000002.1 coordinate 175,325, forward strand.
CAAGACCTCGCTCGTCAATGTCATCGGAGGGTTGATCCGGCCGGAGTCCGGCCATGTCCGCCTGGATGGCGAGGCGCTGGTCGATCGGGCGGACGGCGTCTTCGTTCCCAAGCACCGCCGCCGGATCGGATATGTGTTCCAGGAGGCGCGGCTGTTCCCGCATCTGAGCGTCCGCCAGAACCTGCTGTTCGGACACTGGTTCTCGCCGCGCGCGGGCCGCAACGGCATTGACCTGGCGGCGGTTCTGGATCTGCTCGGCATCGGGCATCTGCTGGCGCGGCGCCCGCAGGGGCTCTCCGGGGGCGAAAAGCAGCGCGTCGCGATCGGGCGGGCGCTTCTGTCCAATCCGCGCCTGCTGCTGATGGACGAGCCGCTGGCTTCGCTCGACGAAGCCCGCAAGGGCGAGATTCTGCCTTACATCGAGCGCCTACGGGACGAGAGCCGGATTCCGATCGTCTATGTCTCGCATTCCATGGCCGAGGTCGCCCGGCTGGCGACGACGGTCGCCATTATCGACGGTGGCAAGGTCGCCGCCTGTGGCCCTGCCTCCGAAATCCTGTCGCGGCTCGATCTGACCATGCTGCCGGGCGCGAGCGAGGCAAGCTCGCTGATCGAGGCCAGGGTCGCAGGATTTGACGAAGCCTTCCGTCTGGCGCGGCTGGAGACGCGCGCCGGGCCCCTCCTCGTTTCCCGCGGAGAGCTCGCGATCGGCCGCGGCATCCGCGTCCGAATCCTGGCGAGCGACGTGATGATCAGCCTCGCGCCGCTGGACGGCATCAGCGCGCTCAATCAGTTGCCGGGAACGGTGGCCGAGATCGGCGCGGCGGGCGGGCACGATGCCAGCGCCGTCGATCTGCGCATCGCTTGCGGGGACGAGATGCTGGCGGCGCGGCTGACGCGGAAGTCGATGGTGGCGCTCCGGCTGGCCGTCGGCAGCCCGGTCTATGCCGTGGTCAAGAGCGTTTCGGTCGAAACGCCATAGCGGAAGCCCTGATGATGCGGCGTCCGTGGGCATTGTGCGAGCGATGCTCTAGCATGGCGCGAAAATGCCCGAGGAACCGCCATGCCCGACACGCCGGAGCCGCGCCCTGCCCTGAAACTCGGCCTGCGGCTCGATTTCACGCCCGGCGGCCGGCTCGGCCCCGGCAAGGCGGATTTGCTGGAGGCGATCGCGCAGACCGGCTCGATCTCGGCAGCAGGCCGCGCCATGAAGATGTCGTATCGCCGCGCCTGGCTGCTGGTCGATGATCTCAACGGCATGTTCCGGCGGCCGCTGGTCGAGGCGCAACCGGGGGGTGCCAGGGGCGGCGGCGCGCGGCTGACGCCGCTCGGCCTGGAAGTGGTGACGCATTATCGGGCTATCGAGCGAACGGTGCTGGATGCGGGGGCGGCGCATGTCGAGACCCTGCGCGGACTGATCGAGATGGCGCCGCGTCCGGCGCAAGAATCTGCACCGGAAAAGGATGAAGGATGACGCCATGAACATCGGCGAGGCGGCGAAGCGTTCGGGCGTCAGCGCCAAGATGATCCGCTATTACGAGAGCATTGGCCTGATCGAGGCGCCGCAGCGGACGCAGGCGCAGTATCGCGTCTATGAGTCGGACGACGTCCACACGCTGCGCTTCGTCAGGCGTTCGCGCAATCTCGGCTTCTCGCTCGAGGAAACGCGGGAGCTGCTGGCGTTGTGGCGTGATAAGACCCGTACCAGCGCCGATGTGAAGCGGCTCGCCATGGACCATGTCCGCGATCTCGAGGCGAAGGCGGCAGAACTGCAGGCGATGGCGGACACGCTGAGGCATCTCGCCGAACACTGCCATGGCGATGCGCGACCGGATTGCCCGATCCTGAGTGACCTCGCGGCCGCGCCCACCCCCGCCGGCGCCTGCTGCTGAGCCACTTCTTCGGGATGACGCATGATCAGCCGCCGAAATCGCCCCGGCCATGCGTGTGACGGCTGGACGGAAGGGGCTCCGGTTGGTCATATGCCGGCCTGACCAAGGCAGGACCATCATGGACAACCGAAACGATCTCTGGCGCCACGTCGATGCGAACAAGGAACGGCTGATCGCGCTCAGCGACCGGGTCTGGGGCATGCCCGAGGTCTGCTATACCGAGGTGCGCTCATCCGCCGAGCATGCAGCGGAACTGGAGCACCAGGGCTTCCGCGTGACCAAGAACATCGCCGACATTCCCACCGCCGTGATCGGCGAAGCCGGCGAAGGCGGCCCGGTCATCGCTTTCCTCGGTGAATACGACGCTCTTCCCGGCCTGTCGCAGGAGGCCGGCGTCGCCAGCCACAAGCCGATCGAGAATGGAGGCCACGGCCATGGCTGTGGCCACAACCTGCTCGGCTCGGCCGCCATGCTCGCGGCCGTCGCGATGAAGGACTGGCTGGCGGAGAACAAGATTCCCGGCCGCGTGCGCTATTATGGCTGCCCGGCCGAGGAAGGTGGCGCAGCGAAGGCCTTCATGGTCCGCGCCGGCGCCTTCGACGATGCCGATGTCGCGATCTCCTGGCATCCGTCGAGCTTCTGGGAGGTTGCGCCGCCGCTGGCGCTCGCCAACACCCGCGCCGATTTCGTCTTCACCGGCCGCGCCTCGCATGCTGCCGCGGCCCCACATCTCGGTCGCAGCGCGCTCGATGCCGTCGAGCTGATGAATGTCGGCGTCAACTACATGCGCGAGCACATGCCCAGCGATGCGCGCGTGCATTACGCCCTGCTCGACACTGGCGGCATCGCGCCCAACGTCGTGCAGGCCCATGCGCGCGTACGTTACTCGATCCGGGCGCGCGACCTGCGCGGCATGCTCGAGCTCGTCCAGCGTGTGAAGAAGATCGCTGAAGGGGCGGCGCTGATGACGGAAACCAAGATGGAGATGCGGATCGTCAGCGCCGTCTCCGACCTGCTCGGCAACACGCCGCTGGAGCAGGCCATGCATGGCGTCATGGAAGAACTCGGTCCGCCGCATTTCGACGATGCCGACCGCGCCTTTGCCAATGATATCCGCAAGACGCTGTCGCCGCAGGAAATCGCCTCGATCTGGCGCACGATCGGGATGGAGGACAGCGGCGCGCCGCTGGCCGATTTCCTCGTCCCGCTCGACGCCAAGCGCAACCCGGCGATCGGCTCGACCGATATCGGCGATGTGAGCTGGGCGGTTCCGACCGTGCAGGCTCACGCCCCGACGGTCGCCATCGGCACGCCCTTCCACACCTGGCAGGTCGTGTCGCAAGGCAAGACGCCGGCCGCGCACAAGGCGATGGTGCATGTCGCCAAGGCGATGGTCGCGACGGGCGCAGCGGTTCTGCTCGACCCCGCCCTGATGGCGGCGGCGAAGGCCGACCACAAGAAGAAGCTCGGCACTGAGGGCTACACCTCGCCGCTGCCGCCCGAGGTCAAGCCGCCGCTGACCATGTCGCTCGGCGGCTGAGTTGGCGATGGCGGCCGTGGTCTACCGGTCGGCGGCCGCCGTCGTGCGATGGAATATCGTCGTGGTGGCGTAAAGCGGGATCTTGCGGACCATGTCTTCGACGATCTCGGCGCAGCCGCCATAGGCGCCGACATACTCGCCGATGTTCGGATCGAAGATGTGGAGCTTCGTGTCCATTCCATAGGGGCGTGGCTCGATCCGGCTGAAGCCCGCGATCGCGTGGCCGCCGCCGCCAGCGAAGCGCATCGACCATGTCGCGGCCGAACCGGGCGCGCGCAGATCGTCGGTGATCTTCTGCAGCATGCCGGCCCGGCCGCTATGCAGCTTCATGTCGACGAAGGTCTGCTCCTCGTAATCGATGCCGACGCGCGCGCCCATATGGCGGCGGGCGTCGTCGCGCCCGAGCGCCTTGCGCAGCCTGCCATAGCGGCGCTGATGGCTCTCGGCCCGGCCGAAATCGACCGCGAGCGCCTGCAATCGATGGCGCGGCGCCGCCCCGGGGGCCTGAAACAGCGACTCAAGCCAGAGGTCGCAGAGCGCGACGCAGACGCCGTCCCGCGTCTCGGGATCGCTTGCGTCGAGGAAATTCCCCTGATGGAAGCTCGTCAGCGTGAATGGCATCGGGCGGACTCCGTCTTGCGAAGCGATCATGCTTCGCGGGGTAGTCTCCGGAAGGCGTCTCCAGGTTTCGTCTCGATGCGAGATTTTTCTCTGTGCGCAGCTCGTTGGCGCGCGCCTTCAGCGCAGCCCGTCCTCGCCCTTGATCTGATCCTTGGTCAGCCCGCCGATACGCGGCAGCGGACGGCCAGAATCGGTGACGGCGATCGCGACCAGGATTTCGCCGGCGCGCGGCGCGTCGGTGACGCGGACCTCGACCGCATCGAAATGCGAGCGCACGAAGGCTGCATCCTTGTGGCCGAGCGGCACGTCGATCGGGGTGCCGAGCCCGCCGCGCTTCTTGGCCGAGGGGATCAGCGCCGGGCCCTTGCCGAGTGCCGCGCGGACAGGGGTGCCGAGCTTGGGGTGCAGGATCGCGGCGGCATGCTCCAGTTCGCCGCCCTCGCCCACGATCGCCGCCTTGCCGAAGCTCTCGGCCTGGCTGGGCTCGATCGCGAGCGCCGCGAGGCAGCGCCTGGTCAAGAGGTCGCCGAGTTCGACGCCGATCTCCGTCAGCTCCGACAGGTCTTCCTGGTAGCGCCCGGAGAAGGGGTTCGCGATCACGGCGACGGCGACGGCCCGGCGTGTCGGCGGCACAACCGTCTTGCCGGCTTCGACGAGGGTTTCATCGACCTGCGTCAGGATTTTGCGGATGTTCGCGGGCATGCTGGGCTCCGGCGTCAGTCAAACGAGCGCGGGGAACCCCTCTCCTGTAAGGAGAGGGGCAGGGGTGAGGTGATGGACGCTGGACCAGTCAGGCACCAATTTGAACGGTGCTGCGGTGAGTTCACAGCCAAAGCGTCGACGGGCCGACCCCTCACCCTACCCTCTCCCTCCGGGAGACGGTTCCCCGCGCGGGATTCCGATAGGGCGAGCAAGATCATCACCGCTGCCCATCCCAGACGCTGATCTGGTCGGCCCGCAGGCCGCCGACGCGCTCATGGATGCGCGCACCCGTCGTCATCACCAGGATGAAGACCAGTTCGTCGGCCTGAGGCGAACCGGGCACGCCGACCTCGACCGCGCCGAAATGACTGCGCACATAACAAGCGTTGATATGGGTGACGGGGATGTCGATGCGGCCGCCCGGCCCTGCGACCTTCTTGGTCGAGGGCACGATCGCCTTGGCGTTGCCGAGGATCTCGCGCATCGCATAGCCGCCCGGCACATGCCAGAGCGCGCCATGCTCCAACTCGCCGGCCGAGCCGACGACCGCGCCCTTGCCGTACCCCTCGACCGTCTGCGGATCGCCGCCGAGCGCGTTCAGGCAGCGCGTCGCCATTTCAAGTCCGGCGCCCTTCAGCGCCTCCATCATCGGCAGGATGTCGGGCTCGTAGCGGCCGGCATAAGGATTGGTCAGCACGGCGCAGACCGAGGCGATCCGCTCGGTGCGGCCAGGCAGCGGGCCGAATTCGTGGAAGATCTCCTCGACCGTGGTCTGGATGCGGCGGATCTCGATCAGATCGCTCATCGGAGGCATCTCCTCACAGCAGGACGGGAGCGGTGTGGGACGGTGGCGTCGAGCGCGAGCGCCCGGTCCTGACCAGCCCGTCGATCACGACCATGCCGATGCCCGGGATGTCGCCGAGCGACACCGCCTCCAGCAGGTCCTTGCCGGAGGAATGCTGCGGCTTGTCGAGGAAGACGAAATCGGCCGGATAGCCCTGCGCGATCAGCCCGGCATCGAGGGAGCGCTTGCGCGCGACATTGCCGGTGGCGAGGCAGAAGGCCTGTTCGGTCGGCAGATTGCCGAGGCTCGCCAGCAAGGTGATCATCCGCAGCACGCCGTTGGGCTGCACGCCGGAGCCCGCCGGCGCGTCGGTGCCGATCAGCACATCGGCCAGGCGGCCCGCCGCGAGCGCGGCTTCCAGCGCGACCAGCGCCGATTTCTCGTTGCCGTTATGGACGACTTCGAGCGCGCCCTTCGCCTTCTCGCAGAGGATGCGGATGTCGGCATGGGCGATCGAGGTCGGCCCGCCATTGATGTGGCTGACGACGTCGGGCTGGGCCTCCAGCACATCGTCCTTGTTGACGAAATGCGAGCCGGCGATCGACGGCCCACCGGTATGCATGATGGTCTCGAGCCCGATCTCGCGGCACCAGTCGGCGACGCGCTTCGCATCCGGCCCCTTGGCGACGGTGCCGAGGCCGATCTCGCCGATATGTCGGATGCCGAGCGCCTTCAGCTCCTCGAAGACCTCACGGCCGAAATCAAGTTCCGCGACGGGGGCGCCGGCGATGACCTTGGCGCCGGCCGGTCGGAAATTCTGGAAGCAGCGCTGCGCGGTGACGGCGAGCGCCTTGACGCCGACCGCGTCCTTCGGCCGGCCGGGCAGATGCACCTCGCCGGCCGAAACCAGCGTGGTGACGCCACCATTTACGCCCATCTCGATCCAGCCGAGCTGGTTCTGGCGCGGCGTCCAGTCGCCGAAGACGGGGTGGCAATGGGAATCGATCAGGCCGGGAGAGAGCGGCGAACCCTTGGCGTCGATGGTCGTGTCTGCGCCGGAGAGATCGAGATCGGCAGCCTTGCCGACCGCAGCGATGCGGCCGTCGACGGCAACGATCGCGTCCGCGTCGAGGATCGGCTTCGACAGATCGCCCGAAAGCAGGAGCCCGATATTGCGGACCACCAGCTTGCCCTTGGCGGCACCGACCGCGACCTCGTGAGCCATCTGGTTCTCCGTATCGGAACAGCTGCCGATCCCGCGCCAGGGGACAAGCGGCGATTGCATGTGTAATAACAATCATGGACAGCGCCGCAGCGGCTGGCAAGAGGCAGGGCTCGGCCCTTCCAGTCGCCGCTTGCAGGGAGCGCCGAGGGGGCGAATGCGGACGATGACGGGCAGGCAGAGCAGCAACGCCGAGGCGGTGGGCAAGCCCGCTGCCGATGCTGCACCGCGGCAGCGCAAAACGACGGCCGCGACACCGGACTACGTGCTCGACGAGCAGGTCGGATTCCTGATGCGCCGCGCCCAGCAGCGCCATATCGCGATCTTCCAGCGGATCATGGGCGATGACGGCCCGACCCCGACGCAATTCGCCGCGATGGCGAAACTGAGTGGCGGCGAGGAAATTTCTCAGAACCAGCTCGGCCGCATGACCGCGATGGACCCGGCCACGATCAAGGGCGTGATCGCGCGGCTAGCCGAGCGCGGTTTCGTCGAGCGCCGTCCCGATCCAGAGGATCAGCGCCGCGTGCGCGTCCGTCTCACGGCCAAGGGGCTGGAGGCGATGCCGGGCTTGATCGAGAAGGCACGGGCGATCACGGCGGCGACCCTGTCGCCCTTGTCGCGGGAAGAAGCGGAGCGCCTGCTGGGGCTGCTGGCGCGTCTCGATTGAGCAGGGTCTGCCTGCAAAATCCGCTTGCACCACCTTGTTTGTATACTAACAATAATCAGCGAGGTTCTTGAGCCGTCCCAGGAGCGGGCCATGACGCGCTACCTTCGACCCCGGACGCTGGATGAGGCGCTCGCGCTGCGGGCGGAGACCGCCGGCTCCTCGCCTGTGACGGTGCTGGCCGGCGGCACGGACGTCTACCCGCTGCGGACGCATCGCACGGCCTGGTTCGAGCCCTTCAGCCGCGACATCCTCGATCTCACCGCCGTGGCGGAACTCGGCGGTATCGAACATGACGCTGGGGGCACACGCATCGGCGCGACCGCGACCTGGAGCGCCGTCACCGAGGCGGAGCTGCCCGCCGCATTTGAGGCGCTGAAGCAGGCGAGCCGACAGGTCGGCGGCGTGCAGATTCAGAATCGCGGCACCATCGGCGGCAATCTCTGCAACGCCTCGCCCGCGGCGGATGGCGTGCCGCCCTTGCTGGCGCTGGGGGCCGTGGTCGAACTGGCCAGCCTGCGCGGTCACCGGCGCCTGCCGCTGTCCGAATTCGTGCTGGGCAACCGCCGGACGGCCTTGGCCGCGGACGAGATCATGGTGGCGATCCATCTGCCGACGCAGCCGGAGCGGGCGCGCTCGACCTTCCTGAAGCTCGGCGCCCGGACCTATCTGGTGATCTCGATCGCATCCGTCGCAGCGGTCGTCGCAACCGACGAGGCTGGCCGGATTGTGTCGGCCGACATCGCGGTCGGCGCCTGCTCGGCCGCCCCGCAGCGCTTGACCAACCTGGAGGAACGGCTTCTCGGCGAAGAGCCGACGCCGGCCCTGGCGGAAACCGTCTCACCCGACGATCTCGCCGCGCTCTCTCCGATCGACGACGTCCGCGCCAGCGCCGCCTACCGAAAGGATGCCGCGCTCGTGCTGGTGCGCCGGGCGCTGGCGGGCGTACTATCTTCGCCGCTGGAGGTTGCAGCGTGAATATTCATGACCGCTCCGCCCTCGCCCCGGCCCTGGCCGGCGACGCCATCGGCTTCAGCCTGAACGGCTGCGCGGTCGTTCTTCGCAATGCCGCCGATACGCGCCTCAGCGAAGCCCTGCGAAGCGAACTCGGCGCGACCGGCACCAAAGTCGGCTGCGATGCCGGCGATTGCGGCGCCTGTACCGTGCTGATCGACAAGGCCCAGGCCTGCGCCTGTCTCGTTCCGGTCGGGCAGATTGCCGGGTGCCAGATCATGACGGTCGAGGGGCTTGGCGAGGATGCGCTGGGTCTGGCGTTGCAGAAGGCCTTCCATGCCCATGGCGCGGCCCAGTGCGGCATCTGCACGCCGGGCATGCTGATGGCAGCCTACGATCTGCTGCAGCGCAATCCGCAGCCGGGCGAGCAGGAAGCCCTGGATGCAGTCGGCGGCGTGCTCTGCCGCTGCACCGGCTATCTCAAGATCGTGGAAGCGGTGTGTGGCGCGCATCGCTTTCTCGGCGATGAAGCGACGCTTGCCTCTGCCGCGACGCCCGAAGCCGGTTCGGCCATCGGCACGCGCATCGCCCGTCTCGACGGCAAACCCAAAGTCGCGGGGACGGAGATCTATGGCAGCGACGCCGCGCCCGAAGATGCGCTCTGGCTGCGCGCAATGCGCTCACCCCATCCGCGCGCCCGCTTCACGCTGGGCGATCTCGACGCCTTCGTCGCGGCCCGGCCGGGACTCGTGCGCGTCTTTACGGCGAAGGACGTGCCGGGCGAGAACTCCTTCGGCATCTATCCGCATCTCAAGGACCAGCCGGTCTTCTCGAGAGGCGAGACGCGCTATCGTGGCGAATGCGTGCTCGCCATCGTCGGCGAGAAGGAAGCGGTCGAGGCCGTGCGCATGGACGAGTTCCCGATTTCGTGGGAGCCGCTGCCGCCGATGATCGGCAGCAAGGCCGCGCTCGCCGAGACCGCCTTCACCCTGCATGATTTCGTAGCCGACAATGTGCTGACGCGCGGCCGCGTCGAGCGCGGCGATGTCGAGGCCGGCTTCGCGCAGGCCGCCCATATCGCGACAGGCGCCTTCGAGACGGGCTTCGTCGAGCACGCCTATATCGAGCCCGAAGCCGGCTATGCAAAGCGCGTCGGGGATACGCTTGAGGTCTTCGCCTGCACGCAGGCGCCCTATATGGACCGCGACGAGGTCGCGCGTGTCATCGGGCTGCCGCTGGAGAGCGTCCGCATCCTGCCCTCGGCCTGCGGCGGCGGTTTCGGTGGCAAGCTCGACGTTTCGCTGCAGCCGATGCTGGCGGTCGCGGCCTGGGTGCTCGACCGGCCGGTTCGCTGCATCTTCGGGCGGATCGAATCGATGATCTCCTCGACCAAGCGCCACCCTTCCTCGATCACCGCCAAGGCAGGCTGCGATGCCGAGGGCCGGCTCGTCGCCTATGCGATGGACGGCGATTTCGACACCGGCGCGTATTCCTCCTGGGGGCCGACAGTCGCTGGGCGCGTTCCCGTGCATGCGACCGGACCCTACAAGGTGCCGCATGTCCGCAACCTGTCGCGCGCCGTCTACACGAATGGGCCGCCCTCCGGGGCCTTCCGGGGATTCGGCGTGCCGCAGGCGGCGATTGCGCAGGAGAGCCTGTTCGATGATCTCGCAGCGGCGGCGGGCATCGACCGGCTCGAATTCCGCCTGCTCAACGCGATCCGCGCGGGCGATACGACGCCTTGCGGGCAAGTCCTGCAAGCCAGCGCCGGGCTGGCCGAATGCCTGGAGGCGCTGAAGCCGCATTGGGAGCGTCTGCTGGCGGATGCTGCCGCTTTCAATGCCGGCGAAGGCCGTGTCCGGCGGGGCGTCGGTGTCGGCTGCATGTGGTACGGCATCGGCAATACCGGCATGTCCAACCCCTCTACCATGCGGGTGACGCTGTCGCAGGATGGCCGCCTGACCTTCTGGAACGGCGCGGTTGATATCGGCCAGGGCTCGACCACGGTGCTGACGCAGATCGCAGCGGATGCGCTGGGATTGCCGGTCGAGCGCTTCGAACTGGTGATCGGCGACACCTTCCGCACCTTCGACGCCGGCAAGACCTCCGCCTCGCGCCAGACCTTCGTTTCCGGCAAAGCCTCCGAACAGGCGGCGGGCGCCCTGCGCGCCGAGATCCTCCGGCTGACCAATGCCGGCCCGGCGGCGAGGCTCTCGCTCGACGGCACGACCGTACGGGTCGAGGAGAACGGCGTCGCGGCGACGATCGACCTTACCGCCCTGCCCGCCAGGGCCGACGGCACCGTGCTCGAAGGTATCGGCAGCTTCGATCCGCCGACCGTCCCGCTCGACGAGAACGGCCAGGGCGTGCCCTATGCGACCTATGGCTTCGCTGCCCAGATCGCCTCGCTCGATGTCGATCTCGATCTCGGCACGATCAAGCTCAACCGCATCGTCGCGGCCCATGACGTCGGCCGGGCCATCAACCCGATGCTGGTCGAGGGCCAGATCCATGGCGGCATCGCCCAGGGCATCGGGCTGGCGCTGCTGGAGGAATACCTCCCCGGCCGCACCGAGAACTTGCACGATTACCTGATCCCGACGGCGGGCGACGTGCCGCCGATCGACATCATCCTGGTCGAGGATCCCGAGCCGCTCGGTCCCTCCGGCGCCAAGGGCATCGGCGAGCCGGCGCTCGTGCCGACCGCGCCTGCCATCCTCGGCGCGATCCGGCACGCGACCGGCGTGACGCCCCGCCAGGTGCCTGTGCTGCCGCATCGACTGTGGGAATTGCTGCGCGAGAAGGAGGGCCGTTCATGAACGAGCTCAACCCCCAGCCGGCGCCCGCCTCTGCCCTCGCGGAGCGCTCGCGCAAGTTCGGCGTGGCCGAGGGCGATGACGGGATCGTCCGCTGCGACGCCTGCCCGGTGCTCTGCCGGATCAGGCCCGGCCGCGCCGGCGCCTGCTCTCGCTATGCCAACGAGAACGGGCTGCTGGTGCGCACCGATCCGGTGGTCCTGCTGGCCGAAGCCGTCACTGAAGGGCAGCACGTCGTGCCCTTTGCCGAGAACGCCGAGGATTGGGATGGATCGATCCTGCCGGCGGAGCGCGTCTTCGTCACCGGCATCGGCTCGGGCACGACCTATCCCGACTACAAGCCCGCGCCCTTCATCGTCTCGTCGCAGCATAAGGGCGTCGATACGGTCACGGTGGTGACGGAGGGCATCTTCTCCTATTGCGGCGTCAAGGTGAAGATCGACACCGATCGGCATCTCGGCCCGGAAACCGCAGCCGTGCGCAGCAATGGCGAGCAGATCGGCCATGTCACCACCGCCGAATACGGCTCGCAGATGCTCTCGATCGGCGGCGTGCGCCATCTCACCGGCGGCTCCAAGAAGGAGGGCAACGCCACCTGCGACGCCATGCTGAAGCTCAGCAATGGCGAGGCGGTGGAACTCACGATCGATGGCGGCCATGGCGTCGTCGTCCAGGCGGGCCAAGCCCCGATCATCGACGGCAAGCCGGAGACGCGGATGCGCGTCGGCTGCGGCTCGGCCACGATCGGCATCTTCGCCAAGCAGTGGCAGGGCCATGTCGACGAGGTCATCGTCGTCGACGACCACATCACGGGCGTGCTCACGGAACATCAGGCCGGCCGCGTGCTCGACATGCGGCCGGCCGGCATCCGGGTGCGCGGCCGCAAATCGACGCCGGGCCGCTATTTCCAGGTCGCCGAGCCCGGTCTCGGCTGGGGCGGGACCGACATCACCGAGCCGCTCTCGATCATCCAGAAGATCGATCCGGCCCTCGCCTGGCCGGGCATGCGGCTGCTGATGACCTCTACGACGGGCGAGGATTCGCTCTACTGCGTGCTCGACGAGAACCTCCTTCCGGTCGAGGCGGAGATGCCTTCCGCCGTCCGGCAGGTGGTCGAGCGCATCGGCGAGAATTGCGAGCCCTCGCTCTGCACCGTGACCTTCGTGGCCGGGGCCGGCGGGAGCCTCCGCGCCGGCGTTACCGAGAACCCGGTGCTGCTGACGCGCTCGGTGCAATCGGGGACGACCAGGGTCACGATGGGCGGCGCGCCGGTCTATGTCTGGCCGGGCGGCGGCATCACCGTGATGGTCGACGTGCTGCGCATGCCGAAGAACGCCTTTGGCTATGTGCCGACACCGGCTCTCGTCGCGCCGATAGAGTTCACCTTGTCGCGCGAACTCTATCTGGCATCGGGTGGCCACGCCGAGGAGATCGTGCCGGTCGAGGAGGTTCTGCGCTCCCATGGCGGGCAGGCCCGGATCGAGGGTGGGGCCATGGAGAATCCCTGGCCGCTGCGGCGGGATATTTGCTAGAATCGATCGGCCTCTCGCCGTCATTCCGCGCAAGCGCAGCGCAGACCCGGAATCCATCCTAGGGCACCGGCAGCGCTCTATGATGGATTCCGGAGCGGCGCCGCTGCGCGGCTCATCCAGAATGACGGCGTGTTTCACGAGAGAGCAATGAAATCTCACCGCGTCGCACGCCTGCCGGGCAATCGCCTGCACCTTCAGGAAGGCCCGAGTGATCTCGTGATCGCAGCCTTCGGCGGGCCCTCCGACATTGAGCGCGCCTATGCCGCCGCCGAGGAGGCATTTGACGGTCTGCTCGGCCAACTCGCCGGCGAGCTGAGGACACTGCGCCGGCCACTGGGGGCCCAGCCCCCTGCCCTGACGGGCGCGACGGCGCAGCGGATGGCGCGTGCCTGCTGGGCTTTTCGCGCGCAATACATCACGCCGATGGCGGCGGTCGCGGGCGCTGTCGCCGACACCATCATGGCCGCGATGCTCGCGCGCGCGCCGAGGCTGGAGCGCGCCTATGTCAATAATGGCGGCGATATCGCCGTCTTCGTGACGCCGGGCCATCCGCTCGACATCGGTGTCGTTCCCTCGCTCGCCCGGGCACGGCCGGAGGGTTCCGTCCGCATTTATGCTGCGCACAATGCTGCGCAGCATTTTCGCGGCATCGCCACCAGCGGCTGGCGCGGACGATCGTTCTCGCGGGGCATCGCGGATGCCGCGACGGTGCTGGCGCGCAGCGCGGCCGAAGCCGATGCGGCTGCGACCGTTATTGCAAATGCGACGAATGTGCAGGATGCCGCCGTGATCCGGCGGCCGGCGCGCGAACTCGACCCCGACAGCGATCTCGGGGATCTCGCCGTGACGGTCGATGTAGGCCCGCTCTCGCCGGAGGCCATTGCTGCGGCGCTGGCTTCGGGGATGCGGACGGCGGAAGCCCTGTTGCGCGATGGCCTGATCGAGGGCGCGCTGCTCGCGTTGGCGGATGAATGGCGCAGCGTCGGCGGGTTGGACAGCGTTCCGTCATTGCGAGCGTAACGAAGCAATCCAGGAGACATAGCGCGCGACGCTGGATTGCTTCGCTACGCTCGCAATAACGATGTGCGGGTCACACCGACAGATACTGCGTCCTGACCGCCTCGTTGGCCTTCAGCTCCTCCATCGTGCCGGTGAAGCGGATGATGCCCTTTTCGATGATCGCGGCACGATCGGCGACATTGCCAGCGAAATGCAGGTTCTGCTCCGAGATCAGCACGCTCAGCCCTTCACTCTTCAAGGCGAGGATCGTCTTCGCCATCTCCTCGACGATGACCGGCGCCAATCCTTCGGAAGGTTCGTCGAGCAGGACGAGTTTTGGATTGCCCATCAGCGTGCGCGCGATGGTCAGCATCTGCTGCTCGCCGCCCGACATGGCGCCCCCCGGCCGGTCTCGCATCCGGCCGAGATTGGGGAAGAGCTGGAACAGCCGCTCCGGCGTCCAGTGCGGCACGTCGCTGCGGGCCGGGCGCTGCGCCACGGAGAGGTTCTCCATGACGCTGAGTTCGGAGAAGACGCGTCGATCCTCCGGCACATAGCCGATGCCCATGCGCGCAATCTCGAAGGGCTCGCGCCCGTCGACCCGCTGGCCGTCGAAGGTCACGCCGCCGCCTGCCGGCGGGACGAGCCCCATCACAGCCTTCATCGTCGTCGATTTGCCGGCGCCGTTGCGGCCCATCAGCGCCAGCACCTCGCCGCGGCTCATTGCGAAGCTGACGCCCTGCAGGATATGGGCGCGGCCGTAATAGGCGTCGAGCGCGCTGATCTCGAGCATCGTCACGATCAATGCCCTCCCGAAGTCGCGCCGGAGCCCAGATAGACGGCCCGGACATTGGGGTCCTGCCGAACCTCCTCGGCCGTGCCGTGGGCGATCAGGCGGCCGCGATCGAGCACGATGACGCTGTCGGAATGGGTGAAGACGACATCCATGTCGTGCTCGGTGAAGAGCACGGCGATCCCGCGCGCGGCGGCGATCTCGGCCGTCAGCGCCATCAGCTCGATGCGCTCGCGCGGGGCCATGCCGGCGGTGGGCTCGTCCATCAGCAGGAGCCTGGGCTGGTTGGCGAGCGCGACCGCAAGCTCGACGCGCTTGAGGTCGCCATAGGCGAGGACGCCGCAGGCGCGCTCGGCCTGGCCCTCCATACCGACCTGCGCGAGCAATGCGTCGGCGGCGTCGCGGTGTCGGTCGCGGGCGCGACCGAAGGGGTTCCAGATCTCGCCGGCATGCGAGATCAGCGCCATCTGGACGTTCTCGCGCACGGTCATCGAGGTGAAGGTCGCGGTGATCTGGAAGGTCCGGCCGACACCCATGCGCCAGACGATGCGCGGCTTCAGACCAGTGATCGGCTGCCCGGCCAGCAGGACTTCGCCGCCATCGGGCCGAAGCTGACCGTTGAGCATGTTGAAGCAGGTCGTCTTGCCGGCCCCGTTGGGCCCGATCAGCGCCAGCATCGTGCCGGGCAGGACCGAGAACGAGACGCCATCGACCGCGCGCACGCCGCCGAAGGACTTGGCGAGATCGCGGACGACCAGGACAGGCTCGGCGTTGGTCATCGGCCGGCCTCCACCAGCGCCGCTTCGGGTTCGGGCTCCCTGCGTCGGCGTTCGCGCAGGGCCAGCGTCGCCCCGACGAGGCCGCGCGGGAAGAGCACGACGAGCAGCACGATCGACAAGCCCAGCACAAAGCGCCAGTACATCGTCGCCTTCATCAACTGCTCGGAGAGGCCGGCAAAGGCGAAGGCGCCGACGATCGGGCCGGACACGGTCTGGACGCCGCCGAGCAGCACCATCAGCAGCGCATCGACCGAGCGCGGGATCGCCATATAGGTCGGGAAGACCGAGCCCTTGAAGAAGGCGAAGAGCCCGCCGGCGATGCCGGCGCAGAAGGCCGCGACTGCGAAGGCCACCCACTGGATGCGGACGACGTCGAGCCCGATCGCCTCCGCGCGCAGCGCGTTGTCGCGAGCCGCGCGCAGGCCATAGCCGAAGGACGAGAAGATCGTCAGCCGCAGCGCCAGGATCGCCGCCGCGCAGATGACCAGCGTCAGATAGTAATAGACCGTCTTGGAGGCCGCCCAGGCCGAGGGCCAGACGCCGAGGATGCCGTTGTCGCCGCCGGTCAGGTCGACCGATTGGAAAGCCGTCGCCCAGGCGATTTGCGCGAAGGCGAGCGTCAGCATGGCAAGATAGACGCCGGACAGCCGGACGCAGAACCAGCCGAAGACCACACCGGCGATGCCAGCCAGGAAGGGGGCGAGCAGCAGTGCCGGCTCCATCGGCGCGCCCCACCATTTGACAGCGAGTGCCGCGCCATAGGCGCCGAGTCCGAAATAGGCGGCGTGGCCGAAGGAGGCCATGCCCCCCGGCCCCATCATGAAATGCAGCGAGGCGGCGAACAGCGCGAAGATGACGAGTTCCGTCAGCGTCAGCAGGATGTGGTCGGGCGTGACGAGCGGGGCGAGCGCGAGGATGACCAGCGCGATCAGGCCGGCGAGTTTCGTCGCGCGGTCGGCCGGCAGCAGCAGCGGCTCGGCCGGGCCATGGCCGCGCGCATGTCCGACCGGCGCCCTGCCCATCAGCCCATAGGGCTTGACCACCAGCACCACCGCCATGACCAGGAAGACGAGGACGAGCGTGATCTTGGGAAAGATCAGGATGCCGAAGGCGTGCAGGATGCCGATCAGGACGGCGGCGAGATAGGCGCCCGTGACGCTGCCGAGCCCGCCGACGACCACGACCACGAAAGCCTCGGAGATCATGGCGAGGTCCATGTGCAGGGTCACAGCCTCGCGGGGCAACTGGAGCGCACCGCCCAGGCCGGCCAGCATGGAGCCGAAGGCGAAGACCGAGGTGAAGAGCAGTCGCTGGTTGACGCCGAGTGCGCCGACCATCTCGCGATCCTGCGTCGCTGCCCGCACCAGCGTGCCCCAGCGCGTCTTCTGGAAGAGCAGCCAGAGGATCAGCAGGACGAGCGGCCCGACCGCGATCAGGAACAGCTCATAGGTCGGGAAGCGGTTTCCGAAGATGATGAGGAAGCTCTTGAAGCCCGGCGCGCGTGGGCCGAGCTTATCCTCCGCGCCCCAGATTCCGAGCGCGACGTCCTGGATCATCAGCACGACGCCGAAGGTGGCGAGAAGCTGGAAGAGTTCCGGCGCCTGATAGATGCGCCTGAGGATCAGCACCTCGATCACGACGCCCACGAGCCCGGTCAGCGCGGCGGCGGCGAGCACGCCCCCCCAGAATCCCAGCGCATCCGCCGGACCGAAGCGGCTGACCAGCGTCCAGGCCAGATAGGCCCCGAGCATGTAGAGCGAGCCATGGGCGAAGTTCACGATGCGCGTGACGCCGAAGATGATCGACAGCCCCGACGCCACGAGAAACAGCGACGAGGCCGAGGCCAGGCCGTTCAGCGTCTGGGTGAGGATGAGGTCGATCATGCTTGTCCCGTGCGAATTGCAGGCGCGGAAACGCCGCCGTCATCCCGGGCGCAGCGAAGCGGAAGCCCGGGATCCATCATAGGCTCATTGCTCTACGATGAATCCTGGAGCGGCGCCGCTGTGCGGCTTGTCCGGGATGACGTTGCGGGTGTCGGCAACGGATGGGCCAGACTTCGGGTTCAGCCTCACCCCGCCGGGCGCAGCGTTTTCACCTCGGCGTCGCTCGGCAGGTATTTGGCGCCGTCGCGATAGCTCCAGTCGACCATCACGCCCTTGCCATCCTTGACCGCCGTCTTGCCGACGAAGGCGCCGAGCGTCGACTGATGGTCGATGGCGCGGTACTCGGCCGTGCCGAAGGCGGAGGGGAATTTCAGGCCCTTCAGCGCCTCGACGAGCTTCTCTGTGTCGGTCGAACCGGCCTTGGCCAGGGCGGCCGCGATCGAGTTCATCGTGTCGTAGCCGACGATCGAGCCGAGGCGGGGGTAGTCGTTGAACTTGGCCTTGTATGCTTCGTAGAACTTGGTGTGCTCGGGCGTCTTCAGGTCGGCATGGGGATAGCCCGTCACGATCCAGCCGACCGGGGCCTCGGCGCCGAGCGGATCGAGATATTCAGGCTCGCCGGTCAGCATCGAGACCACGGTCCTGCCCTCGAACAGGCCGCGCGTATTGCCCTGGCGGACGAAGTTGGTCAGGTCGCCGCCGAAGGTGACGTTGAAAATGGCGTCGGGCTTCGAGGCCTCCAGCGCCTGCACGGTGGCGCCGGCGTCGATGCGGCCGAGCGCCGGGAACTGCTCGGCGACGAACTCGACATCGGGCTTGGCCTTCTTGAGCAGGTCCTTGAACCACTTCACGGCCGACTGGCCGTATTCGTAGTTCGGCGCGACCACCGCCCATTTCTTGGCCGGGAGCTTGGCGGCTTCCTCGACCAGCATCGCCGCCTGCATGTAGGTCGAGGGCCGCAAGCGGAAGGTGTAGCGGTTACCCTTGGCCCAGACGATCGCATCCGAAAGCGGCTCGGAGGCGACATAGAGCTTCTTGTTCTGATTGGCGAAATCGGCGATGGCCAGCCCGACATTGGACAGGAATCCGCCCGAGAGCAGGTCGACCTTCTCGGCGTTGATCAGGTCGCCGGCATGGCGCACCGCGTCTTCCGGCTTGCCGCCATCGTCGCGGAAGATCGTCTCGATCTTGCGGCCGAGCACGCCGCCTCCGGCGTTGATCTGCTCGAGCGCCAGTTCCCAGCCCTGGCGGTAGGGCTTCAGGAATGCCGGTTGCGCCGTATAGCTGTTGATCTCGCCCACCTTGATGGGCCCTGCACCTTGCGCATGCACCAGGACCGGCGCCGCAATGATGGTGGCTCCGGCGGAAGCGCCGGCCAGAAAACTCCGACGGTCGATCGTCATCGCTGTTCCCCATGTCTGGCCCGGTGGCGGGTGCCCAGGCTCTTTGACAGATTGGCTCGTGGACAGTTGCATGCCGCCGCGTCTGCGTCAGCCGGCAAATTCGTTTGTATGCCTATGAATTTGAATAGGCCCAAACTGACTGTCAACGCCGAAAAAATAGCACCGGCTGCGTCGTTGCGAGGCGGTTTTGAGGCCTGGCAGTCGACGGAAGTTCGAGGAAGGCGCCGCTCCCGCTCCGCTGTGTCGAGCGTGCTCAAAAATAGGACAATGATGCTGCCCTTTTGCGCTTGTCGTGCGGCGGGCCGGCTCCTATGTATCCCGCACCGCAGCAGCGATGCTGCGTCGCCCTCCTTGGGCGTTTCCTCCCTAGACTTGGGCTGCGCTCACGCGCGGCCCTTTTTTCTTTTCCGCGTCGGGCCGAGGCAATCGGCCGCTCGGCGCGCCGCGGCTACCAGGGGCTGCGGTAGAACCAGGGCGTGCCGCCGAAAGCGGTCTCGATCTGGAAACGCCGCTCGGCGGCACGGTCGAGGTCGCTCCTCTGCAGGCACTGCGCCATCGCGTCCGTCGCCGGGCGGAAGCCATAGGCGCTGCAGCGCACCTCGTCGGCGGTGCGCCGTTCGGCATCGGTGGTCGAGACGCAACCGGCGCCGAGCGCTGCCAGCGCCAGCGCCGCCGGGAGAAAGCTCCGTTTCATCTCGTTCTCCCGATGCGACTGCCCTTCGTCGGACGATAGCCGCTCAGCGCGAGAACTTCACCGGCACGGCCAGCGCGACGGTGTTGCCGCCGAGCCCTGCCGGAGGCGCCGGAACGGGGCTCGCCCGACGGATCATCGACACGGCCTCCTCGTCCAAAGCCGCATCGCCTGATCCGCTGATCAGCCGGGCCGAAAGCACGCGCCCTGATCGATCGATGCTGAAGGAGACCTGCACGGTGCCGGGATTCGCTCCACCGGGAAAGCGCTTGTAGCGGTTGAGATGCGCCAGCAGCGTACCGCGCCAGCTCGCCGGCGAGACGGACGGAGCCGAGGACGCGCCCTGCGACGGTGCCGCGGCGGTCGGCGCTGCCTGCGCCTGCGCCGTGGGCGCGCTCGTGCGCTCGGCCGGGGGCTTGTCCTGGTTGATCGGCTTGCGGCGCTCGACGACCTTCTTCGGCGGCGGCTTGCGCTCGACGACCTTCGGGCGGGGCGGTGGCGGGGGTGGCGGCGGCGCGAGCACGGCTGCCGCGTCGGGCAGATTGGGCAGTTCCGGGATCTTGATCTCGGGTTCCGGCTGCGCGACGGGCTGCGGCTCGACGACCGGCGGCGGTTCGACCGGCGGAGGCGGTTCCACGACGGGCTCCGGCGGTGGAGGCTCCGGCTCCGGCGGCTTCTCGATGACGGGCTCAGGCTGCGGTTCGGGTTGGGCCTCGACCATCTCGGGCCCCGGTGCGATCTCCTGCGGCGGTGCCTCGGGCGCAACGGCCAGCGGCGCGAGCTCGATCATGACCGCGGCGGGGGGCGTGCCCATGGCGGCCTCGGCGCGCTGCCAGGTCACGATCATCCAGCCGGCCACGCCGTGCCCGCCAGCGACGACCAGAATTGCCAGCGTCCAACGGAGGGCAGCCGGCCAAAACCGCGACCCGATGCCGTTCGAGCGGGCGGACATGTCGGCAAGCCTCTTCATGGCTTCGGCGCCCCGCCTGCGGGAGCGGCTTGCGCGGCGGCCTGCCCGGTATCCTCGAGCCCAACCAGGGCGATCTTGAGGTAGCCGGCCTGCCTGAGCAGGTTCATCACATCCATCAGTTCGCGATAGGCGACGGCGCCGTCGGCGCGCAGGAAGACGCGCTGCTCGCGGTCGCTGTTGGTGCGGGCGTCGAGCGTCGCGCCGAGCGTCTCGCGCGGCACGGCGTCATTGCCGAGCGCCAGCGAAAGGTCGCCCTTGACGGTCAGGAAGACCGGCGTGTCGGGGCGCGGCTGCGGCTGCGCATTCGAGACCGGCAGGTCGACGGCGACGTCGACGGTGGAGAGCGGCGCCGCGACCATGAAGATGATCAGCAGCACCAGGATCACGTCGATGAAAGGCGTGACGTTGATGTCGCTGACCTCGCCGAGGTCGCCATCCTGCGCATCCTTGAGCGAAACGGCCATGGCTTACTCCGCGTGCACGCGCGGGAGGGAGGCAGCATGGGCCGGAGCCGGCTGCACGGCGTGAAGGGGCGCGCGGGCCGGCGCAGGAGCGCTTGCGAGCGCAGGCACAGGCTGGCGGCGCTCGCGTTCGAGATCGCGCGAGAGATGCTGCAGGATTTCACCCGAGGCGTCCGAGAGCGTCGTGCGATAGCCGGCGATGGCGCGGGCGAAGACGTTGTAGATGATGACAGCCGGGATCGCCGCGACGAGGCCGATCGCGGTCGCCAGCAGCGCCTCGGCGATGCCCGGCGCCACGACCGCGAGATTGGTGGTCTTGGCCTGGCTGATGCCGATGAAGGAATTCATGATGCCCCAGACGGTGCCGAACAGGCCGACGAACGGCGCGGTCGAGCCGATCGTTGCGAGAAGGCCGGTGCCGCGGGTCATGGAGCGCCCCGCCCTCGCCTCGATGCGCGAGAGCGCGAGCGCGACGCGTTCCTTGATGCCATCCTCGCCGAGATCGGACGAGCGCCTGGTCTCGTCGATTGCAGCGCCGACCAGCACGCCGACATCGCCGCGCAGGCGCCCGCCCTTGCCGGCGATGTTGGCCGAAGCCTCGACGAGATTCGCCGCGGATTGGAGCTTCCGCACGGCGCTGCCGGCGCGTGCCTTGGCGGCAGCGAGTTCGAGCGCCTTGGCGAGCCAGATCGTCCAGGTCACGACGGAGGCGAAGGCCAAGCCGACCATCACCGCCTTCACGACGATGTCGGCGGCCATGAACATGCCCCAGGGCGACAGGTCGTGCGGCAGCGCGGGCAAGGCGGCGGGCTGGACGGAGACCGGTGCCGGGGCGGCCGAGGGAGCGGCTGCGGGATGGGCAGCCGACGGCGGCGCGATGCCGAGCTGGGGAAGAGCCGGCGGCAGCGCTGTCGTCGGGGCGGTGGGCGCCGAGGTCACGGGTGGAGGCGATGCCGGTGCCTGGGGCTGCTGGGCCCGCACAGGCGCCAAGCTGGTCGCCAGGCAGAACAGAACGACCGCCGCAGGGCGGAACCGAAGCGTCCGGAAGCTGGACGCGACCCTGCGAGGGAGTTTGAAGGACGTCACCGCCTTCTCCTTGGAATAATTAAAAAAAGCCTTTGCGATCAAGGTGATGCGCGTGGTAACGCCTCTTCCAAGCAGTCCTGCATGTCAAGGTGTCGGTGCGCTGAAAGGGCCTGCGCTGTTCGCACATGCAGCAGGGGCCGTGAAATTTCCCGGATTCCTTGGGGGCTGCTCGGCCGGGAGCACGATGCCGGTGGCTTGCGCCCATTTGTCACGGCGGTGTTGGGCGGGCATGAAAAGCCTTCCAGCTCAAACGCAGGGATTCGGGAAGCATGGACCGCATCACCACCCTCACCGCGGCAGGCGGCCCGTCGTTTCAGGTGAGGTATCGGCGCTGGAAGAACCACCCTGGACCAGGGGTCGATTTTCCGGACACATCTCCCTTCGCGACAGACGGCGCCACGATGCGGCACGTGGTCGATGCACTGGCACAGAACCTGCCGAGCGCTACCGACGTGGTCGGCGGCATCGATATCGGCGGGCTGGGCTTCGCTGGCGCGCTCGCCCAGCGCGGCGGCACCGGTTTCCTCGATATTCGCAAGGTCGACTCGATCAGGGCCGATGTGATCCGCAGCATCATGGCCAACTACGAGCTCGGCGACGGCGTGGCCGTCTCGCGGGCCAACCGCATCTCGGGACGCACCGTCACGATCCTCGACGATTGCCTGATGACGGGAGGGACGGCGCTGGCGGCCATCGAACTGGTCCGCCGTCTCGGAGCCCGCTGCGTGACGGCGCTCTTCGTCTTCGAACTCGACGGGATGGGCGGCCGCGCGCTGCTCGAACGCGCTGGTGTCGGCGTCCATGCTCTCGGCACATTATCGCAGGCGGAACCCGACGAGCCGGCCTGAGAGGCGTCAGGCCGGACTGGTCTCGTCGGCCGCATCGAGGAGTTCGCGGATTCGGACCGCCAGCTCCATGGCGGTATATGGCTTCTTCAGCCAGTTCGACGCGGCCGCCAGTTCGCGGCCGGCGACGGCCGGCTCGGCGAAGCCCGAGGTGAAGATGACCTTCAGCCCGGGGCGCAGCAGGCGGGCCTCGCGGGCCAGTTCGTCACCGGACATGCCGCCGGGCATCACGATGTCGGTGAAGAGCAGTGCGACCTCCCGATGCGTCTCCAGCATCCGCAGGGCCTCGGAGCCGGTCTGCGCCTGCAGTACCCGGTATCCAGTATCCTCGAGCCTCGCGACGGCCACGCGGCGCACGCGGGTATCATCCTCGACGACGAGGATCGTCTCGGACCCACCGGGCAGGCTGGTTTCGGGGGCAGGCGAAGCGGCTTGGTTCTGCCCGAGCTGTGACGGAGCAGCGTCCGCGGCCGGCAGGAAAAGGCGTATGCTCGTGCCCTGGCCGGGCTCGCTGTAGAGCTGGACATGGCCTCCCGACTGCTTGGTGAAGCCATAGACCATGCTGAGCCCCAGGCCCGTGCCGGCGCCGACGCCCTTGGTCGTGAAGAAGGGTTCGAAGGCGCGCTGGCGGACCTCGGCCGACATGCCGCTGCCGGTGTCTGTCACGGCGATCAGCACATAGCTGCCGGTGCGGACCTCCGGATACATGCTGGCATAATCGGCATCGAGCTTCGCCGGCGAGATTTCGACCGTCAGCCTGCCGCCGCGCGGCATCGCATCGCGGGCGTTGAGAGCGAGGTTCAGCAGGGCATTCTGTAATTGCGAGGCGTCGATCAGCGCCGAGCCCGGCGAGCCAGAGACGATGGTGCGAAGCTCGATTGCCTCCCCGAGGGCCCGCCGCAACAGATCGGAGAATCGGGAGACGAGCTGCCCGACATCGGCGAGCTTCGGATTCAGCGGCTGCCGGCGGCCGAAGGCGAGCAGTTGCCCGGTCAGCTTGGCCCCGTCATCGGCCGCGCCCTGTGCCTCGCTCAACAGCGCCTGCAGCTTGGGATCGGTCACACGGCGCTCGATCATTTCGAGATTGCCGCTGATGACGGTGAGCAGGTTGTTGAAGTCGTGCGCGATTCCGCCGGTAAGCTGGCCAACGGCCTCCATCTTGTGGGCCTGGCGCAGTTCCTCCTCGATGCGGTGGCGGCTCGTCAGGTCGCGGATGAATCCGGTGAAGATGCGGCTGCCCTCGGCGCGGGTCTCGCCGATCGCCAGCTCCATCGGGAACTGGCCGCCGTCCTTCTTCTGCCCAGTGACAACGCGACCGTAGCCGATGATGCGACGCTCGCCCGTCGTCAGGTAGCGGGCGATGTAGCCGTCGTGAGCGTCCCTGTCGGGCTGCGGCATCAGCATGCGGACATTGCGCCCGACGACCTCGCCAGTCCCGTAGCCGAACAGCCGCTCGGCCGCCGCGCTGAAGGAGGTGATCGTGCCGGCCTCGTCGATCACGACCATGGCCTCGGGCACGGTATCCAGAATGGAGCGCAGATGGGCTTCGCGCGCAACGAGGTCGGCCTGCATCGCCCTCAGATCGCTGACGTCGGTATCCGTCTCGACGATCGCAAAGCCCGACGCCGCCTCCGATTTCGCCACGACCCAGCGGCTGGCGACGAAGATGGGGTGGCCGTCTTTGTGACGATGCGTGAGCTCGCCATTCCAGATGCCGTGCTTGCGCAGCTCGGCGACAACGTCGGCGAGGGGCTGCGGGAAGACCGTCTCCAGCAGGTCATGCGCGACGCGGCCGAGCGCTTCCGCCCGCGACCAGCCATAGAGCGCCTCGCAGCCGCTGGTCCAGCGCGTGACGATGCCGTCGAAGCCATGAACGATGATGTTGGCGCTGTCGAGAATCCGCGCGATCTCGTCGAGGCTGAACTCGCTTGTCACGGTCGACCGCATGGCCGGCGTTATCCTCGACGTTTCGATGCTCAGTTCGGCCAGACGGCTTGCTGAACCAACCCAGCTCTGGCGCTCCGGTTATCCTCGTCATCGGCTTCGCCCGCAAGCACCGCGAGTTTCCCGAGCTTGCGGACGACCATCGTGTGGCGGCTGCTCGGCGCGATGACCCCGCAATTGGTCAGCCTGGTCATCGTCCGCGAGACCGTTTCGATGGTGAGGCCGAGATAATCGGCCATGTCGAGCCGGGTCATCGGAATCTCGACGACAGGCTGCTTCTGGTCGGCTCCGAGGCGACGGGCGATGACGAGCAGGAAGCTGGCGACGCGCTCCTCGGCGCTCTTGCGGGCGAGCAGGACCATCTGATCCTGAGCCGCGGCCATCTCATCGCAGAGGCAGGCGAAGAGCTGCGGGCGAAGCTCCGGCGAGCGATTGATCTCGTCCTGGAAGCGGCCATGCTCATAGCGCCTGAGCTTGGTCCTGGTCACCGCCTCGGCGGTGTAGAGGTAGTGGTCCTTGAGCGAGACGCCGAGCAGATCGCCCGGATAGAGAAAGCCGGTGATGACGCGGCGGCCGTCGCTCAGGATCCGGAAGACGCGCAAGGTGCCCTCGACGACTTCGAAGACGTGCCGGGCATCGTCGCCTTCCCAGAAGATCGCCACCCCAGGCTCGAAGGTCTCGATCGGCTGTCCACCGAAGAGGCTGCGCAGGTTGGCCGATTGAGGCGGGATCGTCGCGAATCGCCTGACAGTGCCATTCGGCTGTGACATGGTGGTTTGCGAGATCATCTGCGCGTCATCCCCGTGTGATCGACGCGTCGAACTGAACCCACCAAGGTAACGGCCGAACGGCGCGACCGTTACGATCCGTGCGAAATCGTGACGGTTTGTAACAGCTCGGGCAACGAGGAAACGCACCAAAGCCGGCCATGACCGACCTCGCTACCCGCAACGAACATATCCTGGTCGTCGACGACGACATCCGCATCCGGCAGATGCTGATCCGCTATTTCGAGGATGAGGGCTATCGCGTCACGGCTGTAGCGGACGGCGCGGCGATGCGCGACAGCCTGCAAAGGAATGCGATCGACATCATCCTGCTCGATCTCGTCCTGCCTGGTGGTGAGGACGGCCTTTCGCTGGCGCGCGAGGTGCGCTCGCGCTCCGACATCCCGATCATCATGCTGACCGGCCGTGACGACGTCGTCGACCGGATCGTCGGCCTCGAGGTCGGCGCCGACGACTACATCGCCAAGCCCTTTCATCTGCGCGAGGTGCTGGCGCGGCTGCGGACCGTCCTGCGCCGGAGGCAGCCGGCCATGCCGCCCCGCACGGAATCCGGCGAGGCGATCCGCTTCGATGGCTGGCGGCTGGACATTGGCCGGCGCCAGCTCGTCACCGCCGAAGGGCATGAGATCGCCCTCACCACCGGCGAATTCGAGATGCTGGCCGTGCTGGCACGGCATGCCGGGCGCGTGCTCTCCCGTGACGTGCTGATGGACCTGACCCATGGCCGCAATCTCGAAGCCTTCGACCGCACGATCGACGCGCAGATCGCGCGGCTGCGCAAGAAGATCGAGCGCGATCCGAAGCAGCCGACGCTGATCAAGTCCGTGCGCGGCGTCGGCTATGTCTTCACGGGCAAGCCGTCGCCCTGAAACTGCGCCCACGGCAGCTCGAGTGAGGGGCGCGCGTCGAGAATCAGCGCGACACGACGCTCGCAGGCAGCCCGGCCGCTCTCCTCCAGATGGCGATGCAGGCGTCGCGAACCTTCCGTGCGAATACGGATCGCGGCGCAATCGAGCCGTTCGGCGACGGCGCAGAGGTCGCAGAAGATCGCTTCCGCGATGCCGATCTCGTCGGCAGCGCTGACTACGACGAAGACAGGCACGTCCAGGATCGCCCCCTGGACCGGATGCGCGACCACCGCGTGTATGCAAAGACCCTGGAGATAGCCTCGCGGATTGCTGGCGACGACGATCCGCTGCCGGCCAACGGGGGTGCCCGGGCCCGATCGGATATCGTCGCAATAGGATCGCCAGCACGCCATTTCCAGTCGCGGATCGAGCGGGCTGACAAGCGGAAAAGCCACATCGACCTGTTCGGCCGTGATTGGCGCTGTCGCATAGGTGCGCTGCATGGCGAGACTCCCCAGCTGCGACGTTTCCGGCGCGGCCGTCACGGACCAGTTTCGCCGGCGGCGGCTCGCATGGTGCGGCGCTTCAGCGCGCCGCGCGCAACTCTCGATGTGATCAGCATGGTCCGCCTCCCTGGACGAGGGGCATAGGCTAGACGCCGTGGCGAGAGCGGCCTTGAGCGAGATCAAGCGGCGGAGGCCGTCAGCTGCGGCAACGCCGTGCCGAACTCGCGCTATGTCACCCGCTGCGCCTGCGGGAAACGGACACCAAAGGCCCCTTCCCGCTCCGGCGGCAGCCTGACTTTCAGTGACAGCGTGCCGTCTTCGGCGTCCTCGCGTTCGAGGATTTCGCCATTGGCATGCAGCCAGGCCAGCGACTTGCCGTCGCCGGGCGCGAGCGAGAGACGGTAGACCGGCCGGCTGCGGGCGATGCGCGTCTCGATTGCATCGGTGAGGCGCCCCATGCCGTCGCCGGTCAGCGCCGAGACGAGGACGGGGCGCGACGCCTCCGGCTTCAAGCCGGCGAGGCCGAGCTGGCGCTCGCGTTCCTCGGGAGCGAGCAGGTCGGACTTGTTCCAGACCTCGACGACGCGCTGCCCGTCATCGGGATCGATGCCGAGATCGCGCAGGATCGCCTGGACGTCGGCGGCCTGGGCCTGCGTGTCTTCATGGGCAACGTCGCGGACATGCAGCAGCACGTCGGCCTCGATCGCGTCCTCCAGAGTGGCGCGAAAGGCGGCTACGAGTTGCGTCGGCAGGTCGGAGATGAAGCCGACAGTGTCCGAGAGCATGATCTTCGCGCCATGCGGGAGCTTCAGCGCGCGGGCAGTGGGATCGAGCGTCGCGAACAGCATGTCCTGCGCCAGCACATCCGCCGAAGTCAGGCGGTTGAACAGCGTCGATTTGCCCGCATTGGTGTAACCGACCAGCGCAACCACCGGATAAGGTACGCGTTTCCGGCTGGCGCGGTGCAGCCCGCGCGTACGCTTGACCGCCTCGAGATCGCGCTCGATCTTGGTCATGCGTTCCAGGATGATGCGCCGGTCGGCCTCGATCTGCGTTTCGCCGGGGCCGCCGAGGAAGCCGAAGCCGCCGCGCTGGCGTTCGAGGTGAGTCCAGGACCGCACCAACCGGCTCTTCTGATAGTTCAGATGCGCGAGCTCGACCTGCAGCGTACCTTCCCTGGTACGCGCCCTGCGGCCGAAGATCTCGAGGATCAGGCCGGTACGGTCGATGACCTTGCAGCCGAACGCCTTTTCGAGATTGCGCTGCTGGACCGGCGACAGCGCGCAATCCATCACGACGAGGCCGATCTCTTCGATCTTGATGCGCTCGGCGATCTCCTCGACCTTGCCCTTGCCGAGATAGGTCGCAGGGCGCAGCGCCGTCAGCAGCACCTGGATCGGCTCGACGACGGTGAGGTCGATCGCAGCCGCCAGGCCGACGGCCTCGTCGAGCCGCGCGTCGAAGGAACGCTGGTTGGCGTCGGCGGCCCCGCGACGCTGCAGGTAGGGGCCGACGACATAGGCGCGGGTGTTGGCCGCAATATCGCGCTCGATGGCGTCGAGCGGCTTGGTGGCCGCCCTCGGCTCATCCGCATCGCTGCGGGCGCCCATAGGATCAGGCCTTGTCCTGTTCCTCGGGCTCGAACAGCTGCACGGGGTGGCCCGGCATGATCGTCGAGATGGCATGCTTGTAGACGAGCTGCGAATGCCCGTCGCGACGCAGCAATACGCAGAAATTGTCGAACCAGGTGACGACGCCCTGCAGCTTGACGCCATTGACGAGGAAGATCGTCAGCGGAATCTTCTGCTTGCGTACATAGTTGAGGAACGTGTCCTGTAGATTTTGTGCCCGCTCTGCGGCCATGGGTAGCCCCTGTTGTTGGGATCGCTGATCGGGTTCAAGCCCGCGATCCATTTCGTCCCGTTCGTGGCGCAGGCGAATGCCTGCCGCTTCGGGACACCGACATCTCATTAGATCGTCGAGTCAGCCGACAACGCAAGTGCAACATGGCCCCACATTCGGGCGATCTGCCTGCGCGGCGTGCAGGCGGGCATGCAAGGCGTGCCTGACTTGTCTGTCAAGACCCGACCTTCGCAACACCTGCGTCCGCAACACCAGGCCTTCGCAACACTTGGCCTCAACCGACCCCGAGCGACTTGAGCTTCCGATGGAGCGCGGAGCGCTCCATCCCGATGAACTCAGCCGTGCGCGAAATGTTGCCGGAGAAGCGCGCGATCTGCGCGATCAGGTATTCGCGCTCGAATATCTCGCGGGCGTCGCGCAGCGGCAGGCTCATCAGCCGCTCGCCGCCCGAGCCCGAGGGCGTCGTCGGCACCATCGCACCGACTTCGGCCGGCAACATCTCGACGGTGATGTCGGCCGTCGGATCGCCCTTGGTGAGGATCATCAGTCGCTCGACATTGTTGCGCAGCTCGCGGACGTTGCCGGGCCATTCATGCGACTGCAGCACCGCCATCGCATCCTGGCCGATGCGACGCTTCGGCAGGCCGGACGCGATCGAGATCTGCTCCATGAAGAACTCGATCAGCTCGGGCACGTCCTCGCGTCGCTCGGACAGGGCCGGCACCTTCACCGGCACGACCGAAAGACGGTGGTAGAGGTCCTCGCGGAAGTGACCGTCGGCAATGAGCTGCGCCAGGTCGCGACTGGTCGAGGAGATGATCCGGACGTCGACATGGACGCGCGTGGCGCCGCCGACGCGCTGGAAGTTCTGATCGACGAGAACGCGCAGGATGCGGTTCTGGGTCTCGCGTGGCATATCGCCGATCTCGTCGATGTAAAGCGAGCCGCCATGGGCCTCCTCGAGCGCGCCGACGCGGCGCGAGCGCCCCTCGCCGGCCTCCACACCGAAGAGTTCCTCCTCCATCGTCTCGGGCGTGATCGTCGCTGCGTTGATCACGACGAACGGGCCCGACGAGCGCGTCGAGGCCTCGTGCAGCGTGCGCGCGGCCAATTCCTTGCCGCAGCCGGGCTCGCCCGTGATCAGGACGCGCGCATTGGTCGGCGCAATGCGCTCTATCGTCTGGCGCAGCTGGTTGACCACGGTCGAGCGACCGACGATGCGGCTGGCCTGCACCGAGCCCTTCTTGAGCTCGCGGACCTCACGTCGCAGCCGAGAGGCCTCGAGGGCCCGCTCGGCGACGAGCACGAGACGGTCGGCCTTAAACGGCTTCTCGATGAAGTCATAGGCGCCGCTCTTGATCGCGGAGACGGCGGTCTCGATGTTGCCGTGCCCCGAGATCATCACGACCGCGAGGTCGGGATGAGACTGCTTGATCAGTTCGAGCACCTGCAGGCCGTCGAGGCGGCTGCCCTGAAGCCAGATGTCGAGAAAGACGAGGTTGGGGCGTCGCGCCGCGATGGCCGCCAGCGCCTCGTCGGCCGAGCTTGCCTTGCGGGTGCGGTAGCCCTCGTCTTCGAGCAGGCCAGCCACCAGTTCGCGGATGTCGGTCTCGTCGTCCACGACCAGAATGTCAGCGCTCATACGCGTATCCCATCTTGCGTTTCCCGTCCTGCCGCAGCGACTTGTGCTTGGTCGCTGCGGTCGCCCTCGGGGTTCTCATCTGCTGAAGGTCCGGTTTCCGGGAACCACAGCCTGATGCGTGCGCCGCGCCGGCCTTCGCCGGCATCGGGCCGATCCAGCAGCTCGATGCCGCCGCCATGGTCCTCCAGGATCTTACCGACGATCGCGAGGCCCAGCCCCGTTCCGCCCTCGCGCGTCGTCATATAGGGCTCCAGCAGCTTCTGACGCTGGTCGGCCGGCAGCCCCTTGCCGTTGTCGATGACCTCGATGACGATCCTGCCGTCCTCGCGCCGCTCGAAGGTGACGTCGATGCGGCCCGGGCCGCGCTCGTCCATCGGCACGGCCTCGATCGCCTCGGTGGCGTTCTTGATGATGTTGGTCAGGGCCTGCGACAGCAGGCGCCGGTCGAAGCGTGCGAGAACGGAGCCCTCTGGCAGGTTTTCGGTGATCGTCAGCTCGGGATTGCCGACCCGCATCAGGAAGACGATCTGGCGCACGGTCTCGGCGATGTCGTCCCGTGTCAGCGACGGCTTCGGCATGCGGGCGAAGGACGAGAACTCGTCGACCATGCGGCGGATATCCTCGACCTGCCGCACGATCGTGGCCGTGCACTGATCGAAGACATCCTTGTCGTCGACGATGACGCGTCCGAACTTGCGGCGGATGCGCTCGGCCGAGAGCTGGATCGGCGTCAAAGGATTCTTGATCTCATGGGCGATCCGGCGCGCCACATCCGCCCAGGCCGCCGTGCGCTGGGCCGAGACGAGATCCGTGATGTCGTCGAGCGTGATCACGAGCCCGGCTCCCGCGCCCTCGCCCTCGCGCACCGCCCGGACATTGACCATGCGGTCATGGCCGCCGCGCGTGATGGCGATCTGCCCCGAGCTCAGGCGCTGGCGCCCCTGCAGGGCCTCGGTGACGAAGGCCGCGATCTCCGGCGCGACCATGGAGATCGATTCGCCGAGCAGCCGGCCGCCCGTGCCGAGCAGGCTCTCGGCGGAACGGTTGATGATGGTGATGTGGCCATCGCCGTCCAGGCTGAGGACCCCGGACGAGACGCCGGACAGCACGGTTTCGGTGAAGCGTCGCCTGCGGTCGATGACTTCACTGGCGGTGACCAGCCCGTCGCGCTGACGGCGCAGCTCGGCCGTCATCTTGTTGAACGTCTCGCCGAGATGGGCGAGGTCGCCTTCCGCCCGCCGGATCGGCACCTGGACGTAGAAATTCCCGCTCGAAACCTGATCCGTGGCGTGGATCATCCGCCGGATCGGCGCCACCAGCCCGTTGGCGAAACTCAGGCCGAGCCAGATCGCCGACAGCAGCAGGATCACCGCGATCAGCCCGTACATCGAGGCGAAGGCGACCTGAACGCCTTTCCGGCGCGCGTCGATCGACAGGTACTCTGCGGCTGCGCCCCGGGCCACGGCCGGGAATTCGACCGCCAGCGGGTCGACTTCACGCGCGATGTGGAGGAAGGCGTTGTCATAGGACGGCAGCTTGACCAGCGCACCGAAGATGCGGCCGCTCGAGGGGATGACGCAGATCGGCTCGGGGGCTGACTGCGCATCCTCGAAGGCGGCCTCGTCCGGTTTCGGCGCGCCGCGCAGCACATCGATGTTGGCCCGCGCCAGCACCTTGTCCGGCGGCTGCATGATCGCGACGACCGGAACCCCGAGAGCCGTCGCCCGCGCGGTCAGGAAGGTATCGAACCACTTGCGGTCGACGTCGAAGGTCGCCCTGGCGCGCGAGAGATCGTCGGCGAGCAGGCGAATCTCGCGGCCGAGCGACTTGCACTGCGAAGCCGCGTAGGCGTCGGCGACCTCCACGGACCGGAAGATCGCATCACGCATCCGGTCGGAAAACCATGGCTCGAGGCCGCGCTCGATCGTGACGGTCGCGATGATCGCGACCAGCACGGCCGGCAGCGCCGCGATGATGCTGAACAAGCCGACGATCCGCACATGCAGGCCGGCCGCGGCCGCGCCCGCACGCCGCGCCCGGATCAACACCGACGTCTCCAGGGCGACGACGACCAGAAGCAACAGAATCAGAAGGGCATTGAGGACGAAGACGCCGACCACGACCTCGTGGACCGGCACCACCGGGGTGACGCCGGACAGGACGAGGAAGGTGACCAGCGCCGAGACGAGCGCGAAGACGACCACAGTCGCACCGAGCCAGCCGGACACGCGACGCGGCGTATCATCGGCGCGCGGCACGATCCTGATGTCACTGGAAGGGGCAGACACGATCTTGAACAACTCCCGGGGCGACCGAACTCCGACATGAGTCCGACCACTGCGCCGCACTGATGCGCCGACGCAACGGTGTTGTCAAAATATGACATATGAAAGGCGGGCCGCCCCGTCGATCGGCTCAGCGCGGGGAGCGCACCACCTGCATGTCGAGTTCCCGGATCTTCTTGCGCAGGGTGTTTCGGTTGAGCCCCAGCAGTTCGGCCGCCCGAATCTGGTTGCCGCGCGTCGCGGCGAGCGCCGCTGCGATCAATGGCGGCTCCACCTCGCGCAGGATGCGATGATACAGGCCGGGCGGCGGGATGTTGTCACCAAAGCCGCCGAAATACTGGTTGAGATGCCGCTCGACCGAGCCCGACAGGGTCTCGGCACGTTCCTGCGAGGGACCGCCCGCGAAGTTCGCCGACGCGCTGGCGGGCTGCAGTTCCGCCTCGACGATCGGCGCCGTGATCGTCTCCTGCGGATAGAGCGCAGCGAGGCGACGCACGAGGTTCTCGAGTTCGCGGACATTGCCCGGCCAGCGATAGCGGCGCATCACGTCCATCGCTTCCGAATCGATCTGCTTGCGCGGCAGGCCTTCCTTCTCCACCAGCGAGAAGAAATGGCGCGCCAAATCCGGAATGTCCTCGACGCGTTCGCGCAGGGGTGGCAGCCGGATCGGGACGACGTTGAGCCGGAAGAACAGGTCCTCGCGGAACAGGCCCTGGGCGATCGAGATGCGCAAATCCTTGTTCGTCGCGGCGACGATGCGGACATTGGTCTTGATCGGCGTACGGCCGCCGACGGTCGTGTATTCGCCCTGCTGCAGCACACGCAGCAGACGCGTCTGCGCTTCCATCGGCATGTCGCCGATTTCGTCGAGGAAAAGCGTGCCGCCTTCAGCCTGTTCGAAGCGGCCCGAGGAGCGCGTCAACGCACCGGTGAAGGCGCCCTTCTCATGGCCGAAGAGCTCGGATTCGATCAGGTCCTTCGGGATCGCGGCCATGTTGATGGCGACGAAGGGACCGTTCTTGCGCTTGCCGTAGTCGTGCAGGGCGCGCGCGACCAGCTCCTTGCCGGTGCCGGACTCGCCGTTGATCATCACGGTGAGGTCGATCGGCATCAGCCGCGCCAGCGCCCTGTAGACGTCCTGCATCGCAGGCGAGCGGCCGATCAGCGGGATGTCGTCGGGCTCGGCAGCGTGGGAGCGGGCGGCGTCGCCGCGCGGGCGCGACATGGCACGCCCGACGATCGCGACGAGTTCCTTGAGGTCGAAGGGCTTCGGCAGATACTCATAGGCGCCGCGCTCGGACGCCTTGATCGCCGTCATGAACGTGTTCTGCGCGCTCATCACGATGATCGGCAATTCGGGGCGGACACGCTTGATGCGCGGCAGCAGGTCGAAAGCGTTGCCATCCGGCATCACCACGTCGGTGATGATCAGGTCTCCCAGGCCTTGGGCCGCCCAGGTCCACAGCGTCGCCGCCTGGCCGGTGGTCCGGACCTCGTATCCGGCCCTCGCGAGGGCCTGATTGAGAACGGTGCGGATGGCGGCGTCGTCATCCGCGACAAGAATGTTACCGGTCGGCATTCAATGTGGTCCTGTAGGCCTCAAACTGCCTGCCGTGCCCGAAGCTGGTGCAAGGGCAGCAGAATTCTGAACGTCGTGCGGCGGGGGACGGATTCGCATTCGACGATGCCGCCGTGATCCCCGATCACCTTGGCGACAAGTGCAAGTCCAAGGCCACTGCCCTGAGCCTTGGTCGTCACGAAGGGATCGAACAGGTGCGGCAGCAGGTCGGAGGGCACGCCGGGCCCGTTGTCGCGGATGCCGATTTCGAGCGGCAGCGCGATCCTGCCGGACGATCCGGCCAACTGCATGCGGATGCCTGGCCGATAGGCCGTGGTGAGGGTGATCTCGCCGTCGATCGCGTCGGTGCCGATCGATTCAGCGGCATTCTTGACCAGATTCAGCAGGACCTGGACGAGCTGGTCGCGGTTGCCGGAGACCGGCGGCAGCGACGGATCGTAAATTTCGGTGAAGCGGATATGCCGCGCGAAGCCCGACTGGGCCAGGCGTTTCACATGGTCGAGGACATCGTGGACATTGACCGGGTCGCGCTCGGTCGGGCGTTCGTCACCGAACAGCTCGACGCGCTCGACGAGCTTCACGATCCGGTCCGTCTCGTCGCAGATGAGCTGCGTCAGCATACGTTCGTCGTCCGGAACGGTCGCTTCCAGCAATTGCGCGGCGCCGCGAATGCCGGAAAGCGGGTTCTTGATCTCATGCGCCAGCATGGCGCCGAGCGCGGTAATGGACCTGGCCGCTCCTCGATGGGTCAGTTGTCTGTCCATTTTTTCAGCAATTGTTCGTTCTTGCAGCATTAATACGACCGAGTCGCTCTGACCCGGCAAAGGTGATGCAAAAACATCCACCACCCGATCGGCGCCGAGGCGTGGCGAGCCGAGGTCGAGCCGGTATTCGCTCACGCTGGCGCCGCGCCGCTGGACCTCTTCGACGAGAGCGAGCACGGGCGAGCCGAAGGCGATCAAGTCGTCGATACGCTGGCGCTTGAGCACCACGGCGCTCGACTGGAAGAAATCCTCGGCGGCCGTGTTGGCGTAGACGATGCCGTGCCCCTCGCCGATGACCACCACCGGCATGGGGAGGACATTGAGGGCCTGCATCTCGATCGGATCGAGCAGGAATTCATCCCTGCCCTTCCCGCCGCTCTCGGCGAACGCCATCGTCATACGCGTTACCCTTGGTTCAGGCCGCAGCGCGGCTGTCGTCGTCGTGGAGAAACAGCCGCGTCAGCGCATCGAGGACCCGGCGCGGCTCATCCGACGTCAGGAGGATGCGGCGAAGGTCGGGATCGGCCGTAGCGCCGCTCGCGACCGCCTCTTCGGCATAGGCTGCCAGATGCTTGCGCGCATGGCGCACGCCATGCGCCTGCCCCATCAGGCTGAGCAGGCCTTCATAGTGCTCGCGTGCCACGGCGAGCTTCTGTGCCAGCGATAGACTCGGCAGGGGGCGGCCTGCGAGTTGAGCGCCGATGGCGCCGACCAGCCAGGGCCGCCCGAGTGCCTCCCGGCCGATCATGACAAAATCGGCCCCCGATTGCGCCAGGCAGGTTCGGGCGTCGGCGAGATCATGGATATCGCCGTTGGCGACGAGCGGGAAATCGCCGGCTTCGCGCACGGCGTGGATCGCGGCCCAGTCGGCCTTGCCCTTGTAGAACTGCTGGCGGGTGCGGCCATGAACCGTGATCATCCGCGCGCCGGCGGCGACGGCACGCCGCGCCAGTTCCGGGGCGTTGCGCGAGGCATCGTCCCAGCCGAGGCGCATCTTCACCGTGACCGGCACCTTGACGGCGGCGACGGCCGCCTCGACCAGCGACAGGGCGTGGTCGAGGTCGCGCATCAGGGCCGAGCCGGCCCAGCCGCCGGTGACCTTCTTGGCGGGACAGCCCATATTGATGTCGACGATCGCGGCGCCGTTGGTTTCGGCCAGGCGAGCGGCTTCGCCCAGCCAGTGCGGATCGCAGCCGGCGAGCTGCACGACATGAGGCGAAACGCCGGCGCCCTCAGCCCGCAGCCGCGCCTCCTCGCTGCCCCGAACGAACTCGTCGGACGCCACCATTTCCGAGACGACGATGCCTGCGCCATGGCGCGCGGCGATGCGGCGCATGACGATGTCGGTTACCCCTGACATGGGCGCCAGGAAGGCGCCGGAAGTGAGCCCGGCCACGGGCGCCACGTTCATGTCAGAGCCTGCATATGAGGCAGTCTGCATTTTGCATATTTATTGGACATTGCTGCAGGAGCGCAAGAGGCTCCTCCCCGATATTGCACCGCGTCATCGCCGCACCCCTGTCGCACCCCTGTCGCACCCTTTCGGACTTGGCGATCCCGGCGCCCGCGACTATCACCGAACCTCATGCAGGACCAATAGCCGTGCCCGCCGAACCACATGACCGCCACCTGCCTCTCGCCGCCCTGATCGTCGCGGCCGGCAGAGGACTCCGCGCAGGAGGCGACGCGCCCAAGCAGTATCGCCTGCTCGACGGACGACCGGTTCTTGATCATGCCCTGGCGCCGTTTTTGGCGCAGCCGGCTATCGAACGGATCGCGGTGGTGATCGGCGCGGGCGACGAGGCACGCTATGCCCATGCGGTCGCCGAGATCGCCGATGACCGGCTGGCGCCGCCGACGCCGGGAGGGCAGACGCGCCAGGATTCGGTCCGCCTCGGCCTGGAGGCGCTGGCGCAGACGGGCTTCGACGGTGATGTTCTGGTACACGACGCCGCCCGCCCCTTCGTCTCGCCCGGATTGATCGGCCGCGCGATCGAGGCGATCGCAACCGGGGGCCTGGCTGCGATCCCGGCCCTGCCGGTGACCGACACCATCAAGCGGATCGACGAAGTCGGCCGCATTGCAGAGACGCCGCCTCGCGATCGGCTCGTCAGCGTGCAGACCCCACAGGCCTTCCGGTTCGGCGCTCTCCTGGCCGCGCATCGGGCGGCCCGTGCCGCCGGCCGCGACGGCTTCACGGACGACGCCGCGCTGATGGAATGGGCCGGACATGCCGTCGCCACCTTTCCGGGAGAGGCCGCCAATATGAAGCTCACCCATCCCGAAGACTTCGTCCGGGCTGGCGCTGCCGGCGGGCAGCCTCTCGTCGTGCGTGTCGCCACCGGCTACGATGTCCATGCCTTCACCGATGGCGATCATGTCTGGCTCGGCGGCGTCCGGATCGCGCATGAGCGCGGCGTGCTGGCGCATTCCGATGGCGATGTCGCGCTGCATGCCCTGACCGATGCGCTGCTCGGCGCACTCGCCGAAGGCGATATCGGCACGCATTTCCCGCCGAGCGATCCGCAATGGAAGGGAGCCGCCTCGCACCGCTTCCTGAGCTTCGCGGCGGATCGCGTCCGCCAGCGCGGCGGGCGGATCGACTTCCTCGACCTGACGATCGTGTGCGAAGCGCCGAAGGTCGGGCCACATCGCGAGGCGATCCGGGAGACCATCGCGATAGCTGCCGGAATCCAGATCGGCCAGGTCGCGATCAAGGCCACGACCTCCGAGCGGATGGGCTTCACCGGACGCAAGGAAGGACTGGCGGCGCTCGCCACCGCAACGAT
Organism: Allobosea sp. GW822-FHT03F07; assembly: GCF_058801345.1. Lineage (NCBI taxonomy): Bacteria > Pseudomonadati > Pseudomonadota > Alphaproteobacteria > Hyphomicrobiales > Alloboseaceae > Allobosea > Allobosea sp. GW822-FHT03F07. The sequence goes on from NZ_JBXAND010000002.1 coordinate 212,973, forward strand.
CCGGCTGCCGGAAAAGGAGTAGCCGCCATGTTCGATCTCGACATCCGCTCGCTGGCCGCGGAACTGCTGAACATCAGCAGGGAGCGCGGAACAACCGTCGCGACGGTCGAATCCTGCACCGGCGGGCTCGTCGCCGGCGCGCTGACGGCGATCTCGGGCTCGTCGAGCATGGTGCTGGGTGGCCTCGTCACCTATTCAAACGAGGCAAAGACGGTTTTGGCCGGCGTGCCACCAGCCTTGATCGAACGCCATGGCGCCGTCAGCGAACCGGTGGCGAGGGCCATGGCCGAGGGTGGACGTGCCAGGATCGGCGCCAAGCTCGCCGTTTCGATCACGGGCGTCGCCGGCCCCGATGGCGGCAGCGAGGCGAAGCCGGTCGGGCTGGTGCATTTCGCCTGCGCCACCGCGGAGGGAACCTTGCATCGCGAGCGGCGCTTCGGCGCCTTGGGGCGCGACGAGGTCCGCCGGCTCAGCGTGCTGGAGGCGCTCGACCTGCTGCGCGAGGCAGCACTGGCCGGCTGAGGGCACGCCTCAGTTGGCGAGCTTGCGCCAGATCGCGCCGATCACGTCGGCATAGTCGTCGCGCCAGGCGCGGACCGGGCCGGGCGCGTCCTGCCGGAGCCAACCACGCCCCTCCGGCAAGCCGACATCTTCCACGCGACGCGCGATCATCGCGACATGGGGCGAATACTTCATCTGGGCCAGCAGCTCCGGTGTCTGGCGCGTCGGCCGAAGCCAGGTCGTGAAGCCCTTGGCGTGAGCCGTTGCCGTCACGACCGGACCAAGGTCCATGTTGCGGTTGGAAATGTGGAACAGCACCGCGCCATTGGGCTTGAGCTTCGCGAGATAGACGCCGATCGCTTCGGTGGTCATCAGATGGATCGGGATCGCATCCGAGGAGAAGGCATCGACTACGATCAGGTCGAGCGAACCATCCGCCGCATCGGCCAGGGTCAATCGTGCATCACCGAGAACGAAGCGGGCGTCGGGAGCGCAGGCCGCAAAGAAGCCGAAGCGGGCAGGATCGGTCGCCATGCGGACGACCTGCGGATCGATCTCGTAGAACGTCCAGCCCTCGCCGGCCCGCATCTGGCAGGCGAGCGAGCCCGTGCCGACGCCGATCGCGGCGACGGCTCCGAGCCTGCCGCCCCGCGCCTGCCGGACGGCGTCGATGCCGTCGGCAATCGCGCCGCCCGTAAAGTAGTAGGTCAGCGGCTCCGGTCTGCCCGTTATCTCCGTCCCGTCGTCATTGCGCAGCCTTTGGGCACCGTGGACCGTGCTGCCGTGAACGAGACGCCGGAAGCGGCCGTCCTCGCTATCGGTGATCTTGTTGACGCCGAAGAAGGAACGGATCGAGTCGGTGCGCTGCTGTTCCGTGACGATCAGCGCGGCGAAGCCGACGACCAATACGCCGGCGAGCCCGAGGCGCGCGAGGCGCGGCAGACGGATCGCCGTGAAGCCCGGCCGACACAGCACGCCGGCAATGATCAGCAGCGGATACTCCACGACCGAGTTGAAGATCGCAGGCGCGAGCAGACCGCTGAACAGGCCGCCGAGAACGCCGCCGACCGACATCCAGAGATAGAACTGCGTCAGGTTCGCGGCGTCCGGGCGGCGACGGGCGAGTTCGCCATGCGCCACCATCGCCGTCGCGAAGAACAGGCCCAGATGCAGGGCGAGCTCGACGCCCCAGCCAAGATTCAGCTTCAGCGCCGTTTGCAGCACCAGTGCGGCCACCAACGCGAGCTGAAGATTGAGCATCCAGCCGTGCCGCAGCAAGGGCTTGCGCTGGAAGACGATGACGAAGGTCAACAGGAAGAGCGCGAGCGGGACGACCCAGAGCAGCGGCACCGAGGCGACATCGGTTGCAAGATGGGCCGTCACCGCGACGAGGAGGCCTGACGGAACGAAGGCGAGCCCAACCCAGCTCAGCTTCTGGCGCGCCGGGATGGTCGTCTGGGGAAAGGCGACCAGCGCCCGCGCGGACGCTTCGGCCGAGCGACCGAGACCAAACCCGGCGCAGGCCGCGATGCCGGCGAGCAGCAGGCCGAAACCCCAGGCCCAGCTTGTCGCTTGGACCGAGAGAGGCAGGAACGGCTCGACCAGGAACGGATAGGCGATCAGGGCAAGGAAGCTGCCGACATTCGACGCCGCGTAGAGGAAATACGGGTCGCTCGCGTGGGGGTGCTTGGTGCGCGCGAACCACGCTTGCAGCAAAGGCCCGTTCGCTGCGACGGCGAAGAATGGCAGGCCGACGGAGGCCGTGAACAGCACCACCAGCCACACGATCTCGCCTTCCTGCGGCGGACGCTCGAAACCGGAGGCGATGCCGATCGGCAGCGCTGTCAGCAGCACGAGCCCCGTCAGCGTGATGTGGATCAGGGCGGCGCGTCGCAGCGTGCAGTGGCTGACCAGCCAGTGGGCGTAAGCATATCCCGCCAGCAGCACGGCCTGGAAGAAGACCATTGCCACCGACCAGACGCCCGGCGAGCCGCCGAGCCGCGGCAGCACCATCTTGGCGAACATCGGCTGGACGGAGAAGAGCAGGAAGGCCGAGAGGAAGATCGTGCCCGCATAGAGCGGCAGGGTCATCACCAGGCAGCGTGCCTCGAAGCGAGCTTCGGCGTTCGTCGACGCGTCCATGCGTATCTCCGAGAGTGCTTCCCGGAAACTCGCAGAAACAGCTTAAGGTGCCGTCACCGGCGTTTTCGTGGTGCCGCGGCCATAAACGACGTCGGCGCGGCGCTCGAAGGCCTCGGCGAATTTGTGGAAGGCCTTGTCGAACATCGACCCCATCAACAGACCGAGCATGCGGCTGGCGAATTCGTAGGAAATGAAGAAGCCGATCTCGCAGCCACGCTCATGAGGCTTGAAGGCCCAGCGGTTCTCCAGATAGCGGAACGGGCCGTCGACATATTCGACGAGGATCTTGAGGTTCTCGGGGTCCAGCGTCACCCGGCTGGTGAAGGTCTCGCGGATCGCCTTGTAGCCGACGGTCATGTCGGCCAGCAGCACCTCGCCGCCGCCTTCGCGCGGCGTCCTGCGGCGCACCCTCAGCCCCTCGCATAACGGCAGGAACTGCGGGTATGTCTCGACATCCGCGACCAGCGCAAACATCTGCTCAGGGCTATGCTTCACCCGGCGGGTGTTGTTGAACATCGGCATGGCGGACGCCTTCGCCTCAGCCGGCCTTGGCCGCCCGCGCGTCGCGCAGCCGCGCGAAATCCTCGCCGGCATGGTGCGAGGAGCGCGTCAGCGGCGTCGAGGAGACCATCAGGAAGCCCTTCACATAGGCGATCTGCTCGAAGCCCTTGAACTCGTCGGGCGTGACGAAGCGGATCACCGCATGGTGCTTGCGCGACGGCGCGAGATACTGGCCGATGGTGATGAAATCGACGTCGGCAGAGCGCAGGTCGTCCATCAACTGCAGGATCTCGTTCCTCTCCTCGCCGAGGCCGACCATGATGCCGGACTTGGTGAAGATCGTCGGGTCGAGCTCCTTGACCCGCTGCAGCAGCCGCAGCGAATGGAAATAGCGCGCGCCCGGACGCACCGTCAGATACTTGCCCGGCACCGTCTCGAGATTGTGGTTGAAGACGTCTGGCTTGGCCGCGACCACGACCTCGAGCGCGCCCGGCTTGCGCAGGAAATCCGGTGTTAGGATCTCGATGGTCGTGCCGGGCGAGGCCTTGCGGATCGCGCGGATGACCTGGGCGAAATGCTCGGCCCCGCCGTCCTTCAGGTCATCGCGATCGACCGAGGTGATGACGACATGCTCCAGGCCGAGCTTTGCGACCGCCTGAGCGACCTTCTGGGGCTCCAGCACATCGAGCGGCTGTGGCACGCCGGTCTTCACGTTGCAGAAGGCGCAGGCCCGCGTGCAGGTGTCGCCCATAATCATGAAGGTGGCGTGCTTCTTCTCCCAGCATTCGCCGATGTTGGGGCAGCCGGCCTCCTCGCAGACGGTGACGAGCTTGTTCTCTTTGACGATCTTCTGGGTTTCGGCCCATTTCGGCGAGCCGGGCGCCTTGACCCGGATCCAGTCCGGCTTGCGCAGGATCGGATTTTCCGGCCGCTTCTGCTTCTCCGGATGGCGCAGTTCCGCCGGCACTCCGGCGGCTTCCGCCTTGGGGTTGCCGATATTGGGTCGCGGATCGCGATTGAGCAGGTCGAGGACGAGAGCCATCGGGACAAATCCATCGCGGCGGCTCCAAGGCCGCCGCCCGTCCTCTAGCTAATCGCCCCGGCGCTGCAGGGCAACCTCGCGCGACGCTCCTTGCGGTCGCACGTCATATGCGCCGGGATCATTTGCGCCCGCGCGCAGCGTTCCAGATGACGATCACCACGACGGCGCCGCCGATCGCCGCAGCGAGCGTGCGCCAGAAGCCGAAGATCCGGATATCCATCAACTCGGCAAGCCGGCTGCCGAGGAAGGAGCCGGCGACGCCGACCAGCATGTTCGTGAACAGCCCATGGTCGGACGAGGTGATCTTCTCGGCGATCCAGCCGGCGAGCATGCCGATCAGGATGGTCGCGAAGAAGCCATAGCCCGGCTGGGCCATGGTGGCGGCAAAGCTTTCCATAATGTGTTCCCCCGAAGCCGTCGCGAAAGCGCGCAACCATAACCCGCCGATGGCGGCGCGGTTCCACAGCTCGGCTCGGTTCGCCACAAAGAACGATGCATCGCTCCGAAAGGGAGCCGCAGGTTGACGAGCGAGCCTTTTGGCGGTTCGCTGCCGTTACTGGCACAGGGATGGCTGCGCGATGCTCTCTCCCCGACCATGCCGGGCCATGTCGAGCGAGCCCACGCCCGCGGGTGCTGGCCATCTGGGACCGTTGTGTCCATTGCTCCTGGCGGCAATCCTCGTCGGCGACCCGGTCGCAGCCCAGACGAGCGAGCGCCGCTGGCATGCGACGGGTTATCTCAGCCGCTGGGTCAACACCGACCTTCTGGAGGTGCCGACGCGAGCCGCGACGGGCGACCTGCGCTTCTCCGATGCGAATCTCGCCGGAATAGGCCTTTCGCGCGTCATCGTACCGTCATTCTCGATTCCGCTGCCATTCACCGATTTCGCCTTCCACGGCAACCGGCTCGAAATCGAGGGTCAGGTTCTGCGCCATTTCGGCGGACAAAATCACTGGAAAGCACGCTCGCGCTGATGCTGCGGAGCGGCCAGATGCCCTTGGCCGGGGGCGTCAGCGTCAATTTCGGCATCGGCGAAGGACTGTCCTACGCCTCCGCGCGACCGCGCTTCGAAGGGGCCATCGATGTCCGTCCGACGCGCCTGCTCAATTACCTTGCCTTCGAAGCGGAGTTCACTCACGCATCCATGCCGGGCGTTTCCTTCGTCGCGAGGCTGCATCATCGCTCGGGCGTCTTCGGCCTGATCGCGCCGCAAAAATCCGGCTCGAACTTCATCGGAGCCGGCATCCGCATCAATCTGAACTGAAAAGGATCTTCCGCGTCAGGCGATGAAGCGCGCCAGCAGGACGACCAGGATCGCGCCGATCACCGCCATGGCGCCATCATCGAGCAGGCGATTGCCGGTGCTGACCCGCCAGCCGGTCAGCCTCACCAGCCCCTGCCCGACCAGCATGCCGAGCAGGCCGACGATCGCGTGGCGCAGAAGCCCGCCGCCTCCGACGACGAGGCTGGCGACGAAGCCGGTGACGGTGCCCAGCGCGACGGTCGGCGCGATCACGCGCCAGTCGAGCACGAGGCCGCGACCGGGCGGGAGGATCTCGACCTTATCGTCGGTAACGATGTGGTCGGGCTCGGCGGATTTGCGGGTGCGCGGCGGCATCGGTCGAGTATGCCGGTGGTCTAATCAGAAATCGAGGGGAGTGCTGGGTTCGCACCCTAACCGCGAGTCATCCCGGACGCAGCGAAGCGCAGCTCCGGGATCCATCGTAGAACTCCGGAGCCCTCCGATGGATCCCGGGGCAAGCCCGGGACGACGGGGCGTTTCCGAGCTCGTTTTCACGCCGTCTCTACGCGTTCAGCACCTTGCCATAGGCGTCGAGCACGCTCTCCTTCATCGTCTCCGACAGGGTCGGATGCGGGAAGATGGTGTGCATCAGCTCTTCCTCGGTGGTCTCGAGGTTCATCGCCACGACGAATCCCTGGATCAGCTCGGTGACCTCGGCGCCGACCATATGGGCGCCGAGCAGCTTGCCGGTCTTGGCGTCGAAGATCGTTTTGACCAGGCCGGAATCCTCGCCGAGCGCGACCGCCTTGCCGTTGGCGACGAAGGGGAAGCGGCCGACCTTGAGTTCATGGCCGGCGGCCTTCGCTTTGGCCTCGGTCAGGCCGACGCTGGCGATCTGCGGGTGGCAATAGGTGCAGCCCGGGATCATGTTCTTGTCCATCGGGTGCGGATGCAGCCCCTTGATGGCCTCGACGCAGATCACGGCCTCATGCTCGGCCTTGTGGGCGAGCATCGGCGGGCCGGCAACATCGCCGATCGCGTAGATTCCCTTGACGTTGGTACGGCAGAGCCCGTCGATCGCGATGAAGCCGCGATCAGTCTTCACGCCGGCGGCCTCCAGCCCGATGTTCTCGACATTGGCGACGACGCCGACGGCCGAGATCATGCGGTCGGCTTGAATCGTCTGCTTGGCGCCCTTCTCGTCCTCGATATGGGCGGTGATGCTGTCGGCGGCCTTCTCGACCCTGGTGACCTTGGCGCCGGTCAGGATCTTCATGCCCTGCTTCTCGAAGGCCTTGCGCGCGAAGGCGCCGATCTCGGCGTCCTCGACCGGCACGACCTGCGGCAGCACCTCGACGACCGTCACCTCGACGCCCATCGTCCGGTAGAAGGAGGCGAACTCAATGCCGATGGCGCCCGAGCCCATGACGAGCAGCGATTTCGGCATCTTCTCGGGCTTCATCGCCTCGAAATAGGTCCAGATCAGCTTGCCGTCCGGCTCCAGACCCGGAAGCGCGCGCGGTCGTGCGCCGGTCGCGACGATGATGTGGTCGGCGGTATAAGTGCCCTCGCCCTTGGCGTTCTTGGGCGGCGGCACCTGCGGCTGCTGGGCGGGCTTTTTGGTCGGCGCGACCTTGATCGTGCCGGGCTTGGTCAGCGTCGCCTCGCCCCAGATCACGTCAACCTTGTTCTTTTTCATCAGGAACTGGACGCCGTTGTTCATCCGCGCCGCGATGCCGCGCGAGCGGGCGACGATCGCGGCGAGGTCGGCCTTGAACGAGCCTTCGAGCGTCAGCCCGTAATCCTTGGCGTGCTGGCCGTAATGCAGGATCTCGGCCGACCTCAGAAGAGCTTTCGTCGGGATGCAGCCCCAGTTCGAGCAGATTCCGGCAAGATGCTCGCGCTCGACGATCGCAGTCTTGAAGCCGAGCTGCGCCGCCCGGATCGCCGCGACATAGCCGCCGGGGCCGGAGCCGATGATGATGATGTCGTAGTCGGACATGTTACTGACCCTTCTTGAGCGCCCGAACGGATGCTGCGCGACGAGCGCCTTGGTTCACCGCTTGGGTGGCCCGAGACGCTTCTGCAAGGCGGACAGCGTCGTCGCGTCCCTGCCGAGTGGAAATGGTGCCTCGCTGCGGCTGGCCAGCCCGAAGACGTCGCCCTTGCGGCTCTCCTTCACGGCAACACGCTGCGTTGCATAAGGACTACATTCGTACCCTCCGCCGCGATGGTTCGTCGCCGGATTGTAGGTGTTGGCGGCATAACGGAAGCAGAGATAGCTCAGCTTGATCTGGCCGCGGTAACGTCCCTCCTGCGGATCGTCGATCTCGGCGGAGGCATTCTCCCACAATACGGTAGCCGAGCCGCGCAAGACGGCGTCGTTACCGGGATACCAGAGATAGGTGGTTCCGCCGCGGCTGATGTACTCGATCTGGGGTCCGTGCTGCTGGCTGTAGGTTAGGAATGTTCGATCAGCCAGGAATGCGGCAATTGTTTCGGGGTCGGCCTCCGCCTTGGGTGAGCCCGCGACGAGCGTGTTGCGAGCGGCATAGGCAGTTTGCGTCATGACAGGCCGCGCCGCGAACATGCGCCCCATAGGGCGTCGGAACTGTTGAGCGACGGCCGGGCTGAAGGCGACGACAGGCGGATGATCGCCTGAACTCTCCGCCGCCGAATATGCTTGCCCCGCAGAGCCGGACTGAGCCTCTCGGACGCTCGTGCAACCGCCTGCGGCCAGGAGGCCGACTATCACGAGCATGGCGCGCCGGGCGCCCGTTCCAGCGCCTCTCATTGGATGATCGTTCCCAAGCCCAGTACGTTGCCGCGGCTGTTGCGGATACCGGTGAAGGTCGAGACCGCCGTGCAGGTCACCGTTCTCCCGGAATGCTGGACAAGCACGGCGCTTCGGCCGGTTGAGATGTCCGTATAGTCGCCGAACACGCACACCCCCGGCCCGTTCAGTCCCTTCGGCCGTACGAGGATGCCCCATTTCAGCCGCCGCGTGCCGCGCTCAGGCGCAACCTGCACCGCCTGGCCTGCTCGACCGAAATAGATCGTACCGCGCAGATTTCCTTCGCTGCTGGCAAAAAAAGTCCGGTCGATGATCTGCAGCCCGGCCGATCGCATGATCTTCGCATCCTGCTCGGAGGGTTTGCCGTCCTGCGCGATCGCGCCCACCGCCGATCCCAAGATCAGGACGAACGCAGCGATGCCCCGCTGCATGAGCGCTGCCGACGGAACCGGCCATGTCGTCGCCTCAGGCCGATCAGCCAAGGCCGCCCCAGTCTTCTTCGCCGGCATCGTTCGTCCTCTAGTATGCCCGACGGCGGGACCCGCCGGGCACGGTCGTCGGGCGACCTTCAAACCAGCATCGCCATCGGCTTCTCGATATAGCCCTTGAAGGCCGCCAGAAGCTCGGCGCCGAGCGCGCCGTCGACCGCGCGGTGGTCGGTCGAGAGCGTCACCGACATCACGGTCGCGACCGCGAGCTGGCCGCCCTTGACCACGGCGCGCTGCTCGCCGGCGCCCACCGCCAGGATCGTCGCATGCGGCGGGTTCACCACCGCGGCGAAGTCCTTGACGCCGAACATGCCGAGGTTCGAGACCGCCGTCGTGCCGCCCTGATACTCCTCGGGCTTGAGCTTCCGGGCCTTGGCGCGCGCCGCCATGTCCTTCATCTCGTTGGAGATCTGGCTCAGCGTCTTGTGGCAGGCGTCGCGGATGATCGGGGTGATCAACCCGCCGGGGATCGAGACGGCGACGCCGACATCGGCGTGCTTGTGCTTGAGCATGGTGTTCTCGGTCCAGCTCACATTGGCGTCCGGCACCGCCTTGAGGGCGAGCGCCAGCGCCTTTATCACCATGTCGTTGACCGAGAGCTTGTAGGCCGGCTTGCCGTCCTTCTCCGGCGCAGCGGCGTTCAGCTCGGCGCGCAGCTTGAGCAGCGCGTCCAGCTCGCAATCCACCGTGACGTAGAAATGCGGGATGGTCTGCTTCGACTCGGTCAGGCGACGCGCGATGGTCTTGCGCATGCCGTCATGCGGGATCTCCTCATAGGAGCCCGGCTCGAACAGCTTCTTGACCTGGTCATCCGACGGTCCGGTCGCGAGCGGCGCGGCGGCGGGCTTGGCGGCAGGCGCGGCCGCCGGGGCCGCGGCGGGCGCAGCCTTGGCGCCGCCACCGGCCTTCGCGGTCTCGATGTCCTTCTCGACGATGCGGCCATGGGGGCCGGAGCCCTGCACTTTCGAGAGGTCGAGCCCGGCCTCCTTGGCGAGGCGGCGCGCCAGCGGCGAGGCGAAGGGGCGCTCGCCCGAGGCGGCGGCGGGCGCAGCGAGGGCGGGAGCAGCGGCGGCCGGCGCGGCGGCGGCCGGCGCAGCCTTCGGGACCTCGGCCTTGGGCGCCTCCGCCTTCGGCACTTCTGCCTTCGCCGGCGCAGAGGCGGCCTTGACGTCTTCGCCCTCGGCCGCGATCACGCCGATGATTTCGTTGACCGCGACATCGGCTGTCCCGTCCGGAACGAGGATCTTAGCGAGGATCCCCTCGTCGACCGCCTCGACCTCCATCGTCGCCTTGTCGGTCTCGATCTCGGCGATGATGTCGCCCGACTTGATCGAATCGCCTTCCTTCTTCAGCCATTTGGCGAGATTGCCCTTCTCCATGGTGGGAGAGAGCGCGGGCATCAGGATGTTCACGGGCATGGCTGGAGGCTCGCTTTTTCCAAGGCGATGAACAGCAGGCGGCGGGCGAGGCCCAGACCGAAGCTGAGAGAAACGAGGACGAAGGCGACGTAGTCGAGATGCTCGAGCGCGGTCCCGGCGAGCGTCGCGCCCCGCATCAATTCCGGAGCGAAGGCCTGCATCGTTTCCGGCACCAGCGACAGGGCGCCGCCGCCGGCCATGACGAATGCAAGCAGATCGATACGGTGCAGGCTGAGGCGCGCGCGGGCAAGATGCGGCGGCGTCAGCGGCCGGGGAGCGAGACGCTCCTTCGGCCGGAAGTAAGCAACGGCGCCGGACGCGCCGGCCGCAGCCAGGCCAACCGAAGCGAACATGGCTCCGATCGTGACCGCCGCCATGGCGTCAGGCCCTGTAGCAGACGGCCTTGGCCGCCGCGACGACCTCGCCGATGTTCGGAAGCGCCAGCTTCTCGAGGTTCGCGGCATAGGGCATCGGCACGTCCTTGCCGGTGACGCGGGCGACGGGGGCGTCGAGATAGTCGAAGGCCGCCTCCATGATCTTCATGCCGATCTCGGCGGTGACGCCGGATTGCGGGAAGCCCTCCTCGACCGCGACGCAGCGATTGGTCTTCTGCACGGAGGCGACGACCGTCTCGATGTCCATCGGCCGGATCGTCCTGAGGTCGATGACCTCGGCCTCGATGCCGTCCTTGGCCAGCGCCTCGGCGGCGCCGAGCGCATAGGTCATGCCGATGCCGAAGGAGACGATGGTGACGTCCGAGCCCTGCCGCACGACCTTGGCCTTGCCGATCGGAACGAGGAAATCCTCACTCTTCGGCACCTCGAACTGACGCCCGTAGAGGATTTCGTTCTCGAGGAAGATGATCGGGTTCGGGTCGCGGATCGCGCTCTTGAGCAGGCCCTTTGCGTCGGAGGCGCTGTAGGGCATCACCACCTTGAGACCGGGCACGTTGGAGTACCAGGCAGCGTAGTCATGGCTGTGCTGGGCGCCGACGCGGGCGGCTGCGCCGTTGGGGCCGCGGAAGACGATCGGGCAGCCCATCTGGCCGCCGGACATGTAGAGCGTCTTGGCGGCGGAGTTGATGATCTGGTCGATCGCCTGCATGGCGAAGTTGAAGGTCATGAACTCGACGATGGGCCGCAGGCCGGTCAGCGCCGCGCCGACGCCGATGCCGGCGAAGCCGTGCTCGGTGATCGGTGTGTCGATGACGCGCTTGGCCCCGAACTCCTGCAGCAGTCCCTGGGTGACCTTGTAGGCGCCCTGGTACTCCGCGACCTCCTCGCCCATGACGAAGACGTCGCCGTCGCGGCGCATCTCCTCGGCCATGGCGTCGCGCAGCGCCTCGCGAACCGTCATGCTGACGATCTCGGCGCCGGCCGGGAACTCGGAGGACGCGTCGTAGGACTTCGCCTGGGCAGGAACTGTCTGCGACACGACGGGGGCCGGAGCTTCGGCCGCGGGCGCCTCGGCCTTCGCGGCGGGGGCCGGTTTCAGCTCCTCCTCGCCTAGCGGAACCCCGACGGCGTCGATGTCCTCGCCCTCCGCCGCGATGATGCCGATCGGCGTGTTGACCGCGACGTTCTCGGTGCCGTCGCCGATCAGGATCTTGGCGAGGACGCCCTCGTCGACCGCCTCGACCTCCATGGTCGCCTTATCGGTTTCGATCTCGGCGATGATGTCGCCGGCCTTGACCTTGTCGCCCTCGGCCTTCAGCCACTTTGCGAGCTTGCCCTGCTCCATGGTCGGGGAAAGGGCAGGCATGAGAATGTCGATCGGCATGAGCAGACCCTGAACGGTGAGAGCGCTTCAGATATGGGCGAGTTGCGAGGCGATGGAGCGCGTGCGCTCGCTCTCGACCTCACCGGTGTGTTTCGTTGCGGCCGGCTCGACGAACAGAACCTGCGCCTCGCCACCAACCGTGAACGGAAGGTGCTCGACGCCTCTGGGCACGACATGGAAATCGCCGGGGTTCAGCAGCACCTCCGAGCCGTCGCGGAAACGCAACCCGAAGACGCCGCGCTGGCAGAGGAAGAATTCATCCTCCTCGACATGGGCGTGCCAAACCAGTTCGCCCTCGACACGGGCGATCTTGACATATTGCCCGTTCGCCTCGGCGATCACGCGCGGCGACCAGTGCTCGGTGACGGCAGCGAACTCCGCGTCGAGCGACTTCCCGTAAGCCAAGGCTCAAGCCTCCAGCAGGATGTCGGTGAAGAGCTCCGACACATCCGGCTCGGGATCATGCGTCGCGAACTCGGCCGCGTCGTTGACGATCTCGCGGACCTTGGCATCGATCGCCTTGAGCTCGTCCTCGCCGACCTTGAACTCGCGAGTGAGACGGCCCCTCACCTGCTCGATCGGATCGTGCTCCTCGCGCATGCGCTGGACCTCGTCCTTCGAGCGATACTTGGCCGGGTCCGACATCGAGTGCCCGCGGTAGCGGTAGGTCTGCATCTCGAGGATATACGGACCCTTGCCGGTGCGGGCATGTTCGATCGCCCGGTTGGCGGCGTCGCGCACGGCGCGGACGTCCATGCCGTCGACCTGTTCGCCGGGGATGCCGAAGGAGACGCCGCGGCGGGAGAAATCGGTCTGCGCCGAGGCGCGGCTGACGGCAGTGCCCATGGCGTAGCGGTTGTTCTCGATCACGAACACGACCGGCAGCTTCCAGAGCTGGGCCATGTTGAAGCTCTCATAGACCTGCCCCTGATTGGCGGCGCCGTCGCCGAAATAGGCCAGCGAGACGCGGCCATCCTCGCGATACCAGTTGGCGAAGCCGAGACCCGTGCCGAGCGAGACCTGCGCACCGACGATGCCGTGGCCGCCATAGAAGTTCTTCTCGCGGGAGAACATGTGCATGGAGCCGCCCTTGCCGCGGGAATAGCCGCCTTGCCGGCCGGTCAGCTCCGCCATCACGCCGCGCGATTCCATGCCGCAGGCCAGCATGTGCCCGTGGTCGCGATAGCCGGTGATGACCTGGTCGCCTTCCTTCGACGCCATCTGCATGCCGACGACGACGGCTTCCTGGCCGATATAGAGGTGGCAGAAGCCGCCGATCAGGCCCATGCCGTACATCTGGCCCGCCTTCTCCTCGAAGCGGCGGATCAGCAGCATCTCGCGATAGGCGTGGAGATCTTCGTCCTTGCTGAAGACCGGGATATTGCTGGGCGCGGGCCCCGTCGCCTTCTCGGTTCCGGACTTTCCGGGACGCGCCTTGGCCGGCTTTGCGGCGGCTTTGGCTTGGGCGGGAGCTTTCGTCTTGCGCGCGGCAACGGCCATCGGCGGTCCTCCAAGGAACATACGACCTTGGTTGTAGAGGATCGCAAAACCCTTGGCGAGGCGGCTATCTCGCAATGCAGCATAAGCTAAGCCGCTGCAATCAATATGCTATTCGAAAATAACTGGAATCCAGTTAATCGATACGCATGGGACTATTTGCCGGCGCTTTTCCGACAAAGCTCAGCGACCCATCAGGACGACGTCGTTGCGGTGGACCCGGCCGAGACTGTCGCGAGCCCGCTCCTCCAGCACATCGCGGTCGACGGCCTCGTCGCGCACGAGCGCGAGGCGCTGCTCCCAGAGCTTGCGCTCGGCGGTCAGGCCGGCAAGCTCGGTCTCCATCTCGCGCAGCGAGCCCTGCAAGGTATCGCGCGCCTCAAGGCCGCGCGCGCCATGCTGGGCATGGAACATGAAATAGCTCACGGCGGCGCCCGACACGAGGTAGAGCGCGAGCGCGATGAGGACGGATCTGACGCCACGGCGGATGACCATGCCGGGGAGGCTATGCCGGGTTGGTTTATCGCGGGTTAACGCCGAGCGGCCCGACCGGGCGTGGGACGCCTGCTCTCCGATGCTTTCCTGGGGGCAGGCTTTCGCCACGGTTGACCCGCAGGCGGCACCTCCTTATGTCAGCGCCCCAGTGAGGGCGGGTAGCTCAGTGGTAGAGCACGTGACTTTTAATCATGTGGTCGAGGGTTCGATCCCCTCCCCGCTCACCACGGCCCTCCGGAAAACCGAACATCTTGCAGCCTGAAGCGTCCTGCCGCAGTCAGCTCCGCTCTCAGCCGAGACGACGCACCGGCGCGCGACCGCCAGGCGGCAACGCCGGTTCCAGCGACCTGTAGCGATAAGCCCGATATCCGGCCTCGCCCAGGCCCAGCGCAGGCCAGCCGGGATCGGCATAGGCCCGCAACTCCCAGCAGCGATGACGGGCGCGCTCGGCATCCGAGGTGGCATCGGCGCAGTGCGACACTTGTGAACGCTGCCAGAAGGCCTGCGACGGCGAGGCAGCCGCGACGCCGGAAAAAGCCAGCGCCAGTGTGAAGATCGATCTGATCATGGCAGCGCGCTCCAGGGCAAAGCCGTTTCCCGGCCCGAGACAACATTCACGAATCGCGCAGGCAAGTCTTGAGGAAGACTTAAATGCGCGACCAAATGCGGAACCGGACGCGGCTCCGTGGGTAATTCCGTTGTGGGCCGATGCCCCTTCCGGAGAATGGCGATGCGAACCAGGATCGAGTACGGCGTGCATGCGGGCGAACCCGATCGGGCCCATATCAGGATCGAGACGGTCGAGGACTACGAACGCGCAACGCGGCGGATCGCGGCGCTCGACGGCGCCACGCGCAGCGATGGCGACGAGCGCGAGCGCAACGCCCTGATCGAGGCCGTAAAGCGATGGGACGGCAAGCACGACGACGCCACGCGCTGGCAGGACTGAGCTGGCAAGATTGAACCGGAAGGACTGGCCCGTGAAAGAGCCCATCATCATCCACACCGATGAAGACTATGAGCGCGCCCAGCGGCGGGTCGAAGAGTTGAACGCCGCGCCGGAGAGCGCCGAGAAGGAGCGTGAGCTCGCCGCTCTGGCCGAGGCGATGCTGGCATTCGAGCTCAGGCTCGACGAAGCACAGGAGTGAAAGCCCGACGGGTAGGCCAGCCCGCCCTCCGCGGGCCCTCACATGTCGTTGCTGGCATTGAGTTCTTCGGGCCGCATGCCTTCATCGACCGGCGGAAGCAGCGCCCCTGGCTGCGTCGCGGCCCAGGCTGCGACGATCTCCGACAGCATCTGTTCGCGCGTCAGACCAAATCGGCGCTCGTGAATGTGGCGGTCGAGCGCGGCCAGTTCCGCTTCGGTCAGATGAATCGTCAGGCTGGCTCCAGGCATCCGCTTCTCCTCGCATTCAGCGTAAAGGGTAATCGTATCATGACTTCCCGAGGAACGCTGCGAAATCTCGCGCGTTCCCAGTCACGGGCCGTGGCGGCGGCGACATCGCCCCGACTGCCGCAAGTGTCGGAGCGTACCGACAGCATACGGTAACAATCCGTCGTGCCTGCAGCAGCGCGCCTTTTTCTACGCGTAGTGATTTTATGAGGCGATACCGGAAACAAAAACATGACCTGAACGTTTGATGTCCAAGCCGCTGTGAGGCGGATACTGAAGGAGGACATCATGTTCAAACGTCATTTTGCCGCAACCTCGCTCGGTTTTGCCCTGCTCACCGCGACCGCTATCGCTCAGACCAGCGCGCCTTCGCCGAGCGCCCCCGCCCCGAGCGCTCCTGCGGCGAAGCCCGCTCCAGCGACCGAAACCATGAAGGTTCCGGAAAATAACCTGGCCGGCCAGGGCAAGTGGCGCGCGACCAAGCTGATCGGCGTCGACGTCTACGGCCCCGACAACAAGAAGGTCGGTGACATCACTGAAGTGCTCTTCGACAAGACCGGCAAGATCGAGATGGTCACCGTCGGCGTCGGCGGCTTCCTGGGCATCGGCTCGAAGGATGTCGCGATCCCGTTCGAGCAGGTGAGCTTCAGCGACCAGCCCCTGCCGAGCGCGGCGCCTGCCCCGGCTCCGTCGGGCGGCAGCAGCACCTCGGGCGGGTCGATGACCACGCCTCCGACCGCCTCGGCTCCCAGGGCGCCGGCGATGTATCCGGACCACGGCAAGATCAACATGACCAAGGAGCAGCTGACCGCCGCTCCGGCCGTGACCTACGCCGGAAACTGACCCGGAAGGGCAACGCTTCTCGAAACCCGAAGAATTAGGTCTCGGGTGAGTTGAGTCTGCGAGTTGCTAGCGTAACGGCCCGCCTTCCCCGGAAGGCGGGCCGTATCCGCCTTAGCTCGACGGCGCGTCGCTCTTCGCCTCCTCGCTCACCAGCCGCATCAGCGCCTCCGGCAGATCATCCGCGATCAGCCCGAACCCGAGCTCTTCTCCGGCGCGGCCATGCAGCCAGACAGCGGCGCAGCCCGCCTCGAAGGCGGGCATGCCCTGGGCCAGAAGGCCCGCGATCAACCCGCCGAGGACATCGCCGGAACCTGCCGTCGCCAGGGCTGCCGAGCCGGTCGTGTTGATCGCGGCCCGGCCGTCCGGCGAGGCGATCACCGTATCGGCGCCCTTGAGAACCATGACGGCCCCCGAACGGGCAGCGGCGAGGCGCGCCCTGTCGAGCTTGGACGCGGCGCCCGCGATCTCCGGCACGTTCCCGAACAGGCGCTCGAACTCCCCTTCATGGGGTGTCAGCACGCAAGACGCACCGCGTCGCTCGATCAGGCGACGCAGGCCGCCGGTTCGCGCCACGAGAGTCAACGCATCGGCGTCGAGCACGGCCGGAACGGCCGCTCGCAGCACGGCCTGAACGGCCTCCCGTGCGTTCAGATCGAGCCCGAGCGCCGGGCCGATCAGCACTGCGGCCAATCTCGGCTCGCCCAGCAGGTCTGCGAGGTCGTCGAGATCCGCGACCGGGCGCTGCATCAGCGCATCGGGGCCGCGCGCGGCATGCGCCGCCAGAGCCTCGGGGCGGCAGGCGATGGTGACAAGGCCCGCACCGATCCGAAGTGCGGCACGCGCGCCCAGCCGGGGCGCGCCGACCCCTGTCAGTCCGCCGGCAACGGCGAGAACCGCGCCGCGGCGGTATTTGTGGGTATCGACCGCATGGGACGGCCAACTACGGCGCCATAGGCCCGGAGCATTGCAGAAGGTCGTGGCTGGGCGCTCCGCGGTGAAGACGAGATCCGCCGCAATGCCGATATCGGCGAGCGTCACCACTCCACAGAGCGAACGGCCCGGCTGGAGCAGATGTCCCGGCTTCAGCCGAAAGAAGGTCACGGTCTCGGTCGCGCGGATCACCCCGCCCTCGCCGCGTCCGGTGTCTCCCGAGAGCCCGCTCGGCACATCGACCGCTACGACCGGGAGCCCCGAGGCGTTGACGGCTGCGACGAGAGCGGCAACCGGGCCCTCGAGCGGCCGGCTGAGGCCGGCGCCGAACAGGGCGTCGACGATCAGATCATGATCGCGTGGCTGCAGCCCGGCGATCGGCTCGACCGGACCGGCCCAGAGCCGCGCCATAATGGCGGCGTCGCCGGTCAGCCTCGATCGCTCGCCCGCCAGGGCCAGGGTGACGCGTCGGCCGCGCTCCTGCAGCAGCCGGGCGGCGACGAAACCGTCTCCGCCATTGTTGCCGGGTCCGCACAGCACGAGGATGCGGGCGCCAAAGGGCGCGCGCCTGTCGACAGCCTCCGCCACGGCCTGGCCCGCGCGTTCCATCAGCATGTGGCCCGGCGTTCCAGCGGCCATCGCCGTTTGATCGGCCACGGCCATGCCGGCGACGTCGAGCAGGGCGAGTTCCATCGAGGCGGGCGCTTGCATGACCGCATCATCAGAGAGCCCTCGCGTCGGAGCAAGTCCAGGGCGGCGAAGCTAAGAAATGATTACCGATTAGGCATTTGGTTATTTTATCATCTGTTTTCTGCCCTATCATCGGGCGCCCGCTACCGCGCTGCCGCATGGCGGGAGGAATGCGCCGATGCTATGAGCAGTCTAAGGATGATTTTTGCCGTCCCGCGGCAGGCGAGCGGGCCGGCGGACCCAGATATTCCGGGCGTTCGTCCGGAATCGGGTTGGCGCGCAGAGGAGGCCGGTCGGCGCATGAAGAAGATCGAAGCGATCATCAAGCCGTTCAAGCTGGACGAGGTGAAGGAGGCGCTTCAGGAGGTCGGCCTGCAGGGCATCACCGTTCTGGAGGCCAAGGGCTTCGGGCGGCAGAAGGGCCATACCGAACTCTATCGCGGCGCCGAATACGTCGTCGACTTCCTGCCGAAGGTCAAAATCGAGATCGTGCTCGCCGACGAGATGGTCGAAGGCGCCATCGAGGCGATCATGAAAGCCGCCCAGACCGGGCGCATCGGCGATGGCAAGATTTTTGTATCGACGGTGGAGGGGGCGATCCGCATCCGTACCGGAGAAACCGGCGCGGACGCGATCTGAGGGCTCATCCCGACCCGAAAGTTCGGCGTCCCGGCGGTCGGAAGACCCCGCGGATCGTTATGAGTTGAGAAACGACCATAAGAGGAATGCTGAGATGAAGAACGCCAAGGATGTCCTGAAGGCGATCAAGGACAACGACGTCAAGTATGTGGACTTCCGCTTCACCGACCCGCGCGGCAAGTGGCAGCATGTGACCTTCGACGTCACCATGATCGACGAGGACATCTTCGCCGAAGGCACGATGTTCGACGGCTCCTCGATCGCCGGCTGGAAGGCGATCAACGAATCCGACATGCTGCTGATGCCCGACCCGACGACGGCCGTGATGGACCCGTTCTTCTCGGCGGCGACGATGGTCATCACCTGCGACGTGCTCGAGCCGGCCACCGGCGAGCCCTATGGCCGCGATCCGCGCGGCATCGCCAAGAAGGCCGAGGCCTATCTCAAGTCGACCGGCATCGGCGACACCATCTATGTCGGCCCCGAGGCCGAGTTCTTCGTCTTCGACGACGTCAAGATCTCCGCCGACCCCTACAACACGGGCTTCAAGCTCGACAACGTCGAGCTGCCGATCAACGGCCAGACCGAATACGAGGGCGGCAACCTCGGCCACCGCATCGCCACCAAGGGCGGCTACTTCCCCGTCCCGCCGCAGGATTCGGCGCAGGACATGCGCGGCGAGATGCTGGCTGCCATGGCCGCCATGGGCGCCAAGGTCGAGAAGCACCACCACGAGGTCGCCTCGGCCCAGCACGAGCTCGGCCTGAAGTTCGACACCCTGACCCACATGGCCGACACCATGCAGGTCTACAAATACGCGATCCACAACGTCGCGCAGAGCTACGGCAAGACCGCGACCTTCATGCCGAAGCCGGTTTATGGCGACAACGGCTCGGGCATGCACGTCCACCAGTCGATCTGGAAGAACGGCAAGCCGACCATGGCCGGCAACAAGTATGCCGACCTGTCGCAGGAATGCCTGTGGTACATCGGCGGCATCATCAAGCACGCCAAGTCCCTGAACGCCTTCACCAACCCGTCGACGAACTCCTACAAGCGCCTCGTCCCGGGCTATGAGGCTCCGGTGCTGCTCGCCTATTCGGCGCGCAACCGTTCGGCCTCCTGCCGTATTCCGTGGACGACCTCGCCGAAGGCCAAGCGCGTCGAAGTCCGCTTCCCCGACCCGATGGCGAACCCCTATCTCGCCTTCGCCGCCATGCTGATGGCCGGCCTCGACGGCATCATCAACAAGATCGATCCGGGTCCGGCCATGGACAAGGATCTCTACGACCTGCCGCCGCGCGAGCTGAAGAAGATCCCGACGGTCTGCGGTTCGCTGCGCGAGGCGCTGGAGTCGCTCAAGAAGGACAACGCCTATCTCAAGGCCGGCGGCGTCTTCAACGATGACTTCATCGAGAGCTATATCGAGCTTAAGATGCAGGACGTGGCGAAGTTCGAAATGACGCCGCACCCGGTCGAGTTCGCGATGTACTACTCCTATTGAGGATTTCGGCTGGCCCGAAGGGCCGGTCGCGAGCTTCCTCCCGACCGTGCGTTTCGCGGTCTAACTCACCAGCCGGGGCGGCGACGCCCCGGTTTTTTTGTGCGCCAAGGCCGCGCGAGCTCGGGCTGGATCGCGGTTGCGGCACGGCGATTCGGCCCAACGGCAGGGTGCCGCGCAAGCTCAACGCAACTTTAGCAATCTCGTGCGATAGGCTCGGGTCGCCCCTCGTCGCGAGTGTCCAGGACGCATGCCTTCATCCCCCATCATGGCGCCGCCTGGCGTCGTCATCTTCGGGTCCGCGCGACCGGTCACATGCGCCGTAATGGACTATACGAGGCGATTGAGCGAGGCGATCAACGCGCAGCGCCCCGGCTTCGTCAGCCTGCGGATGATCGAGCCCGACAGCCCGGCCGCCTTCGTCGGCGAGATCGCCGATGTGCTGCGGAAAGGCCAGGTCGCGCATTTCCAGTTGCCGGTCGAGGGCTGGGGCAATGCCATTCTCCCCGGCTCAGCGCTGATGGCGGCCCGTCTGGCGACCCGGCGCGGCAAGATCGTGACCTCGCTGCATGAATGGGCCTCGCTCAATCACCTGCGCTATCTGTCGATGGTGCCCGACATCCTCGCGACGGACGGGTTCATCTTCGTTTCGCGCCAGCAGCGCGAGAGCTTCCTCAAGACGCCGCTCGTCGGCAAAGCCCGCAAGGCGGCAGCGCCGGTGATACCGATCGGCCCCAACATCATGCCGGCGCGGATCGATCCGCTCCGTGTCGCCGAGGAGCGCAGCCGCGTTCGCGGCGCCGGCGCGGCGGAAGCGGACATCGTCATCGGCTATTTCGGCGTGCTCTACGCGAGCAAGCGCCCGGACATCCTGCTGCGCGTGCTCCAGGCGCTGCATCAGCGCGGCAGAAGGGCGAGGCTTCTCGTCTGCGGCGATTTTCTCTGGGACAAACCGCAAGACCGCGAGGCGTTTTTCGCGCTGGCGCGCGAGCTCGGGGTCCTGGACTGGCTCGATTTCCGCGGCCGGATCGACGATGAGAGCGCCTTGATGGAGACGCTGTCAGCGGCGGACGTCTTTCTGCTGCCGTTCATGGACGGCATCAGCACGCGGCGGGGCAGCTTCCTCGCCGTGAGCCAGATCGCCACGCCCCTGGTCTCGACCTTGCCGGAGCGAGCCGACGAGTTCGATCTGACTCCCGCGCTGCATGCCAAGATCGACAATGCAGCCACGGCTCTGTGCCCGGTCGATGCGACACCGGAGATGTTTGCCGACGCTGTCCTGCGCGCCCATGCGCATAGGGCTGATGCCGTCGCCGTGGATCTGGCGGCATCATGGGACGACGCGGCTGCCGCTCATCTCGCGTTCTACGACCGGATCGCCGCCGCCTAACATCGGCTGCAGTTCAGCCCCCGGCGTCCTGGTGACGGGGCTCGCCCTTCCCTCGCTCATGCCGCGGATCAGCAGCCAGAGTGCCGAGAGGCACAGAAGGCCGATGACGGCCAGCCCGGCCAGCGTCGAGGCCGAAAGATCGCCGGGCGCATTGGCTTGCCCGACCCCGACCGCGAGCGCCAATGCCGCCAGCGCCAGAGGCGGCATTGGCAGCGGGCATGGCAGCGAGCGCAACAGCGCGAGCCCCGGCAGCATCGCGAGGGCAGCCCCTGCCGTCGCACCCGACAGAAGGATCGTGTCGGTCACACCGAACAGCCCGAGAGTAACCAGGGCTGCGAGGTTCAACAGCACGCAGTCGTACACCGCCAGCATGAGAATGATCGGCAGGCGGCGAGACAGATGGGCGGGCGTCGGCAGCATCGTCTGGATGAGTGCCCGCATTGCCGCAATCGCGATCACGAACGGCGCGGCATGCAGGAAGCCGGGCTGCAGATCACGGGCGATCAGCAACGGCGTGGCGGGGCCGAGAAGAGCAAGGAGACCAGCGCCCGTCATCAGCGTCAGCCCCATCAGCAAGCCGTAATACTGGCCCAATGCGCGGTGGAACGCCTCGCCACGCGGCAGACGGTCATGGAGCGCGACGATCTGCGGATAGCATGTTCCCTGGACGGCCTGGACGATCATGATGAACGGTCGCTGCAGCAGATCGATCGCCAGCAGGGCGCCGGCTGCGCCATGAGCGCCGAGCACTGCCGTCAGGATCGCCTTGAGACCAATCGGCGCCAGGAGGGAGGCGACGGAAGCACCGGCCGAGACGCTGCCATAGACGAGATGCTTGCGAACGAGATGCAGGTCCGGGCGCACGAGCCTGCCACCGAAACCACGCGCCAATCCTATCAATACCGCGCCATAGACGCAGTAGCCGACCAACAGACCCGTCAGCGCGGAGATCACGGTCTGGCCAAAAATGGCGCCGACCAGCGTCGTGGCTGTCACGAGTGTCGCGCGCAGGCTCTGCAGCCAGGAGAATGCCCGGAATGCGGTCCGGAAACGCAGCATCGAAAGATGAAGGTCGGTGCCGCCCTGAAAGATGGCGACGCAAGTGCCGAGCAGCGCCATCTCGCCTGCCAGCCCCAGGCACCAGGCAGCAAGGCCGACGGCGACAGAGGCCAAGGCGCTGGCCAGGCAGCCGAAGCGCATCGCATGCCGTTCGGCGGCTTCACTCGCGGCCGATGGGCCTGGATAGAAGCGGCTGCAGGCGAAGCGGATCCATTCGAACGCGAGGATGGCGCCGAACTGGCTGATCGCGACGAAAAAGGAATAGACCGTGTAGTCAGCAGCGGGAAGCAGGCGCGAAATGGCGATGACCAGCCCGAGCGCCATGGCGGCCTGATAGAAGTAAGCGCCTACGGCCGCCAGTTGCGCCATTGCATCTCGTCCACTCGCTGCATCTCGCGGGCAAGCAGGTGGCGCGGGCCGACGAAAGGCGCGTGACACGAAACCAAGCCTCGGCCAGAAAGCTTGGGCCGCAAAGGTTGATTTTCCGCTAGCCGATCAGCGCAGCGCGAGAACCGACAGGGTCATAGCCGCCGAGAATCCGCCAATCAAAGCCAGCAGGAGCATCGGCTGAAAGACCTCCCACCGCCAGCGCGGAAGCGCGGTCGCGTCCTCATGCCCGAACGCCTCGCCGGCAAGGCGCGCAGCCCGTTCGAGACCGGCTGTCCTTACATTCGGTACCAACGCACCAGACGCCACGATACCCTCCCCCAAATTTTTGGCGATCATAGCAGATGACGGAGCGTCGCCCAGCCCCTCAATCGTCGAAGCCATTCTCCGGCCCGTAGGGTTAATGCTCTCTGAACGGGACGGTTCCATCACCCGCACTATGCGGATTCGCGTGACCCTGTGACGACAGGAGCCGTTCCCTCGGCGAGCCCTTGGCTGTAGGAAGTGCCGCAGCGCGGCAAAGCCGCATCTGCGCTAGAGTTTACAGTCGCGAATCAGGGGGCCTGCGGACACGATGGCGGAGAACGGCGATCTATTTGGCGGGGAACCGGAGCGGCCGGCAGCGCCCGTGCCCCGCGCGGCCACGCCTGCGCCGTCGCGGCCGGATGCGCCCGTGAGCGGGGCAACGTCCCGCCCTGCTCCGACGCCTCCACGCAACGGAACCCTGTCGGAAACCGGCTACGACGCCTCTGCCATCGAGGTGCTCGAAGGGCTGGAGCCGGTGCGCCGCCGGCCCGGCATGTATATCGGCGGCACCGACGAGCGCGCGCTGCATCACCTCTTCGCCGAGGTGATCGACAACGCCATGGACGAGGCCGTCGCCGGCCATGCCAGCTTCATCGATGTCGAATTGCTGGAGGATGGCTCGATCGCCGTCACCGACAATGGTCGCGGCATCCCGGTCGATCCGCATCCGAAGTTTCCCGGAAAGTCGGCGCTCGAAGTCATCATGACGACGCTGCATGCCGGTGGAAAGTTCGACTCCAAGGCTTACGAGACCTCGGGCGGCCTGCACGGCGTCGGCGTCTCCGTCGTGAACGCGCTGTCGGACCGGCTCGAGGTCGAGGTCGCCCGTGGCAAGGTGCTCTATCGCCAGGTGTTCTCGCGCGGCCTGCCGCAGGGCCCGCTCGAGACGGTCGGCCCCGTGGCCAACCGGCGCGGCACCCGCGTGCGCTTTCACCCCGATGCGCAGATCTTCGGCGAGGGCGCGCATTTCGTGCCTGCGCGGCTGTTCCGTATGGCGCGCTCGAAGGCCTATCTCTTCGGCGGCGTCGAAATCCGCTGGCGCTGCGCGCCCGTGCTGCTGAAGCCCGAGGGCGATGTCGCGGCGGAGGCCGTATTCCGCTTTCCCGGGGGCTTGCGCGACTATCTCGGCCGCGAGATCGAGGGCAAGGACCTCGTCGCCGAGCCGATCTTCGCCGGCAAGATCACCAAGGACGGCAGCCATGGCTCGCTGGAATGGGCGGTCGCCTGGCTCGCCACCGGCGAGGACGGCTTCTCCTCGTCCTATTGCAACACGATTCCGACGCCCGAGGGCGGCACCCATGAAGCGGGCCTGCGCATCGCCCTGCTGCGCGGCCTGCGCGACCATGCCGAGCGCATCGGCCAGTCCAAGCGCATGGCGCAGGTGACCTCAGACGACGTGATGGCGACCTGCGCCGCGATGCTCTCGGTCTTCATCCGCGAGCCGGAGTTCCAGGGCCAGACCAAGGACAAGCTGGCGACGCTGGAAGCTTCCCGCATCGTCGAGAATGCGGTGCGCGACGCCTTCGACCACTGGCTCGCGGCAGCGCCGCAGCAGGCGTTGAAGCTGCTCGACTGGTCGGTCGACCGGGCCGAGGAACGCCTGCGCCGCCGCCTCGAAAAGGAGGTTTCGCGCAAGACTGCGACGCGCAAGCTGAGGCTGCCGGGCAAGCTCGCGGATTGTTCGAGCGCCGGCGCGGCTGGCTCCGAACTCTTCATCGTCGAGGGCGATTCCGCGGGCGGCTCGGCCAAGCAGGCGCGCAACCGCACGACGCAAGCCATTCTCCCCTTGCGCGGCAAGATCCTCAACGTTGCCAATGCGACGCGCGAGAAGCTGAATCAGAACCAGCAGCTCGCCGATCTGATCCTGGCGCTCGGCTGCGGCATCGGCAGCCAGTTCCGCGAGGACGACCTGCGCTACGAGAAGGTCATCGTGATGACCGACGCCGACGTCGACGGCGCCCATATCGCCTCGCTGCTCGTCACATTCTTCTGGCGCCAGATGCCGCGACTCATCGAGAAGGGGCATCTCTATCTCGCCGTGCCGCCGCTCTATCGGCTCCAGCATGGCGGCAAGTCGGTCTATGCCCGCAACGACGCGCATAAGGACGAACTCATCGCCTCGGTGTTCAAGGGCAAGAAGCCGGAGATCAGCCGGTTCAAGGGCCTCGGCGAAATGATGCCTGCCCAGCTCAAGGAAACCACGATGGATCCGAGCAAGCGCATCCTGCTCAAGGTCATGGTCGACCATGAGGCGCGCGACGAGGCTTCCGACACGGTCGAGCGGCTGATGGGCAACAAGCCGGAGGCGCGCTTCCTGTTCATCCAGGAGCGCGCCGCCTTCGCCGGCGAACTGATCGACCTGTGAGCGGCGACCCCGTCATCCTTGCGGGGTTGGCCGACAATCCTGCCGGGCTGCCATGGGCCGGGAGCGTGGGCATGGTCGGTTCATGTCTAACGAACCGCACCACCGCCCTGCCCGGCTCCATCGCATCGGCCAGCATGACCGCAATGGCCTCCTCGACACCCCTTTCCCATCCTGGCCGCTGATCGCATGGGGCAGCCTGCTCCCGCTTCACCTCGATGCGACCGCGATCTGGCGGCGCCCGGCTGGGACGACATCGGCATATTCCACGCCATCGCCGAAAGCGGGTCGCTGGCCCTGGCAGCGGTCCGGCTGCGCCTGAGCGAGGCGACGATCGCGCGGCGGCTCAAGGCTTTCGAGCGCGAACTCGGCCTGCTGCTGTTCCGGCGCGGAGCCAACCGGCTGATCCTGACGGCCGCCGGCGCCGAGCTGGCGCGGGAGGCGTCCCTCGTCGCGGCGGCCGCAGCACGCTTCGCGAGCTGCGCGAGAGCGGCGCGCCCCTTGGCGGACGCGCCCGTGCGGGTCACCGCGACGACCTCGATCAGCCTGTTCCTGACGATGCACGCGACGACGATCTCGGCCGCGGCCGGCGGTGTCGAACTCGTCATCATCAGCACGCGCGACCGGCTCGACCTGGCGCGTGGCGATGCCGACATCGCGGTCAGGATGCAGAAGATGCCGGACGAGTCCGGCTATTTCGGCCAGCGGGTCGGGCGGCTGGTGCAGGCGCTCTATGTCCGGCGCGACGTCGATCCCCTGACCGCCCCGATCATCTCGGTCAGCCGCGAGACCTCGTCGCGGATCGACGAGCACATCCTGGCCTATGCGGCCGGCCGGCCGATCGCCGCCCGCGTCGGCGATTCGGCCGCGCGCTATGAGAGCGTGCGCTCGGCGGGAGCCGTCTCGATGGTGCCGTGCTTCATGGGCGATGCCGACGAGGCCCTGCAGCGCCTGCAGCAGCCACCGGACCGGACCGCCGACGAGATCTTCTTGGTGACGCATGAGGTGTCGCGGCATCGGCCGGCGGTGATCGCCGTGCTCGGCGCGCTGCGCAAGGTCTTTCGCGAGCATCGGGCGCGGCTCGAAGGGCTGGCGGTTTGAGCAGCGTATCCCGACAGGCTCTAGCCAAGGCAACGCTTCGCTAACCATCTTTTTACAGCTGCTGTCGCACATTGCTTCCCAAGGGGCGCCGTGCCGCCCTTCTGACGCGGGAGGGCCCGATGCGGCTCATCGATCTGTTTTGGAAGAATGAACGTGGCACCATGCTCGCCGACGTCGCCAAGGCCAGCGCCGCGATCGCGTTCCTGTGCGTGATCGCCGCCAATTTCGTCTCGAGCCGAACCGAGCAACTCGACAAGGAGCGCCTCGCCGAGGTCGCCGCAGCGGCGAGCAAGGGCAAGGCGGGTGACCCGATGATCACCGGCTCGATCCGCAAGACGGCGAACGAGACGAAGCTCGACCCCTGCGTCGTGCCGCGCTGACGTTCAGGCCAGCCACGCCCGCAATTCGCGCGTGACGGCTTCCGGCTGTTCCAGCGTCGAGAGATGACCGCAACCCGGGATCTCCACCAGCCGCGCGTGGCCGCCGATCCCCTCGGCGATCTCACGCGCCTCCGCCGGCGGCGTGATGAGGTCCTCTTCGCCCACCAGCACCAGCGTCGGAACGCCGATCGCAGCGAGACCAGGACGCGAGTCCGGCCGCCCCATGATGGCGCGTTGCTGGCGAATGAAGCCGTCGGAGCCGATATTGTCCGCCATGGCGCGGACCAGGAGGCGCAAGGGCTCGTCCGAGAGCCTGGCCGGCGCGACGAGCCGCTGCCAGATCAGCGTCGTGACATTGTCGTAGGCGCCCTTTTCCGCCAGCGCGATCATCTGTTCACGGGGCGTATTCGTTTCCGGCGTGGCAGGTTTCGCGCTGGTATCCAGCAGCGCCAGCCGCGTCACGCGCTGCGGGGCCTGGCGCATCACCTCGAACGCAGCATACCCGCCCATCGAGAGCCCGCAGAGTGCAAAACGCTCCGGCGCGACCGCCAGAAGCCGCCGCACGATGGCAGCGAGGCTCTCGTCGCGATCATGCTCGGCAACCAGGATCGGCCGGCCCGGAGCGAGCGCCGGCCATTGCGGCGCATAGAGGTTGGCGTCGCAGCTCAGGCCAGGAATCAGGACAAGCGGTTCAGTCATCGCGCAGACAGGCTCCTCGATACGCTAGATTATTGACTTTGCCGTGCTTTTTCTGCATTGCACACGGGTCCGAAGGCGCGCAGGAAAGAGAAGTCGCGCCACCGTCGCGGTTGAGTAGGTCATCCCGCCACGTGTCACCGACCCTGAAGAAGCGCAACCATCGATGTCCTTTGCCGAACTCGGCCTGAGTGAAAAGGTTCTGACAGCCGTCACGACCGCAGGCTACAACAACCCGACCCCTATCCAGGCGCAGGCGATCCCGCATGTGCTCGCCCGCCGCGACGTGCTGGGCATCGCCCAGACCGGCACCGGCAAGACCGCCGCCTTCACGCTGCCGATGCTGACGATCCTGGAAAACGGCCGCGCCCGGGCCAGGATGCCGCGCACGCTGATCCTGGAGCCGACGCGCGAGCTCGCCGCCCAGGTCGAGGAGAACTTCACCCGCTACGGCGTCAACCAGAAGCTCTCGGTCGCGCTCCTGATCGGCGGCGTTTCCTTCGGCGACCAGGATGCCAAGATCACCCGTGGCGTCGACGTGCTGATCGCGACGCCCGGCCGCCTGCTCGACCATGTCGAGCGTGGCAAGCTGCTGCTGACCGGCGTCGAACTGCTCGTCATCGACGAGGCCGACCGCATGCTCGACATGGGCTTCATCCCCGACATCGAGCGGGTTTGTAAACTCGTTCCCTTTACGCGGCAGACGCTGTTCTTCACCGCGACGATGCCGCCCGAGATCACGCGGATCAGCGAGCAGTTCCTGCACAATCCCGTGCGGGTCGAGGTTTCGCGTCCGGCAACCGCCGCCGCGACCATCACGCAGCGATTGATCGCTTCCAACGGCCAGGACTTCGAGAAGCGCGAGACGCTGCGCCGGCTGATCAAGGACGCCAAGGACCTGCAGAACGCGATCGTCTTCTGCAACCGCAAGCGCGATGTCGCGACGCTGCACAAATCCCTGCAGAAGCACGGCTTCCCCGCCGTCTCGCTGCATGGCGACATGGACCAGTATGCCCGCATGGCGGCGCTGGAATCCTTCCGCACGGGCGAGAACCCGATCCTGGTCGCCAGCGACGTCGCGGCGCGCGGCCTCGACATCCCGGCCGTCAGCCATGTCTTCAATTACGATGTGCCGACCCATGCCGAGGACTATGTCCACCGCATCGGCCGCACCGGCCGCGCCGGCCGCGAGGGTGCGTCCTTCACGATCGTCACGCGCCATGACGAGAAGCTCGTCGCCGCGATCGAGAAGCTGATGGGCCAGGCGATCTCCTGGGAAGAAGGTCGCGGCCTCGATGCCCTGCCCCCTGGTGCACCCCGCGAGGAACGTTCCGGTGGTCGCGGCGGACGCGGTGACGAGCGTCGTGGACGTGGCGGCGAGCGCGGTCGCGGCCGCCCCGAGCGCGGCCCGCGCGCCGAACCCGAGGCCGCCCCGCGCCCGATCCGCGTCGAACGCCCGGCTACGGAGGAGGATGCCGCTCCGCGCCGCCGGCATGCCGCATCGGACGGCCCGACCCGGACCAAGATTCGTGGCGAGGCGGCTGCGGCGGATGGAGCCGCATCGGCGGCTCCCGCCGGCAAGCCACAGCGCGTCGCCGAGCCGCGCCCGGCCCGGCACGAACCACGCCGCCGCGACGATGATGACGGCCCGAAGGTCAAGGGCCTCGGCGACCATGTCCCAGCCTTCCTGCTTCGCCCCGTCCGCGTCGGATAAGTTGTAGTCATCAACCGCATTTTAACGAGCTTGGCGTAGAGTTAGGTCGCGCTCACGAGTAGTTTCGTGGCCGCGGACGGGCGCATGCCGCCGTTGCGACGGACAGGATGTCCCGCTTCGATTTTCAATCGGAGCTCTCGTGGCTGGCCGCCATGAGCCGGCTCACGTTCGGGCCAGCGATTGCATGAGCGAGTTTCAGGCGCCCTCCTCTCCCTCAGACGACCTTGCCGAGCGTGTGGTCGCCGCCATGCGCCAGCACGGCTCGCCCAGCTACCCCCGCGCCTTCGAGGTCTGGTACGCCCATCTGAGCGGCGAGATGCCGGCAATCAGCATGGCGATGAACGCGATCATCACCGCGAGCGATGGCCCGGTCGGCGCGGCCGACATCGACAATCTCTATGACCGCTTTATCAGCACGGAACGCCTGGCGCGCCATGCCGAGCGCACCAGCCTGCAGGTTCTCGGCGAAATCGACGGGCTGATGACGCTGGTCGACCAGGCACTCGATTCGAGCGAGCGCTATCACGGCCGCCTCTGCGCCATGTCCGAGGACGTCCCGCCGCCGGCCGACCGCGCCAAGCTCCGCGAATGGGTCGAGGCTCTGGTGATGTCGACGCGCGAGGAGGTGACGCGCAAGACCAAGCTCGAGGCGCAGCTCCGCGACAGCTCAAACGAGATCCGCAACCTCCGCGAGGCGCTGGAATCGACGCGCGCCGAAGCCCTGACCGACCCACTGACCGGCCTCGCCAACCGCCGCCACTTCGAGGAGATGCTGCAGAAGTCGATCGACCAGGCGACGCTGCGGCGCGAGCCTTTCGCGCTGGTCATGGCCGATATCGATTTCTTCAAACAGTTCAACGATGCCCATGGCCATCTGACTGGCGATCAGGTGCTGCGTCTCGTCGCCCGCACCATGAAGGACAAATTCAAGGACAAGGCGATCATCACCCGCTTCGGCGGCGAGGAGTTCGCGATCATCCTCCCGGATGCCGACCTGATCGCCGGCAAGTTCGGCGCGGAAACCGTGAGGCAGGCGCTTCTGACACGTGAACTCGTCAAGCGCTCGACGAACGAGAATCTCGGCCGCATCACGATTTCGCTCGGCGTCGCCAGCTATTCGCGCGGCGACACGGCGGCATCTCTGACCGACCGCGCCGACCAGGCTCTGATGGCCGCCAAACGCAGTGGCCGCAACCGCACGGTCACGGAAGACGCAATCGAGGCAACCAGCCGCGTCGCCTGACGGCATGCTGATCTTGTATGGAAGCGTGCGGTCATCCCGGGGCTTGACCCGGGATCCATGCCTGAACCTTTCCGACCAGCGCTCCGGAATGGATCCCGGATCGGCGCGGCTTCGCCGCTTGTCCGGGATGACCGGGATGACCGGGAGGGTTTGACCTGCTCTGTACTACGAGGCGGCGACAGCTTCGGCGCGAGGCTTGATCTCGACGGATTCGCCGCAGCCGCAGGCCGAGACCTGATTGGGATTGTTGAACACGAAGGTCGAGGAGAAGCGGTCGGTCTTGAAGTCGAGTTCCGTGCCGAGCAGGAACAGCACGGCTTTGGCGTCGACGATCACCGTCGCGTCCTTCTCGGTCACGACCTCATCGCCCTTGGCCGTGTCGCGCGCGATCTCGAAGGTGTATTCCATCCCGGCGCAGCCGCCCTTCTTGACGCCGACGCGCAAGCCGAGCGCAGGCTCGTCGCCCGCCGATTGCGCCATGATCTCGCGGATGCGCGCAGCCGCCGCGTCGGTAAGCGAGACGACCTTCAGGCCGGGTATCGAAAACATGCCTTCGTCCCTCCTCGATCAGGTTCAAGGCCTGATGAAGCAAGATTGCAGAGATCTACATAAGGATTGCTGACCGAAACGTCGAGATGCGGGCGCGCAAGGCGCCCTCCCGCCACCGCTTGTTGCATGCCCATTCCGCTCATGCACTGTGGCGGCCATCAAACCGGCTCCACATCTGGCGACCTCAGCACATGGCCTATCGCACGCACCGCCCCGAATCGCTCCGCGCCCTCGTCCAGGACATGATCACCAGGGCAGGCTGGACGCCTGAGGAGGCGCGCGAGACCGCCGATCATCTCGTCCTGGCCAATCTCAGCGGCCATGACAGCCACGGCGTCGGCATGCTGCCGCTCTATTTCCAGTCGCTGGCGGATGGAAACCTGTCGCCGCGCTCGAAGCCGACGACGCGGCTCGATGCGGCACCTTTTCTGATCGTCGATGCCGGCGTCTCGCTCGGCCAGCCAGCAGCTCGCAATGCCGTCGAGCAGGCAGCGGCCATGGCGAAGGCCGGCGGCGTCGCGATTCTCAATCTGCTCGACGCCCATCACATCGGGCGCATCGGCCATTATGCCGAGGCGGTGGCCGAGCATGGCCTGATCTCGCTGTTCTGGGTCAATGTCGCCGGCCGCCCACCGATCGTCGCGCCCTTCGCGGCCAGGGATGCGCGCTTCGGCACCAATCCGCATGCAATCGGCATCCCGGTTCCCGGCAACGACCCGATCATCCTCGATTTCGCCACCAGCCGTATGGCCCATGGCAAGGCCCGCGTCGCACTCAACAAGGGCGAGCAGGTCGCCCCCGGCTACATCATCGATGGCGAGGGCCGGCCGACGACCGAGCCGAGGCATGTCTTCCAGCACGGGCTCAATGGCGACGAGACGCTGGGCGCGCTCCTGCCCTTCGGCGACCACAAGGGCGCAGGCCTCTCGCTGATCGCGGAACTGCTCTCGGCCGGGCTGATGGGGGCGGCGCGCATCGACGAGAAGCCGCAGAAGAGCTGGATCATCAACTCGCTCTTCGGCGTGCTGATCGACCCGGCGCGCC
The DNA here is from genome assembly GCF_058801345.1 of Allobosea sp. GW822-FHT03F07. Classification (NCBI taxonomy): domain Bacteria; kingdom Pseudomonadati; phylum Pseudomonadota; class Alphaproteobacteria; order Hyphomicrobiales; family Alloboseaceae; genus Allobosea; species Allobosea sp. GW822-FHT03F07. The sequence continues at coordinate 245,100 of NZ_JBXAND010000002.1, forward strand.
TCGAACCTGATGCCGAACTGCGCAAGAGCCGCACCGAAAGCTATCTCGCCTTCGTCCGCGCCGCCCGGCCGCAGGACGAGGCCAACCCGGTGCTGGCCCCTGGCGACAAGGAGCGCGCCGTCCGTGTCGAGCGACAGGCGAACGGTGTTCCGCTAGACGACGAGACCTGGTCGCAAATCAAGGCCGCGGCCGCCGCCCATAGCATCGATGCCGAAAGCTACTGAGCGTGACGCTCGATGACTACAACGCATTCTGCGCCGGCCTCGCCGCTACCCGCACGGTCGTGCAATGGGGCGGCGCCCATGTCTGGAAGGTCGGCGAGAAGGTCTTCGCGATCGCGCGCACGGATGACGGCGTCGCGCTCTCCGTCACCTTCAAATGCTCCTGGGCGAGCTTCGACATCCTGAAGGAGCAACCGGGCCTGCGTCCGGCGCCTTACCTCGCCTCGCGCGGCATGAGCTGGATCCAGCGCCTGACCGACGAGTCCATGCCGGACGAGGCGCTGCAGGACTATCTGCGCGAGAGCCACCGGCTGGTGGCAGCGGGGCTGACCAAGCGGGTGCGGGCGGAACTGGGATTGAATCCTTGAACCTTACACGCGTGTCATCCCGGGCGACCGAAGGGAAACCCGGGATCCATGCCTGAGCCCCCCCGATGAACGCTCCGGAATGGATCCCGCATCTCCGCTTCGCTGCGTCCGGGATGACACGCGAGTTCTATTCTGAAGCCGAGTGCCCTGCCCTCTAAAGCAGCGCCTCGCCCCGGAACACCGGCACGCAGGAGCCGCCGACTGTCGCGCGGATGCCGTCGGCACCGCGCTGCGCAGTGAGCCGCAGCAGGCTCGGGCGACCCATCTCGACGCCTTGCGTCAGCGTGAAGACGGCGTGGTCGCCACCGTCGAGCGAGAGCAGGAGCGCCGCAAGCGTCGCGCTGGCGCTGCCTGTGGCGGGGTCCTCCCAGGTGCCGGCCAGGGGCGCGAACATGCGCGCCCGGATCTGCACGCCGTCGCGGACATAGAGGAACAGCGACAGCCGCCCATCCAGCTCCGGCGTGGCGTCGCAGAGGGCGCGGAACCGGCTCAGATCCGGGGTAGCGCGAGAGAGGGCCCGGGCCGTGACCTCGACGAGCACGAAATGCACACCGACGGAGGCGCGCAAGGGCCGGTGGTTGGCCAGCACGATGTCGGCGGACGCGAGACCGGCGCAGGCGGCGATCGCCTCGGCAGGCAGTTCGATGTCGGTCGAGAGCCGCTGCGGCGCGGCGATGGTCGCACCCGCAACCTCTCCGTTCGCGCCGCTGGCGACCCTGACCTCGACCAGGCCGGCGATCTCCTCGAAACGCAGCAGGCCATTGTGGTCGCGGCCGTGGCGCGCCAGCACGAAGCCGGTGCCGACATTGGGGTGGCCGGCGAAGGGCATCTCACCCGTGCGGTGAAAGATCCGGACGCGAGCGGTATTGGCCGGATCGGCTGGAGGCAGCACGAAGGTCGTCTCGCTGTAGTTCATCTCGGCGGCGAGCGACTGCATCTGTGCATCGCTCAGGCCGCGCGCGTCGGTGAAGACGGCGAGCTGGTTGCCGCCGAAGCGGGTTTCCGTGAAGACGTCGACGGTCTCATAGGCGAATGTGCGCATGGCAGGCTCCCCGCCGCACGAGGGTGCGGCCCGGCGCATTGATGCCATCGATCGCCGGCCGGCGATAATGAAGCTCGCAGATGCGATCGATCATACTCGATGATCGACGGCAGGGAACAGACTCCGCCCGCTCCCGTTCCTCCTCGCAACGGAGCAACGCAAGGAGAGCGTGATGGCGCACCAAGCCGGAGAGACCAAGGACCATCCCGGGCATGAGACGCCCCGGCGTCCCGGACAACCCGGCGAGGCTGCCCAACGCCGGCCGGGTCCCAGCCCCGATTCATCCCATGAGACGGGGCCTCACGCTCCCTACGAGCCGGATTCCGGCGTGGCGGCCGAGCGCATACGCCAGGATGCGGCGGGCCAGTACGGCGAAGGAACGGCCAGCCCGAACAAGGACGGACTGAGCAGCGCCAATCCGGTCGTCCTCTCCGGCGACGGCGATGCCACGAGCGGCAACGGCCACGGCCGCGACAGGGATGGCTCGAAGAAGGAGCAGTAGAGAGACCGTGGCGCGGCTTCCGACAGCGATCCCGCGTCAGGGCTCCTCGTAGCTCAGGCTCCAGCCCTGGCCGACGAACCAGGACCGGTCAGGCGCAGGCGGCTCGTTCCAGCGCAGGCTGCGGATGAATTCGGTGCCGCCCTTTTCGAATGCGGCCATCAGCGCCGCGCGCTCGTCCCGTTCGGCCGCGAGTTCACCTTCGGCGCAGACGAAGAAGGCGTTGCCGAGCGACTTTGCCGCGAAACCCGCCGCGACGCGCTCGATCAAGAGCCCGAGGCCGTAGAGTGCGTGGCGCCCGCGCCGGGCGGTTCTCTTCGCGTTAGGGACGCCGAGGGGAAAGATCAGGCGCCCACCCGGCTTCAATCGCTCCAGCCAGGCCGCCGCCGGCCGCTCGACCGAGAAATTCACATAGACGCAATCGACCGGCTCCTGCGGCCAGGCCGCGCCGTCGCCGCAAACCACCGTGACATTGGGACGGTCGGCAAGGTTTTCCGAGGCGGGCGACGCCAGGGCGGAATCGAACTCGACGGCCAGAACCTTTCCGCCAGGACCGACGAGTTCGGCGATCAGCGCCGTGTAGTAGCCGGTGCCGCAGCCTATATGCGCAACGCTCTCGCCCTCGCGCAATTGCGCGGCGTGCAGCCAATGCGCATGCAGGGACGGGCTGCCGTTGTTGACGCCGCGTTCAGGCGACAAGGCGACCAGAATATCCTGATAGAGGATCGCGGGATCGGTCGCGGCCAGGTCGCGATAGCCTGCGGCTCCGCGCGACATGATCCAGGGCGGCGGCCCGACGAAACTCTCACGCCTCACGGTGGCGAAAGCATTCTCCAGCCGGATGTCGTCCTCGACGCCGACGATCGCCAGCATCTGTCGGGCGTAGGCCCTGCGCACGATAGCGAGATCGGATTCGTCGAAGACCATGCAGCGGGCCGTCAGAGCAGGAAATGGAAGCCGAAGCCGAGGATCACGAAGCCGGCCGCCACGACCTGCGCCACGAAAAGCGGCTTCAGGCGCGCGCGTTGTGCAGCGTGGAAATCAGCCTTTTCGGCGCGGGACATGCGGTCACGCGCCTTGAACTGCTCTTGCAGGACGCGCGGATCATGGCTCGCGGCATCCCGCTCCAGATCCATCCGGACCGCGATAAAACCAATGATCAGGCCGAGGACGCCGAGGCCGAAGAAGCCGACAAGGCGCAACGCACCATAGAACACGCCAATGGCCAGCGCGGCGAGCACCGGAAAGACGATATAGTCCCACTTGGTGTAGCCCATTGGCCGATGATGCGCGAGACGGCCGAAGCCGTCCAGCCTCACCACATGTCGAGCGCGACCCTCGCCTCGTCGGACATGCGCGACTGGTCCCAGGGCGGGTCAAAGGTCATGTTGACCGTGACCGCGGCGACGCCAGGCACGGCGCCGACGGCGTTCTCGACCCAGCCCGGCATCTCGCCAGCGACCGGGCAGCCCGGCGCCGTCAGCGTCATGTCGATGGTGACCTGGCGGTCATCGGCGATGTCGACGCGGTAGATCAGGCCGAGCTCGTAGATGTCGGACGGGATCTCCGGATCGTAGACCGTCTTCAGGGCCGCGACGATGTCGTCGGTCAGCCTGTCGATCTCTTCCGGCGGAAGGCTGGAGGCCGCGCCCATGGTCGGGGCGTTCGGCTTGATCTCGTCGGCAACGGTGTCGGTCATGGCTTTACCAATCCTACTCAGGCGAACAGGCTCTCGGCCTTCTGCAGGGCTTCGACGAGCCTGTCGACCTCTTCCAGGGTGTTGTAGAGACCAAACGAGGCCCGGCAGGTTGACGTCACCCCATATCGTGTCAAAAGCGGCATGGCGCAATGGGTGCCGGCCCGAACGGCGACACCGGCGCGGTCGATCACGGTGGCGACGTCATGCGCATGCGCGCCCTTCAGTTCGAAGGCGACGATGGCGCCCTTCTGCCTCGCCTTGCCGAAGATGCGGATCGAATTCATCGCGCCGAGCCGCTCCATGGCATAGGCGCCGAGACGGGCCTCATGGGCTGCGATGTTCTCGCGCCCGAGCGCCATCATGTATTCGAGCGCGGCTCCCAGCCCCACCGCCTCGACGATGGCCGGCGTGCCGGATTCGAAGCGATGCGGCGGATCGTTATAGGTCACCGTATCCTCGGTGACGGTGACGATCATCTCGCCGCCGCCTTCATAGGGGGGCAGCTTGTCGAGCCATTCCCTGCGGCCCCAGAGAATGCCCGAGCCGGTCGGCCCATAGGTCTTGTGGCCGGTGAAGGCGTAGAAGTCGCAGCCGAGCGCCTGCACGTCGACCGGCAGGTGAACCGCACCCTGGCTGCCGTCGACGACGAGCGGGATGCCGTGCGAGCGGCAGATCGCGGCGACTTCGGCGATCGGAATGATCGTGCCGGTCGCGTTCGACATATGCGTCAGCGACACGACCTTGGTCCGGGCTGAGATCAGCTTCTCGAATTCCTCGATGAGGAAATTGCCGTCCTCGTCGATCGGCGCCCATTTGATCACGGCGCCATGGCGCTCGCGCCAATAGTGCCAAGGCACGATGTTGGAGTGGTGTTCGAGAATCGAGAGGATGATCTCGTCGCCCTCGCCGAGCTGGAGGTGGCGGCCGAGCGAGGAGGCGACGGTGTTCAGCGCGCCCGTCGAGGAGCGCGTGAAGACGATCTCTTCGAGATGCGCCGCATTGAGGAAGCGGCGCGCGCTTTCGCGAGCCGCCTCATAGGCTTCCGTCGAGGCGTTGGCGAGATAGTGCAAGCCGCGATGGACGTTGGAGTAGTTCTCCCGCATCAGCGTCGTCATCGCCTCGATGACGGCCTCCGGCTTCTGGGCGGAGGCCGCGTTGTCGAGATAGACCAGCGGCTTGCCGTAGACCTCCCGGCTGAGAATCGGGAAATCCTTGCGGATCGCCGCGACGTCGTAGGGCTTCGCCAGCGCGTTCATCGGTCAGGCCTTTCCAGGCGAGGCAGGAACCTTGTCGGCGACGAGCTCGCCGCCATGGCCCCAATCCTCGCGCTCGATCTCCTGGATCACGATATGGGTGTTCTGCGGGTTCTTGCCGAGCACGCGCACCAGCGTATCGGTGAATTCCTTGACGATCTCCGCCTTCTGCTGGCGGGTCGCGCCCTTGGTGATCTGGAGATTGACGTAAGGCATCAGACGGCACTCACCACGGAGGACGCTTCGCGCGCGCCGAGCCAGGCCTCGATCTCGCCCATCAGGAAGTCGCGCAGCGTCTCCTCCTGGACGAATTCGACCGCCTCGCCGGCGAAGGCCTGCAGCACCAGCGCCTCGGCCTGCGGGCGCGGCAGGCCGCGCGCCATCAGGTAGAAAAGCTGCTCGCCGTCGATCTGGGCGACGGTCGCACCATGGCCGCAGACGACGTCGTCGGCGAAAATCTCGAGTTCGGGCTTGTTGAACATGCTCGCGCCGTCGTTGAGCAGCAGCGCATTGCTCTTCATGCCGCCATCGGTCTTCTGGGCGTGCTGGCGCACGATGACCTTGCCCTGGAAGACGCCGGTGCCCTCGCCGCCGATGATCGACTTGAAAAGCTCACGGCTCGTGCCGTGCGGAACCTCGTGGTCCACGATCAGCGTGACGTCGGAATGCTCGGTCCCGCCGAGCAGGCTGACGCCGCGCAACCCGACCTCGCTGTGCTCGCCGGCATAGCGGACGAAATGCTGCTGGCGCAGCGTTCCGGCATTGCAGACGAGCGCGAAGGAATCGAACTTGGCCTGGGCGCCGACCGTCGCGAGCAGGCTCTGGACCTGCACCGTCTCCGGCGCATGGCGCGTGACCAGCCGGACATGCTGGATTTCGCTCTCGTCGCCGGTCTCGAAGACGATGGCGCCGTTGATCTGCGAGGCGGCGCGGCCTGCGCTTTCGCTGATCTCAACCACCGTCGCCTTGACGCCCTCGCCCGCCAGCACGACGGAGCGATGGAAGACCGCCTGTTCCTCCTCGCCGGAGGCGAGCGAGACGATGACGACCGGCTGGGCGAGTTCGACACCCGCAGCGATCTCGACGAAGACGCCGTCACGCATCAGGGCGGTGTTGAGCATCAGACCGGCATCGCCATCGGAGATCCCGGGACCGGACAGGACGCGGCCAATATCGTCGCGGCCGGCGACGAGCGCGTCAGCCAGGCTGTGGACTTCGAGCCCCTCCGGCAGGCCTTCCAGCGTCGAAAGCTCGGGCACGAAGGCGCCGTCGACGAGGACGAGGCGCACGCCGTCGAGCTTCAGGGCGGCGAGCCGGTCACGCACGCCTGCCGTAACGGCGGCAGCGCCGGCGAGCGGGGCGGCCTCGCGCAGCAGCGAGCGCAGGTCGGTATAGCGCCAGGTCTCCAGCCGGCGATGGGGCAGGCCCTTGGCCTCGAAGCCGGCGAAGGCGTCCTCGCGCAGCTTGCGCACCGGCAGCGCGCCCGGCAGCTCGGCCTTGGCGGCGGCGAACTGGGCGCTCAGCGCCTGTTCGGCTGCCGTCTTCAGCGGGGTGACGACGGACATCAGGCCGCCTCCCCATAGGAGGCGTAGCCGCTCTTCTCGAGCTCGAGCGCCAGCTCCTTGCCGCCGCTGCGCACGATCTTGCCCTTCGACATCACATGGACGGTGTCGGGCACGATATGGTCGAGCAGGCGCTGGTAGTGGGTGATGACCAGGAAGCCGCGGTTCTTGTCGCGCAGCGCGTTGACGCCTTCCGCGACGATGCGCAGCGCGTCGATGTCGAGGCCGGAATCGGTTTCGTCAAGGATGCACATGGAGGGTGAAAGCAGCGCCATCTGAAGGATTTCCATGCGCTTCTTCTCACCGCCCGAGAAGCCGACATTGAGCGGCCGGCGCAGCATGTCGCGGGCGATGCCGAGCTTGTCGGCGGCCGCATTGACGCGCTTGATGAAGTCCGGCGTCAGAAGCTCGTCCTCGCCGCGCGCCTTGCGCTGCGCGTTCATGGCCGCCTTCAGGAAGGTCATGGTGGCGACGCCGGGGATCTCCAGCGGATACTGGAAGGCAAGGAAAATGCCGGCGGCCGCGCGGGCATCGGCCTCCATCTCCAGCACGTTCTCGCCGTTGAGCAGGATCTCGCCGTCGAGGACCTCATAGTCCTCCTTGCCGGCGATGACATAGCTCAGTGTCGACTTGCCGGAGCCGTTCGGGCCCATGATGGCGGCGACCTCGCCGTCATTGACGGTGAGGTTGAGGCCGTTGAGGATCTGCTTGTCTTCGTCGGCGATCTTGACGACGAGATTACGAATTTCGAGCATTGGTTTCAGGTCCGGATTTCCGCCGCGTCATACTCGGCCCTGTGCCGAGCATCCACGACTTGAACGTTGAAAAGAAAGGCGCGGATGGTCGGGACAAGCCCGACCATGACGGCGCTCACCCCACGCTGCCTTCCAGCGAGATCGTGATCAGCTTCTGCGCCTCGACGGCGAATTCCATCGGGAGCTGCTGCAGCACCTCCTTGACGAAGCCGTTGACGATCAACGCCACCGCCTCCTCCTCGGAGAGGCCGCGCTGCTGGCAGTAGAACATCTGGTCCTCGCCGATTTTCGAGGTGGTGGCCTCGTGCTCGAAGATCGCCGTCGCGGTCTTGGCCTCGATGTACGGGATCGTGTGCGCGCCGCACTGGTCGCCGATCAGCAGCGAGTCGCAATTGGTGAAGTTGCGCGCACCGGTCGCCTTGCGGTGGGCCGAGACCATGCCGCGATAGGTCGAGTCGGATTTGCCGGCCGCGATGCCCTTGGCGATGATCTTCGAGGTCGTGTTCCTGCCGAGATGGATCATCTTGGTGCCGGAATCGACCTGCTGGGCCCCGTTCGACACCGCGATCGAGTAGAACTCGCCGCGCGAGCCATCGCCGCGCAGGATGCAGGACGGGTATTTCCAGGTGATCGCCGAGCCGGTTTCGACCTGCGTCCAGGAGATCTTCGAGTTCTTGCCACGGCAGTCGCCGCGCTTGGTGACGAAGTTGTAGATGCCGCCCTTGCCCTCGGCGTCGCCGGGGAACCAGTTCTGCACGGTGGAATACTTGATCTCGGCATCGTCGAGCGCGATCAGCTCGACCACGGCCGCATGGAGTTGGTTCTCGTCGCGCTTGGGCGCTGTGCAGCCTTCAAGATAGCTGACATAGGCGCCCTCGTCGGCGATGATCAGCGTGCGCTCGAACTGGCCGGTATTCTGCTCGTTGATGCGGAAATAGGTCGAGAGCTCCATCGGGCAGCGCACGCCCTTGGGGATATAGACGAAGGAGCCGTCGGTGAAGACGGCGCTGTTCAGCGTCGCGAAGTAGTTGTCGGTCACCGGCACGACGGTGGCGAGATACTTCTTCACCAGCTCGGGGTGCTCCTGGATCGCCTCGGAGATCGAGCAGAAGATCACGCCGGCCTGCGCCAGCTCCTTCTTGAAGGTCGTGACGACCGAAACGGAATCGAACACCGCATCGACCGCAACGCGGTTCTCAGGGGCGACGCCGGCCAGGATTTCCTGCTCGCTGAGCGGAATGCCGAGCTTCTTGTAGGTCTCCAGGATCGCCGGATCGACCTCGTCGAGCGACTTCGGCGAGGCGCCCTTCTTCGGCGCGGCGTAATAGTACAGGTCCTGATAGTCGATCGGCGGATACTGCACGCGCGACCAGGCCGGCTCCTTCATGGTCTTCCAGCGGCGGAAGGCGTCGAGGCGCCATTCGAGCATCCATGCCGGCTCGTTCTTGCGCGCGGAGATGTAGCGAACCGTATCCTCGGTCAGGCCCTTGGCGGGCTTGTCGACCTCCAGCTCCGTGACGAAGCCGTATTTGTACTCGGTCACGTCGATCGACTTGACCTGATCGATGGTCTCCTGGACCGCTGCCATGTCACTTCTCCAGTCGCGGGTTCAAGGCCCGCCGGTTTGGTCTTCGTAGTGCGGAAGCGCTTCAGGCGGCAGCCCGAGCGCTCCGATCGGGTTGGGCGGCCAGCGCTTTCGCATAGGCTGCCAGAAGCTGGTCGATCTCGGTTCCGGAAGTGGTCCATCCGAGCGAGGCCCGCAAGGCCCCTGCGCTCATGGCGGGGTCTACTCCCATGGCGGTCAGCACATGCGAGCGCTTGACCTTGCCGGACGAGCAGGCCGAACCCGAGGAGAGCGCGACGCCGGCGAGATCGAGCTTGATCAGCGTCGTCTCGGCGGTGAGGCCGGGCGTCGCGAAATTGCTGGTATTGGGCAGGCGCGGCGCGGCGCGGCCGAAGATGACCGTATCGGGCGACAACGCGAGCAGGCCCTCCTCCAGCTTGTCGCGCAGCGTGCCGAGACGCGCCGCTTCGGTCGAGAGCGCTTCTGACGCGATCGCTGCAGCCGCGCCGAAACCGACGATGCCCGGCACGTTCTCGGTCCCAGCGCGCCAGCCGCGCTCCTGCCCGCCGCCGCGCAAGGGCTTGTCGGCGAGTTCGAGCGCGCCGGTGCGAAAGACGATCGCGCCGATGCCCTTGGGTCCACCGATCTTGTGGGCAGAGATCGTCAGCACGTCGACGCCGAGCACCTCGATGTCGATCGCGATCTTGCCGGCCGCCTGGACGGCATCGCTGTGCAGCAGCGCCCCGAAGCGCCTGGTTATCGCGGAGACCGCGGCGATCGGCTGGATCACGCCGGTCTCGTTGTTGGCGAGATGGATCGAGACGAGCGCGCGAGCGCCGGGATGCTCGGACACGAAACGCGCCAGCCGGGCGGTGAGCCAGACGAGATCGACGATCCCGTCCGCATCGACCGGGATCGCCTCGGCTGCGGCCGCAGGGAAGCGATGGCCGTCGCGGACACAAGGGTGCTCGGTCGCGCTATGGAGCATGAGCGATGCCGGCGTACGGACGCAGTCGCGGCCGCCGTCGCAATCCATCAGCCCGGGCGAGAGGATCGTCGCGTTGGCCTCGGTCCCGCCGCTCGTAAAGACAATGTTGGACGCCTTGGTGCCGACCAGGGCCGCGACCTGCTCGCGGGCGCGCTCCAGCGCGGCGCGGGCCGCCCGGCCCTCGGCATGGACCGAAGAGGGATTGCCGGGCATCGCGAGCGCACGCGCCATCGCCTCCGCCACCTCGGGCCGCACCGGGGTGGTGGCGTTATGGTCGAGATAGGCGCGCGCTGACGCGATCACGATCCTGTTGCTCCCAAACTGCCCTCATGAAGGCGCCGGCACGAAATGCTTGAATTCGCACCCCTGCGCCGTGCTATAGCCGCCCGTCCGAACCGGCCTGGGCCGGGAGCAGCGGCAACGCCGAAGTGGCGACCTGCACGCCTGTTCCCGTCTTGTTCACGGCCGTTAGAACCATTCTAAGCGCTTGATGTAGGGCGCGAGCGGCGGGGCCGTCAAGGGCAACGGGGTGATCTGGCGGCATTATGCCGCCTTTTGGCCCGGCCTCATGGATCCCGACCCAACAAAAGGCGACGAGACGATGCCCGAGGTGATTTTCAACGGACCGGCCGGCCGGATCGAAGGCCGCTACCAGCCCGCCAAGAAGCGCGGCGCGCCGCTGGCCATCATCCTGCACCCACACCCGCAGTTCGGCGGGACGATGAACAACCAGATCGTCTACAACCTGTTCTACACCTTCGTGAATCGCGGCTTCTCGGCGCTGCGCTTCAATTTCCGCGGCGTCGGCCGCAGCCAGGGCCATTTCGACCATGGCGCGGGCGAACTGTCGGATGCGGCGGCGGCGCTGGACTGGATGCAGGCGCTGAACCCCGAGGCCAAGAGCTGCTGGATCACCGGCGTCTCCTTCGGCGCCTGGATCGGCATGCAGCTCCTGATGCGCCGTCCGGAGATCGAGGGCTTCCTGTCGATCGCGGCGATGGCCAACCGCTACGACTTCTCCTTCCTCGCGCCCTGCCCGTCCTCGGGCCTGTTCGTCCACGGCTCCGAGGATCGCGTCGCGCCGGTCAAGGAGGTGATGGCGGTGATCGAGAAAGTGAAGACCCAGAAGGGTATCCAGATCGAGCACACCGTCGTCGAAGGCGCCAACCACTTCTTCGACGGCAAGGTCGACGTGCTGATGGAGCAGGTCGGCGTCTATCTCGATCGTATGGTCGGGCCGGAGATCATCAAGAGCGAGCAGGAAAGCGTCTGAGCCTTGCTGCGCGGGCGTATCGCGTCATGCTCGGCCTTGTGCCGAGCATCCACGTCTTGAACACCGCGCTCGACCAACGAAGACGTGGATGGTCGGGACAAGCCCGACCATGACGACCGAAGCGTCGAACAATCGAGCCTTATCATGACCACCTACAAGTCCGACTTCCTGCGCGTGCTCGACGAGCGCGGCCTCATCCATCAGGTCTCCGATCCGGAAGGCCTCGATACGCTGTGTAGGCAGGGCATCCAGACGGCCTATGTCGGCTATGATGCGACCGCGACCTCGATACATATCGGCAACCTGATCTCGCTGACCATGCTCTATTGGTTCCAGGAGACGGGCCATCGCCCGATCACGCTAATGGGCGGCGGCACCTCCATGGTCGGCGACCCCTCCTTCCGCGACGACCAGCGCAAGCTGCTCACGGTCGAGGAGATCGCCACCAATATCGAGAGCATCAAGCGGGTCTTCGGACGCATCCTGCGCTATGGTGACGGGCCGACCGACGCGATGATGGCCAACAATGCCGATTGGCTGCTGAAGCTCAACTATGTCGAGTTCCTGCGCGAGGTCGGCCGGCATTTCTCGGTCAACCGCATGCTGTCATTCGATTCGGTGAAGCTGAGGCTCGATCGCGAGCAGTCGCTGTCCTTCCTCGAATTCAACTACATGATCATGCAGGGCTACGACTTCGTCGAGCTGAACCGGCGCTATGGCTGCCGGCTGCAGATGGGCGGCTCCGACCAGTGGGGCAACATCATCAACGGCGTCGACCTCTCGCACCGCATGGGCGGCCCTCAGCTCTACTGCGTGACGACGCCGCTGCTGACGACCTCCTCCGGCGCCAAGATGGGCAAGACGGCCAACGGCGCGGTCTGGCTCAATGCCGACGTCTTCAGCCCCTATGATTTCTGGCAGTATTTCCGCAACACCGAGGACGCCGACGTCGGCCGTTTTCTCAAGGTTTTCACCCGGCTGCCGCTGGAAGAGATCTCGAGGCTGGCCGCACTCGGCGGCGCCGAGCTGAACGAGGCGAAGAAGGTCCTCGCCACCGAGATCACGGCGATCGTCCATGGCCGCGAGGCGGCCGAGGCCGCGGCCGAGACGGCGCGCAAGACCTTCGAGGAGGGTTCGCTGGCCGCGGACCTGCCGAGCGTTGCGATCGCGCGGAGCGAGATCGAGCCGGGGCTGGGTGTGTTGACGGCCTTCGTCAAGGCCGGCCTGGTTCCGTCCACCGGCGAGGCGCGACGCCAGGTGAAGGCGGGCGGATTGCGCGTCAACGACGCCGCGGTGACGGACGAGCGCGCCTCGCTCGGCCTCGGAGATCTGTCATCCGAAGGCGTGATCAAGCTTTCCTTCGGCAAGAAAAAGCACGTCTTGCTGCGCCCGGAGTAACAGGCCTCAGCGCGTCGGCGGTTGCACCGGCTGCTGTGTGGGCGAGCCGCCGAGCGGATCGACGAAACGGCGCAGGATACCGGGCGCGATCGCGGAGAGCGGGTTGATCGTCATGGTCGGCGCGCTCGCGGCGCCCGCGATCCGGAAATTGACGGCGAAGAGCCCGCCATACTGGCTGCCGCCGCCGAGCAGCGCGCCAACCACCGGAACCTGGGCGAAGGCGTTGTTGAAGGCGTAGCCCGGCACGAAGGTGCCGCCGATGTCGACCCGGTCGCGGCCATAGTCGACATTGCCCTGCAGCGTGAAACCGACCTGCTGCCCCCAGATCACCATGTCGGAGACGTCGAGGCGGCTGGCCGAGCGGGTGAACTCGGCCCGCAGCTTGATGAAGGCCACCTCGCTGACATTGATCGGGGCCAGCGGCGCCGACGTGCCGCCGGCGCGGTCACCCGCGAGGGCCTGGGCCGATTGCTCGCCGACGACACGGCGCAAGGCCGGCTCGTCACGGACGACGAAGTTACGGAACAGCAGCTCCCCGCTTTGGCGCGTATCACCGGGTCCGAGGTTCAGGATGAGATCGCCGCCATAAGCCCGGCGATAGAGGTCGACGAAACGCAACAGAGCGCCGCCATTCTCCGATTGTACGAGCAGAGGCGCGTTTGCGCTGGCCTGTTTCGCGATGACGTCTGCCCGGCCGATCCGGCCCTGGAAGGCAATGCTGCGCGGCTCCCCGCCGCGCTTGGACATCTTCAGCGTGGCGTTGGTGATCGCCTCGTTGTTGAAGCCGGTCAGGATCGGCACATCGAGGTCGACATCGACGTCGCCCCGCCCGCCCTGCTTGTCGCCGCGGGCGGTAGACGGGCCGGAGGCCTGCTGGATGTCCCGGATGAAAGGCCTGACGTCGGCGACCGCGCCGCGGACGACCAGCTTCGTAACGCCGCCGTCGCGCTTCGCGTCGACCTTGAGGTTGTCGCCGGCCGATAGCCGAAACTGCGACAGGCTCGCGCTCTCGAAGCCGTTCTGGCGGTTCAACTCGACCTTGCCGCGGATCAAAATCGGATTGGATTCGAAGACCAGATCGTCGAGGTCGGGTCCGTCGGAATCGGCGATATAGTTGAAAGTCAGCTTGGCGGCTCGCCCGGCCGGCTTGTTCAAGCCCGGGATGACGCCTTCGAGGGACGCCTTGGTCAGGTCGTTCTCGACGCGCGGCGGCGCATCCACACCTTTGCCAAGCGCCTTCGTCACCCGTAGCTGGACAGGGCCGTTGATGCCTGCCTCGGGGCCCAGCCCGCGCTTCTGGCGCGCCGCGTTGTCGAGCGTCATCGACAGGATCGCCTCGCCCTTGCCACGCGCATCCTGCCGGATCTCGACCTGGGCCTTGTCGCCGCCGATGCGGGCCTCGCCGCGCAGCTGGATGCCGTTGCGATCGGCATTGACCGTCAGATTGCCGCCGTCGAGCTTCTCGGTGCCGAGCAGCGTGTCGGAGGCGACGCCGGTCAGCGTGCCCGTGCTGGTGACGACGATCTCGCCCGGCTGCGGATCGTCGACCAAAGCCAGATTGACGACGTTTCTGAGGTCGCTGCTGCCGCGCAGGCTGGCCGGGTCGATCGCGCCCGGCGAGAACTCTTTCAATGCCGGAAAGGCGAACAGCGCCGTCAGCGCCTCCATCGAGCCGGTGGTGCGGAAGGCGGCGCGCGCGGGAGCACGCTTCAGCCATGTCTCGGGAATGTCGAAGGTGCCTTCGCTGAGCTGGAGCTGCCTGCCATTGCCGAGATCGGCCGTCGCCTTGCCGATCGTGAGCTTGACGGTCCGCCCCGTCGTCCTGCCGGAGATGCTGGCGTCGATCAGAGGCGGCAGGCCGGGGCCGGGCAGGAAGCGCACCTGCGAGGCCTCGACGACGACGGACAGCGCGCCGTCTGGAATGCCCGCGCCCTGCATCAGGCGGGCATGATCCTCGGCGGGCAGGTCCATGTCGACACGCAGCGAGGCGAGACGGCCGCTGATGAACTGGCGCGAGAGCGAGCCGTGGACGTCCGGCGAGGTCCAACGCGGCCATAGCGCTAGGGCGGCACGGGGATCGGATTCCGTCGCCGTGATCGAGAAGCGCTGCAGCGGCGAGGCGCCGACCTGCTGCACCAGCCCATTCCCTTCGACATGAATCGCCGGCCCATGCACCGACATCGATTCGATCAGGGCCTCGCTGGTGCGCGGATCGATCCGCAATTCGGCCTTGAGGGCATCGATCATGACCGGAGGATCGGAATCGACCCCCGCCAGCTGGCCTGCGGCCTGGAAACTGGTTCGCCAGGCGCCGCCATCGGCGCGCAGGGCGCCGGTGCCCCTCAGCTGCGTCGCCCCTGCCTTGAGTACGAGCGATCGCACCTCGATGGTCGAAAGATCACCGCTGCTGGCGATCTCGATATGAGCGGCGTCCACGGCGATCGGCGGCACGGGACTGTCCGGAAAGCGGATGGTTCCGGGCAGCACGTCGATCCGCGCCTCGATCGCCTTGCTGCCGTCGGGCGCCTGGCGGAGGCTCGCCTTGCCCCGCACCGGCAGGCCTTCGATCGAGACCCCCCCGGTGCCGAGAGCGAGCGCGACCGCTTCAGCGGGCTCGAAGCGGACGATGTCGATGTCGGCCCGCTGCGTGCCGTCGGCCGCGCTCGTCAGGTCGATCGCGAGTTCCTTCCAGCGCTGGCCGGTCCGGCCCTTGATCGTCAGGCGCGTGCCGCGCTCTCCGGTCCGCGTCAGGCGGATCTCGACATCCTCGAGGCCGACCTTCTGGCGGCCATCCGGATCGACGAGGGACAGACGCGCGCCGTTCATGCCGGCGGTTTCCAAGGCGCCAAGCAGGCCGTCGCCCTGCGCCAGCGTGGAGACGGCCGCCATGATGCCGGTGAAGGCGTTCCACTGGGCCGTGTCGGGCAGCGTCGCGGGCGGCGGAGCCTCCGCCGGGGCCGAATCGGCGTTGACCTGCAGGGCGCCGTCCTTGGTGACGCCGAGGCGGACATTGACACCGCGCAGATCGACCGAGGTCAGCCGGATGTCGCCGCGCAGCAGCGCCATAGGCTCGTAGCCGAGAACCGCCTCCGGCGCCCTGATGGCAGCGCCGCTCTTGTGGCGGAAGGAGACCTGCCGCACTCGCAGCTGCGAATGCCCGTCGATGCGCCCGAGTTCGGCGGCGGCGGCCTCGACGGTCCAGTCACGCCCGAGACGCTCCTCGATCGCGGCGGCGATGCGGCCTTCCAGCCCCGAGAGCGGCACCATGCCGGTGACCAGCAGCATCGCGGCCGCGCCTGCCAGCGTCAGCACCGCGACGACGACCGCAACCGCGATGGTGACGAGCCCCGCCTTGGCGCGCCGCGTCACCTCGGCCACGTCGCAATCCGCAGCCGGCGTCGCGATCGGTGCCGAAGCAGCCTCCGGCCTGTTCGCGTCCTGGTCCAGCAAAGCCTTCTGCGTCCTCTCGGCCAAATCTTCCGCTTCGGGTTCGACGGCTTATCGCTGCATTGGTCGGCGCCATCCTTCGAGGCGCATAGTCTGTCGATGCAGCCGAGCCAGGCGATTCGGCAAGATGCGGCTTGGCTCGGCCCAACCGCATTCTATCATCGCTGATGAACCCGCGCTGGCCCATGCAGGGCGAAGGCGACGAAAGGAAGGCAAATCAATGGCTTTGCAAGATGGTGATCCGGCTCCCGATTTCACGCTCGGGCGCGATGGCGGCGGCACGCTGTCGCTGGCGGACTTCAAGGGGCGCAAGCTCGTGCTCTACGCCTATCCCAAGGACGACACGCCGGGCTGCACGCAGGAGGCGATCGCCTTCAATCGCCTGCGCGGGCAATTCGCCGCCGCGGACACCGAAATCGTCGGAATTTCACCCGATCCGGTCAAGCGCCACGACAAGTTCAAGGCCAAGCACGGGCTCGATTTTCCGCTGGTGGCGGACGAGCAGCAGAATACGCTGCAGGCCTATGGCATCTGGGTCGAGAAGAGCATGTATGGCCGCACCTATATGGGGGTCGAGCGAACGACCTTCCTGATCGACGGCGACGGCAAAATCGCGCGGATCTGGCGCAAGGTGAAGGTGGCCGGGCATGCGGAAGAGGTCCTGGCGGCGGCCAAGGATCTTTAACCGACCCGATCGCCGATTTGCGAAAGATTAACCTTAACAAGCTCTAGTGAGGCATCGGCAGCGTAACTTTCCGGTCCCGCGTAAATGACTCACTCCGCTTCGACAGGCCCCGCCCTCCCGGTCACCGGCCTGCTCACGCACAAGACCTACACCATCCGTCGCTCGACGCTGCTCGCAGGCCTCGCCCTGCTGGCTTTGACCACCGCCGGCAGCGGCGCGGCAGGCTGGTACATCCTCAGCAAGGATGACCTCGCCGCACGGCTGATAGCCCGCGAGACGACGCGGCAATATGCCTATGAGGACCGGATCACGGCGCTACGCGCCGATGTCGACCGTCTCGCCAGCCGCGCCCTGCTCGACCAGGATGGCGTCGAGGCCCGCGTCGATGAACTGGCGACGCGGCAGGCCGAGCTGGAATCGCGGCAGTCGCTGGTGACCGCGCTCGCCGACACGCTCCAGGCCGGCGGCATCGTCACCGCGCCCAAGGCACCGCTGCGGCCCCGCATGATCAAGCCGGACGAGCCGATCCGGGCGTCGGGCGTCACCAGCTTCGCGCCGATCATGCCGACGAAGCCGACCCCGGCGTTTGACTCGCCTGCCCTGCGCGGCGCGAGCGAGAACCAGAATGCGCCCTGGAAATCGGGCGAGGCCGAGGCTCAGCCCCCGGCACAGCGCGTCGAGGCCGCGCTCACGAGGCTCGATCGCGCCATCGCCAACACCTCGGGCGCGCAGCTCGCGGCGCTCAGGGAGATGGATGAATCGCTTGCCGACTCACAGAAGCGGCTGCGGGGCGCCCTGTCCGAAACCGGGCTCGACACCGACAGGATGGCGGCGCAGAGCGGCATCGCCAAGGGCGTCGGCGGCCCCTTCGTCCCTTTCAAGATCGACGCTTCCGCCGGTCCCTTCGAGGCGGCGCTGAGCGCGCTGCAGCCGCGCATCTCGGCGGTGATGCGGCTGCGCGGCCTCGTCGAGCAGTTGCCGCTCGCCAAGCCGATGGCGGGCGACGCCGATTTCACCTCGAACTACGGCTATCGCGTCGATCCGTTCACGCGCGGTCCTGCCATGCATACCGGCGTCGATTTCAGGGCCGAGACCGGCTCGCCGATCCGCGCCACGGCGCCGGGCAAGGTCATCACCGCCGAATATTCCGGCGGATACGGCAATATGGTCGAGATCGAGCACGCCAACGGCATCACCACGCGCTACGCCCATATGTCGACGATCCTCGCCTCGGTCGGCCAGAGCGTGACGACCGGAACCGTCGTCGGCCGCGTCGGCACCACCGGCCGCTCGACCGGTCCGCATCTCCACTACGAGACCCGCATCAACGACGAGCCGGTCGATCCGACCCGCTTCCTGCGCGCCGGCAGCAAGCTCGCCACGCTACGCTGAGCCGGCGCCGCCGACGGTTCTCAGAGGCTTTCCCCGCCGCAGACGCCGAGAAACCTTGCAAGGCGCCGCCCGCTTGCCTATCGCTCGCGCGAACGGAAATCGAAGGCGGAACGCAGATGAGCAAGCCGGGCGCGAACGGACTGACCTATGCGCAGGCGGGCGTCGACATCGACGCCGGCAATGCCATGGTCGACCAGATCAAGCCGCTGGTGCGCGCGACGCGCCGGCCGGGCGCAGATGCCGAGATCGGCGGCTTCGGCGGCCTTTTCGACCTCAAGGCCGCCGGTTTCAGCGATCCGATCCTGGTCGCCGCCAATGACGGCGTCGGCACCAAAGTCAAGATCGCGATCGAAAGCGGGCTGCATTCGACGATCGGCATCGACCTCGTCGCGATGTGCGTGAACGATCTCATCGTGCAGGGCGCCGAGCCGCTGCTGTTCCTCGACTACTACGCCACAGGCAAGCTCGACCCGAAGGTCGGCGTCGAGATCGTGCGCGGCATCGCCGATGGCTGCCGGCAGGCCGGCTGCGCGCTGATCGGCGGCGAGACCGCCGAGATGCCCGGCATGTATGCCGAGAAGGATTACGACCTCGCCGGCTTCGCCGTCGGCGCCGCCGAACGCGGTTCGCTGCTGCCGCGCGCCGATCTTCAGCCCGGCGACGTCGTCTTCGGCCTGCCCTCCTCCGGTGTGCACTCCAACGGCTATTCGCTGGTCCGGCGCATCGTCGCGTTGAGCGGGCTCGCCTGGGAGGCGCCCGCCCCCTTCGCGCCCGAGACCAGCCTGGCCGAAGCGCTGCTGGTGCCGACGCGGATCTATGTCAAACCGCTGCTCGCCGCGATCAAGGCGACCGACGGCATCAAGGCGCTGGCGCATATCACCGGCGGCGGCTTCCCCGACAACATCCCGCGCGTGCTGCCGGACGGGCTCGGCGTCGCGCTCGATCTCGCCGCGATCCCGGTTCCGCCTGTCTTCGGCTGGCTCGCCAAGGTCGGCGGCGTCGCCGAGCGCGAGATGCTGCGGACCTTCAACTGCGGCATCGGCATGATCGTCGCCGCCGAGGCAGCCAAGGCCGACGAGGTCGCCGCCGCGCTGGTCGCGGCCGGCGAGACCCCTGTCAGGCTGGGCGAGATCGTGCCCGTGACAGACGGCGACGAGCAGGTCGCCTATCGCGGCAAGCTCGCCCTGTGACGACGACGACGACCGCCCGCCCCCGCGTCGGGATCCTGATCTCGGGTCGCGGCTCCAACATGGTGTCGCTGGTCGAGGCCGCGCGCGCCGAGGGCTTCCCCGCCGAGATCGCACTGGTGCTGTCGAACGTGCCGGGTGCAGGCGGGCTCGAGCGCGCGAAAGAGTTCGGCATCGCCACCGCGACCGTCGATCACCGCGCTTTCAACAAGGACCGCGAGGCCTTCGAGCGCGCCATGGACGAGGTGCTGCGCGTCAACCAGATCGACCTCGTCGTGCTGGCCGGCTTCATGCGGATCATGACGCCCTGGTTCGTGCGGCGCTGGGAAGGGCGGCTGATCAACATCCACCCGTCGCTGCTGCCGCTGTTCAAGGGCACGCATACGCACCGGCAGGCGCTGGAGGCCGGCGTCACCGAGCATGGCTGCAGCGTGCATTTCGTCGTGCCTGAACTCGATGCCGGACCGGTGATCATGCAGGCGAAGGTGCCGGTCCTGCCCGGCGATGACGAGGACACGCTGGCCGCGCGCGTCCTCGTCGAGGAACACCTGCTCTATCCGCGCGCGCTCGCCGAGGTCGCCTCGGGCCGCGTGGCGCTGGTCGAAGGCGCCGCCGTCAGGCGCTGAGCCTCATCGCGCCGGTCGGTCTCCTCGCGGCAGCGCGCCTCCTCCTCCTTCTGCCAGCGCCGGAACAGATCGGCGCGGCGGGCCGGATAGCGCTCCTCGCGGGCGACGAGATCGGTGATGCGGTCGGTGCGGAAATGACGGAAGGCCTGGCGCAATTCGCACCAGGCGATGACGATGCGCACACGCTCGTAGAAAGTCATGCCGATCGGCCAGATCATGCGCTGGGTGTCCTGCCCGCTCTCGTCGCGATAGCGCATCTCGAGCTTGCGGCCCTGGCGGATGGCGGCGCGCACGGCAGCGACATCGACCTGATCGACCGGCGCGTCGCGGCCATAGGCCGGCGCGAACAGCGCGCCGTCGAGCAGGATCGGGCGCAGATGCGGCGGCAGCACGGCTGCGACCTTGCTGACGACATCCTCCGCCGCGCGCGCGAGCACCGGGTCGGCCCGCTCGCCGAGCCAGCGCATGCCCACCAGCACCGCCTCGATCTCGTCCGGCGACAGCATCAGCGGCGGCAGGTCGAACCCAGCGTCGAGCACATAGCCGATGCCGGCCTCGCCGCGCACCGGCACGCCCTGCCGGACCAGCGCCGCGATGTCGCGATAGACGGTGCGGACGGAGACATCGAGCTCGGCCGACAGCGTCTCCGCCGTCACCGGCCGCCGCCGGCGCCGCAGGCTCTGGATCATGTCGAGCAATCGTTCGGCGCGCTGCATGTCGACGGTTCCCGCTTCGGCTTATCCGGTACCACAATGCTCTAGCGCTGCTGACAACTCCTGTCAGCAGCGTGTCAGTAGGATCCGATCACGACAGAAGTGTTTGACGGAGGGGATGATGATCGAGTTGCACAGTTTCGGACCGGCTTTTGGCCTGCCCGATCCGAGCCCGTTCTGCATCAAGGCCGAGCTTCTGCTTAAGATGTCGGGCCTGCCCTATCGACGGGTCACCGGGAACCTGCAACGCGCGCCGAAGCGCAAGCTGCCGCTGATCGTCGATGACGGCGTCACCATCGCCGATTCGAGCTTCATCCGTTTTCACCTCGAAAGCCGGCACGGCATCGACTTCGACAAGGGCCTGAGCGCCGAGCGGCGGGGCACGCTCTGGGCGGTCGAGAAGATGCTGGAAGAGCAGATCTACTGGATCATGGTCGACGAGCGCTGGATGAACGATGCCAATTTCGCCCGCGGCCCAGTGAACTTCTTCAAGAGCGTCCCGGCACCTCTGCGCCCGCTGGTCTGCGCGATGATCCGGCGCTCGGTCCGCCGCAACTTGTATGGCCATGGCCTCGGCCGGCACAGCCAGGCGGAAAAGATGGTGCTGGCGGAACGTGCGCTAGACGCCATCGTCGCGATCCTGGGGGACCGCGCCTATCTCGGCGGCGAGGAGCCGGCTGGCGGCGACGCTGCGCTCGGCGCCTTCATGATCGCCGGGCTGACGCCGTTGTTCGATTCAGCCCTGCGGGGCCTGATCGAAGCGCGGCCCGGCCTCGTCGCCTATGCGACGCGGATGAGCGAGCGCTTCTTTCCGGCGTCGGAAGCGGTCAGATCGGCCGCCTGAGCTTGCAGCGGTCGATGAAGCCGAGGCCCTTCTCCCGCGCCGAATCGTTGAAATAGCCGGTGTCGCGGAAGGCCTGGAGCTCGTCCTTGGTCATCGAGGCGACCGTGCCCTTGGCGTAGCAGCTGCAGGGCGAGTGAACCGCCTCGCGGGTCGTGCCCATCAGGCGCGACTGCGTCACCAGGCAAGCGTCGAAGGCGCGAAGCTGGATCATGTAGGGCGTCAGGTTCTTGGCGGTCGGATCCGGCGGCGGCAGGGCGCTCGAGCCGCCCGCAGCATGGGCAGAAAGGCCCGCCAGCACAGAGATTCCACCGGCCAGCAAGACCGCACCCATCCGCCGCATGATCATGATTTCATTCGTCCTTGGCGCGCAGGCGCATCGGCGCCGCTGCATGGCCCGCCTGCGCGAGCGGATGGGCCATAGCGCAGCCGAAAAATCAAGGGTCCGCGCGGTCACACCTTCCTGATCCAGACCTTGTTGTCGTGGAAAGCGGCTCCGCCGAACGGCGCCGGCCCATCGGCGCCGGTGATGGTGTTGATTCCGCGCCCGTGCTTGTGCGCGGCATTGGGCCAGATCGATTCGGCGATGACCACGCCGGGCACGACGCCGGCGAAGAGGACGGCGGCCAGATGGACGCTGCCGCGGGAGTTGCCGACCTCGATCTCGTCGCCTGCCGTGATGCCGAGGCGGGCGGCGTCGCCCGGATGCAGCATCAGAGTCGGGCCGACCTCCTTCTTCACCGAGCTCGGCGTCTCCGTGAAGGTCGAGTTGAGGAAGCTGCGCGCCGGGCTCGTCGCCAGCCGGAAGGGATGCTCGGCATCGACATTGTCGAGCACGTCCCAGTAATCGGGCAGCGCAGGCATGTCCTGCCAGGGGCCGACGGTGCCGGCATTGGGGTTGGGCACTTTCGGCCAGTCCGGCTTGAAGCGGAACTTGCGGTCGCGATAGCCGAAGCCGTCGAGATAATGCGCCGTGCGAAAATCCGGCTGCACATCGAGGAAATCATTGGCGATCAATTCGTCGAGCGTGCCGCGCCCGCTCTCGCGCAGCGTCCAGTCGACGATCTCGCGCGGGGTCATGGCGAAGCCGCGATGCTGCGCGCCCAGCCGCTCGGCGAGGGCGCAGATCACGTCATGGTTCGAGCGGCATTCGCCGGCCGGCTCGATCAGCTTGCCGCCCCACATGATGTGCTGGTGGCCGCCGCCCTGATAGATGTCGTCATGCTCCAGGAACTGTGTCGCCGGGAGGACGATGTCGGCCATCTTCGCCGTCTCGGTCATGAACTGCTCATGGACGACGGTGAAGAGGTCCTCGCGGGCAAAGCCCTGCTTGACCAGTTCCTGCTCGGGCGCGACCGAGACCGGGTTGGTGTTCTGGATGAAGAGCGCCTTGACCGGCCCGCCCTGGCGCAGCGCCTGCTCATCGCCGGTCAGGATGCGGCCGATCTGCGACTGGTCGAGCTCGCGGATGCGGGGATCGCGCATGTCGAGCCCCTCGATCAGGCTCTTGCGCCAGGCATAGATGCCGCTGTTGCTGTGGAAGGCGCCGCCGCCCTCATATTGCCAGGCTCCCGTAACGGTTGGCACGGACAGCGCCGCATGCATCGAGACCGCGCCGTTCCGCTGGCGGGCGAAGCCGTAGCCCAGCCGGAAAAAGCTGTTCTTGCGCGTACCGACCAGTGCCGCGAATTCCTCGATCTGCGCGACCTCGAGCCCGGTGATCGCCGCGGCCCATTCGGGGTTACGGCTCTGCAGATGCGCCTCGAGCTCGCCCGGCGCATCGGTATGTGCTGCGAGGTATTCGCGGTCGGCATGGCCGTCGCGGAAGAGCACATGCATGACCGCGCAGGCGAGCGCCGCATCCGTTCCCGGCCGCAGCACCAGAGGCAGGTCGGCCTGGGCGAGCGTCGCATTGTGGTAGATGTCGATGGCGACGATCTTCGCGCCGCGGGTCTTCCGCGCCTTGATCGCGTGATGCATCACATTGACCTGGGTGTGCACCGGGTTGGTGCCCCAGATCACGATGCAGTCCGACTTCGCCATCTCGCGCGGATCGGGCCCGGCGAGGCGCCCGGTCCCGGCGATGAAGCCGGTCCAGGCCGTGGTCGTGCAGATCGTCGAATACTGGCCGGAATAGCGCTTGGCATGGCGCAGGCGGTTGATGCCGTCGCGCATGACGAGGCCCATCGTGCCGGCATAGTAATAGGGCCACACGGCGTCGGCACCATGCTCGGCCTCGATCGCCAGGAAGCGCCGGGCGATCTCGTCCAGCGCCTCGTCCCAGGAGATGCGCTCGAACGCGCCCGACCCCTTCTCACCCGTGCGCCGCAGCGGGTGCAGCAGCCGGTCGGGATGATGGATGCGCTCGGCATAGCGGGCGACCTTCGCGCAGATCACCCCGTCCGTGTAGCTCTGGCGCTTGCTGCCGCGAACGCGGCCGATGCTGTTTCCGTCGATGACCTCGACCTCCAGCGAACAGGCGGAGGGGCAGTCATGCGGGCAAACCGACGGGCGATGGGCGATGCGTGGCAGTTCTGTCATGCACCTGTCCTAGATCATGTTTGGACGAGTTGGAATGTGTCCCACGGTGGCCGTCATCTTGCTTGGGCCGCATGGCCGTCCATCGGCCGCGGCCTCCCGCCGCAGCGCAGCATCAACCTCGGGTTAATCCTAATGCTTCACTTTGCCCGGGTCTGGTCGTCAAAGGCGCGTCTGCGCCGGAGTATGAGTTCGATGCGTAGCGTTGCGTTCCTGGCGGGTCTCGTCGCCTTGCTGTTTCTGTCGCCCGCCGATCGCGCCCTGGCGCAGTCGCCCGACTACACCACCCTCACCTCGCCCCAATCGGCCCAGAACTGGTATCTGACGCTGGGCGCGGGCGTGCGCTACCAGCCCGACTATACCGGCTCCGACGACTACATTTTTCGCGCCCGGCCGATCATCTCGCTGGGGCGGGGCCTGAAGAGCACCTGGTGGAGCGCCGAGGACGACGCGATGCTCAGCATCGGCGTCTTCTCCGGCCAGGGCTGGCGGGTCGGCTTCTCGGGCGACCTGCTCTGGAAGCGCAGCGCCGACGTCAATCCGGCGCTCGTTGCGGTGCCCTCGACCAAGTTCGGCGCCGAGGCGGGCGGCTTCGTCGAATTCTACCCGACCTCCTGGCTGCGCGCCCGCGCCGATGTGCGCCGCGGCATCGTCGCGCATGACGGCGTCGTGGCCGATTTCAAGCTCGACGCCTTCACCACCGTGGGCGCCTGGACTCTCGGCGCCGGCCCGCGCATGCGCATCGCCTCGGCCGACTATATCCGGACCTATTTCGGCACCGGCGGCGCCCAGCCCGGCACGGGCGGCCTGCTGCAGCGCTTCAATGCCGGCGTGCATACGGTCGGCGCGCTGGCGCAAATCACCTACAACTGGTCCGACAATCTCAAGACGACGGCTTATGTCGAGTACAGGCGCCTCGTCGGCGACGCCACGCGCTCCGCCATCGTCAGGCCCTACGGCTCGCGCGACTCGATCACGATCGGCCTCTCGGCGAGCTACTCCTTCGACACCGGGTCGAACTATTCCCTGGGCGGCCTCTGAGGAGCGACGGCGCCGACCCGGGATGACCACCCGCTGGTCCAATGCTCCAACGACAAAAAAGGCGGCCCGGTTTCCTGGGCCGCCTTTCGATATTCAAGAAGCGGCTGAAATCAGCCGACGATTTCGTTGCCCGCGAAGAACTGGGCGATCTCGATCGCCGCCGTCTCCGGCGCGTCCGAACCGTGGACGGTGTTCTCGCCGACCGACTCGGCGAAGAGCTTGCGGATGGTGCCCTCGGCGGCGTTGGCCGGGTTGGTGGCGCCCATGACTTCGCGATACTTCGCGATGGCGTCCTCGCCTTCGAGGACCTGCACGACCACGGGGCCGGAGGTCATGAACTCGACGAGTTCGCCGAAGAACGGACGCGCCGAGTGGACCGCATAAAAGGTCTCGGCCTGGCCCTTGGTCATCTGGATGCGCTTCTGCGCGACGATGCGCAGGCCAGCCTTCTCGATGACCGCGTTGACCGCGCCGGTGAGATTGCGCCGCGTCGCGTCGGGCTTGAGAATGGAGAAGGTACGCTGAACAGCCATCGGAGGGTCCTTAACGAATATTGCCTTGAGGAAACTTGGGAGAATGCGGCGCGCTTATAGCCGCGCCCTCCCCGCCCCACAAGGCTCGTCGCAAGGCCCTTCAGAGGAAGCCTTTTCGCTTCCGCGGGCTGCTCAGTGACGCGTCAGGAAGCTGCGGGCCTCGCGCAGAGCCTCCGCGATCTGGTCGCGCGTCATCTCCAGCGCCAGTTCCTGGCGATGGGCCGCGGCCCGGCCGCAGCCGCGGGCCTGGGCGACGTTGAACCATTTCTGCGCCGCGACCAGATCGACCGGGATGCCGCGGCCGGCCGCATACATCAGGCCGAGCTCGTAATAGGCCTCGGCCGAAGCCTCGCTCGGAATCACCAGGGAAGCGGGGATCGCGCTCATTTCCATGCGTGCCATGACAACCACCCTTTGCCTTCGGTTCGTGCCGGCCACCCGTCCAAAGGCCCCGGCTTGTCGAGGCCGAGATTGGCGGCGGGGCTTAAAGGGGCGGCTAAAATTCGCGATGAATCGAAGCTCAACGAGAAATGAGCGAGCGGTTAAGTCAACGCTCGATTCATCTTCGAATCGCCGAAAACGCAATGTTTTCAATGGCTCGCAGGGCGAATGCGAGCGAACCCGTTGACGGAGGATTCACCCTCCCTTGCGGAAGGCGGCATTCTCGCTGCCGCTGTGGCAGCTTGAGGTCGTTAGCTTCTCCGATATAGTTCATATCTGAACCATGCAAGATAGCGTGGTCGAACAGGGAGAAACCTCATGCCTATCGGATCGAACGCAGCGCGTGCATGGCTGGCCGGGCTCGGCCTCAGCGTCCTCGGCCTCGCCGGCGCGGGCTCGGCCCTGGCGCAGGATGTCTCGGGCACCTGGCAGCGCGACACCGGCGCCTCGCGCGTGCGCTTCGCCAAATGCGGCGATGCCGTCTGCGGCACGCTCGCCTGGCTCAAGGACACGAATGGCCCGGCCAAGGTCGGGCAGCGCATCTTCTACGACATGAAGCCCTCCGGCGACGGCAAATGGGCCGGCAGCGCCTTCAACCCCGAGGACGGCAAGACCTATTCCGGCACGATGACGCTCTCGGGCGATTCGCTGACGACGTCGGGCTGCGTCATGGGCGGGCTGATCTGCCGCTCGGTGAAGTGGGTGCGGGCGAATTAACGCATTCGCGCCGCTGACGACAGGCGCGATCCCTTCTCTCCTCGCGGGAGAAGGTGCCCCGGCAGTGGCGGATGAGGGGGCGCCGTGCGCTACCCAATCAGCCTCGTGTTCGGTGGAGCAAGTCGCGGCGCCCCCCTCATTCGTCGGCGCTGCGCGCCGCCACCTTCTCCCGCAAGGGGAGAAGGGTGAGAGGCGGCGCATTCCCTCGAAAGACTTATCCCCACCCCATTGCCCCATGCATAATCTGCCCTCGCTCCGCCCGACCAAGGGGGCTGTCGCGAGGCATCGTGCGGCCGGGCGGGGTTTGCGGGTTTCGTCGTCCAAAGCCGTTGCGGGCTTCAGGACAACGGAGGCGCAGATCGCCATCGCGCAGGTGAGTCAGGCTGCGGGACCCGTGACACGGATAACCAGAAGGCGATCTGGCGGCATCAAAGACCTGCGCGCGGGCAAGACCTATGCTCTAAAAGGCCGGCGGCGGCTGACAGCGCTGCTTCGACACGACATTCGACATCGACATCGGCACGCAGCCGTCGACTGCGACGCTACCTCGTCCCGCGCATCCCCTTGGATACGCATCAGCCGGAAACCCCGCGGCGATCGGCCGGACGGGGCTTTCAGTGCGTCGCGACGGCCAATCATCCCCTCACCGTCATTCCGGGCGAGCGCAGCGAAGACCCGGAATCCATCGGAGGGCGGATCCTGGCATCGATTTGGCTCTATGATGGATTCTGGATCGGCGCCGCTTCGCGGCTTGTCCGGAATGACGGTGCGGGTGTCGTGGCGGTCCGAGCGAGGCTTGCCGGAACCGCTCAGCGCGCCTTCTGACCGAACAGGATCGCCTTCTCCTCGGGCGTGCTGATGCCGGCGGGGTTGCGCAGGGCTTCGCCGACCTTGATGCCGCGCTGGACGGCCGGTCGCGCGAGCATGGTCTCGAGCCAGCGCGCGAAGTGGGGAAACTGCTTGAGGTCCTGTCCCTGCTTCTCCCAACCGCGGGCCCAGCCGATGCAGGCCATGTCGGCGATCGAGTATTCGCCGCAGATGTACTCGCGGCCCTCCAGGCGCTTGTTCAGGACGCCGTAGAGCCGGTTGGCCTCGTTGGTGTAGCGATCGATGGCGTAGGGGATCTTCTCGGGCGCATAGAGCCGGAAATGATGGGTCTGGCCGAGCATCGGACCGAAGCCGCCCATCTGCCAGAACAGCCATTCGTCGACGGCGACGCGGGCGCGCTCGTCGGCGGGGTAGAACTGCCCGGTCTTGCGGCCGAGATATTGCAGGATCGCGCCGGATTCGAAGACCGAGATCGGCTTGCCGTCGGGTCCCTCGGGATCGACGATCGCCGGCATGCGGTTGTTCGGGGAGATCGCCAGGAATTCCGGCTTGAACTGGTCGCCCTTGCCGATGTTCACCGGGATCACGTGATAGGGCAGCCCGCACTCCTCCAGCATGATGGTGATCTTCCATCCATTCGGGGTGGGCCAGTAATAGAGGTCGATCGGCTTGGTCTGGCTCGCGGACATGCGTGGCTTCCAGTCACTGTGCAGACGAGGGAGCCGGGTTTGTAGGCCTGTTCCGATCGTTGAGAAAGGGCTGCGGCCATCGCGCCGTGCAGCTTCGCCATGCCGTGGCGTTGGATGCGAAAGCCGCCGGAGCCCGCCTCAGAGCACCATCTTGAAGCCCTCATGGCTCTGCTCGAAGCCGAGCCGGACATAGAAGCGGTGGGCGTCCGTCCTCGCCTTGTTCGAGGTCAGTTCGGCCATCCCTGCCCCCTTCTGGCGCGCGAAGGCAAGCGCGTGGGCGATCATGAGGGCTCCGATGCCCTGCCCGCGCCGCTCCGGGGCGACATGGACGCTCTCGAACTTGGCGCGCACCCGTCCGCGCGCAATCAGGCCGGGGATCAGCGTGACCTGGAAGGTGCCGATGACGGCGCCGGCCTCTTCGGCGACGAAGACGGCGTCGTTCGGCGAGGTCTCGATCCTGGCGAAGGCGTCGAGATAGTCGGGATGGGCCGCCTCCGCTTCGATCTCGGCAGGTGTCATCGACTGCGTCGGTGCGCCGAGCATAATCAGCTCGGCGATACGGGCGACGTCCTCGCGGCGGGCGCGGCGGATGGCGATGCCGGTTGTGTCGGGTTTAGCGGTATCCATCGAAGGCAGTCCCCGGTCGGGCTGAAGTCTGGGCTTGGACGTTGTGGCTCACTCGGCGAACAGGCGCTTGGCCATCAGCAGCGTGTTGGGCGTATCGTCACGGCCGTCGAAGCGAGCCTGGCGCTGCAGGAAGAAGCCCATGCGCTCATAGAAGGCGATCGCCAACTCGTTCTGGCTCTCGACCTCGAGCCGCGCGACGGGCGCCTGCGGAAAGCAGGCCAGCGCGACCTGCAGCAGGGTGCGGCCGATACCGATGCCCTGATAGGTCGGCAGCACGTAAAGCCGCGTCAGCAGAGCCGCATTGTCGCGCTCAAGCCGTGCCGAGGCGGTGCCAATGATCTCGCTGCCGACCAGCGCGACCAGGAAGGCGCCGTTCTCGCGGCCGAGCTGGGCGGCGAGATTGTCGAGCGAATGCCAGGCATTGGTGATCTCGGCGACGCGCTGCCAGCCATAGATGCCGTCATAGGTGGCATGCCAGGTCTCGACCAACAGCGCCCGCACCGCCGGCAGGTCGGCGGCTTCGGCGTCACGGATGATGAGACCGTCGGGGGTCATTCCGATCGTCCAGCTCGCGCAGGAAACAACGCCGTCATCCCGGGCTTGACCCGGGATCCATGCCGGAGCGCTTCGGAGGAAGGTTCAGGCATGGATCCCGGATCTCCGCTTCGCTGCGTCCGGGATGACGGCGTGTGTGAGAGTCAAATTCCCAGCTTCTTCTTCAAGATCTCGTTCAGCGCCTGCGGATTGGCCTTGCCGCCGGAGGCCTTCATCGCCTGGCCGACGAACCAGCCCAGCATGGTCGGCTTGGCCTTGACCTGCTCGACCTTGTCCGGGTTCGCCGCGATCAGCTCGTCGACGGCCTTTTCGATCGCGCCGGTATCGGTGACCTGCTTCATGCCGCGCGCCTCGACGATCTCGCGCGGATCGCCGCCTTCCGACCACAGGATCTCGAACAGGTCCTTGGCGATGCGGCCGGAGATCGTGCCCTCCCCGATCAGGTCGACGAGACCGCCGAGCTGGGCGGCCGAGACCGGCGAGGTCGTCACGTCCTGACCTTCCTTGTTGAGGCGGCCGAACAGCTCGTTGATGACCCAGTTGGCGGCGGCCTTGCCGTCGCGGCGTTTCGCCACGGCCTCGAAATAGTCGGCCTGCTCGCGCTCGGCGACGAGCACCGAGGCGTCATAGGGCGAGAGGCCGTATTCGGCGATGAAGCGCGCCTTCTTGGCGTCCGGCAGCTCCGGCAGCGCGGCCTTCAGATCCTCGACGAAGGCGTCGTCGAATTCGAGCGGCAGCAGGTCGGGATCGGGGAAATAGCGGTAGTCATGCGCCTCTTCCTTCGAGCGCATCGAGCGGGTCTCGCCCTTGGCCGGATCGTAGAGGCGGGTTTCCTGGTCGATCGTGCCGCCATCCTCGAGGATGCCGATCTGGCGACGCGCTTCGACATCGACCGCCTGGCCGATGAAGCGGATCGAGTTGACGTTCTTGATCTCGCAGCGCGTGCCGAACTCGGCGCCGGGCTTGCGGACGGAGACGTTGACGTCGGCGCGGAGGTTGCCCTTCTCCATGTCGCCGTCACAGGTGCCGAGATAGCGCAGGATGGTGCGCAGCTTCGTGACATAGGCCTTGGCCTCGTCGGCCGAGCGCAGGTCCGGCCGCGAGACGATCTCCATCAGCGCGACGCCCGAGCGGTTCAGGTCGACGAAGCTCATCGTCGGGTGCTGGTCGTGGATCGACTTGCCGGCGTCCTGCTCCAGGTGCAGGCGCTCGATGCCGACGGTGATCTGCTCGGTCGGCGACAGGTCGACAACGATCTCACCCTCGCCGATGATCGGGCTCTTGTACTGGCTGATCTGGTAACCCTGCGGCAGATCGGGGTAGAAGTAGTTCTTGCGGTCGAAGACGGACCGCTTGTTGACCTGCGCATTCAGGCCGAGACCCGTGCGGACGGCCTGGCGCACGCATTCGGCGTTGATGACCGGCAGCATGCCGGGCATCGCGGCATCGACGAGGCTGACATGGGCGTTGGGCTCGGCGCCGAAACCGGTCGAGGAGCCCGAAAACAGCTTGGCGTTGGAGGTGACCTGCGCATGGATTTCCATGCCGATCACAATCTCCCAGTCGCCGGTCGCCCCCTTGATCAGCTTCTTCGGGTCGGCGGGGCGGGCATGCGCGTTCATCGTCGGTCTTCCGGCTCGAAAGGGTCGCCTACCGGTTACGATCTTGGCGGGCGGGCGGCAAGCTTCTGTTGCGCTGCCGACACCTCTTGTCGGGATTGTGTCATATTGTGGCTCATTCTTGCGCCCATGATGGGTGATGGTTCTTGACAATCGTCACTCGACACCTCTTGTAACGGCACGCGCCGGCTATCCGTCAGGATCGCGCGGCCAAGCCATCCGGAGTTTCGCCATGTTGAACCGCCGCCCGGGCCTGATGCTCGTCGCCCTGTCTGCCGCGACGCTGATGATCTCTGCCGTTGCGCTGCTGCCCCATGATGCCTTTGCGCAGGGTGCGCCCCCGGCCCCACCGGTCCAGGTTTCCGCGCCGCTGGCCCAGCGCGTCACCAACTGGGACGAGTTCACCGGGCGCTTCGAGGCGAGCGAGCAGGTCGAGGTGCGCGCACGCGTCTCGGGCTTCCTGGACGCGGTACATTTCCGGGACGGCGACCTGGTCAAGAAGGGCGACCTGCTCTTCACCATCGACCCCCGCCCCTACAGGCTTGCGGTGGACGCCGCCCGGGCCGAGGTCGCCCGCGCCAAGGCGCAGGTCGAGCTCGCGCAGAACGAAGTCGAGCGCGCCGAAGGCCTGACGCAGAACCGGACCATCACAGCGCGCGACGTCGACCAGCGCCGGGCCAACCTGAACAGCGCGATCGGCACGCTGCAGGGCGCCGAGGCCAATCTCAAGACGGCCGAGCTCAATCTGGAATGGACCGAGGTCCGGTCGCCGCTGGCGGGCCGTATCTCCAACCGCCGCGTCGACTCCGGCAACCTGATCGCCGGCGGCCAGTCGGGCGCGACGCTGCTGACGACGATCGTCGCGCTCGATCCGATCTACTTCACCTTCGATGCCTCCGAGGCCGATTATCTGCGCTATCAGCGCCAAGCGATGAGCCTGCGCACCGGCGCCTCGCGCGATGACGGCATCGTCGCCGAGGTTCGTCTCTCGGACGAGCAGCAGTGGAAGCGTCGCGGCCGGATCGACTTCGTCGACAACG
The DNA here is from genome assembly GCF_058801345.1 of Allobosea sp. GW822-FHT03F07. NCBI lineage: Bacteria > Pseudomonadati > Pseudomonadota > Alphaproteobacteria > Hyphomicrobiales > Alloboseaceae > Allobosea > Allobosea sp. GW822-FHT03F07. The sequence continues at coordinate 277,241 of NZ_JBXAND010000002.1, forward strand.
CGCTCAATGCGCGCTCGGGCACGATCCGCGGCCGTGTCGTGTTCGCGAACAAGGACGAGTTCCTGACGCCCGGCACCTTCGGACGGCTGCGCATCTATTCCGGCGAGGCCGATGCCCTGCTGGTCCCGGACGCCGTCGTGGTCTCCGACCAGGCCAACAAGATCGTCCTGACCGTCGGGCCGGAGAACAAGATCGTGCCGAAGCCCGTGGTGCTCGGCCAGATCACAGGGGGCCTGCGCGTCATCCGCAGCGGGCTGACGCCGCAGGACAAGGTCGTCGTCGGCGGCTTCGCCAACCCGATGGTGCGGCCGGGCGCAGCCGTCACCCCGACCCCCGGCGAGATCAAGCTCGCCGCGTCGAACTGATCGCAGCAGCCTTCGATAGTTCACCTCGGACGGCCATAGGCCGTCCGCCCTGACGTCAGGCCAGGACACCCTTTCATGTTCCGCTTCGCCCATTTCTTCATCGACCGGCCGATCTTCGCCACCGTGCTCTCGGTGCTGCTGACGATCGCCGGCGCCATCGCCCAGCGCGGCCTGCCGATCGCGGAATATCCCGAGATCGCGCCGCCGACCGTGTCCATCACGGCGACCTATCCCGGCGCCTCGGCCGAGGTCGTCGCGGCCACCGTCGCGACCCCGATCGAGCAGGAGGTGAACGGCGTCGACGACATGCTCTACATCACCTCGCAGTCGACCGGCGACGGGCGGGTGACGATCAACGTCGTGTTCAAATCCGGCGTCGACATCGACCAGGCGCAGGTGCTGGTGCAGAACCGCGTCTCGGCCGCCGAGCCCCGGCTGCCGCAGGACGTGCGTGCGCTCGGCATCCAGACGCGCAAGGCCTCGCCCGATCTGATGATGGTCATCAACATGATCTCGCCGGACGGCTCGCGCGACGCCCAATACGTCTCGAACTACGCCACGCTCAACGTCAAGGACGTGCTGACCCGCATCGACGGCGTAGGCAACGTCCAGGTCTTCGGCGCGCGCGATTTCTCGATGCGCGTCTGGCTCGACCCAGCCAAGGTCGCCTCGCGCAACCTGACCGCCGGCGACGTCGTCCTTGCGCTGCGGGCAGCCAACGTGCAGGTCGCCGCCGGCGCGATCAACCAGCCGCCAGCGAAGTCCGACGGCGCCTTCCAGCTCTCCGTCAATACGCTCGGGCGCCTGACCGACATCGCCGAGTTCGAGAACATCGTCGTGCGCTCGGACGCCAATGGCGGCACGATCCGCATCCGCGACATCGCCCGGGTTGAGCTCGGCTCGCAGGACTATACCACCAACGCCTATCTCGATAACCAGAACGCCGTCGCGATCGGCATCTTCCAGCGGCCGGGCTCGAACGCGCTCGCCACGGCCGACGCCCTGATCAAGACCATGGAGACGATGTCGCGCGAGTTCCCCTCCGGGCTCGAGCACCGCATCATCTACAATCCGACGGAATTCATCGCGGAATCGGTCCGGGCGGTCGTCCACACCCTGATCGAGGCGGTCGCGCTCGTTGTGATCGTGGTGATCCTGTTCCTGCAGACCTGGCGCGCGGCGATCATCCCGATCATCGCGATTCCGGTTTCGCTGGTCGGCACGTTCCTCGTCATGTCGGTGGTCGGCATCTCCTTCAACACGATCTCGCTGCTGGCGCTGGTGCTCGCCATCGGCATCGTCGTCGACGACGCCATCGTCGTGGTCGAGAACGTCGAACGCTATCTGGCCCAGGGGCTCTCGGCGAAGGAGGCGGCGCACAAGACGATGGACGAGGTCGGCGGCGCGCTGCTCGCCATCGCGCTGGTGCTCTGCGCCGTGTTCATCCCGACCGCCTTCATCAGCGGCCTGCAGGGCACTTTCTACCAGCAATTCGCGGTCACGATCGCGGCTTCGACGGCGATCTCCTGCTTCGTCTCGCTGACCCTGTCGCCGGCGCTGGCGGCGCTGCTGCTCAAGCCGCATGGCCATGACGAGGGCAAGAAGAAGGGTTTCCTCTACGCGCTGGGCGCGCCGGTCCGCGGCTTCTTCCACTACTTCAACAAGGCCTTCGACTGGCTCTCGCGCAGCTACGGCGCCGTGACGTCGCGGCTGATCCGCTTCGCGGTGATCCTGCTCGTCGCCTATGCCGGACTGATCGCGCTGACCGCGCACCGGCTGACCGCGACGCCGACCGGCCTCGTGCCGCAGCTCGACCGCGGCTATTTCATCGCCGCCTTCCAGCTCCCGCCCGGCGCCTCGTTGCCGCGCACCGACGAGGTGATCCGCAAGGCTTCCGACCTCCTGCTGTCGCGGCCGGGCGTCGCGCACGCCATCGCCTTCGCGGGCCTCGACGGAGCGACCTTCACGATCGCTCCGAACACGGGCGTCGTCTTCGTCAGCCTGAAGCCTTTCGCCGAACGCGAGAAGGACGGGCTGACGACGCAAGGCATCCTCGGCGATCTGCGCCGGCAGATGTTCTCGATCAGCGAGGCCTTCGCGCTGGTGATCGAGCCCCCGGCGGTGCCGGGCATCGGCACCGGCGGCGGCCTCAAGGGCTATGTCCAGGATCGCTCCGGGCGAGGCCTGGCCGCGCTCGAAGGCGCGACCTGGGTCGTAGCGGGTTCAGCCGGCCAGGTTCCGGGCATCCAACAGCCCTTCACGCTGTTCTCTACCAAGACGCCGCAGGTCTTCGCCGACATCGACCGCACCAAGGCGGAAATGCTCGGCGTGCCGATCACGCGCGTCTTCGAGACGCTGTCGGTCTATATGGGCTCGGCCTATATCAACGACTTCAACCTGCTCGGCCGCACCTACCGTGTGACCGCACAGGCGGATAATCCCTTCCGCCTCGACCTGCGCGACGTCGCCAACCTCAAGACCCGCAACACGGATGGCGAGATGGTGCCGATCGGCTCGGTGGCCTCGTTCTCGAACACAACCGGCGCCTATCGCGTGCCGCGCTACAACCTGTTCCCGGCGGCCGAGGTGCAGCTCTCGATGGCGCGTGGCTTCTCGACGGGCCAGGGCATCGCGGCGGTCGAGAAGATCGCGGCGGAGCGGCTGCCTGCGGGCTTCGGCTTCGAATGGACCGAGATCGCGCTCCAGGAAAAGCTCGCCGGCAATACCGCGATCGTCGCCTTCGGCCTCGCCGTGGTCTTCGTCTTCCTGCTGCTGGCGGCGCTCTATGAGAGTTGGATGCTGCCGCTCGCGGTCATCCTGATCGTGCCGATGTGTATCCTCGCGGCGATGCTCGGCGTGAACTATCAGGGGCTCGACCGCAACATCCTGGTCGATATCGGCCTCGTCGTGCTCGTCGGCCTGGCGGCTAAGAACGCGATTCTGATCGTCGAATTTGCCAAGCAGGCCGAGGACGAAGGCATGAACCGGCGCGAGGCTGCGATCGCCGCCGCCCGCACCCGGTTGCGGCCGATCCTGATGACCTCGCTCGCCTTCATCCTGGGCGTGCTGCCGCTGACGATTTCGGTCGGGGCCGGCGCCGAGATGCGGCAGGCGATGGGCATCGCGGTGTTCTCCGGCATGATCGGCGTGACCTTCTTCGGCCTGATCTTCACCCCGGTGTTCTATGTGATGGTCCGCTGGCTGGCCGATCTGGGCAAGAAGCGGAAGTCAGCCCAGGTTGCAGAGCAGCCGGGCGCCGCGCACTGATCCTCGACGGCAGCGGGACCATCCGCCGCTTGCACCGACAAAGAGAAAGGGCCGCTCGCGCGGCCCTTTTTCGTTCTGCGAAAGATCTGGCCCGGTCGCCCGCCCCGTGCGGCCGGGCCGCTCAGTGCCCGCCGAAGACCAGCAGCTTGATCGGCAGCACCGCCGCCTGGATGCGCAGCAGCAGCGCATGGACGAGCCCGACCGCATCGACCGCATGCAGCGCCACGGCGCGCACCGTACCGATTTTCCCCGACGCGATCAGATCATGGTTGCTGCTGTAGGCGTTGGCGATGCAACTGCTGCCGGGCATGACACCGTTCAGGCCGCCCTCGTAGAGCGGCTCGAGGAAGGTGAGGATCGTACCGGGCGCCCTCACCTGCTGGGCGTCGACGAGCAGTTCGCCGGCGCGGAACTGCCCGGCGGCGATGAAGTCCTGAACATCGGTGACCACCATCGGGATGATCGTCCAGGGCTTCGACAGGCACGTCACCTCGGCGATCATGCCGACCTTGAGCACCTGCGCCTCGACCTGGCCGAAGCCGGCCTGGAGCCCTCTTCGTCCGGCCTCCTCCGGGATCAGGACGCCGGCCGGCCGCATCAAAGGATTCACCACATCGCCGACCCGCAGCGCGAACTGCTCGATATGGCCAGTGAAGCCGGCGCGGATCACCGTCTTGCCGAGCTCGACCTCGGCCTGGGCCAGAGCCGCCTGGGCGCTCGCCTTCTCGGCAGGGAGCAGCACCCCGATTCGTGTCTGCGCGCCTTCGCGGCTCGCGGTCGCGGCGGCGACGGAGGCCTCCCGGCCCTCGACGAGCAGTCGGAGCCGCTCGATCTCGCGTTCGGGCACGGTGCCGGAGTTGCGTGCCTTCAGCTCCTCCTTGGTGCGGAGTTCGTCGACCGCCTGCTGGAGATCGCTCTTCGCCTCCAGAATTTTGGCTTCGTTGGTCAGGATATCGACCCTGGCCACTGCGAGCGCTGCATCAGCCTCGGCGATCTTGCGACGCGCTGCTTCGGCCTCTGCCTCCTGCTTGGAGCTGTCGAGTGTGAAGATGGGGGCTCCCTGAGCAACCTTGTCACCGATGCGAACATGGACCTCCGCCACCCGCCCGATCGTTTCCGGGACGATCGGCACCGTCCGGAAGAACAGTGTCGCGCTCGTCGTCGAGGGATGGTTGTAGAAGATCACCGTGATCAGGCCGACGGTGAGCATCAGGCAGGTGATGATGCCCCAGCGCAGTTCGAACCAGACGGAGTAGAGCGTGATCTCGCGGCCGATCCGCTTGCCCTGCCGGTAACGGCGATAGAGGTAGTCGGGCAGGATCGTCAGCAGCGAGCAGAGCATGATCTCAAGCATGGGCGGGTGCTCCATCCTGGTCGTGCTTGCGGGCATCGCGCCTGGCCTCGGCCGACGCAGGCGCAGATTCGGGCTCCGACGGCGGCGCCACGGGAGTCTCCTCCGGTTGATCCCCTCCGCTCCCCGGCGCCAACCCGGCGATCTTCTCGAGCGATCCGGCCATCCGGCGCAGCGGGTTCCAGAAATCGGGAATCTCGATCAGCGCCAGCAGCAGGCCGGCGACCCAGAACAGATGGACATGGGTGAAGAGCGCGAGCAGGCCGAGCACCGCGACGATCTCGAACTGGAGCTTGTGCGCCTTGTGCGCCATCCGCTCCGGCAGCGTGTGCAGCCGCAGGAAGATCAGGCCCACGCCGAGCACCGAGCCCAGCAGGATCAGGATCGCCACGACCAGCAGAATATCGGTCTGGCCCGGTGGCGTTATGAAAGCCGGCAGATGATGCGTCGCCACCGGATGAATCGGAGTTGTCAAAGGAAGCCTCCCCGCCCTGCGCCCGGACCGGCTTCCTCCGCCTCGGCAGCCGGCCTGGCTATCGCTCGCCGCCGCCCATGACAAATGCGCGACGTCTTTTGCCCAAGCGTCAGGCGATCTGACGCCGATCGGAAGAGGGAGTCAAATGGCCGCGCCTTCGCCCGGGCCTCAGCTGAACCTGCGCCGTTCTTGCAGCGTCAGGCCATTGGAGCCTCAGGCGTCAGACCGGCCCTTCTGAGCAAAGATGAAGGCTTTGGCGACCTCGACGGCGCGATCGATCGCAGCCTGCTGCAGGTCTTTCGGGTCACGGCCTTCATGCGTAGGGATCGTGACGACGATGCTTAGGCCGCGCCATGACACCATGCCCTCGGCAATTCCGCCTGCGGGGTCTGCCGCGATTTTGACAGTAATCACGAAAACCTCCCATGCTTGCCGAAGAGCATAGCACAGGAGTCGCCCGCCGCATGGGCCGGCGTCGATCCTCTTCGATCCGGACCCGGGATGCGGACTTGCCGTCAGGCCGGCCGCGAGCGCGACCGGCGCCCGATCGTCAAGGCGACGAGCCGAGCCAGCGACTGCGCGCTGGCCTCAGCCCCACCAGCGCTCGGCGACCGGGAAGCGGCCGGCGGCATCCTCGATGACCTGGCCGAGCGTGAACAGCGTCTCCTCGTCGAAGGGCCGCCCGATGAGCTGCAGGCCGAGCGGCAGGCCCTGCGCGTCGAGGCCGGCGGGAACGGCGATGCCGGGCAGGCCGGCCATGTTCACCGTCACCGTGAAGACGTCGTTGAGGTACATCTCGACCGGGTCGGCGGTGCCCTTCTCGCCTATTCCGAAGGCCGCTGACGGTGTCGCGGGCGTCAGGACGGCGTCGATGCCGGCGGCGTAGGCCTGATCGAAGTCGCGCTTGATCAGGGTACGGACCTTCTGGGCGCGGACGTAATAGGCGTCGTAATAGCCGGCCGAGAGCACATAGGTGCCGATCATGATGCGGCGCTTGACCTCGGCGCCGAAGCCGGCGGCGCGGGTCTTCTCATACATCTCGACGATGTCGCGGCCCTGCTCGCGCAGGCCATAGCGGACGCCGTCATAGCGGGCGAGGTTGGAGGAGGCCTCGGCCGGCGCGACGATGTAATAGGCCGGCAGCGCGTATTTCGTGTGAGGCAGGGAGATCTCGACGATCTCGGCGCCGGCGGCTTTCAGCCAGTCGATGCCCTTCTGCCAGAGCGCGTCGATCTCGGCGTTGAGCCCGTCGAGGCGATACTCGCGGGGAATGCCGATCTTCATGCCCTTGACGGAGCGGCCGACGGCCTTCTCGTAATCCGGCACGGCGATGTCGACCGAGGTCGTATCCTTCGGGTCGTGGCCTGCCATGGAGCGCAGCATCACGGCGCAGTCGCGCACGCTCTTGCCGATCGGCCCGGCCTGATCGAGCGAGGAGGCGAAGGCGACAATGCCCCAGCGCGAGCAGCGGCCATAGGTCGGCTTGATGCCGACCGTACCGGTGAAGGCCGCGGGCTGGCGGATCGAGCCGCCGGTGTCGGTCGCTGTCGCCGCCAGGCAGAGATCGGCCGCCACCGCCGAGGCGGAGCCGCCCGACGAGCCGCCGGGAACGAGATGATTGCCTTCGATCGCACCACCTTGTCCAGCCGAGACATTCGAGCCCTTGCGGCGCCAGGGGTTCACGACATTGCCAAAGGCCGAGGTCTCGTTCGACGAGCCCATGGCGAATTCGTCGTTGTTGAGCTTTCCGAGCATGACGGCGCCGTCGCGCCAGAGCTGGCCCGAGACGGTCGATTCATAGGGCGGCACAAAATTGCCGAGGATCTTCGAGCACGCGGTGGTGCGCACGCCTTCGGTGGCGAAGAGATCCTTGATGCCAAGCGGTAGGCCCTCGAGCGGTCGGGCCTCGCCCTTCGCGAGCTTTTCGTCGGAGGCCGCAGCCTGCTTCAGCGCATGTTCCGGGGTCTCCAGCACATAGGCGTTGAGCGCGCGGGCTTTCTCGACGGCGGCGATATGCGCGCTCGTCAGCTCGGTTGCGGAGAAGGTCTTGGCCTTCAGCCCGTCGCGGGCTTCCGTCAGGGTCAGGCGGGTGAGATCGGTCACGGGGCTATCCAGCATCTGTACGGGCGGGCAGATCGAAGTCGTCATTGCGAGGAGCAAAGCGACGAAGCAATCCAGGGAGACGTAGGGCTCTGCCGCTCCTGGGTTGCTTCGCTGCGCTCGCGATGACGGGAGCGAAAGCGAAGCGATGCGATGCGCTTTATTCGATCACCTTCGGCACCATGAAGTAATCGTCCTCGGCGGCCGGGGCGTTGGCGACGATCTTCGCCGCGATCTCGCCGTCGTTCACGACGTCCTCGCGCTGCTTCATCGCCATCGGGGTGACAGAGGTCAGCGGCTCGACGCCGGAGACATCGACCTCGTTCAACTGCTCGACGAAGCCGAGGATGGCGTTGAGTTCGCCTTGCAGCTTGGGCAGATCACCCTCCGGCACAGCGATGCGCGCCAGATGCGCGACGCGTTTGACGGTGGCGAGATCGACCGACATGGCGGACTCCTGGAAGGGGGCGGCGCAGCGGCGCCGATTGCTGTCAGGGCTATAAGCGCAGGATCAGGCGCCCGCAAGAAGATCACCGATCCAGCCAGGCGCGGGATCCCCTCTCCTGTAAGGAGAGGGGTAGGGGTGAGGTGTAGGCCCCTGGACCGGAAGATCGCCAACACCGAACGGAGAAACGGTCAGGTTCAGGCCAAGGCATCCAACGGCCTACCCCCCACCCTGCCCTCTCCCTCCGGGAGAGGGCTCCCCGCGCCTTTCTCGCAAGGATCGCGGAGCGCTTCAGACTGTAAACGCCTCGCCCTTCTTCGGCACCAGGGCCTGCACGTTGCTGCCCTTCAGCCCGGCGACGAAGGCGTCGGCATTCCGGTCGATGATCGGGAAAGTGCCGTAGTGGCAGGGAATCGCGACCTTAGGTTTGACGAAGCGGGTCATGGCGAGCGCGGCGACCTTGCCACCCATGGTGAAGCGGTCGCCGATCGGGCAGATGCAGGCCTCGACGCCGTGAAGCTCGCTGAGCAGCGCCATGTCGGAGAAGATGTCGGTGTCGCCCATGTGCCAGAGCGTCTTTTCGCCCTTAGCCTTGATGATGGCGCCATTGGCGTTGCCGACCGGGACGTTGACGCCACCCTCGCCCATGCCGGCCGAATGGTCGGCGCGCACCAGCGTCACGCTGAACGCGCCGAGATCGACGGTACCGCCGGTGTTCATCGGCTGGAAGCTCTTCAGGCCGTTGGAGGCCAGATGCATGGCCAGATCGTAGTTGGTGATCACCGTCGCGCCGGTCGATCCGGCGATGGCGAGCGTGTCGCCGACATGGTCGCCATGGCCGTGGGTGACGACGATATGGCTCACGCCCTCGGAAATCGCCGCGACATCGCCCTCGAACGCGGGATTCCCGGAAAAGAAGGGGTCGATCAGTATGACGGCGCCGTCGATTTCGGCGCGGAAGGCGGAATGGCCGTACCAGGTGAGTTTCATGCGAAGGCTCCAGGCTCTCGAAATGCCGGCTCCTGTCTAGGCCGATCCGACCGGTCAACCAAGTCGACAATGCCATCGGCCGCATGCAGGCTGGCTGCAACGCAATCGTACGGAATCGCTCCATGACCGACGCCGCCACAATCGCCAGCCGGATCGCGCAGGGGCGCGGCGACGAGCCGGCTGATATCGTCATCCGCGGGGCGCGGCTATTCGATCTGGTGACCGGCACGCTGGTCGAGACCGATATCGCGGTCTGCGGCGACACCATCGTCGGCACCTACGGCAACTATCAGGGCAAGGTGGAATTCGACGCAGCCGGGCTGATCGCCGTGCCCGGCTTCATCGACACCCATCTCCACGTCGAATCCTCGCTGGTGACGCCGCTCGAATTCGAGCGCTGCGTGCTCCCGCATGGCGTCACCACCGCGATCTGCGATCCCCATGAGATCGCCAATGTGCTGGGCGTCGAGGGCATCCGCTATTTCCTCGAATGCGCCGACGCGATGCGAATGGATCTGCGGGTGAACCTGTCGAGCTGCGTGCCGGCGACGCATCTGGAGACGGCCGGCGCCCGGCTCGATGCGGGCGACCTCACGCCGATGATGGACCATCCCAAGGTGATCGGGCTGGCCGAGTTCATGAACTTCCCCGGCGTGATCCATCGCGATCCCGGCTGCCTCGCCAAGCTGGAAGCGTTTTCGCACCGGCATATCGATGGCCATGCGCCGCTGGTGCGGGGCATGGATCTCAACGCCTATCTCTCGGCCGGCATCCGCACCGATCACGAGACCACGACCGCAGACGAGGCGCGCGAGAAACTCGCTAAGGGCATGGCGATCCTGATCCGCGAGGGCTCGGTCTCGAAGGATCTGCACGCGCTGATCCCGCTGATCTCGCGCGATGCCTCGCCCTTCCTCGCCTTCTGCACCGACGACCGCAATCCGCTCGACATCGCCGAGGAAGGTCATCTCGACTACATGATCCGCACCGCCATCGCGGAAGGCGCGGATGTGCTGGCGACCTATCGTATCGCCTCTCTCTCGGCGGCGCGGAATTTCGGGCTTTTCGACCGCGGCTTCATCGGGCCGGGCAAGCGCGCCGACATTGTCCTGGTCGAGGATCTGGCGGCCTGTTCGGTGAAGCAGGTCTTTGCCGGCGGCAGGCTGGTCGAACCGGCGCTGTTCGCGGACCGCGCCAGCATCGCGCCGGTCGGGCTCGGCAGTGTGAAGAGCCGCAAGCTGACCCCGGCCGACTTCAAGGCGGCGGCGCGCGAAGGTGAAACACCGGTGATCGGCGTGGTACCCGGCCGCATCATCACCGAGCGCCTCGCCATGCACCTGCCCTCGCGCGACGGGGAGGCTCTGCCCGATCTCGCCCAGGACGCCGTCAAGGTCACGGTGATCGAGCGTCACGGGAAGACTGGCGGCATCGCGGCCGGATTCGTCCATGGCTTCGGCATGAGGCATGGCGCGATCGCCTCCTCGGTCGGGCATGACAGCCATAACCTCTGCGTCGTCGGCGTCGACGAGGCCTCGATGGCAGCGGCCGCCAACCGGTTGATCCAGATCGGCGGTGGCTTTGCAGTCGCGGATGATGGGGCGGTGACGGCGGAGCTGGCGCTGCCCGTCGCCGGGCTGATGAGCGACCAGCCCTTCGAGGCGGTGCGGCACGATCTGGAGGCGCTGCGGGCGGCGGCGAAGGCGCTCGGCGTCGTCTTGGCCGAGCCTTTTCTTCAGGTCGCCTTCCTGACCCTGCCGGTGATCCCGCACCTGAAGATCACCGACAAGGGGCTGGTCGATGTCGATGCGTTCGATTTCGTGTGAGGGGAATCGGTCCCTCGCCGTCGTCCCGGGCGGAGCGTAGCGAAGACCCGGGATCCATGCCGGAGCGCTTCCGATAAAGCTTCCGGCATGGATCCCGGATCGGCGCCGCTCCGCGGCCTGTCCGGGATGGCGGCGTGGTTCGTTCGAAGATCAGCCAACCAGCAATTTCGCCGGCATATCAATCCCTTCCGCCCGCGCCTTGGCACGCAGCGCCAGCCGGCGGACGCCGGGGAGGCGCGTGCCTTCCTGCGCCTCGATGGCGTGGGTGAGCGCCCGCATCCGCTCGTCGAACCAGTTGCCGCCCATGGCATGCGGATCGATGGCGAGGATGAGCTGGCCGGTGTCGGGCGGGCCGCCCTTGTCGTCGAGGAAGGACGAGGCCTGAAAGCCGAAATGCGCGCCGACCAGCGCCGCCGCCAGGATCTCGACCATCATGGCGAGCGTCGCGCCCTTGGCATCGCCGAGCGGCACCATGGTGCCGGCGAGCGCGGCGGCGGCGTCCGTCGTCGGCTTGCCATGGACGTCGAGCGCCCAGCCCTCGGGTATGGCCTCGCCCTTCTGCTTCGCCGCGACGATCGGGCCGCGCGCGACCTTGGACAGCGCCATGTCGATGACGACCGGTTCGCGGCCGGCCAGCGGCGCCGCAAAGGCGATCGGGTTGGTGCCGAAGACCGGCTTGGAGCCGCCCCAGGGGGCGATGGCGCCGGGCGTATTGGCGAAGAGCATGGCGACGAGCCCCTGCTCGGCCAGACGCTCGACATGAAGGCCGGCGGCACCGCAATGGCTGGAACGGCGGATCGGGGCTGCGACCACGCCCTGTTCGCGCGCGAGGCGCGGCAGCTCGGCCACGGCAAAATCGATCGCCGGATAGGCGAAGCCGTGGCCGGCATCGATCGCCAGCACGCCGGGCTTCGGCCGCGTCGCCTTGGGCACGACCTGCCCATCGATCTTGCCGGCCTTCAGCATGGCGAGATAGGTCGGCACCCGCGACAGACCGTGGCCTTTCAGCCCGTCGGCCTCGGCCATCACCAGAGCCCAGGCGACGGAGGCCGCGTTGGCCGGCGAGGCGCCTGCGCCTGCAAATATCTCCGTCAGCCGGGCCTCGGCCTGCTCGAAGGAGAGCCGGGTCATGCCCTGCCCTCCAGCGCCGCCATGACGCGCTCGGCGACCAGCCCGGAGACGCGGCCGTTCGACTCGACCGTGTTGCCGGCGATATGCGGCGTCAGGATCAGGTTCGGCACGTCGGCGAAGAGCTTGCCGGCGCCGCGCAAGGGCTCCTCGGCGAAGACATCGATCGCCGCGCCGCCGAGCTTGCTGCCCTTCAGCGCATCGACGAGGGCTGCCTCGTCCATGATGCCGCCCCGCGCGGCATTGATCAGGATCGCGTCCGGCTTCATCCGGGCGAGGGCTTGCCTGCCGATCAGCCCCTTGGTCTCGGGGGTCAGCGGCAGATGGATGCTGACGACGTCGGAGGTCGAGAGCACGGCATCGAGCTCGAGCCGCTCGGTCGCGGCCCAGGCCTTGTCGTCGGCTGGCACGTAAGGATCATAGGCCACCGTGGTCATGCCGAGCAGCCGGCCATGAGCGGCAGCGTCGCGGGCGATAGCGCCGAAGCCGACGAGGCCGAGGCGCTTGCCGGCGATCTCGCGGCCGATGAGCTTTGTCTTCGGGAATTCGCCCGCGACCATCGCGGCATTGGCGAAATAGGCGCCGCGCAGCAGCATCATCGCGCTGCCGATGACGTATTCCACCACGGAGAGGCTGTTGGCGCCAGTCGCGGGGAAGACCTTGATGCCGCGCTCGTTACAGACATCCATGTCGATGTTGTCGAGACCGACGCCGAGGCGGCCAACGACCTTTAGCTTCTTGGCGGCGGCCAAAACATCCCCCCTCACCTGCGTCTGGTTGCGGACGATCAGGGCGGGAATATCCGCCACGAGCTTGGCCAGTTCGTCCGGCTTGCCGAAGAGTTCTGGGTCGTGATGGACCTTGTAGCGGGCGCTCAGCGCAGCGACGGCCGCCTCGTCCATGAACTCGGTGATGACGATGTCGGTCATGGCAGGCGCCTTCCAGCTTTGACGGTCAGCCCAATGCGATCAGGCCGCCGGTGACGATGACGAGAATGACGAGGCTCGTGCCGGTGACCAGCACCATATGGCGCCAGCCTAGCCGGGCCATGGTTCCGAGCGAAGTGCCGAGCCCCAAGGCCGCGATGGCGATGAGCAGGCCCCAGCCGGAGATCGCGAGCAGCAGGTTGCGGATCGGGCCATAGACCGGCGCCAGCGCGGGTTGCGTCGCGAGCACGCTGTTCACGAGGCATAGCACCAGGAACATGATGGCGAAGACCGGCACCGGCACCTTGGCCTTCTCGGCAACGTGGCCGGCGCGCTTCGCGTCGTCATGCACCAGCCACCAGCCGACGATCAGCACGGCCGGCAGCAGCAGGAAGACGCGGAAGAGCTTGACGATGATCGCGGCATTGGCGGCCTCATTCGAGACCGACTGGCCAGCGCCGACGACCTGCGCCACGTCATGGATGGTGGCGCCGAGCATGATGCCGGTCTGCGAGGGCGAGAAGCCGAGCCAGGCGCAGATCAGCGGATAGGCCAGCATCGCCAGCGTCGACAGCGCGTTCATGGCGATGACGGTGAAGGCGACGTCGGCCGCCTTGCTCTTGTAGTCCGGCACCACCGTCGCGGTCGCCAGCGCAGCCGATGCGCCGCAGACGGCGGTCGCCACGCCGCCGAGCGCGCCCATGCCGGTCTCGCGGCCGAGCCAGCGCGCCAGCAGGAACCCCGACAGGATCGTCGCGGCCATCGCGACGACGACGAGAAGCGCGGTGGTCAGGCCGAGCGCGATAATGTCTCCGAGCGCGACGCGCAGGCCGAGCAGCGCAATCGCCCAGCGCAGCATCTTCTTGACGCAGAAGACCATGCCGGCCTGGAAGCGCGGCGCATTGGCATATGGGTGCAGAACCATGCCGATGATCAGGGCGATGACCACGGCGGGGATGCCGAACCGGCCTCCCGCGGCCGATTTCAGCAAGGGCTCCGCGATAGAGGCCGCGATTGCGACCGCGGCCGAGAGCGCGATCCCGTCGAGGAGCGGACGCCAGACGCTGAGGCGGGTCGTCGTCGCGATGGACAAGGCTTGAAGGCTCCCGAGGTTTCGGCCGGGGCGATGAAGAATGCCGGGGCGGCACGTGGCCGCCCCGGCTGTTAGCAGCCGCTCAGGCCGAGCGGTAGAGCTTGGTCATCGAGAATTCGCGGTGCCCCAATGCTTCCGCCGCAGTCAGGCGGCCGTTGGCGGTGCGGACGATGTTCTCGATCAGGGCGTCGCCGGCCTGCGGGATCGTCATGTCGCGGCGCAGGATGCCCGACACGTCGACGTCGATATGCTCTGGCATGGTGCGCATCGTCTTCGGGTTGCCGGTGATCTTGATGACCGGGACGATCGGGTTGCCGATGACGTTGCCCTGCCCCGTCGGGAAGGTGTGGACGACATAACCGCCCGCCGCCATCAGCGTGACGCATTCGGCCGCGGCCGAGGAGGTGTCCATGTAGTAGAGGCCCGGCCCCTTGGAGGGCGCCTCGGCCGGCTGCAGGATGTCGATGTACTTGCACTCGCGGCCGATCTTCTCGAGGTTGCCGAGCGCCTTTTCCTCGATCGTGGTCAGGCCACCGGCGATGTTGCCCTTGGTCGGCTGCGAATCCGAGAGGTCGTCGGTCTTGTGGGCCTCGATCACGTCGTCCTGATAGGCCTTCCACATCTTGTACCAGCGCTCGCCGACCTCCGGCGTCGCCGCGCGCGCCTTGCAGAGATGCTCGGCGCCGGTGATCTCCGAGGTCTCGCCGAAGACGCCATAGACGCCGCGCGGAATCCATTTGTCATACATGTTGCCGACGGTCGGGCAGGAGGAAAGGCCGGTGGTGGTGTCCGACTCGCCGCATTTGGTCGAGACCCAAAGCTCCTCGATGCCGCATTTCTCGCGCTGCAGCTCGGTCGCCCACTGGACGAATTCCTTGGCGACATAGGAGGCCTTGGCGATGGTGGCAATGTCGCCATGGCCCTCGATGCCGAAGCCGACGACCGGCTTGCCGGTCTTGGCGATGCCGTCGACGACGCGCTTGGTCCAGCCGTCCTCGATGCCGATGACGATGACGGCGGCGACGTTCGGGTTCGAACCGGTGCCGATCAGCGTGCGGAAATGCACCTCCAGATCCTCGCCGAACTGGAGGCGTCCATAGGCATGGGGGATGGCCAGCGTGCCCTTGATGTTGTTGGCGACGGCCTCGCAGGCGGCGTTGGAGAGATCGTCGAGCGGCAGCAGCAGGACGTGGTTGCGAACGCCGACGCGACCGTTCTCGCGGCGCCATCCCAGGAAGGAATCGAGACTACGGCCGGTCGGGCGCTTGACCGCCGGGGTCTTGAATTCGGGCGCCTCGATCTTGCGGCCCTTGATGCGGGCGAGCTTGCCCTTCACGAGATCGAAATTGGCGACGATCGACATGGCGTTTCCTCTGATCTGTTGCGGCTCGACCTGACGGGAGCCTTGGCGTTTCCGAAATCTCTGGAGGCGGTTAGCGCTGCGTCCTCGCGCAGCGAATCACCAGCGCTTGGTCTTGGCGTTGTGGACGTGCAGGTGCTCGCCCTGCTTCACGTCTGCGCGCGCCTGGCCGATGTCCTGGCCGTATTTCCAGATCGTCTCGCCCTTCTTGATGTCCTTGAGCGCGACCTTGTGGCCGATCGGGATGTCCATCTTCGCGGTCAGGCGGAAATCGGAATTGTCGTGCGTAACCACGCACAGCATGTCGGTGCCAGCCTTCAGACCCTCGACGACGACGACGCCGACGGTGTCCTTCTTCTCGTGCACCAGCAGGTGGGGCTTGCTCATCGATGTCTCCTCACGACGTTTCTTGTCGGGCGGTGAGCTGGCTCAGGGCTTTCGATCTAGCACTTGCCTGAATTCAGGACTCGACCGGCCTCGCGACAAGTCTTATATAAGACACATGACTGAGCACAAGCTCGAAAATGCGACACGGCCGGAATCGCCTGCCGGAGCCGAAATCCTCGGATTTCGACCGCTATACAGGCAGGTGAAGGAGCATTTCGTGCGTCGACTCGTCGACGGCGTCTGGTCGCCCGGCATGGCGCTGCCGAGCGAGGGCCAGCTCGCCACCGAGATCGGCGTGAGCCAGGGAACAGTCCGAAAGGCGCTCGACGAACTCGCCGCGGAGAACCTGCTGGTGCGCCGCCAGGGCCGCGGCACCTTCGTCGCCGAGCACGACGAGCAGCGCATCCTGTTCCAGTTCTTCAAGCTGGTCTCGGATGACGGCGTCGCGCGCTTTCCCGACAGCCGGGTGCTCGATATCACGAGTGGCCCCGCCGAGCCGGCCGAAGCGACGGCGCTAAATCTGCAGGTGCAAGAGCGCGTCATCCGTATCCGGCGCATCCGCTCGCTCGGCGGTAAACCGCTGATCCTCGAGACCGTCAGCCTGCCGGAACAGGTCTTTCCGGGGCTGGAAGACGGGCCGGTTCCCAACAACCTCTACAGCCTGTTCGCGACGCGCTACGGCATCACCGTCGCCAATGCCCGCGAGCGGCTGAAGGCCGTCGCGCTGACCGCCGACGAGGCTGGTCATCTCGGCGTCGCGGCGGGGACGCCCGCGCTCGCGATCGACCGCATCGCCCTTTCGCTCGACGGCTCGGCCGTGGAGCGTCGTCTCAGCCTGTGTCTGACGGAGGAGGCTCACTACCAGTCCGATCTGCGCTGAAGCGTCTGTTTCTTGAGTATGAGAGCATTGCTGCTGCGAAAAACCGGCTCCCCCTTTTTCGCGCAAGGCTCTCACGGTCCCTGAACTTTCCCAAAGCCGACACAGAGCGGCCGTTCATCACGACCCACCGGAGGATACGCATGAGCATGACCAAGAGGACGGCCCTTGCCGGGCTGCTGACGACGAGCCTGTCCGCATTCGGACTTTTGACATCCGGGCTCGCCGCGCCCGCGCTGGCGCAAGCCTTTCCCACCAAGCCGATCAGCGTGATCGTCTCCTTCGCCGCGGGCGGGCCGAGCGACGTCATCGCCCGCCTGCTCGGCGAGCAGATGAGCAAGACGCTGGGACAACCGGTGGTCGTCGAGAACGTCGCCGGCGCGGGCGGGACCGCCGGCGCCAAGCGCGTCGCAGCCGCCGAGCCGGACGGACACACGATCCTGATCCACCATCTGGCGCTCGCGGCCGCGCCCGCGCTCTACGCCAATCTCGGCTACGACACGAAAACCGCGTTCGCCCCGATAGGACTGGTCAATACCGGGCCGATGGTGATCGCCAGCAAGCTCGCGCTGCCGCCGCAGGATGCCAAGGGCTTCTTCCCTTATATCAAGGAGAACGCCGAGAAGTTGACGATCGCCCATGCCGGCGTCGGCTCGAACTCGCATCTCTGCGCCGTGCTGATGTCCCAGCAGCTCGGGGCCAAGTTCAACCAGGTCGCCTATCGCGGCACGGGGCCGGCGATGAACGATCTCGTCGGAGGACAGATCGACCTGCTCTGCGATCAATCGACCTCGGCGATCCCGCAGATCCAGGGCAACAGCATCCGCGCCTATGCCGTGACGTCGGCCAAGCGGCTCGACGTGCTGCCGAACATACCGACCATGGCGGAGGCGGGATCCAAGCTCGACATGACGATCTGGCACGGGCTCTACGCGCCGAAAGGCACGCCTGCACCCGTGCTCGACAAGCTGAACGGCGCGCTGCGCGCGGCGCTCAAGGAGCCGGCCGTGATCGAGAAGTTCAAGGCCTTCGGCACCAGCACTTTCCCCGAGGCCGAATGGACCCGCGACGCGCATGCCAAGCTGTTCTCGGCCGAAGTCGACAAATGGGCGCAATCGCTGGCTGCCGCCGGCGTGAAGCCGCAAGGCTGAGGCACCCCGACGCCGGCATGCGCCGCTCGCCTCGGCCAGCGGCGCATGCTACCGCCTGCCGATGTCCAGCAATGTCGTGCCGCTCGAAGCCTTCCTCGCCCTGCCCGACCACGCGCGGCTGCTCGGGCTCGACCTCGGCACCAAGACGATCGGGCTGGCGCTCTCGGATGTCGAACGCCAGATCGCGACGCCCTTGGAGACGATCCGACGGGTCAAGTTCGGGCAGGATGCGGCGGCGCTGCTCAAGGTCGCCGCACAGCATGCCGTCGCCGGGCTCGTCATCGGCCTGCCGCTCAACATGGACGGAACCGAAGGCCCGCGCGTGCAGTCGACCCGCGCCTTCGTGCGCAATCTCGGTCCGCTGACGAGCCTGCCGATCGTGTTCTGGGACGAGCGCATGTCGACGCTGGCCGTGACCAGGACGCTGCTCGACGCCGATGCCTCGCGGGCCAAGCGCGCCGAGGTCGTCGACAAGATGGCGGCAGCCTACATTCTCCAGGGCGCCCTCGACCGGTTGATGCGCCTGGAGCCGGATGACTTGGCCGAGGACCTGGAGGGAGATTGAGACAGGGCTTCCCGTCTTCGTTCCGCGTCGCGCAGTAGCCAACGAAAAACCTGCGCGCCGCAATGGCGCGCAGGTCCTTGGCCGTCCGCCGAGGCTTGGGCTCAGCGATAGTCGCGGAAGTCGTAGCTCGGCCCGTAATAGCGGCGATAGACGGGGGCGGGCGCGTAGACCGGCGCCGGCGCGTAGTAGCCGTCGTCGTAGTAATACGGATCAGCATAGGCGCGGCGGCTCGATGCGATCGCCGCGGCTCCGAGGATGCCGAGACCGACCCCGGCTGCAATCGCCGCACCGTTGCCGCCGCGATACCAGCCGCCCCTGTAACCCCGATAGCCGCGATAATAGCTGTACTCGGCAGGCGCCTTGTCGAGCTTGGCGGCGTCGAAGCTGCGCGGCGCGGCGAAGGCCGGCGCGATGAATCCGGCCGAAACGACGCTCACCGAGGCGAGCGCGGCAATGGCGGTCTTCCTGAGAGACATCATGGTCCAATCTCCTTCTCGCCGGGAATTCCCCGACCTGACGGGAAGTTTCGCCCCGGGCGCTTGAATGCCTCGTGAACCAATCGCGGCCGGATTGCGGCGAACGCAATGCCCCCCGAACCTGCCGCCATTGCCTCACGATGACCGCCATGAAAGGAGTGGCATCAAGGCCTCTCGGGCTCGTCATGGCCGTCTCGTGGAGATCAACGAGCAGCTCATATCCGTTGTTCCATTTCGGCCTTCCTCGCAGGCGGTTCCGGCCCGCTCCAGCCTCCTCTCCCCCGATCCTTCGCAGATGCCATGCTCTCCAGTCTGATCGCCGTCTTCCTCGTCATCGCGACGGGCTGGGCCCTCAAAATCCGCGGCACGGTCTCGCCGGCGCATTGGCTCGGTGTCGAGCGCCTGACCTATCAGGTGCTGTTCCCCGCCGTGGTGATCCATACGCTTGCCGTCGCAGATCTGGGCCGGCTGCCGGTGCTGGCCATGGGCATGAGCCTCGTAATGGCGATCCTGACCGTCGCCGGGCTGCTCCTGACGACGCGCCCGCTGCTGGCGCGCGCCGGCATCGACGGGCCTGCCTTCACCTCGATCTTCCAGGGCTCGGTCCGCTGGAACACCTTCATCGGCCTCGCCATGGCCGCCGGTCTGCAGGGGCGCGACGGCACCACGCTCATGGCGATCGCGGTGGCCGCGATGATCCCGCTGCTCAACGTGCTCTGCGTGCTGGTGCTGGCCCGCTATGCAAATGGCCGGCCGATGAGCGCAGGTGCCACTGCGCGCTCGATCGCCTTCAACCCCTTCATCTGGTCGTCCGCCGTCGGCCTCGTGCTGAACCAGATGCAGTGGATGCTGCCAGCCGCGATCACCACCTATCTCGACGTCATGGGCCGGGCCGCGCTGGGCGTCGGCCTCTTGGTCGTCGGAGCGGGACTCGACCTGCGCAGCCTCGCGCGGCCGCGGCTGGCCCACTGGATCGCGCTCGGTCTCAAGCTCGTCGTCATGCCGCTCCTGGCCTGGACGATCGCACGCCATCTCGGCCTGACGGGCCCTGCGCTCACCATGACCGTGGTCGCCGCCTCGGTGCCGACCGCGACCGCAGCCTATTTCCTGGCGCGCGACCTCGGCGGCGATGCGCCTCTTATGGCGGAAATCACCACCCTCCAGACCCTGCTCGCGCTGGCGACCCTGCCATTGGCGGTTCTTTTTCTTGTCTAAGCCTATAGCGGCGCTTGAGGTCCACGCATTTTACACGTTATGATTGCATAATCCCGACTCGCCTTTCACGAGCGATGTCGCGTTTCAACCATCGAGCTTTGCCCATGACTCGCGGGGAGCCCTCGGCGATGACGTCAAAAGCACGCAATCAATTGGCCTCGCAACTGGCCTCACAGGATGACGCGAAGCAACGGCACGACGCAGCCGAGTCCGTGGCAGCGAGCGGCAGAATGCGTCCGACTCGCAACGAAACCCATTCCTCTCGCGCGACACAACGCGAAGTGGCGGGCTATATCGAAGGCTTGGCCGCAAGTCTGCGCGCCATGGCTCACGCTGCGGATCTCGACAGTCTGGCCTATTTCCTGGAAATGGCGCGGCTCGAAGCGTCGATCCAGGGCGAGCGTCTCGCGCGCTCCAGTGCCGACAAGGCGAATGTCGCGGACTTCTAGGCAGCAGAGTCCGCACGCGCGAAGCATCGCGGATCAATGCGGCGACATCAATCACAGGTTGTAATCGCCCCGAGCGAACCGCCTTAGGTCTCGACAAGCGCAAGCGTGCCGCCCGGGTGACGCCGGATCAGGTTGTCGAGTTCGAGATCGAGCAACGTATGGCTGATCTCCCGGGCGGAGCGGCCGCTCGCCCGCACGAGATCGTCGACGGAGATCGGCGTGCTGCCGAGCAGTTGCAGGACGAGGCGCCTCAGATCCAGCGCTTCGGCCGTCCCCGGCATCGCGCCGGCGACGCCCTCTGGCTCGGGAACCGCCGCCACCGGAGCTCCTCCGATGCCCGGCAGGTCGAGTTCGTCCCACAGCGCCTGCGTCACGTCCTCGCCAGCACCGTCGCGCAGTGCGGGCGGTGGCGGGAGAAAGCCGAGATCGTTGTCCAGCAGCGGCGTCAGCGCCTCGATGACATGGGCGGCCTCGGCGCAGAGCGTCGCGCCCTCGCGGATCAGGTGGTTGCCGCCTTCGGCGCGCGGATCGAGCGGCGAGCCCGGCACGGCGAAGACCAGCCTGCCTTGCTCATTGGCGAAGCGCGCCGTGATCAGCGAGCCCGATTTACGGGCGGCCTCGACCACCACGGTGCCCAGCGACAGCCCTGAGACCAGCCGGTTGCGTCGGGGGAAATCGCGCCCGCGGGGGGCAAGGCCCAGCGGCATTTCGCTGATCGCCGCCCCCTCCTCCAGCAGACGCTGGAGCAGCGGGATGTTCTGCGGCGGATAAACCTCGTCGAGGCCGCCGGCCAGCACTGCCACAGTGCCGCTCTCGGCGCTCGCCTCATGAGCGGCGGTGTCGATGCCGCGCGCCAGTCCCGAAACGACGACGAAACCAGCCTCTCCGAGTTCGCGTGCCAGACGGGCGGTGAACTTCATGCCGGCGGCGGAGGCATTGCGGGAGCCGACCAGCGCGACGCAGGGGCGCAGCAGCACCTCCTGCCGGCCGAGGATCGCGAGCAGCGGCGGGGCGGTGTCGATCGCCTGCAGGGGTCGCGGATATTGCGCCTCGCCCATCGCGACCAACCGGCCACCGAGCCGGCGCAGGGCGTCGGCCTCGCGTTCGGCCTCGGCCAGCGTGCAGATGCGGATGCTCCGGCCGGCCTGCCGGGCGAGATCGGGAAGTGCGTCGAGGGCCGCCGCGGCGCCGCCGAAGCGGTTCATCAGCGAGCGGAAGGTGCGCGGCCCGACGCTTTCGCTGCGGATCAGGCGAAGCCAGTCGAGGCGCTGGCGATCGCTGAGGACGATGCCAGCCATGCGCTTCAGCCTTTCTGGCCGATCTTGCCCTCGCTGCCGGACAGCAGGCGGGCGATGTTGGTTCGGTGCATGAACCAGAGCAGCACCGTCAGGGCGGCCATAAGCATGGCGGCCTGCCGATTGCCGATGGCGAACCAGAGAATGAGGGGCGTCGCGACGCTCGCGGTCAGAGCCGAGAGCGACGAGTATTTCGAGAGCTTGGCGACGCTCAGCCAGATCGCGGCGAAAGCCAGCGCCACCGGCCAGGCCAGGCCGATCAGGATGCCGAGATAGGTGGCAACGCCCTTGCCGCCCTTGAATCCGAGCCAGACGGGAAAGAGATGGCCCAGAAAGGCGCCGAGCCCGGCGACGAGCCCGGCCTGAGCACCCCCCAGAAGATGCAAGCCGAGCAGAACCGCGACCGTGCCTTTGAGCATGTCGCCGAGCAAGGTCAACGCTGCGAGCTTCTTGTTGCCAGTGCGCAGGACGTTGGTGGCGCCGATATTGCCCGAGCCGATGCTGCGCAGGTCGGGACCGCCGCTGAGCTTCGTCAGGATGATACCAAAGGGGATCGAGCCCAGCAGGTAGCCGATAGCGAGCGCCAATCCGAATGCAGGCCAGGAGAGGCCCCAGTTCAACGTCTCCTGCATGCCGCCCCTTCCTCGCTTCGCCGCGCTGCAGGTTAGAGCACGAAGCCCGGACGAGGAAACGGCCTTTTCCGATCATGCACCGCCGAGTCGCGAAACAGCGAGAGCATGGCTCCTTTGGATAACGTCCCGGCGTGCTCTTCGGATGCTCGACTCGGCCACAGGTGCATGCAACCAATTTATCGGGGAACTGACCTAGGGGCTTTCAAACTATGCGAATTTTGATGACGATCGCTGTGGCGATCAGTGTAAGCGCGTGCGGAACGGTGACCCGGGGAACGAACGAAGACGTCACCTTCAATTCGGAGCCGCCAGGCGCCAAGGTCGTGACTTCGACGGGGCTCGTCTGCCAGGCGACACCTTGCACCTTTCCGATCAGCCGCAAGCAGGAGTTCGTCGCGACATTCGAATTGCCGGGCCACCGCTCCCAGCAGATCGCCGTGACGACCGGTGTCAGCGGCGGAGGCGCCGCCGGCATGGCCGGAAACGTTCTGATTGGTGGGGTCGTTGGTGTTGTCGTCGACGCCAGCACGGGCGCGACGCTGGATCACTCGCCGAACCCCGTCTTCGCGACGATGCAACCCGTCCATGCGCCCAAGCCGGCAGCCAAGCTGCGCAGGCAGCGCAAGGCACAGGGCCCTCAGGCCTGATCGCACTCGACTGCAGCAACGCGTCGGCCGCCAAGGGCCGACGCGAGCAAGAACCCAGCGGCGCCAGAGCGCCAGATCAGGCCGCCGGGGCCTCGTAGACCATGCGACCGCCGACGAAGGTCGTCTGCACGATGCCTTCGAGCCTGGCCTCGTCGAAGGGCGAGTTCTTGGCCCGCGACTTCAGCTTGCGCTTGTCGACGACATAGGGCGCCTCGAGGTCGAGCAGCATGAGATCGGCCGGGGCGCCGGGGACGAGGCGCCCGCAACCGAGCCCGAGCAATTGCGCCGGGTGCGTCGACAGCGCCGCCAGCAGCTCCGGCAGAGCGATCTGGCCCGCCTGAACCATGCGCAGCGAAGCCGATAGCAGGGTCTCGATGCCGAGCGCCCCGTCCGCCGCCTCGGCGAAGGGCTGGCGCTTGGTCTCGACATCCTGCGGGTCATGGTCCGAGACGACGACGTCGATGATGCCCTCGGCCAGCGCCGCGACGAGGGCGAGGCGCTCCTGTTCATCGCGCAGCGGCGGGGAAACCTTGCAGAAGGTGCGGTAGTCGCCGACGTCGTTCTCGTTGAGGGTCAGGTTGTTGATCGAGGCGCCGCAGGTGACGCGCAGGCCATCCGCCTTGGCGCGACGCACCAATTCGACGGAGTCCGCGCAGGAAATCATCGCCGCGTGGTAGCGGCCGCCCGTCGCCCTCGCGAGACGAATATCGCGCTCGAGCATCACCGTCTCGGCCTCGCGCGGAATGCCCGGCAGGCCCCTGCGGCTGGCGAATTCGCCCTCGTTCATGACGCCCGAGCCGCGCAGGTCCGGATCCTCGACATGGTTCATGATCAGCGCGTCGAAATCGCGGGCGTAGATCATGGCGCGCCGCATGATCTGCGGGTTGCGCAGGGCCTTCGCGCCGTCGCCGAAGGCGACCGCGCCGGCCTCGAGCAGCAGCCCGAATTCGGTGATCTCCTTGCCCAGAAGCCCTTTGGTCAGGGCGGCGCAGGGCAGGACATTGACGATCGCCTTGTCGCGCGCTCGGCGCTTGATGAAGTCGATGATGGCGGGATCGTCGATCGGCGGATCCGTATCGGGCCGACAGACGACGGTGGTGACACCGCCCGCAGCCGCAGCCTGCGAGCCGGTACCGAGCGTCTCGCGGAACTCGGCGCCGGGCTCGCCCAGAAAGGCGCGCAGATCGACGAGGCCCGGCGCGAGGACGAGCCCTTTCGCATCGATGCGGCGGACGCCCTCGCCCGTCGCAGGCGCGGCGCCACCCCAGACGACATCGACGATGACACCGCCGCGCAGCAGCAGCGCGCCCGGTCCGTCGCGCCCCGTGGCTGGGTCGACGAGGCGCGCATTGACGATCGCAATGTCCTGAAGCTCGGCCATGCCCGGTTCCACTCGCGCCTTCGCGTCAAACATTCGGCAGATGCTGCGCCAGCGCGTCGAGCACCGCCATGCGCACCGCGACGCCCATCTCGACCTGCTCGCGGATCAGCGACTGGGCGCCGTCGGCAACCTCGGAAGAAATCTCGACGCCGCGATTCATCGGGCCGGGATGCATCACCAGCGCATCGGCTTGCGCGCGCTCCAGCTTTTCGCGATCGAGCCCGTAATAACGGAAGTATTCCTTCGAGGACGGCACGAAGGCGCCATGCATGCGCTCGAGCTGGAGGCGCAGCATCATCACGATATCCGCGCCTTCCAGGCCCTTGTTCATGTCGGTGAATATCTCGACGCCCATGCGGCCGATGCCGGCCGGCAGCAGCGTCGAGGGCGCGATCAAGCGAACTTTCGCGCCGAGCGCGTTTAGCAGGATGATGTTCGAGCGGGCAACGCGCGAATGCAGGATGTCGCCGCAGATCGCGACCGTCAGGCCCGCGATCCGGCCCTTGTTGCGGCGGATCGTCAGCGCGTCGAGCAGGGCCTGCGTCGGATGCTCATGAGCGCCGTCGCCGGCGTTGACGACCGAGCAGCCGACCTTGCGGGCGAGCAGGTTGACCGCGCCGGCGGCGTGATGGCGCACGACGATGATGTCGGGGCGCATCGCGTTCAGCGTCGCGGCCGTGTCGATCAGCGTCTCGCCCTTCTTCACCGAGGACGAGGCGACCGACATGTTCATGACGTCGGCGCCGAGGCGCTTGCCCGCGAGCTCGAAGGAGGCTTGCGTCCGGGTCGAGGGCTCGAAGAACAGGTTGATCTGGGTGCGGCCGCGCAGGGTAGCCGTCTTCTTCTCGACCTGTCGGGAGAGCGCGACATAGGCGTCCGCCCTGTCCAGCAGCGCCTCGATGTCCAAATGGGAGAGCCCCTCGATGCCGAGGAGATGCCGGTGCGGATAGAGCGGTGCTGGCGATGTCATTTGAAGAGGGGTGTTTAGGCGCGACTCGGGCGGGGCGCAAGCGGTCCGGGGCCGTTGTCACCATGCTTGGACATGGATGGCCGTCCGCGCCAAACGCGGCTACGGCTTGGGCCTGCGGCCTTGCCGCTACCGAACCGCTGCGAGGAGCCCTGCCTTGTCCACCGACGCCTTCGTCCCGGCCGCCCATGGCTCCCTTTGGAACAGCATCGCGCCCGGCGAGGCCGGGTTCGACGCCGACAGCCTCGATGCCGCCGTCGCCTTTGCGGAGGCCCATGACAGCCCCTGGCCGCGCAGCCTGTACTATCCCGACGGGCGCTATGTCGGGAATGTCGAATGGAACGAGAGCGGCCCGTGGAGCGAAATCGTCGGGCCGGTGCGCGAGCGCGGCGGGCCAGCCGGCCTCGTGCTGAAGGGAGGGCGGATCGTCGCGGAATGGGGCGATACCAGCCGTACCGACATGACTTTCTCGATCGCCAAGAGCTATCTGTCGGTGATGGCGGGGCTCGCGGTCGATGACGGGCTGATCCGCGATCTCGACGAGCCGGTGGCCAAGAGCGTCGCCGGACCGTTCTTCGAGGGCGCCCACAATGCGCCGATCACCTGGCGCCACCTGCTGCAGCAATCGAGCGAGTGGCAGGGCGAGATCTTCGGGAAATCCGATCAGGTCGACCACAACCGCCAGATCGGCCCCGGCGCCGACAACAGCCGCAAGGGCCAGCGCCGCGAGTTGCATACACCCGGAACCTTCTACGAATACAACGACGTGCGGGTGAACCTGCTCGGCTGGTGCCTGCTGCAGCGTTTCCGCCGGCCGCTGCCGGAGGTGCTGCGCGAGCGGATCATGGATCCGATCGGCGCCTCCCGGGATTGGGAGTGGCAGGGCTACGCGAACTCCTTCGTCGAGATCGACGGCAAGCGCATGCAGTCGGTGCCGGGCGGCGGACATTGGGGGGGCGGGCTGTTCATCGGCGCGCGCGACCATGCCCGTTTCGGCCTGCTGATGGCGCGTGGCGGGCAATGGGGCGGGCGTTCCCTGCTTTCGGCCGATTGGATCGCGCAGATGGTGACGTCCTCGCCGACGCTCGCCAATTACGGCTATCTCTGGTGGCTGAACCGCGCGCCCTCGGCGAAGCCCGGGGTTCCCGCATCGGCGTTCTGGGCGCTCGGGGCCGGGACCAACGTCATCCTCGTCGATCCGCAGAACGATCTCGTCGCGGTGCTCAGATGGATCGATGGTGCGTCCTATGACGGCTTCCTGGCGAAGCTCTACGAAGCGCTGCGTTGAAAGCCCCAGCGGCGACGTCCGCAACACTCGCCCTTGCGCAGCGGCGGCCGCCTCGCCATTTGATGGCGGATTCGCGTGTCCTGGCGAATTCTCGCGATTGTGGCCGAAACGCCGCCGAACGCCTGCAAACGCCGCAAACGCGCAATCGGCGTTTGACACAGCCTGCGCCCTGAACCACTTTCGCGCGCAATTCCGAACCGCCGGGTCTATCGCCGGTCGCGGGACCAGCCTCCAGCGGCCGGTTCCGCGCTCCGATGAGGCTGTTATCGAGACACCGCACATGAAGCTCCTCGTCGTCGAGTCGCCGGCCAAGGCCAAGACGATCAACAAATATCTCGGCTCCGACTACGAGGTCGTGGCGTCGTTCGGCCATATCCGCGACCTGCCGGCCAAGGACGGCTCGGTCGATCCCGAACATGACTTCGCGATGAAGTGGGAGATCGAGGGGCGCGGCGCCAAGCAGGTTTCCGAGATCGTCAAGGCGCTGAAGGGCGCCGACAAGCTGATCCTCGCGACCGACCCCGACCGCGAGGGCGAGGCGATTTCGTGGCATGTGCTGGAGGCACTGAACGCCAAGCGGGCGCTGAAGGGCATTCCAGTCGAGCGGGTCACCTTCAACGCCGTCACCAAGGATGCGGTGCAGACGGCGCTCGCCAATCCGCGCCAGGTCGACCAGGCGCTGGTCGATGCCTATCTGGCGCGCCGGGCGCTCGACTATCTCGTCGGCTTCACGCTGTCGCCGGTGCTGTGGAGGAAGCTCCCAGGGGCACGCTCGGCCGGCCGCGTCCAGTCGGTGGCGCTGCGCATCGTCTGCGACCGCGAACGCGAGATCGAGGCCTTCCGGGCCCGCGAATACTGGTCGCTGGTCGCGACGCTGGCGACGACCGCCGGGGGCGTCTTCGACGCTCGTCTCGTCGGCGCCGACGGCAAGAAGATCACAAGGCTCGACATCGGCACCGGCGACGAGGCGAAGGCCTTCAAGGAGGCGCTGGAGGCGGCAGCCTTCAGCGTCGCCAGTGTCGAGGCGAAGCCGGTCAAGCGCCACCCCCAGCCGCCCTTCCAGACCTCGACGCTGCAGCAAGAGGCCTCCCGCAAGCTCGGCCTCGCCCCGGCGCGGACGATGCAGCTCGCGCAGCGGCTCTATGAGGGCGTCGACATCGGCGGCGAGACGGTCGGCCTCATCACCTATATGCGGACCGACGGCGTCGACATGGACGGCTCGGCCATCGCCGCCGCCCGTCGCGTCATCGGCAAGGAATTCGGCGACAACTACGTTCCCGGCGTTCCCCGCAAATACAGCGTCAAGGCGAAGAATGCTCAGGAAGCGCATGAGGCGATCCGCCCGACCGATCTCGGCCGGCTGCCCGCCATGGTGGCGCGCCATCTCGAACCCGAGCAGGCCCGTCTCTACGAGCTGATCTGGAAACGCACCATCGCCAGCCAGATGGAATCGGCCTCGCTCGAGCGCACCACGGTCGACATCGCGGCGAAGGTCGGCGCGCGCAATCTCGAGCTGCGCGCCACAGGCCAGGTCACGCTCTTCGACGGCTTCCTGACGCTCTACCAGGAGAGCCGCGACGACGAGGAGGACGAGGATTCGAAGAAGCTGCCGGCGATGAAGGAAGGCGAGCTGCTGGAAAAGCGCGCGATCGCCGCCGAGCAGCACTTCACCGAGCCGCCGCCGCGCTATTCGGAAGCCAGCCTCGTCAAACGCATGGAAGAGCTCGGCATCGGCCGGCCCTCGACCTATGCCGCGACGCTGTCAACCCTGCGCGACCGCGAATATGTCCGCGTCGAGAAGAAGCGCCTCGTGCCCGAGGACAAGGGCATGCTGGTGACGGCGTTCCTGGAGAGCTTCTTCAAGCGCTATGTCGAGTTCGATTTCACGGCCAATCTCGAGGAGAAGCTCGACCGGGTCTCGAATGCCGAGATCGACTGGAAGGTGCTGCTGCGCGAGTTCTGGGAAGAATTCACCGCCTCCATCGGCGAGACCAAGGAACTGCGCGTCACCGAGGTGCTGGAGGCGCTGAACGGCGTGCTCGGCGCCCATGTCTTCCCGCCGCGCGAGGATGGCGGCGATCCGCGCTCATGCCAGGTCTGCGGCACCGGCACGCTCTCGCTGAAGCTCGGCAAGTTCGGCGCCTTCGTCGGCTGCTCGAACTATCCCGAATGCCGCTACACCCGCCCGTTGACTGTCCAGGCCAGCGAGGGCGAGGCGACCGCCGAGGGCGGCCAGGGCCAGCCCGGCGTTCGTATCCTCGGCAAGGATCCGGTCACCGAGCAGGAGGTCACGATCCGCGACGGCCGCTTCGGCCCCTATATCCAGCTCGGCGAAGGCGAAAAGCCCAAGCGCTCCAGCCTGCCCAAGGGCATGAGCCCGGGCAGCGTCGATCTGGAGAAGGCGCTCGCCCTGCTCGCTCTGCCCAAGGAGGTCGCGAAACATCCCGAGAGCGGCGAGCCGATCCTCGCCGGCATCGGCCGCTACGGACCTTACGTCCAGCACGGCAAGACCTACGCCAACATCGACAAGGATGACGACATCCTACAGATCGGCGGCAACCGCGCCATCGACCTGATCGTCGCCAAGGAAAGCGGCGGCGGCGGCCGCTTCAGCCGCGGCGCGGCGGTTCCCGGGCGCGAACTCGGCGAACATCCCGGTGGCGGGAAGCTCGTCGTCCGCGCCGGCAAATACGGGCCTTACGTCAACTGGGGCAAGGTCAACGCCACGCTGCCGAAGGCGATGACGCAGGAAGCGATCACGCTCGAACAGGCGGTCGAACTGGTCAACGCCAAGGCCGAGGCCAACGGCGTCAAGGGGCCGGGCAAGTCGGCAGGCAAGGCGTCCGCGGGCAAGGCGAAAGCCACTACGGCCGCAAAGAAGCCTGCGGCGAAAAAGGCCGGTGCCAAGTCGACGGCAAGTTCCAAGGCCGCGCCGAAAGCGCCCCCCAAGGAGAAGCAGGCGAAGACGGGCTGAATTTGCTATCGTCGGCGGGCACGGCGCCCGGCTGGCTGCATCACGGCCCTGCGCCGGTTCCCGCGAACCGACGATGCTCCGGAGATGACGCCATGTTGAACGCAGGCCTGATCTCGATCGCACTGCATGCCGGGCTCCTGACCTTCGTCGCCGACGAGCCGCCCCGTTTCGACATCGAAAAGTCCTGCGCCGGGCTGACTGCCGGAAACAGCGGCATTCCCAGGCCACAACAGGCCTGCCGCGAGGACGAGAGCAAGGCGCGAAGTACGCTGGCCGGTAGCTGGGCGAGCTATCCAGCCGGCGCACGTACGCGCTGCGTCGAGTCAGCGAGCCTCGTCGGCGCGCCGAGCTATGTTCAGGTGTTGACCTGCCTCGAAATGGCGAAACCGCAGTAGCGCGATCGCACAGACGCCCTCAGTTCAGGCTGGCGACGACAACGAGCCGCTTCACCTCGCCCCGCAAATAGGCCTGCAGGAAGCGGTTGTAATCCTTGAAGGAAACGCAGCCGTTCGAGTCGCCGTTGGGGCCGAGCAGATAGGGGTGGGTCAACAGGCCGGCGCGGCCATAGATCGCGCCGCTGCCGCCGACCGGGTGCATGCGCAGGGCACGATGGCCGTGGAACAACGCCTCGCGCTCGGTCAGCGTATAGGTGTGCGGCGGCGTCGCGCCGTGCATCCGGACATGGACGAAGCGCGGATCGTCCATCTTGTCGCCAAGGCCGGAATGGGCCTCCAGCCGCTCGCCGTTCGGCATATGCACGACCTTGGCGCTGATGTCGTAGATCGCAGTCCCCTGCGCCGTGCTGACGGCCGGTCCGAAGGTCGGGCTGAGCCGCCTGCCGCGCGAGCGATCGACGGCATCGTCCTCGGGCGCCGCATAGGCCATGGCGGGGCCATTGGGTTGCTGCGGCGCGCCGAAGAGCTTCTGGAAGAAGGAACGGTTGTCTTCCGCTGGCACCGCTGGCGCAGCGGCGACCCTGGAGCGGCGCGTCGGCTGGCGTAGTGCAAGTGCCGGCGGCTCGGCCGTTGCGGGCAGTTTCAGATCGGCCGGGCGCCGCATCGGCAGCGGCACATCCTTGGCGATCGTCGAGCCGGCCTGAGGCGAAACAGCGAGCACCTCGGCGGTTGCAGCGGCGGCGGGCAGCGCGGGAATGGGCTGCGCGGGCGGGATCGCGGCCACCACCAGCGGCGGCTCCTGCGGCGGCAAGGGCGAGGCGGAGGCCAGAGCCTGCAGGACGCGCTCGGGCATACCGGGACGCTGCAGGCCAGCCTGCAGCGGGTGCTGGCCACCAAAGGAGGCCGGCGCCGCGCCAAGCGTCACACCGGGCTTGAGGAAATCGCCATAAGCCGTTGAAGACGAGGCGAGAGACCCTGTCACAATGACGTCGCGCTGCGCCCCCCCACGCGCGGGGACCTGCGCATCGGGGCCGGGATCGAGCGCGACATAGCCGACGCCGCAGCCGACGACGATCAGCGCGATCTGGAAAAAGACGTTATGGCCGATCTTGTAGCGGGTGCGCCGCGTCTTGCGCAGCCTGTAGCCCTGTCCCGACATCTAGCTCGCTCTCGACTCGACGCAACACACGCCCGCTCTCGGAAGAGGTCGCGGGGAACCGGCAAATCTGCCAGGTTCGAGTAGAGGCCAGCGTGGTTAAGGCTGGGTGAATCGCCTGCTTAGAAGGCAACAAAAAGGCGCGACTGAGTCGGTTTTCCGACCCGTCGCGCCTCATCGCTTTTGCGGCCGATGACGACGGCCGGGTTTCTCGCCGTCTCAGAGCGGCTTCAGGTTGGCCTCGATCTCGGCCCGCTTGCCCTCGAGGAAGGGCGGCAGCGAGAGCTTTTCGCCCATGGTCTCAGCCGGCTCATCAGTGGCGAAGCCCGGCTCGTCGGTCGCGATCTCGATCAGGATTCCGTTCGGCTCGCGCAGATAGAGCGAGCGGAAATAGAAGCGATCGACCGGCCCGCTATTGGGGTAGCCGGCGGCGCGCAGGCGCTCAGCCCATGCGTCGTAATCGGCGAAGGTCGGCGTGCGCAAGGCGAGGTGATGCACGCCGCCGGCGCCTTCGCGCGCCTGCGGCAGATCGGGCTCGACCGCGACATGGAGTTCGGCAGCCGGACCGCCCTCGCCGATCCTGAAGACGTGGATCTCGCCCGTGGCATGGCCGGCATCGCGATAGCTGCCGATCCGCTGCAGACCGAGAAGCTGCGTCAGCACGACCTCGGTGCGATCGAGCTTCGGCACGGAGATCGTCACCGGGCCGAGACCGCGGATCTGATGCTCGGCCGGAACCGGGCTCTTCTCCCAGACCACGAAGGGGATCTCGCCGCCATCGGCGATCAGGGTCAGGCGCTGCCCCTCCGGATCCTCGAAGTCGACGGCCAAGCGGCCATTGATCTCGCGGACCGGCGTGACGGCGACACCCGCCTCGGTGAGCCGGCCCCGCCACCA
Organism: Allobosea sp. GW822-FHT03F07; assembly: GCF_058801345.1. Taxonomy (NCBI): domain Bacteria; kingdom Pseudomonadati; phylum Pseudomonadota; class Alphaproteobacteria; order Hyphomicrobiales; family Alloboseaceae; genus Allobosea; species Allobosea sp. GW822-FHT03F07. The sequence continues at coordinate 309,316 of NZ_JBXAND010000002.1, forward strand.
CTCAAGCGACACCTCATTGGCGACGCGCAGCGAAGTGCGGCTGATCGAGTGTGTGCCGCGGCGCGCCGGAGCGGCCGGCCAGTCGAAGAAGGTCAGGTCGCTGCCGGGCGAGCCGGCGCCATCGGCATAGAACAGGTGATAGGCCGAGGTGTCGTCCTGGTTCACCGTCTTCTTGACCAGGCGCATGCCCAGAGTCTCGGCATAAAAGCGCCGGTTGCCGGGCGCATCCGCGGAGATCGCCGTGACGTGGTGGATGCCTGTGAGCTTCATCTTGTGGCCCTCAACATGAACGCCGGCCGGGAGGCGCGGCTGTTGCAGCCAGAGATAGCGCAGCTTCGACGCAATGAAACAACGCAGTTTGCAATGTCGATATTGCGTAAGCGCAATAATTCTCCATTCGCACGCGCAACTGATGCTAGTAGCGCCTAATGCTTAGGGCTTCGGCGCAGCCGGCGGCGCAGAATGGGCCGGCGCGCTCGACTTGTCGGCCGGGCTGGCCGGCGTGGTGCAGTCCTGCGGCTTGGCCTTGCAATCGAACACCATGGTCGGCGCGGCCGATTCTTCCGAGCGACCCGCCGAGGGCAGGATCATGTTCTGGCCCTTGTCGATCTCGGTCGGGTTCGTCGTCTTGGGACCCAGGCCGCCACTGGCCTGAGCTTCCGCCGGCTTGCCGGGCGGCGTGGTCGGCGGCGAATTCGTCTGCGCCGCCACGGCGGTGGCCAGCGAAGACAGGGTGACGGCGAGCGCGAAGCCCGGCAGCGAGCGAAGCATCGGATTTCCCCTTGTATGGCCTGCCCGAACCGCAGGCCGTCGATCAGGGAACCCTCCCCGGCGCACGATGTTCCGCCGCCCGGCGCCGGTGCATCCGGGCAGCGCCGGACCGCGCCCGGATCGTCAGGCCGAGAGGGCGTGGCGGCTCGGCTTGGCCTTGAGCTTCAGCTCCTCGAGGTCCTGCCGCTCGCGCGGCGTATTGCGCATGAGCTGGTCCTTGCCGGGCTGGTACTGCACCGGCTGCATCAGATCGACGCCGTACCAGGCCGCCGCCCGCAGCACGAAGGATGGGTCGGAGAGATGCGGACGCCCCAGTGCGACGAGATCGGCCCGGCCCGAGGCGACGATGGTGTTCGCCTGGTCGGCGGTGGTAATGTTGCCGACGCACATCGTCGCGACCTTCGCCTCGTTGCGGATGCGGTCCGAGAACGGCGTCTGGAACATGCGGCCATAGACGGGCCGCGATTCCCGCACCGTCTGGCCGGTGGAGACATCGACGAGATCGCAGCCTTCCGCCCCGAAGGCCTCGGCGATCGCGACCGAATCCTCGGCCGACAGGCCGCCCTCGGCCCAATCGGTCGCCGAGATGCGCACCGACATCGGCTTCTCGCGCGGCCAGATCTCGCGCAGCGCGCGGAAGACTTCGAGCGGATAGCGCAGCCGGTTCTCGACCGGGCCACCATATTCGTCCGTGCGGCGGTTGGTCAGCGGCGAGAGGAAGCTCGCCAGCAGATAGCCATGGGCGCAGTGCAGCTCCAGCATGTCGAAGCCGGCGCGGATGCCGCGCTCTGCGGCGGCGACGAACTCCGCCTTAACCCGGTCCATGTCGGCGCGGGTCATCTCGCGCGGAACCTGACTCTCGGGGTAGTAGGGCAAGGCAGAGGCCGAGACGATCGGCCAGGCGCCGTCGGCGAGCGGGCGGTCCATACCCTCCCACATCAGTTTCGTCGCGCCCTTGCGGCCGGCATGGCCGAGCTGGAGGCAGAGCTTCGCGGCGGAGTTCGCGTGGACGAATTCGACGATGCGCGTCCAGGCGGCCTCCTGCTCATCATTGTAGAGGCCGGCGCAGCCCGGAGTGATGCGGGCATCCTCGGCGACACAGGTCATCTCGGTGAAGATCAGGCCCGGCCCGCCGATGGCGCGCGAACCGTAATGCATAAGATGCCAGTCGCCGGGAAGGCCGTCTTCAGCCGAATACTGACACATCGGCGAGACGACCATGCGGTTCTCGACCTGCATCTCACGCAACTTCATGGGCTGGAAGGCCGGCGGAACGGGCGTGCCGTCCTTGCGGCGACGGGCGAGCGGGCCGAGTTCCTCGGCGACCATCGCGTCGACGGCCTCGACCATGGCAGGGGCGCGCAAAGCGAGGTTGTCGTAGGTGATCGCCTTGGAGCGCGTCATCAGGCCGAAGGCGAAGCGCAGCGGATCGAAATCCCAGAAGCGGCCGAGCTGCTCGAACCAGACCAGCGAAACGTCGGCGGCATGCTGGGTCTTCTCGACCTCCTCGCGGCGGGTGCGCTCGAACAGCGTCAGCGCCTCGCTGACATTCAAGCCGGCCTTGTGGAAGGCCCGGTGCAGGCCGATCGCGTCCTCCATGGCGAGCTTGGTGCCGGAGCCGATCGAGAAATGCGCCGTCGCCTTGGCGTCGCCCAGCAACACGACGTTCTCGACGACCCAGTTGCGGCATCGGATCATCGGGAAATTGCGCCAGAGCGAGCGGTTTGTGATCAGCCGGTGGCCCTGCAGCTCCTCGCCGAAGACGCCTTCGAGGAAGGCGGCCGAAGCGGCTTCGTCCATTCCGTCCAGCCCGGCCCGGCGATACGTCTCCGGGTCGGTCTCCAGCACCCAGGTCGAGCGGCCGGCCTCGTACTGGTAGCAATGGGCGATGAAGACACCGTGCTCCGTCTCCTTGAAGAAGAAGGTGAAAGCATCGAAAGGCCGGGTCGAGCCCATCCAGGTGAACTTGTTGGGCCGCAGGTCGACCTCCGGCTGGAAGCGGTCGCGCCAGCCCTCGCGGATGCGGCTGTTGATGCCGTCGGCGCCGACGACCAGATCGTAGTCGCGCTTGAGCGTCTCGATGTCGGCCGCCTCCTCGCCGAAGCGCAAGGCGACGCCGAGTTCGCGTGCCCGCTGCTGGATCAGCATCAAGAGCGAGCGGCGCGAGCAGCCGCAGAATCCGTTGCCGGAGACGCGGTGGACGCTATCCTTGAAATGGACCTCGATGTCGTCCCAATATGCGAAATTGTCGCGGATCGCCGCGTAGCTGGCCTCGTCCGCGGCCTTGAAGATGTCGAGCGTCTGGTCGGAAAAGACCACGCCGAAGCCGAAGGTATCGTCCGGCTGGTTGCGTTCGAAGACGGTGATGTCGAGAGCCGGCCAGTCGCGCTTCATCAGGAGCGCGAAATAGAGCCCGGCGGGACCGCCGCCGACGACCGCGATACGCATGATGCCCTCCAGAGAACCGATTGCGAAATTATTTTAGGCCTAAAATAATTGTGGCTCAAGCGGCCTTGATCAGGCTTTGATCGAGATCAACTCCTACCCGGCATCGAAGCGGATTTTCCCGCTTCGAGAGGCCTATTGGTGCGCCATCTGCGAAAACGATCCCGGCTCGTCTGAGCCCTTGCAAATTCCTTTAGACCTAAAATACATTGTCCCCATCTGGAGGTGGATCGGATGCTCCTGGCAGGGCGGCACGCAGTGGTGACCGGGGGTGGGCGCGGGATCGGCCGCGCCGTCGCCGCGGCGCTCAGACAGCAGGGCGCGCGCGTCTCCATCATGGGTCGTGACGCGGCCGCCCTGGCTGCCGCCTGCGAAGCGGGCGACGCCGATACTTTTGCCGCCTGCAATGTCGCCGATGAGGCGGCGATGGCCAGCGCCATCTCCAGGCTCGCCGAGGGGCAGCCGATCGACATCGCCGTGGCCAATGCCGGCGCGGTCGAGACCGGACCGTTCCTGCGCAGCCCCGCCGAGCGCTTCCGCCGGCTGAGCGAGATCAACCTGATCGGCACGGTGAACCTGTTCCATGGCGCCCTGCCCGGCATGATCCAGCGCGGCGACGGCCGGCTGATCGCCATCGCCTCGACCGCTGCCCATCGCGGCTATGGTTACGTCTCGGCCTATGTCGCCGCCAAGCATGCCGTTGTCGGGCTGGTGAAGTCGCTGGCGCTGGAAACGGCGCGTTCGGGCGTCACCGTCAATGCGGTCTGCCCTGGCTATGCCGACACCGACATGGTCGCCGGCGGGATCGAGACCATCATGGCCAAGACCGGCGCGACGCGCGAGCAGGCGCTGGCCGAGATGGTCAAGGCCAATCCTCAGGGCCGACTGATCGCGCCGGACGAGGTTGCAGCCGCGGTGCTCTATCTGTGCGGGCCGGGCAGCGGCTCAGTGACGGGCCAGTCGCTGCTGATCAATGGCGGGGAGTTCTAGAGACATGGAAACGACCGTCCCCGGCCTGATGCTCGACCGCGAGACCAAAGCCAGCGAACGCCCCGGCGATCACAAGGACGAACTGCGTCTCTGGCTGCGCATGCTGACCTGCTCGACCCTGATCGAGACGGAGATCCGCAACCGGCTGCGCGAGGAGTTCAAGACCACGCTGCCGCGCTTCGATCTGATGGCGCAGCTCGACAAGTCGAGCACCGGCATGACCGTCGGCGAGGTCTCTCAGCGGCTGATGGTCTCGAATGGCAACGTCACGGCGGTCGTCGCCGGGCTGCTGGCGGACGGGCTCGTCGACAAGCGAGCGGCGACGCAGGATCGGCGCGTGCAGGTGCTGACGCTTACCGCGCAGGGCCGCAAGGCCTTCAAGGCGATGGCCGAGCGGCATGAGGGCTGGATCGCGGAGCTCTTCGCCGGGCTCGACCAGCCGGAGATCGCACAACTGTTCCGCCTGCTCGGGCAGACCAAGACTTCGCTGCACCGCGCGATCGCCGCTCGCGCGAACGAGGCGAGCAAGAGCGAAGCCGGCAAGATCGAGACCGGCAGGGGAGACGCCTGATGACGAACCTCGCCAACGCCACGATCCTGCCTCTGGCGGAGTTTAAGCCGGCTCATTTCGAGCTTTCGGTCACCGGCAAGGTCGCGACCGTGACGCTGAACCGGCCTGAGAAAAAGAATCCGCTGACCTTCGCAAGCTACCGCGAACTCACGGATTTCTTTCTCGCCGCGCAGAAAGAGGAGGAGGTCAAGGCGATCGTGGTGACGGGCGCCGGCGGCAATTTCTCCTCCGGCGGCGATGTCTTCGAGATCATCGGGCCATTGGTCGCGATGGAGACCAAGGACCTGCTCAAGTTCACGCGGATGACGGGCGAATTGGTCAAGGCGATGCGGGCCTGCCCGCAGCCGGTGATCGCGGCGATCGACGGCATCTGTGCCGGTGCAGGCGCGATCGTGGCGATGGCCTCCGACATGCGGCTCGGGACGGCTGAGACCAAGATCGCCTTCCTGTTCAACCGGGTCGGCCTCGCCGGCTGCGACATGGGCGCCTGCGCGATGCTGCCGCGCATCATCGGCCAGGGCCGCGCGGCCGAGCTGCTCTATACCGGCCGCGTGCTGCGCGGCGAGGAGGCCGAGCGCTGGGGCTTTCTCAATCGCCTCGTCGGCAAGGACGCGGTGCTGGCCGAGGCGCAGGCGCTGGCCGTCGAGCTGGCCGATGGACCGACCTTCGCCAACGCCATGACCAAGCGCATGCTCGAGATGGAATGGGCGATGTCGGTTGAGAGCGCGATCGAGGCGGAGGCCGTGGCGCAGGCTTTGTGCATGCAGACCGAGGATTTCGCCCGCGCCTACCACGCCTTCGCCGCCAAGCAGAAGCCGGTGTTCGAGGGCAACTGAGATGGGCGCGCGGGGCAGCGACGAACTCGGAACGGCGATCCTCGGCGATACGCTGGACTGGCCGTTCTTCGAGGACCGACACCGCCACTTCGCCGAGGCGCTGTCGGCCTGGGCCGACGCCACCCTGCCCGGCCTGCCGCATACGGACGTCGACGCCTCCTGCCGCGCGCGCGTCAAGGCGCTGGGCGAAGGTGGCTTCCTGCGCGCCGCCGTGCCCGAAGCCTATGGCGGCTTGAGCCCGGCGCTGGATGTCCGCACGCTCTGCCTCAGCCGCGAAATCCTGGCTGCCCGCGACGGGCTCGCCGATTTCGCCTTCGCGATGCAGGGCCTCGGCACCGGGGCGATCACCGTCGCGGGCTCGGAGGCGATGAAGGCCAGAATCCTGCCGAGCGTCGGCGAGGGCATCCGGATCGCAGCCTTCGCGCTCTCGGAAAAGGAGGCCGGCTCCGATGTCGCCGCCATGGCGACGACGGCGACGCCGGACGGCAACGGGCATTTTCGCATCGATGGCGAGAAGAGCTGGATCTCGAATGGCGGCATCGCCGATCATTACGTCGTCTTCGCGCGGACAGGCGAAGCGCCGGGCGCGCGTGGGCTCTCGGCCTTCCTGGTCGATGCCGAGACGCCCGGCCTGAGCATCACCGAGCGGATCGACGTGATCGCCCCGCACCCGCTCGCGACTTTGCGTTTCGAAGGCTGCCGTGTGCCGGCGGAGAACCGGATCGGCGGTCCCGGCGACGGCTTCAAGGTGGCGATGGCGACGCTCGACATCTTCCGCTCGACGGTCGGCGCGGCGGCGCTCGGCTTCGCCCGGCGGGCACTGCACGAGACGATCTCGCATGCGAATGGGCGAAAGCTGTTCGGCGGGACGCTCGGCGATCTCCAACTCAGCCAGGCCGCCATCGCCGACAGCGCAGCGGAAGTCGATGCGGCGGCCCTGCTGGTCTACCGGGCCGCCTGGACCAAGGATCGCGGCGCGGCGCGCGTCACGCGCGAGGCCGCGCTCGCCAAGCTCATCGCGACAGAGAACGCCCAGCGCGTGATCGATCGGGCCGTCCAGATCCATGGCGGGCTCGGCGTCACCAAGGGCGTCAAGGTGGAGGAACTGTACCGGGAGATCAGGGCGCTCCGCATCTATGAGGGCGCCAGCGAAGTCCAGAAGGTCGTGATCGCGCGCGACCTGCTCAAGGCCAAGAACTAAAGAACGAGGGGTTACGGCAATGCAGTTCCTGCGCTCCGGCCATATAGACAGCTTCGCGCGCGACAACCTTCCGCCAGCGGCGCAGTGGCCACGGATCGACCTCGAAAAGGCCGGCCTGATCTATCCAGAACGGCTGAACGCCGTCACCGCGCTGGTCGACGACCATGTCGCGCAGGGGCGCGGCGACGCCACCGCAATCATCGGCGACCATCTGCGCTGGAGCTACGCGGAGCTCGCCGAGCGGATCGACCGCATCGCCAATGTGCTGACGCGCGACCTCGGCATGGTCCCCGGCAACCGCGTGCTGCTACGCGCGGCCAACACGCCGATGATGGTCGCGGCCTATCTGGCGGTGATCAAGGCCGGTGGCGTCGTGGTCGCGACCATGCCGATGCTGCGCGCGGGCGAGCTCGCCTATCCGATCCGCAAGGCGAAGATCGCTCTGGCGCTGTGCGATCACCGCCTGCTCGGGGAACTGGAGACGGCGCAGGCGCAGGTGCCCGAGCTCTCGCGCATTGTCGCCTTCGGCGAGGATTCCTGCGAGCTCGAAAGACTGATGGCGCAACCAAGCTATGAGCGCTTCGAAGCGATCGACACATCGAGCGACGATGTCTGCCTGATCGGCTTCACCTCGGGCACGACCGGTGAGCCCAAGGGCACGATGCATTTCCAGCGCGACCTGCTGGTGATCTGCGACGCCTATGGCGCCAAGGTCCTGAAGGGCGCGCCCGAGGATCGCTTCGTCGGCTCAGCGCCGCTCGCCTTCACCTTCGGGTTAGGGGGCATGGTTCTCTTCCCGTTCAGGATCGGCGCGGCGGCCGTCCTGCCCGACAAGACCGGCCCCTTTGACCTGATCGATGCGATCGAGCGGCACAAGGCGAGCGTGATCTTCACCGCACCGACCGCCTATCGCGCCATGCTCGACAAGCTGGACGGGCGCGACATCTCATCGCTCAGGATCTGCGTCTCGGCCGGTGAGACCCTGCCGAAGCCCGTCTTCGACGCCTGGCTGGCGAAGACGGGTCTGCCGCTGATGGACGGCATCGGCGCCACCGAGATGCTGCACATCTTCATCGCAGCGCCACGGGAGGCGATCCGGGCCGGCTCCACCGGCATCCCGGTGCCCGGCTACGAGGCGAAGATCGTCGACGAGGAGGGGGCTGATGTCGCCGACGGCATCCCCGGGCGGCTTGCCGTGCGCGGGCCGATCGGCTGCCGCTATCTGTCGGATGAGCGTCAGACCAAATATGTCCAGAACGGCTGGAACGTCACCGGCGACACCTATGTCCGCGATAGTGATGGCTATTTCTGGTATCAGGCGCGCTCGGACGACATGATCATTTCGTCCGGCTACAATATCGCCGGTCCCGAGGTGGAGGCCTGCCTGCTCTCCCATCCCGATGTGCTGGAATGCGGCGTCGTAGCTGCCCCTTGCCCCGAGCGCGGCAACATCGTGAAGGCCTATGTCGTGCTGCGCGAAGGCGTTTCGGGCGACGCGACGATGCTCAAGGCCTTGCAGGACCATGTGAAGGCCGGTATCGCGCCCTATAAATATCCCCGCGCCATCGACTTCGTCACGGCCCTGCCGAAGACTGCGAGCGGCAAGTTGCAGCGGTTCACCCTGCGCCAGATGGCGCGCGGCGAGGCCTGAACCTTCTCACCCAATCCGACGAGCCGGAACGGCCGAAACCGAGGCGACGCCCATGTCGAGTGATACCCTGTCCCGCGCCATCCTTCCCGAGGGCTGGCCGGTGCCGCGCGGCTATGCCAACGGCATGGTCGCGCAGGGCCGCGTGCTGGTGACCGGCGGGCTCGTCGGCTGGGACGAGCAGGGCGTCTTCGCCAAGGGCTTTCTGCCGCAGATCAGGCAGACACTTCTCAACATCAAGGTGGTGGTCGAGGCCGGCGGCGGGCGCATCGAGGACATCGTGCGGCTGACCTGGTACGTCACCGACATCGAGGCCTACCGGACCTGCCTCAAGGAGCTGGGGCCGGTCTACCGCGAGGCGTTCGGCCGCCATTTCCCGGCAATGGCCGTGGTGCAGGTGGTCTCGCTGGTCGAGCCCGAAGCCATGGTCGAGATCGAGGCGACGGCGGTCATCGCCTGACGAAGCCGCCCCTACGCGACGATTGTGTTTCCAGCTGTTTCCAATCGAGAAATTCGAAACGTCGCGTAACCAAGATTTTGGCGGCAACGCGACCGCCTTAGGCTGCAGGCATCGAATCACCATCGAAACTCTACGGTGCCGCCATCCGGCGGTAACGCGATGGAGATCACTCATGTCCAGCATCAGCGGTGTTAGCGGCGGGTTTCGCCCGCCTCCACAGAAACCCCCAAGCTTCGATTCGCTCGACAGCGACACCAGCGGCGCGCTCAGCCTCGACGAGTTCAAGGCCGGCGCGCCCAAGGGCGCCGACAGCGCCAAGAGCGAAGAGCTGTTCAAGGCGATCGATTCCAATAGCGACGGCTCGGTCACCAAGGAGGAACAGGACACCTTCAAAGCCGAGGCTGAGAAGGCCCAGCAGCAATTGCAGTCTTTCCTGTTCGGGCTGCAGACCGAAGGCACAAGCCAGGCGAGCAGCACGGAGGACAGCGAGTCCGAAGACATCTTCGCTCAGCTCGACGCCAACTCCGACGGTAGCATCGCCAAGGACGAGTTCCTCTCGGCGCTCTCCTCCGGAACGGAGTCCTCTAACGACCTGCTGAGCAAGCTGTTCGAGGCGATCGATTCCGATTCCGACGGCTCGGTCGCGAAGGAGGAGCAGAGCTCGTTCCAGCAGGCCCTCGAAAAGCGCGGCCCGCCGCCCGGTCCCCCGCCATCCATGGGCGCGTCGCAAGCCTATGGCTCGACCTACCAGCTCGGCGCCGCGAACGCGTCCGGCACGGCTTACTCGCAGGCGGCCTGACTCTATCCGCCTGGCTAACGCCGGTCAGCAGAAGGCTGGCCGGCGCTTTTCCGATGAATCTCAATCAAATGCCGCGCGTCGCGCCGCCGTCGATCCGGATCTTGGCGCCTGTCACGTAGCTCGCCCGCTCGCTGGCGAGGAAGGTCACCACATCGGCGAATTCCTGCGGCGTCCCATAGCGGCCGGCGGGAATCGTTCCCCGAGAAGCGGCCGCAGCCTGCTCCGGAGTCGTGCCCGTGCGATCGGCGGTGGCCTTGTCGAGCTGATCGACGCGCTCGGTGTGGATGCGGCCCGGCAGCACGACATTGACGGTCACGCCCTGGCCCGCGACCTCGGCGGCAAGCGTCTTCGACCAGCCGACCACGGCCGAGCGGATGCCGTTCGACAGGGCCAGACGCGGAATCGGCTGCTCGACGCCCGAGGAGGCGATGGTAACGATGCGGCCGAAGCCACGCTCGCACATGCCCGGCAGCAGGCCCTGCGCCAGATGGAAGAGGTTCGCGGCCATCGCCTCGAAATGCTTCAGCCAGTCGTCACGGCCGGCTTCGCGCGCCTCGGCCGGCGGCGGCCCCCCCGAATTGCCGATCAGGATGTCGACGCCGCCGGCATCCTTGAGCACGCCGACGAGAGAATTCACGGAGGCCAGATCGGAGAGGTCGAGGCTCGCCGCGAAGATGCGGCCGCGGACCTCCTCGGGGCACTGGCTGACCCAGGCATCAGTCGCCGCGACGTTGCGGGCGGCGGCAATGACGGAAGCGCCCTCCGCGGCCAGCGAGCGGGCGATCGCCGCGCCGAGACCGCGGCTCGCGCCGAGCACCAGCGCGCGCTTGTCGTGAAGGCCGAGATCCATGGGTACGCTCCGTCGAGTTGGCGCAGCAGGGTCGCAGCGCATCGTGCCGCTGCTGATAGCGGCTCGTCCCGACGGAGGGAATGGCTGTCAACGATCTCAGGCGGCCGCCGTGAGCGCCTCTTCCGCCAGGATGCAACGCACCACCCTGCCCTCGCCGAGCTGCACCGCCGGCGGCAGGGCCACTCTGCAGCGCTCCTGGACGAATTTGCAGCGCGGCGCGAAGGAACAGGAGGATGGTGGCTCGTTCAGTGCCGGCGGCGCGCCGGGAATGGCCTCCAGGCGCTCGCCCTTCTTCGCGCCGTGCAGGTTCGCGGCGAGCAGGCCCTTGGTGTAGGGGTGGCGGGGATCGCGCAGCAGCTCTCGCACGGTGCCGGTCTCGACGATCTGGCCGGCATACATCACCGCCAGCCTGTCCGAAACCTCGACAGCGACACCGATGTCGTGGGTGACGAAGAGCATGCCCATGCCGAGATCGCGCTGGAGCTGGCGCAGCAGCAGCAGGATCTGGATCTGCACGGTGGCATCGAGCGCCGTGGTCGGTTCGTCTGCCAGAAGTAGCTTGGGACGGGCGGCGAGCGCGAGCGCGATCATGGCGCGCTGGCGCATGCCGCCCGACATCTCGTGCGGATAGGCCTTGAGCCGCCGCGCCGGCGAGGGGATGCGGACGAGCTCGAGCAGTTCGAGCGCCCGCGCCATCGCCTCCTTCTTCGAGAGCTTCTCGTGGCGGATGATCGCCTCGGCGATCTGCTCGCCGACGGTGTAGACCGGATCGAGCGCCAGCGCCGGGTCCTGGAAGATCATCGAGGTGACGGCGCCGCGATAGGCCGAGAGCTCCTGCGGATTGAGCGCAAGCACGTCGCGACCGTCGACGCGGACGCTGCCGCCGATATCGGTGCGACTCTCGGGGAGCAGGCGCAGCAGCGTCTTCAAACTGACGCTCTTGCCGGAGCCGGACTCACCGAGGATGCCGAGCACCTTGCCGGGCTCCAGCGTCAGCGAGACGCCGTTGACGGCATGGACCGTCTGGGCGCCGCGAAAGCGCACGGTCAGATTTTCGATGGCCACGAGAGGTTGGGCGACGAGAGGCTGGCTCATGCGGCGGCCTCCAGGCTCGGCGCGCGGCTGTGGCCGGAGCCGGCGATCTCCATGTGGCAAGCGACGCGCCGCCCGCCCTCCTCCGTGCCGGTCGCGACCAGCGCCGGCTTGACCTTGGAGCAGACGGTCTGCGCATGCGGGCAGCGCGGATGGAAGCGGCAGCCCTCGGGCGGGTTGATCGGGTTCGGCGGATCGCCCGCGAGCGGGGCTTCCATCGTCCGGTTGTCGGGGTCCATCGACGGCATCGCCGAGAGCAGCGCCTTGGTGTAGGGGTGGCGCGGATCGTCATAGAGCTCGTCGACCGGGCCGATCTCCACCACCTCGCCGAGATACATCACCATGACGCGGTCGCTGATGAAGCGGACGACGTTGAGATCATGCGAAATGAAGATGTAGGTCAGGCCGAACTCCTCGCGCAGATCGGCGAGCAGGTTCAGAACCTGCGCCTCGACCGACTTGTCGAGGGCGGAGACCGCCTCGTCGAGGATGACGAGGCGCGGGCCGAGCGCGAGCGCGCGGGCGATGTTGACGCGCTGACGCTGACCGCCGGAAAGCTCGTGCGGATAGCGCGCGGCGAAGCGCGCCGGGTCGAGGCCGACGCGCTGGAGCAGGTCGCGCGCCTTCAGGATGGCGGCGGCCTTCGAGACGCCGTGCACGGTCGGGCCGAAGGCGACCGAATCCTCGATGGTCAGGCGCGGGTTGAGCGAGGCGTATGAATCCTGGAAGACCATCTGCGCCTGGCGGCGATACTCCTTCAGGCTGAGCGCCGCGCCGCCGACGGCCTCGCCGTCGAAGAGCAGCTCGCCCTTGTCCTGCGGGATGAGCTGCATGACGACGCGCGCTGTCGTCGACTTGCCGCAGCCGGACTCGCCGACGACGCCGAGCGTCTCGCCCTTCATCACCTCGAAATCGACGCCGTCCACGGCGCGCACGACGGCGCCGCCGCCGAGCGGGAAATGCCTGGTCAGGGTCCGGGCCTGCAACAGCGGCGTGCCCGGACCGCCGCGATCGGGATGGGATTGGTGCTGGGGGTCCTGCGCCATGGTCAGCCCTTCACATCCATCGCCGAGCGCAAGCCGTCGGAAAGCAGGTTGAACGAGATCGAGGTGATGAAGATCGCCGCGCCCGGCAGGGCCGCGACCCAGGGCTGCACATAGATCGCGGTGCGCAGTGTGTTCAGCATCAGGCCCCATTCCGGCGTCGGCGGCTTGGTGCCGAGGCCCAGGAAGGAGAGGCCCGAAGCGAGGATCATCGAGACCGAGATCAGGCTCGTCGCATAGACGAAGATCGGCCCCAGCACATTGCCGAGCACATGGACGCGGATGATCGTCAGAGCGTTGGCGCCGGAGGCGCGTGCGGCCTCGACATAGTCCATGCCGCGCACCTGCGTCGTCACGCTCTCGGCGATGCGCGCGATCGGCGGGATGAAGACGATGGTCAGCGAGAGCAGGGAGTTGGCGATGCCGGCCCCCATCGCGCCGGACAGCGCGATCGCCAGCAGCACCGAGGGGAAGGCGTAGAACACGTCGACAGTGCGCATCACGACGGTGTTGAACCTGCCGCCGAAGAAGCCGGCGGCGACGCCGATCACCGAGCCGATGACGAAGGCGATGAAGACAGGCACCACGCCCATGAAGAGCGAAAGGCGCGCGCCGAAGATCAGGCGCGAGAGCATGTCGCGGCCGAGTTCGTCGGCGCCGAGCGGATAGCCCGGCGTGCCGATGGGCCGCAGGCGCCGCAGCATCGAGGAGCGGGTCGGGTCGGCCGGGGCGATGTAGTCGGCGAAGACCGCCATCAGGATGATCGCCAGGACGACGAGGCCGGCGCCGACGGCGACCTTGTCGGTCTTGAAGCGGCGCCAGACGCCGGCCCAGTAACCGGGCGACTTCGCCAGCGGCGGCACAATGGCGGGGGCGGCGCCTTCGGTGATCGCGGTCATCTCAGCGCCTCCTCACGCGGGGATCGAGCAGGCCCTGCAGGATGTCGACGAGCACGTTCAGCCCGACGAAGAACATCGCCAGCACGAGGATCGTGCCCTGGAGCAGCGGTAGGTCGCGCTGGAAGATCGCGTTGCCGAGCAGGAAGCCGGTGCCGGGCCAGGAGAACACCGTCTCGATCAGGATCGATCCCCCCAGCAGATAGCCGAGCTGGAGGCCCATAACGGCGAGTGCGGTCGGTGCGGCGTTCTTCACGACATGCCTGAACACGCCGAAATCCATCAGCCCCTTGGCCCTCAGCGCCGGCACGAACTCCTGGTTCAGGATGTCGGCGACGAGCGCGCGCACGGTGCGGGCGATGATGCCCATCGGGATCACCGACATCGTGATCGCCGGCAGGATCATGTAGCTGACATGCTCCCAGTCCCATTTCCAGGCGGCCGAGCCGCCCGGACCCGCCCCGCCCGGCGGCAGCCAGCCGAGCTGAACTGAGAACACGATCACCATCACCATGCCGAGCCAGTAATGCGGCACGGAGACGCCGAGCACGGCCAGCATCGAGGCGAACTTGTCGAGGAAGGAGCCGCGGAAATAGCCCGCGACGAAGCCGAAGAAGCAGCCGAACAGGAATCCGATCACGGTCGCCAGCCCGGCGATCAGCAGCGTGTTGCCGACCGCGCGCCAGACCTCGGCTGCGACGGGACGACCCGTGGCGATCGAGGTGCCGAGATCGCCCTGCATCGCCTTCATCAGCCACAGCCCGAACTGCACCGGCAGCGGCCGGTCGAAGCCGTAGATCTTGCGCAGTTCGTCCTGCATCGCCTGCGATGCGTCCGGCGGAAGCACCGAGGTCAGCGGATCGCCCGGGGCAATATGGACGAGCAGGAAGCAGAACAGGCTGACGCCGAAGGCGACCGGCAGGACATAGAGGATGCGCTTGGCGAGGTAGCTCAGCATGGTGTGCCCTGCTCCTGCAAACGCGCCGTCACCCCGGGCGAAGCGCAGCGAAGACCCGGGATCCATTCCGGAGCGCCGGACGGAGAGGTTCCGGCATGGATCCCGGATCGGCGCGGCTTCGCCGCTTGTCCGGGATGACCAGCGTTCTTCCTGTGATAGTGCCGAGCCAAGAAGCGCCTCACTTGGCCATCGTGATCGGCGAGAAGTCCTGGAACCAGTTCTGGGCCTGGACGAAGCCCTTCACCTTCGGGCTCATGGCGCGCGGGTTGACGTCGTGCGTCACCATCAGGAAGAGCGCCTCGTCGACATATTTCTCATGGACCTTCTGCAGGACCTTGGTCTGCTCGGCAGCGTCGAAGGTCGTGCGAATCTGATCGAAGAGCTTATCCATCTCGGGATCGCAATACATGCCCCAGTTGGTGCCGGCCGGCGGCACGAGGTTGCACTGGAGGTGGCGGACGAAGCCGGTGAAGGGGTCCTGGATGAAGTAGGTGTAGTTCATGCCCGTCGCCTTGCGCGACGATTCATGATTGGCGCCGGCACGCCAGATGTTGATCAGCGTGTTCCACTCGACGACCTCGAAGTCGATCTTGATGCCGACCTCGGCGAGGTTCTGCTGGACGAACTCGTTCATCGGCAGCGGCTGCATCTGGCCCGAGCCGGAAGGCGCGATCAGGATCTTGGTCGTGACCGGCTTGGCGGGCGAATAGCCGGCTTCGGCGAGCAGTTTCTTAGCCTCGGCCTGGTCGAGCTTGAGCTTGAACTTCGGATTGCCGAACCACTGGTGGCCGGGCGGGTAGAACCCCTCGGCCGGGATCATCAGGCCGCCGAGCAGTTCCTTGAGGCCCTGCCGATCGACGGCGAGGTTGGCGGCCTTGCGGACACGGATGTCGTTCCAGGGCGAGCCCTCGGCGCGCGAGAGATGCCAGGTCCAGTTATGCGGATAGGCGTTGGTGATGATCTGGAAGCCAGCCGTCTTCAGCGAGGGGATCAGGTCCGGCGACGGCGCCTCGATCCAGTCGACCTGCCCTGCCCTGAGCGCCGCGGCGCGGGCATTGGCCTCCGGCAGCGGCAGCAGGACCATCTTGTCGAGCTTCGGCACGCGGGCCTTGTCCCAATAGCCAAAAAAGGGCGAGAGTTCGGCGCGCTCGCGCGGCTGGAAGGCGGTGAGCTGCCAGGGTCCGGTGCCGGACGGCGTCTTGGCGAAGGCTTCCCAGCTCTTGCCGACCTTCTCCCACTGCGCCGGCGACGACATCATCACCCAGGCAATCTGATAGGGCAGCGTCGCGTCGGGCGCCTTGGTGGTGATCTCGACCTTGTACTTGTCGACGACCTTGTAGGAGGCAACCGCCGGGATGCGCGAGCGGCCCTGCGCCGCCTGGCGCTGATCGAATTGCGGCGCGTCGTTCTTCAGCAGCTTGTCGAGGTTCCAGACGACCGCCTCGGCGATGAATTCCGAGCCGTCGTGGAACTTCACGCCCTCGCGCAGCACGAAGGTCCATTTGTTCTTGTCGGCAGCGTCGACGGACCAGCTTGTCGCGAGGCCAGGCGTCAGGTCGGACGCCTTGTCGGCCTTGCTGAGGTCCCAATTGATCAGCGCGTCATAGACCGTATAGCCCATGAAGCGCATGCCCTCGCCGCCCTGGTCGGTCTGGCCGGTGGTCAGCGGGATGTCGGAGGCCGTCATGCCGATCCGCAGCGTGCCCTGGGCCTGCGCCGAAGCTGCAAAAAGGGAAACGCCGGCGGCAAGCGTCAGAGCAAGGGCGGTGCGGATCATCGGGCTACTCCGAAATGGAAAAGTTCGAAGCTGGCTTCGCAAGGGCTGTGCCAGCCGTATTCGTCATGCTCGGGCTCGACCCGAGCATCTCTTGCAGGAAATCCCCGGGTCGGCCGAAGGCCGCCCGAGGATGACGACGCCTCAGGCGTCGTCACTCCATCGACATCGGAGCGAGGTCGATGAACCAGCTCTTCGGCTGGACCACGCCCTTGACCTTGGCACTCATCGCGCGCGGGCCGACGTCATGGGCGACCCAGACGAAGGGCGCCTCCTCGACGATGCGAGCATGCAGCTTGGCGAGCGCGGCGTCGCGGGCCGTGCCGTCGAAGCTGGTGCGGGCGTCGGCGATGAGCTTGTCGAACTCGTCATTGCCGAAATAGCCCCAGTTGTTCGATACTGGCGGGAAGGTCTTGGTCGAGGTGAAGCGCACCATGGCGAAGAACGGGTCCATCGCCGCATAGGTGACGTTGGTGGCGTTGGCGCCGCGGGCGTTGGCGTGCTTGGCGCCCTCGCGCCAGTTGGTGAAGACGGCGTTCCATTCGCCGACCTCGAGCGCGACGTCGAAGAAGCACTCCTTCAGCGCCTGCTGCATGAACTCGTTCATCGGCAGGGGCTGCATCTGGCCCGAGCCCGAGGCCGAGGTCAGCACCTTCACCTTGGCCGGCTTGGAAGCCGAATAGCCGGCATCCGTCATCAGCTTCTTGGCGGCGGCGAGATCATATTTGATGTCGAACTTCGGATTGCCCCACCAGGGGTGGCCGGGCGGCACGGTGCCCTTGGGGATTTCCATGAGACCGCCGAGCAGCGTCTTCAGCTCCTCGCGGTTGACGCAGAGATTGGCGGCGTGGCGGACCTTGATGTCGGTCCAGGGCGAGCCCTCGACGAAGGAAAGCTGCCAGGGCCAGACATGCGGCTGGGCATTCGTATAGACCGTGAAGCCGCGCTGCTTGATCTGCGGGACAGCGTCCGGCGAAGGCGACTCGATCCAGTCGACCTGGCCCGAAAGCAGGGCTGCGGTGCGGGCATTGGCCTCGGGCAGCGGCAGCAGCACGACGCGGTCGACCTTGGGCACGCGCTTGGGGTCCCAATAGGCCTTGTTGGCGACCATCTCGAAGCGCTCGCGCGGCGAGAGTTTCACGCCCTTGAACGGACCGGTGCCGGAGGGATCGGCCGAGAAGGCGGCCCAGGCCTGCTTGGCGCGCTCGGCCGGGTCGGTGACGGAGGCCGGAACGGCGGCAAGCTTGGCGGCCCAATGCGTCGGCGAGACGATGAAAAGGTTGGTCAGGTTGATTGGAAGGAAGGCGTCGGGCTCGCTGGTCGTCAGTTCGACGGTGAGCGGGTCGATGACCTTGGCGCTCTTCAGCGTCGGCATGCGCGAGACGGTGACGCCGATCTGGTCCGGCGCGAAATGCGCGGCTTCCTTGTTCAGGACCTTGTCGACGTTCCAGACCACGGCGGCGGCGTCGAAGGCCGAACCGTCCTGGAACTTGACGCCCGGACGCAGCTTGAAGGTCCATTTGGTCTTGTCGGCGGCGTCGACCGCCCATTCCGTGGCGAGACCGGGGATGACGACGCTCGCCTTCTCGGCCGAGGAGAGATCCCAATGCGTCAGCGCGTCATACATCGGGATGCCGGTGAAGCGGTTGCCCTCGAAGCCCTGGTCCGGCTGGCCGTGGGTGCGCGGAATGTCCGCCGCCGTCATACCGATGCGCAGGACCTTCTCCTGGGCGAATGCGCCAGTGACGAGCGCCGTGGTGAAGCCCAGGCCGATGAGGACGGAGCGGGTGAAGCTGGATACGGACACGTTTGTCTCCCCTGTGATTGGCCGTCGGCCCATGCGAGCGGCGGCGAGCGGGAGATTAGCAACCGGCATGCCAGACGAAGGTCGTAGGACTAGCACTTTGGGATAGAGGCGCGCCGCGTTCTGCCCATGAGATCGCCGCGCTGGAGCGACAGGTATGGGCTACGCCATTTTCTGCCTATGCAATAGGCAACTTGACTATTCGAAAGACAGATCAATGGAAGTCGCGCGATTTCGGCAGGATGCGGACATCGCGCGGATGACGGCCGCGAGGCGGCGGCGGGTTGCGGATCTCGTCCGCTCGCGTCATCGCGATCTCCGCTCGATGGGTATCGGAGAGGCTGCCCAGTTCGGCACTCCGATCGACGACGCGCTGTCCCATCAGATGCACCACGCCCTCCGGGCTCTTCTGCACCCTGCCCTCGACCTGCAGCAGGCGCCCGCTCATGACCTCGCGTCGGAAGCGCTCGAACAGCCTGGCCCAAAGCAGGATATTGGCGATGCCGGTCTCGTCCTCGAGCGTGATGAAGATCGCCTTGCCGTTGCCCGGGCGCTGGCGCACCAGCACGACGCCAGCCGTGCGCGCCCAGCTGCCGTCGGGCCGGCCGTCGAGCTCGGCGCAGCTCAGAACGCCGTCGCGCCTGAAGATCGGCCGCAGGATACCCATCGGATGCCCCTTCAGCGAAAGCCGCACCGTCTGGTAATCGGCGACGATCTGCTGCGGCAGCGGCATGACGGGCAGCGGCATCGAAGGCTCCGGGCCCAGTTCGCGGGCCTGCGCCGCGGCGAAGAGCGGCAGCGCGTCGTCATCCGGCAGCCGGCGTACGGCCCAGAGCGCCTCGCGGCGGTCGAGCCCGAGTGAGCGGAAGGCATCGGCATCGGCCAGCAGGCGCATGGCACGGCCAGGAAGGCTCGCGCGGCGCATCAGGTCCTCGACGTCGCGATAGCCGCCGGCGCGGGCGGCTTCGATGCGCTTACCCCATTCCTCCCGGAAGCCGTCGATCTGGCAGAAGCCGAGCCGGAGCGCGAAGGGGTGGACCTCCCTCGGTCCGATGCCAGGGCGCGGGGAACCCCTCTCCTGTAAGGGCAGGGGTGAGGTGTCGGCCGTTCGATCCGTTGCAACCGCCGTTGCGGCGGCCCAGCGGTGAGCCTCCGCCTCATCGTCCAAGAGCCTACCCCTCACCCTGCCCTCTCCCTCCGGGAGAGGGTTCCCCGCGCCTGCTTCGGCCCGGCCATCGCAAGGAAGCTCCACCCGCTCCAGCCCGTTGTCCCAGCCGCTCGCATTCACATCGATCGCGCGCGGCTCGACGCCGCCATATTCCTGCGCCTCGCGCACGATCTGGGCCGGGGCGTAGAAACCCATGGGCTGGGAGTTCAGCAGCGCGCAGGCGAAGGCGGCGGGATGATGCTTCTTGAGCCAGGAGGAGACATAGACCAGCTTGGCGAAGGAGGCGGCGTGGCTTTCGGGGAAGCCGTAGCTGCCGAAACCCTTGATCTGGTCGAAGCAGCGCTGGGCGAAATCGCGCTCATAGCCGCGCGCGACCATGCGCTCGACCATCATGTCCTGAAAACGATGGATGGTGCCGTCGTTACGGAAGGTCGCCATCGCCTTGCGCAGGCCGTTGGCCTCGATGTCGTTGAACTTCGCCGCGACCATGGCGAGACGCATCGCCTGCTCCTGGAAAAGCGGCACGCCCTTGGTCTTGTTCAGGACTTCATAGAGCTCGTCCTTATCCCCATGCTCCGGCGACGGGGCCGGATAGGTCACCTCCTCCAGCCCGGCCCGCCGCTTTAGATAAGGGTGGACCATGTTGCCCTGGATCGGGCCGGGCCTGACGATCGCGACCTGGATGACGAGGTCATAGAGCTTCCGCGGCCTCAGACGAGGCAACATGTTCATCTGCGCCCGGCTCTCGACCTGGAAGACGCCAAGCGACTTGCCCTCGCAGAGCATGTCGTAGGTCTCGCCGTCACCGTCCTTGATGTCGAGGGTCAGTTCGGGGCCGCCATATGCCTTCACCAGTTCGAAGGCTTTGCGGATACAGGTCAGCATGCCCAATGCCAGCACGTCGACCTTCATCAGCTTGAGTTCGTCGATGTCGTCCTTGTCCCATTCGATGAAGGTGCGCTCCGCCATCGCGGCATTGCCGATCGGGACCAACTCGTCGAGGCGCCCCCGCGCCAGAATGAAGCCGCCGACATGCTGGGAGAGATGGCGCGGGAAGCCGAGCAGGCGGATGGCAAAATCGACGGCGCGGCGCACCGTCGGATTGGTCGGATCCAGCCCGGCCTGGCGCACCCGCGCGTCACCGATATCGGTGCCCCAGCTGCCCCATTGCGTATCCGCGATGCGGGCGGTGACGTCCTCGGTCAACCCCAGCGCCTTGCCGACATCGCGGATGGCGCTGCGAGGCCGGTAGCGGATCACGGTTGCGGCGATGCCGGCACGGTGACGGCCGTATCTCTCGTAGATCCACTGGATCACCTCCTCGCGCCGCTCATGCTCGAAATCGACGTCGATGTCGGGCGGCTCCCTGCGCTCGGTCGAGATGAAGCGTTCGAACAGCACGTCGCTCTCGGCCGGATCGACCGCCGTGATGCCGAGGACGTAGCAGACGGCCGAATTCGCGGCGGATCCCCGGCCCTGGCAGAGAATGCCTTCCTTCTGCGCGAACTCGACGATCTGGCGGATTGTGAGGAAGTAGCGGGCGTATTTCAGCCGCGCGATCAGGTCGAGTTCCTTCTTCAGCAGATCTCGCACCTTCGCAGGCACGCCATCCGGATAACGCACTTCGCCGCAACGGCGCACCAGTTCTTCCAGCCAGGCCTGATCATTCCAGCCGGGCGGGACGGGCTCGTCCGGATATTCGTATTCGAGCTGCTCCAGATCGAACTCGATACGCGAGAAGAGGTGCTGCGTTTCCGCTATGGCCTCGGGCGCATCGCGGAACAGCCTCGCCATCTCCTGCGGCGTCTTGAGATGGCGCTCGGCATTGACCTCGAGCAGACGCCCCGCCCGCTCGATCGAGACGCCCTCGCGGATGCAGGTCAGCACGTCCTGCAGGTCGCGCTGCTCGGGCGCGTCGTAGAGCACGTCGTTGGTCGCCAGCAGCGGCGTGCGGGTCGCGACCGCGATCGCCTTCAGCCGCGCGAGGCGGCGGCGGTCGTCGCCGCGCCGATGCATGCTGGCTCCGAGCCAGATCGCACCGGGCGCGGCGTCGTCGAGCCGGGCCAGTAGCGCCGGCAGGCCGTCGAGATCGCGGCCGGACATCAGGATCAGCAGCAGGTCGCGCGCATCGGCGAGGAGATCGTCGAGGACGAGGCAGCATTCACCCTTCTTCACACCGTCCTTCAGATTGCCATGGCTGAGCAGGCGGCAGAGCCGCCCCCAGCCCTGCCGGTTCGCCGGATAGACGACAATGTCGGGCGTGCCGTCGGCGAAGACGAGGCGGGCACCGGTCGCAAGCTTGAAGCCTTTGACCATCTCCCGAAGCTGGTCTTGGGTGAAGGGCAGATCGGAGAAAGCCGGATTTTCGATCCAGATGTATTCGCCGGGGCTGCCGCCCTCGCGGATCTTCTCTGGCGATGGCAGACCGGTCTCGCGGATATGCCTGAGCGCGCTCCAGGCCCTGACCACGCCGGCAACCGTGTTGCGGTCGGCGATGCCGATGCCAGCATGGCCGAGCAGCAGCGCCGTCAGCACCAGATTGGGGCCGGGCGAAGCTCCCCGCAGGAAGGAAAAATTCGTCGCGGCAACGGCTTCGGCGAAGGGGCTAGCATTTTGATTCATGCGAAGAGCCCGTGCAGGAACCAGCGCGGGGGCACCTGCTCCGGTTCGTGGAAGCCGATGCGGAAGAGCCAGAAGCGGCGTCCTTGTGCGTCCTCGACGCGGTAATAGTCGCGCATCGGCTCGCAGGAGCCGTCGCGCCACCATTCGGGGGCGATCCGTTCCGGCCCTTCGGCACGGGCGACGTCATGGGTGAGACGACGCCAGCGGAAGCGGATCGGCGGGCCGTCCGGCACCTCGGCGATCGCCTCCACGGGCTGGGGCGGCTCGAAGAGCTGGAGCGGCCGCGTCGGCGGTTCATGCGGCTGCGGCACCGGCCAGGCGGCGGTCGATGCCGGCAGCGCTGCCGACATGGCTTTCGCCGCGCGCACCGGGTGATGGGTATCCTGCGCCGCGAAACGCAGCACGCGGTCGCGGCCGAAGCGCGCGACCAGCCGGTCAACGAGATCTGCCACTGCCTCGTCTTCCACCGCGCGGCGGTCGAGGCTGGCCTGGGTTTCGCCCAGCGGCTCGCAGACCGGCACGGCGAGCCTGACCGCATCGAAGCCGAAGCCCGGATCGAGCGGATCCACCAGAGTATCGACGCGCTCGCGCCAGAGCCGCAGGATGGCGGCGGCATCACGCGAGGGCCGCCCGGTCTCGACCATGAGCCGCCGGACCGCGCCGTCGCTGCGAAAGAAGCTGATCTCGAAGGCACGGCCGCCCTCGCCGCGCAGTTCGAGCACGCGCGCGGCTTCCGCGATCAGCCTTGCGACCACGGCTTCCAGCCCCTCGCTGTCGAGCATGGGTTCGGCAAAATGACGCTCGACGACGCAGGCGGGCGGCGGGCGCAGCGGCGTGAAGCGCGCATCCTCGCGCCCCAGCGTGCGCCGCAGCTTCGTCACCAGTTCCTCGCCGAAACGGGCGGACAGGGTGGCGGAAGGGCGATCCGCGAGATCGGCCAGCGTCTTCAGCCCGGCCCGCGACAGGGCGATGACGGTCTCGGCCGTCAATTCAAGTGCAGCGACCGGCAGCGGGCGCAGCCTCGCTTCGTCCTCCCCCACCGGCACGATGCCCCCACCTCCGAAGCGCGACAGCGCATGCGCAGCTTCCGGCGTTCCCGCGATGGCGACGCGGAGATCGAGCCCCCCTGCCTTCATCCTGCGACCGATCACCGTCTGCAGCGCCTCCTCGCCGCCGAAGAGATGGGCGCAGCCGGTGATGTCGAGCATCAACCCATAGGGCGGATCGAGCGCGACCAGCGGCGTGAAGCGGTCGCAGAAGGCAGCGAGCCGGCCGAGCAGAGCCACGTCGGCCTCGGGCTCGGCCTCGATCGCCAGCAGGGACGGTATCCGGGCTCGGGCATCGGCCAGGGTCAGGTCGCGCGTCAGGCCGAACGCCGCCGCACGCTGGTCGCAATCGACCAGCCGAAGCGCGTTGCGCATCGTGGCGAAGACCACGACAGGCGCCTCAGCCTGTGCGACGGATGCCGGGATCCGGCCCTCCCGGCGCAGCCGGTCTGTCGGCAGGAAAGGAAACCACATTGCGAGATAGCGGCGCGGCATCGGAGCCGGCACCATTTCGATCGGTTTCGTCGCGAAGAGCGACAGCGGCCTGGCGACCACGGAACCTGCTGTCCTGGAAGGATTGTCGATCACGGCTCCACTCCACATGCCATTCGTGCTCATCCAAGCCGCCGCGATGGCGCAGCAGCCTCAGGCTGAAAGCCGGATCGCCCGGCGCATTCGCTTCCAGAGCCCGCGAGGGCTGCGCGGTTACCAGCCAGCGCGTCCGGGCGGCGCTGGGCTGCGGCGCCACGGCGGCACGCAGCAGCAGCGTCGTCGCGCCCGAACCCTCCGCCGCGAGCAAAAGCCGCCGGCTCGCGGTCAGGTCGAGGCGGCGCGGCTCGCCCCAGGGCTCGATCAGCACAGCCCCGAGTGCCGAACAGCGGGCCGCTTCCGAGCCGGCACGCAGCACGCCCTCCGCATCGTGCGCCCGCACCAGCAGGACGCGCCCCGGATCGAGCCCGAGCTCGGTCAGGCCGGGCGGATGCAAGCGGCCGGTCTCGGCATCGACGACATCCTGCCGGACCCAGAGGATCGGGCGCATTCCCGCCGCCCGGATCGCCAGCCCGACCGCGAAGCCCGTCGCCGCCACGAGATCGGCCGTGGCGGGCGCATAGACCTCATGCAGCGCCGCCCGCGCGATGCCGCCGCCCAGCGCCCCGTCGAGAGCGGGCGCGCCGAAGCTCACCTGCCCGCTTTCGACAGAATCTCGGGCCGCCGGCACGGCGCGCAGCGACGCCTCCGCGAGATGACGGCGCAGATCGGTCAGGGCATAAGGGTCCGGTCGGGTCCGCATGGAGGCTCATGTTCTTTGTTTGTTCTTTTATAGAACGAGCCTTGGCGGAAGGCGAGTCGCCTCTTCCGGAAGATAAAAAGCCCGGCTCCTTGCGGGCCGGGCTCAGAGCAATCAACGGTGAAATACGCGATCAATTCGCCGTATAGACCAGCTCACGCTCGGCCTTGGGCGGCAGGAAGGCGCGGGAGAAGATCTCCTCGGGCTTGGGCTTGCGCGCGAGTTGGTAGCCCTCGGCGATGATGTCGATGGCGTTGGCCATGCGGGCGTCCTTGGTGTCGCCGACGCCGATCTCCTTCATCTCCGGCGAGACGATGAGTTCGCTGAAGGAGTATTGCAGACGCTTCTTCTCGACCGCCTCGTTGACGAGGTTGTCGAAGTTCATCACGCCCTTCATGCCGAGCGCCTGGTCCTTGGCGATTTCGATCAGCGCCTTGTTGGTGGCGCGGACCAGGCCGGCGACGGCCTTGGGGTTCTCCTTGATCATCTTCTGCGAGACCATCAGCCCATTGGAATAGAGATCGAGCCCGTAATCGCCGAAGGTCAGCCAGTTGAAGTCCTTGTCCGGGTCCTGGCGATTGAGCAGCAGGTTGAAATAGCTGGTGATGTTGAAGACCAGCGCGCCGTCGATGTCGCCCTTGATCAGCAGCGGCTCCTGCAGGTTCGGCGCCATGTTGGAAAGCTTGATCTTGCTCATGTCGAGCCCGTTCTTGCGGGCGAAGACCTCGAGCAGGCGGGTCGTCGGGGTGCCCTGGGCTCCGCCCAGCGTCTTGCCCTCGAGATCCTTGGGCTTGGCGATGCCGGTCGCCTTCTTGCTGGAGATCGCGAAGGGCGGACGGTTCCAGATCATGTAGACCATCACCGGATTCTCGCCCGGCTTGGCGGAGGCGTTCTGGATGATGGCGTTGACGTCGCCGAAGCCGGCATCATAGGCGCCGCCCATGATGCGGGTCACGGTCGCGCCAGAGCCCTCGCCCTGGTCGATCACGACGTTCAGCCCCTCGGCCTTGTAGTAGCCCTTGTCGCGGGCGACGAAGAAGGCTGCGTCCGAGCCTTGCGTCTTCCAGCCGAGGGTGAACTTGACCATGGTCTCCTGCGCCTGGGCGAGGCCGGTGAAGGTCAGGCCGGCGATGAGCGTGGCTGCGAGTCTTTTCAGCATCTTGGTCCCCTCTGTTGAGATTGTGCGTCAGGTTCAGGCGGCGATGAGGTCGTTCTTGCGGGTGGCCCAGCCGGTGACGCGCATCTCGATCAGCGAGAAGGCGACGTAGAGCGCGACGCCAAGACCGGCGAGGATGAAGAGTCCGGCGAAGACCAGCGGCACGTTGAAGTTGGAGGAGGCCGACATCATCACATTGCCGATGCCGCGATTGGAGGCGACGGTCTCGGCCAGCACCGTGCCGACGAAGGCATAGGTGATCGCGACCTTCAGCGAGGCGAAGAAGAAGGGCATCGTGCGCGGCAGGCCGACATTCCAGAGGATGTCGAGCTTGGAGGCGCCGAGCGCCTTCAACACGTCCTCCATCTCCGGCTCGGTGGTGGCGAGGCCGGTCGCGATGTTCACGACGATCGGGAAGAAGCAGATCGAGAGCGAGGTCAGCACCGCCGGCACCGTGCCGGAGCCGAACCAGAGCACGAAGATCGGAACGACCGCGACCTTGGGGATCGAGGAGAAGCCGATCAGCAGCGGGTAGACCGTGTCATAGGCCGTTCGCGAGACGCCGATGACAGCCCCCAGCAGCACACCGAGCGCGACGCCGAGCACAAAGCCGGTCATCGTCGTCGCCAGGGTCTGCAGGATATGCGGCCAGAGGATCGGCATGCGATGCCAGAGCGTGGCGAAGACCTGGCTCGGGCGCGGCAGGATCAGGTCCGACATGCCCGAAACGAGGCAGAAGAGCTCCCAGCCGACGAAGAACAGCAGGATCAGCCCGGCCGACCAGAGCTTTTGCCGCAGCGCGCGATTCTTCATCAGGCGCCCTCCCCGGCGGCCGGCACGGAGCGGGCATCGACGATGAGTTCGCGCAGGCGCTGGTTCAGAGCGACGAAGTCCGGCTCGAAGGTCATGGCAATGCTGCGCGGGCGGGCGAAGGTCACGGCACTGTCATCGATGATGCGACCGGGTCGCGCGCTCATCACGCAGATGCGGCTCGCGAGATAGCCGGCCTCGCGCAGGTCATGCGTCACCAGCAGCACCGTCGGGCGATGCGCCAGCCAGAGTTCCTGCATGATCGCCCAGAGTTCCTCGCGGGTGAACTGATCGAGTGCACCGAAGGGCTCGTCGAGCAGGAGCAGGCGCGGCTCGTGGATCAGCGCGCGACAGAGATTGGCGCGCTGGAGCATGCCGCCCGAGAGCTGCCAGGGGTATTTACCGGCGAAGCCCTTGAGGCCGACCTGGGCCAGCAGCGCATGGGCCTTGTCGCGGAAGGCGCCGTTCTTCTCCTTGGCGTAGAAGGAACGGAAAGGCTGCACGATCTTGAGCGGCAGCATGATGTTCCGCTCGATGGTCAGCCAGGGCAGCATGGTCGGGTTCTGGAAGGCCATGCCGACGCGCAGGGTCCGCGCAGCGACCTCGCGCCCGCCCACGACGACCACGCCGGCGGTCGGCTGCACCAGACCGCTGACGAGACGCAGGATCGTCGACTTGCCGCAGCCGGACGGGCCGACCAGCGCGACGAACTCGCCGTCACCGATCCGCAGCGTGGTCTGCGCCAATGCCGGCACCGAACTTGCTCCGCGGCCGAAGGTGACGCAGGCCTGCGACAGCTCGATCGCCGAGGCGGCAGGCGCACTTGCCCCCGCATCTTGGGAGGTCGATGGATAGAGCATGGTCTCGGGTTCTGCGCGCATGATGGCCATCGAAAAAGTGCATGCAAAGTCGATGCCAAATTGCATTCGATCCTGAGCGACCCTCCTTCGCCATCAAGCGACAGCGGCCCGGCTCCGGTAGCCATCCGATTGCAGGGCTCCCTGCGATGGCGCTAAGACGAGGCTTCAGCAGTTCGGAATTCGACGATGGCGCGTGAGGAGAACCGGGGCCGCAATGCGACGGACCGGGTCGGGACGATCTGCCGAGCCCTGCGCCGGGCGATCATCGAGCAGGCGCTGGAGCCTGGCGCCAAGCTGCCCGAGGATGCGCTGGGCGAGCGTTTCGGCGTCAGCCGCACGATCGCGCGCCATGCGCTCGGGCAGCTCGCGGCCGAGGGGCTGGTGGAGCTTCGGCGCAACCGCATCGCCGTCGTAGCAACGCCGAGCTGGCAGGAGGCCCGCGACACCTTCGACATCCGCATCGAGCTCGAGCGGCTGGTGGTGCGGCAACTGGCCGGGCGCCTGAACAAGGCGCAGATCGCGCAGCTTCATGCCCATGTCGACGCCGAGGACGAGGCCCGCAACGGCCCCGACGCCATCTCGATCCGGCTCGCGACCGAGTTCCACATCCTGCTGGCCAGCATGACCGCGAGCCCGATCCTGATCCGCTATGTCAGCGAGATCGCCTATCGCTGCTGCCTCACGCTGTCGTTGTTCAGCCGGCCGCATTCCTCGGAATGCGCGATCAACGAGCATCGGCTGCTGATCGACGCGCTGGCGGGCGGCGATGCCGAGAAGGTGATGTCCTTGATGCACCACCATCTCGATTCCGTGGCGAACCGTGCCTTGGTGGCGCAATCCCGGCCGCGTGGTCGCGACATCATGGATATCCTCGCGCCTTACGCCGATACGCCGCGAACGACGCCGGCGACGATGCGCGACCCCGCGCCGACCCGTTCCAAGGATGGCCGTCGCAAGGCTGCTGGCTAAGGCTCCGGCGCCCTGCCTCGCCCCGAGCCCGGCGAAATTTTGCCCTTCTGTGAGGCAGACGGCACGCAAAGTGCATGCAGTTTATGCTGCCCATAAACCAACGACTGCTCAACGCCGATGCCCGATGACGCCGCTTTCGACCTGATCTTCCGCCAGGCCAGCCTTGGCGGCCATGAGCGTCCGATCGATATCGGCGTCAGGAACGGCCAGTTCGCGGCGATCGCGCCGTCCATCGTCGCCGATGCTCCGGAGATCGTGATAGGCGGGCGCGCGGTACTGCCCGGCTTCGTCGATACGCATGTGCATCTCGACAAAGCCTGCCTGCTTGGGCGTTGCAGCCATCTGCATGGCGGCTTGCGGGAGGCGATTGCCGCCGTGTCGGCGATGAAGCGGGATTTCACCGTTTCCGATGTTTACGCCCGCGGCGCGCAGGCGTTGGAGAAGGCGATCGGCAAGGGCACGACGCGGATGCGCAGCCATGTCGAGGTCGATCCGCGGGTGGGCCTGCGCAGCTTCGAAGCGCTGAAAGCGCTGAAACGCGACTATGCCTGGGCGATCGAACTCTCGATCTGCGTCTTCCCGCAGGAGGGGCTCACCAACGATCCTGGAGCGGAACAATTGCTGGTGCGGGCGCTGCAGGATGGCGCCGACGCGCTCGGCGGCTGCCCCTATACCGACACCCACCCGCACGCTCAGATCGAGCGCCTGTTCGACCTCGCCGGGCGTTTCGATGTCGATCTCGACTTCCATCTCGACTTCGACCTCGATGCGAGCTGGATGCATCTCGACGAGGTCTGCCGCCAGGCGAAGCTGCGCGGCTATGGCGGGCGGGTCGCGATCGGCCATGTCACCAAGCTGTCGGCGCTGCCGCCCGATGCCTTCGCGCGGGCGGCGGAGCGTCTCGCCGAGGCCGGTGTCGCGGTGACCGTGCTGCCGGCGACCGATCTTTATCTGATGGGGCGCGCGGCGACGCATGACGTGCCGCGCGGCTTGGCTCCGGCGCACCGGCTGCTGGAGCATGGCGTGACCTGCTCGGTCGCGACCAACAATGTGCTGAACCCGTTCACGCCCTTCGGCGATGCCTCGCTGCTGCGGATGGCGAATTTCTACGCCAATGTCGCGCAGGTCGGACCGGAGGGTTTCGACACCTGCGTCGATCTCGTCACGACGCTGCCGGCGCGGCTGATGAATCTCCGGGATTACGGCATCTCCGTCGGCAACCCGGCCGATCTCATCGTCCTCGATGCGCCCACGCCCGGCGAAGCGCTCGCCGGCATCGCCGAGCCGGTCATGGGCTTCAAGGGTGGTCGAAGGAGCTTTTCCCGGCCGGCGGCGGAACTGCATTCGCCAGCGCCCGCATTAACGCAGCCATCATCCCGGACAAGCCGCGAAGCGGCGCTGCTCCGGGATGACGCTGGTGGTTCAACGCAAGCTCACGGAACGCCATAACCGCGAACAGCCTTGCCGCGCGACCGGCATGAGCAGGGGTTACCCACAAGGACGGCTCGCTTGAGCCGGCAGGTCGAGCGGGGCGTCACGCACTGGCGGACAGCGGCCGGCCTCGGCCGCGTGAGGCCGTAGCCGCCACCCGCGCCGACGACCGGCCGGCCATAGGACGGCGCCGGGCCGGGCCGCCCATAGTCGACCGGCGGGCCTGCGCCCGGAATGCCGCCGCCATCCTGGCGCAGCCGGATATCGGGCACGGAATCGGTGATCGAGGGCGGTCCAATGCCCTGCCTCGGGCCGCCCGGGAACAGAGGCCCGGTCCCCGGCGTGCCTGTCGATTGCGCGAGCACCGGGCTCACGACGAGCAGCGCCGACATCAAAGCCGCGGCCAGTGAAGAGCGCACGATGCTCGAGCCCCCAAATCCCCGTTAAAGGATCCAACGACGGGTACCCGGCGCCGGTTCCCGCGCGCCGACGCGCCCGGTCACTCGGCAGCCGTGCCCATCGCGAGCCGCAGCGGCGCGACCTGTGCCTCGTGCAACGCCTGATAGGGGCCGCCTGCGCGCACCAGATCCTCGTGCCGCCCCTGTTCGGCGATGCCGGCCTGCGTCACCACGACGATGCGGTCGGCATGGCGGATCGTCGCCAGCCGATGCGCGATCACCAGCGTGGTGCGGCCCTCGGCGAGTTCGGTCAGGGATTGCTGGATCGCCGCTTCGGTCTCGGTGTCGAGCGCCGAGGTCGCCTCGTCCAGGATCAGGATCGGCGGATTCTTCAGGAAGATGCGGGCGATGGCGAGGCGCTGCTTCTGGCCGCCCGAAAGTTTGACGCCGCGCTCGCCGATCAGCGTATCGAGACCATCGGGCAGATCCGCGATCATCGTCTCCAGCCGGGCGCGGCGCGCGGCCTCGGAGATCTCGTCCTCGCTCGCGTCCAGCCGGCCATAGGCGATGTTCTCCCGGATCGTCCCGGCGAAGAGGAAGACATCCTGCTGGACGATGCCGATCTGGCGGCGCAGCGAAGCGAGCGTCAGCTTGCGGATATCGTGTCCGTCGATGGTGATCCTGCCGCCATCGACCTCGTAGAAGCGCGGCAGCAGCGAAAGCAGCGTCGTCTTGCCGGCGCCGGACGGCCCGACGAAGGCGACGGTCTCGCCAGCCGCAACCGACAGATCGATGCCGGCAAGCACCGGCCTGCCGCTGGCATAGCCGAAATCGACCCTCTCGAAGCGGATATCGCCCTTCAGCGGCGGAGCCTCGACGGCGTCCGGCGCATCGGCGATATCCGGCTCCGTCGCCAGCAGCTCCTGATAGCGCTGGAAGCCGGCGATGCCCTTTGGATAGGTCTCGATCACGCTCGCGATCTTGTCGAGCGGCCGGTAGAACACGCCGACCAGCAGCAGGAAGCCGACGAAACCGCCGACGCTCAGGCTGCCCTGCACGACATACCAGGTGCCCGCCAGCATCACCGCGAGCTGGACCATGCGCATGCCGAGATAGTTGATCGCCTGGCTCGCGGCCATGATGCGGTAGGCTTCGAGCTTGGTCACGCGGTAGCGCTGGTTGTCGCCGGCGAAGAGCGCGCGTTCATGGGCCTCGTTGGCGAAGGCCTGGACGACGCGGATGCCGCCGATGTTCTCCTCGAGCCGCGCGTTGAAAGCGCCGACGCGGCCGAACTGGTTGCGCCAGTTCTGCGCCATGCGGGCGCCGTAGCGCGCCACGATGACGCCGGCGAGCGGGACGATCAGCGCGGTCATCAGCGCGAGTTCCTGATGAACCCAGAGCATCAGCAGAAAGGCGCCGATGAAGGTCATCACCGCGATGAACAGGTCTTCCGGCCCGTGATGGGCGACCTCACCGATCTCCTCCAGGTCCTTGGTGACGCGGGCGACGAGATGGCCGGTCTTCTGCTCGTCGTAGAAGCGGAAGGAGAGCTTCTGGAGATGGTCGAAGGCGCGCCGGCGCATCTCCGTCTCGATATTGATGCCGAGCCGGTGGCCCCAGTAGGTCACGATCGCCATCAGGCCGGAATTGACCGCGTAGATCACCAGGAGCGCTGCGCCCGCCAGCAGGATCAGCGGCCAGTCGCCGCGCGGCAAGAGCAGGTCGACGAAGGCCTTCACCGCCATGGGGAAGCCGAGTTCGAGCAACCCCGACAGCACGGCGCAGCCGAAATCGACCAGGAACAGGGCCCGGTGCGGACGGTAATAGACGAAGAACTCTTTCAGCATGCCGGGCTCATAGCAGATCGCGGGCCGCACACGTCAGCCTGTCCGTAGGTGAACCGCCATGCCGATGCCGCCTGTCGCCGGGCGAGCCGGGCTCACCTCACAGCAATGGTGCCGATCGCCATGGCGACCGCCGCTTGCGTCGGGTCGATAACGGGGATGCCGAGTTCCTGCTCCAGCGGCCTGCGGTGGCGGGCCATGCCGGCGCAGCCCATGACGATCGCACCGGCGCCGTCGATCTCCTTCAGCTCGCGGCCGATCGCGATCATGCGCTCCAGCGTGCGGTCGCCCGAGGCGGTCTCGGCGACGGACATCTCCAGCGGGCGCTCGCCGGCGAGCCGGTCCATCAGCCCCATCTGTCTGAGATAGCGGATATGGCGCGGGATCGAGCGGCTCTTGATCGCGATGACGCCGAAACGGTCGGCGCGGGCGAGCGCGGTCAGCACCCCGCTCTCGGCGATGCCGAAGACCGGGCTCGTCGTGCCCTCGCGGGCGACATGGATGCCGGGGTCGGAATAGCAGGCGATGACGAAGGCATCGACATCGTTGGCGGCCTCGACCTTGCGACGCAGGGGAATCGTGACACTGTCGGCGTGTTCCTGCGTCTCGACGCCGAAGGGCCCATCGGTCAGCGTCTCGCAAACGATCTCCGGCCCTTCGGCAAAGGAGAGCGGCAGCACCGCCTGACGCAGCCCTTCCGTCACCGCCTCGTTGGAATTGGGGTTGATCACGAGAATGCGGGCGCGGCGTGTCATGGGGTCTCGTCCGGTCGGGGGAAGTCGGGCCGTTTCGGCGCCGGCGATCGTATCGCCCCCCGGTCGCGTCGGCTACCGCTTCCGCGTTGCAGCAGGAGCATCGCCGATGGCCGCGCCACGAGCCTCGGCGCTGCCCCGCCCGATCGCGGCTCTCAGCAGCAGGTAGAGCACCGTCGCGTTCAGCAGATGCCAGAGCCAGTGGGTTCCGAGCGGGATGCTGCCGCAGAGCGGCCCGTCGAGCGTCCGAAAGGTCAACGAGAGCGCGAAGACGAACCCCGCCAGGGCGAGCAGCCGCGCCGTGTCCGCCCTGCCCGGCCGCCGCCACAGTACGATGGCCATGCCGGCCAGCGCGATCAGGAAAGCGGCATAGCCGACCGAGCCGCGCACGCCCGCCGGAAGCGAGGGCGCGAGACCCCAGGAGATCGAGAACCCGAAACCGACGAAGGCGAGCGTGCCGAGCCCGGTCGCCATCGGCCGCAAGCCAAGGAAGCGCGCCAGCGCCAGCGCGAAATAGGAGAAGGCGAAGAGCTGGATCGGCACGACATCGGCGGCAAGCGTCCAGGGTCGGGGCATGGCGTGGAACAGGAAGGAGCCGATGCCGATGGCGAACACGAGCAGGATCAGGACGAGGACCGGCCAGTCGCGCCGACCCGCGCGGCGCCAGAGAAGCAGCGCAGCCCATGCGGCCACGAGGAATGCGCCATTGGTCATCGTGTTCCAGGGCTCGCCCCAGAAATGATCGCTCAGGCGTTCGCAATAACCATACGCTCGCATCGTCCTCTCCTTGCGCGCCACGATAGCGGCTCGGGACGACGGCGGCGCGACACGTTGCAGATCCGCTGCGATGCGGCTTGCCGCTGCTGGAGGCTTCACGCAGATTGGGCTGCGCAATCCAACATCACTGCATTCGGCGGAGCCTGGCGATGCGGCCCATCATCCTGACGACCCTGGCCTCGCTCGGAATGCTGACTGGACTCGCCGCCACGCCGGCTCCGGCGCGGGCCGAGAGCTGCGACGATCTCTGGTATGCGCGCAACGAGATCTACAAGGCGCAGGGCTACTGCTTCCGGACACGGCGCGGCATCGAGGCCTTCGGCAATGCCAGCTGCCAATACGACAATGTCGAGGACGTGCCGCTGTCGAACAGCCAGCGCCGGACCATCGCCGACATCCAGCGCGAGGAGCGGGCGCGGCGCTGCCCGCGCTGACAGAACGGCCGCGCTGAAACGCCGCCTCCGATTGCTGTGGACGCGGGCGCCCGACTCGGACGCAACTGCGAAAGGCCGTGCTAGAAGCGCCGGTCGCGAGCCCTGCGCGCCTCAGCCGGACAACGGTCAGGGCCTCGCAATGATGACTGGATATCTGCGGAGCAATTCGATCACGGCATGACGACGGCCATCAACATGGGCTTGAGCGGGAGCGGCGATCCCGCGCTTCTCGACCTCGCCGAGTTGCTGGCGACGCGCTTGCTGGTCCAGGGCAATTCCGGCTCGGGCAAATCGCATCTTCTGCGGCGCCTGCTCGAACAGAGCGCGCCGCTGGTGCAGCAGGCGGTGATCGACCCGGAAGGCGACTTCGTCTCGCTCGCCGACCAGTTCGGCCATGTTGTCGTCGATGCGCAATGCGGCGAGGCCGAGTTGCAGCGCGTCGCGCTGCGCGTGCGCCAGCACCGCGTCTCGGTCGTGCTCAATCTCGAAAATCTCGAAGCCGACGAGCAGTTGCGCGCCACCGCCGCCTTTCTCGGCGGGCTGTTCGATGTCGACCGTTCGCTCTGGTTCCCGATGTTGATCGTCGTCGACGAGGCGCAGCTCTTTGCGCCGGTGATGGCGGGCGAGGTTTCCGACGAGGCGCGCCGGCTTTCGCTGGGTGCGATGACCAATCTGATGTGCCGCGGCCGCAAGCGCGGGCTCGCCGGCGTTATCGCGACGCAGCGCCTCGCCAAGCTCGCCAAGAACGTCGCGGCGGAAGCCTCGAACTTCCTGATGGGGCGCACATTCCTCGACATCGACATGGCGCGCGCCGCCGATCTGCTCGGCATGGACCGCAGACAGGCCGAGATGTTCCGCGACCTCGAGCGCGGCCAGTTCGTGGCGCTAGGGCCCGCTCTGTCGAAGCGCCCGCTGCCGCTGCGGATCGGTTCGGTCTCCTCGGTCGATCGCGGCGGCGCGCCCGGGCTGATGCCGCTGCCCGAGCAGGCCCCGGAAGAGGCCGGCAAGCTGATCTTCACGGCCGGCGCCGACGAGCCCACCCCGATCAGCCGGATGCCGCGCCCCGCGCCGCGTCCGCGCCCGCCGGTTAACGACACCATGCGCCAGATCGAGGCCTATCGCCCGGCGCCGATGCCGGAACCCGAGCCTGAGGTTCCGATGGAGCCGGCCGAGCGCGAGGCGATCATGACCGAGATCCTGCGCGAGCTGATGGCCGATCCCGAGGCGCGCTCCCGCCAGGTCGCGGTGCTCTACCAGGATTTCACCGTGCGCTGCCGGATGCGCCGGCTCGGACGGAGCAATCTCAGCCTCGACGAGTTCCGCCGCCGCCTCGCCGTGGCCAAGGCCGGTGCGAGCGACGAAATCGTCGAATCCGACACCTGGCGGGCGGCTGTCGAGGCTTCGCTGGCCCTGCCCGACGATCTGCACGGCCTGTTCCTGTTCATCGCGCGCGCGGCACTGGAACAGGCGCCCTGCCCCAGCGACGCGGAACTTGCCGCCGTCTATGGCAGCCATTCGCCGAGCCGGGCGCGGCGGCTGATCGCCTATATCGAGGAGCGCGGGCTGCTCGTCTGCCATGTCGATTTCCGCGGCCAGCGCACGCTCGCTTTGCCGACGCTCGGGATCGAGACCGCGCCGGGCCATGGTTCGGTGCGAACGGCCGGCATGCCGCGCGGGGCGCGGGGTTAGTATCTGCTCGTCCTGCCCGGGCTCGCCCCGAGCATCTCAGGCCGGGAGAGGCTCCGGCCCCATCTCGTCCGACGATTCTCGGTTCTGCGCTTCGCTTCGCCCGAGAATGACGACTGAGCCCATGCGACCGCCCGCTCGAAAACTTGACCACCCCGCCTCCGAACGTGCATGACCTCAAGCCGCATTCACGGGTTCGGCCATGCGCGTTCTGTTGATCGACAACTACGACAGCTTCACCTGGAACCTGGTCCACCTCATCGGCGGGCTCGGGGCCGAGGTCGATGTGCGCCGGAACGACGCGCTGACGGTCGAGGAAGCGCTCGCCGGCGATCACGACGCGATCGTGCTGTCGCCCGGCCCCTGCACGCCGAACGAAGCCGGCATCTGCCTCGATCTCGTGCGCGAGGGCGCCGACCGGAAGCCGATCTTCGGCGTCTGTCTCGGGCTGCAGGCGATCGGCCAGGCCTTCGGCGGCGATGTCGTGCGCGCCCCCTTGCCGATGCACGGCAAGGTCTGCGCCATCCAGCACAAGGCGCGCGGGCTGTTCCGCGGCATCAACGGGCCGCTGCAGGCGACGCGCTATCACTCGCTGGTCGTCGCACGCGAGAGCTGCCCGGCCGATCTGGACATCGAAGCCTCGACCGATGACGGGCTGATCATGGCGCTGTCGCACCGGAGCCTGCCCGTCTGCGGCGTGCAGTTCCATCCCGAGAGCATCGCGTCGGAACACGGCGCGACGATCCTGCGGAATTTCCTAGATCTCGCCGAGCGATGGCAGCGCGACCATGCGGGCGCCGCCCTGGCCGGCGCCGTCTGAGCCCGGGACGCCGGTTCGAGCCGCCCTTTTTCCAGATCGACTGCGTTAAAGTCGCCTTCTACACAGAGTTCCCATGGACGATTTCAAGCCCTTCATCGCCAAGGTCGCGACCGGCGCCTCGCTGTCGCGCGACGAGGCCCGCGACGCCTTCGACACGATCCTGTCCGGCGGCGTCACCAATGCGCAGGCGGCCGCCTTCCTGATGGCGCTGCGCGTGCGCGGCGAGACCGTCGAGGAGATCACCGGCGCGGTCGGCGCGATGCGCGGCAAGATGCTGACGGTGAAGGCCCCGGCCGACGCCATCGACATCGTCGGCACCGGCGGCGATTCCTCCGGCTCCTACAACGTCTCGACGCTGGCCTCGATCATCACGGCCGCCTGCGGCGTGCCGGTCGCCAAGCACGGCAACCGCGCCGCCTCCTCCAAGACCGGCACGGCCGATGTGCTGATGGCGCTCAACGTCAAGGTCGGGCTCGATCCGGCGGCGACCGAGCGCTGCATTGCGCAGGCAGGCGTCGGCTTCATGTTCGCGCCGACACATCATGCCTCGATGCGCCATGTCGCGCCGGTGCGCGTCGAACTCGGCACCCGCACGATCTTCAACCTGCTCGGGCCGCTCTCGAACCCGGCGGGCGTCAAGAAGCAGCTCATCGGGGCCTTCTCCGAAACCTGGCTCGAACCGATGGTGCGCGTGCTCGCGAGCCTCGGCTCGACGCGGATCTGGGCCGTGCACGGTTCCGACGGGCTCGACGAGATCACCACCACAGGCCCGACGCGCGTCGTCTCGCTGGAGGGCGGCAAGATCGAGAGCTTCTCGATCAGCCCCGACGATGTCGGCCTTCCCCGCGCCCGTCCGGAAGATCTGCGCGGCGGCGAGCCGGCCCAGAACGCGGCGGCGCTGCGGGCCGTGCTCGACGGCGAGAAGACGGCCTTCCGCGACATCGCCGCCTTCAATGCCGCGGCCGCGCTGCTCGTCGCCGGAAAGGCCGGCGACCTGCGCGACGGGCTGGCGCAGGCGGTGGCCGCGCTCGATTCCGGCAAGGCCAAGGCGACGCTGGCTGCGCTCGTCGCCAGCTCGAACGCGTGAGGCGGCCATGACCGACATCCTCGCCAGGATCGAAGAATACAAGCGCCGGGAGATCGCCGCCGCCAAGCAGGCGATCCCGCCCGCCCAGATTGAGGAACTGGCCCGCTCCGCCGCCCGGCCGATCGGCTTCGCCGACGCGCTCGCCGCCAAGACCGCGCAGAGACGTCCGGCGCTGATCGCCGAGATCAAGAAGGCGAGCCCTTCCAAGGGGCTGATCCGCACCGATTTCGATCCGCCTTCACTTGGCCGCGCCTATGCCTCCGGCGGGGCCGCCTGCATTTCCGTGCTGACGGACGGGCCGTCCTTCCAGGGGCAACCGGAATTCCTGACACGCGCGCGCGCCGCCTCCGGCCTGCCGGCGCTGCGCAAGGACTTCCTCTACGACCCCTACCAGGTCTTCGAGGCGCGGGCCTGGGGCGCCGACTGCATCCTGATCATCATGGCCGGCGTCGACGACGCCACCGCGCGCGATCTCGAAGCGACGGCGTTCGATCTCGGCATGGACGTGCTGATCGAGGTCCATGACGAAGCCGAGCTCGACCGGGCGCTTTCTCTCAAAAGCCGCCTGCTCGGCATCAACAATCGCGATCTGCGCGACTTCAAGGTCGACCTCGCCGTGACCGAGCGGCTGGCGCCGCGCGTGCCGGCCGAGCGCATGCTGATCAGCGAGAGCGGCATCTTCACTCATGCCGACATCGTCAGGCTGAACGGCGTCGGGGTCGGCGCCTTCCTCGTCGGCGAGAGCCTGATGCGGCAGGCAGACGTCGCCGCAGCGACGCGCGAACTGCTGACCGGTACATCGCTCGAAGGCAAGTCGCTCGAAGGCAAGCCGCAGGACAGCGCCGCGTGACCGGCCTCAGCCATCTCGACGCGCAGGGCCAGGCCCATATGGTCGATGTCGGCGACAAGGCCGAGACCTCGCGCATCGCGATCGCCGAAGGCTGCGTCGTGATGCAGCCGCAGACGCTGGCGATCGTGCGCGCCGGCGACGCCAAGAAGGGCGACGTGCTCGGCACCGCCCGGCTCGCCGGCATCATGGCCGCCAAGAAGACGCATGAGCTGATCCCGCTCTGCCACCCGCTGCTCATCAGCAAGGTTGCGGTCGATCTCGAACTGGACGAAGCCCTGCCCGGCGTGCGGGTGCGCGCCGAGGTCAAGATGAAGGGCCAGACCGGCGTCGAGATGGAGGCGCTCACCGCCGTCGGCGTCGCCTGCCTGACCGTCTACGACATGGTCAAGGCGGCAGACCGCGCGATGCGGATCGAGAATATCCGGCTCGTCCACAAATCGGGCGGAAAATCAGGCACGTTCGACGCCGGCAGCAGCGCCGGGGAGAGCACCTGATGGCCCTGACGCCGGTCCCGGTCGCGCTTAAGGCGCTGCTCGACAGCGTGCCGGCGACGACGCCGACCGAGACCCTGGCGCTGGCGCAATGCGCCGGTCGCGTGCTGGCGGCCGACGTCACGGCATTGCGCACGCAGCCGCCCTTCGCCAATTCCGCGATGGACGGCTACGCCGCGCGAGCCGAAGATCTCGCACCCGGCAGCGACCTGCGCGTCATCGGCGAATCCGCCGCGGGGCGCTCCTTCGCGGGCGTGGTCGGACGAGGTGAGGCGGTGCGGATCTTCACCGGCGCGCCGATCCCGGACGGCGCCGATACGATCCTGATCCAGGAGAATGCCGACGGCATCGGCTCGGCGACGATCCGCGTCCGCGAGGGTGCGCCGAAGGGCAAGTTCGTGCGCCCGGCCGGGCTCGACTTCACGACCGGAGACGTTCTGCTACCGGCGGGCCGCCGGCTCGACAGCGCGGCGCTCGGCCTCGCCGCCGCCGCCGGGCACCCGAACCTGCCCGTTCGCCGCAAGCCGCTGGTCGCGATCCTCGCGACGGGCGACGAACTGGTCCTGCCGGGCGAAACCGTGGGCCCCGACCAGATCGTCGCCTCCAACAGCTTCTCGCTCGCCGCGATCGTCGAGCAGGCCGGCGCGAGCGCGCTCGATCTCGGCATCGCCCGCGACAACCATCCCGATCTCGCCGCGCGGATCGGACGCGCGCAGGAAGCCGGCGCGGATGTGCTGATCACGCTCGGCGGCGCCTCGGTCGGCGCGCACGACCTCGTCCAGGAGGCGCTGAAACGGGCCGGGATGGCGCTCGGCTTCTGGAAGATCGCGATGCGGCCGGGCAAGCCGATGATGACCGGGCGGCTCGGCCAGATGGTCGCGGTCGGGCTGCCGGGCAACCCGGTCTCGTCGATCGTCTGCGGCCATCTCTTCGTCGTGCCCCTGATCGAGGCGCTGCTCGGCATGCCCGAGCCCGAGCGGGACCGCAGCGAGCCCGGCATCCTCGGCCGCGACATGCCGGCCAATGACGAGCGCGAGGATTATCTGCGCTCCGACCTCGCGCTGACCGAGGCCGGTTGGCAGGCGACCCCGTTCGACCGGCAGGATTCCTCCATGCTCGGCCTGCTGGCCCGGGCGCAGGCGCTGGCGATCCGCCCCGCCTTCGCCGAGCCGGCAAAGAAAGGCGATCCCTGCCGGATCATCCGCCTGCGCTGAGTTGACCTTGGGCGAGCACCTGCTTGCGGAACACAACACGAACGGGTATGGTGTTCGTGATTTGTTTCGAATCTGCGCCAAGAGCAGATCATCATCGCGCCGGCGGGGACCATGCTGACACGCAAACAGGCCGAACTGCTTCGCTTCATCCATGAACGCCTGCGTGAAAGCGGCGTGCCTCCCTCTTTCGACGAGATGAAGGACGCGCTCGACCTGCGGTCCAAATCCGGCATCCACCGCCTTATCATGGCGCTGGAGGAGCGCGGCTTCATCCGCCGCCTGCCGAACCGGGCGCGGGCGCTGGAGGTCATCAAGCTGCCGGAGGGCAGCGGAGCCGGCGGGCAACCGCGCGGGCGCTTCAATCCATCGGTGGTCCAGGGCGGGCTCGGCAAGGATGGCGCGCCCGGCAAAGAAGGCGTTCTCGGCAAGCCGCGGCCGGTGGAGGGCGCCTCGGATGATGGGCGCGGCACGATTTCGATCCCTGTGATGGGCCGCATAGCCGCAGGCACGCCGATCTCGGCAATCCAGAGCCGCAGCCACAGCGTCGCGTTGCCTGCCGACATGCTGGGCGGCGGCGAGCATTTCGCGCTCGAGGTTCGCGGCGACTCGATGGTGGATGCCGGCATCCTCGACGGCGATACCGTCGTTATCCGCAAGCAGGACACCGCCAATACCGGCGACATCATCGTCGCGCTGATCGACGACGAGGAGGCGACGCTGAAGCGGCTGCGCAAGCGTGGATCCTCGATCGCGCTGGAAGCGGCCAATCCGGCCTATGAGACACGCGTGCTCGGCCCGGACCGGGTCAAGATCCAGGGCCGGCTGGTTAACCTGATGCGGCGCTACTGAAGTCGCTCAGGCTCGGCGGCGTCGTCCGCCGACGGCGGAACGGCAATACCTGCTGGGTCAGGTCTGGCCGATGTCGGCTGCGTGGCTGCGGCCTTGCGGTTCCAGGGACGCTCGCTCCCGGCCTGCTCGGAAGCGTGGCTGCGCCAATCCCCGCCCCGGCGAACGAGCGCCGTCGCTCCGTCCCGGATCAAGGCCGTGCGGTCGATCAGCTTCGCGGCGCAGGGGGCGGTCCAGGGGATCGGCGTGACGACGAGGTCGGCGCGACGGCAATCCTCGATGATGGCGAGCCTGTCGCGGGCATAGGCAATGCTGCGGCCGTCCTTCGTCAGGATGACACAGCCCTGCGGGTCGCAGGCCGCGCCCTGCCGCAGAGCGGCATCGTCGGGGTTACGGCCGTCGCCATCGGCGGTCAGCCATTGCTGCAGGACGAAGCGGCTGGGCTTGCCGGCGACGATCAGCAGGTCGTCCTTGCCGCGCACGGCGATGCCGGAGCCGTCGCGCTCGATCAGGATTTCGGGGCGCCCGGGCTTCGCCGCGACGGCGACGCCCGCGACGAGCGGCAGGATCGCGAGCAGCCGCAACTTCGTCGTCCAGAGCGCGATCCAGAGCAGCGATGCCGCAAAGCAGGCCAGCGCGGCGGGTCCGAAGGCGGCGATGACGAGCGTGGAATGCTCGATGGTCGCGACCCAATGCGCGAGCTTGAGCACGACCTCGGAGGCCGCACCCATCAGCCACCAGGCCGGCGCATCGAGCCCGAACGGATAGGCGAGCACGCCGAAGACCGCTGCCGGCATCACACAGAGCGAGACGAAGGGCAGCGCCAGCGCGTTACCGAGCAGGCCGAAGGGATTGAAGGTCTGGAAGTGATAAGCGCCGAAGGGCGCGGTCGCAGCCGTCGCCAGCAGCGTCGTGACGACGATGCCGGTCGCGGCGATCCAGAGCGGCCGCACGGGCCAGGGCAGCGTGGGAGGCGGCTGCGGCCGGTCGCGATTCTCCCAGCGCTCGGCGAAGGCGATCAGGGCGGCGACGGCACCGAAGGACATCTGGAAGCTCGGCCCGAGCAGCGCCTCCGGCTCGCGCAGCAGCACGATGATCGCGGCCAGCGCGAGGTTGCGCATGCTGAGCGCCGGCCGGTCGACCAGGATCGCGCCGAGCATGACAAGCGTCATGATCAGCGAGCGGACCGTCGCGACCTCCGCGCCCGAGAAGACGCAGTAGGCGATGGCGCCGATCATCGCCGCGACGGCGGCCATCTTCTTGACGGGCCAGCGCAGGGCGAGCGTCTGCGAGAGGGCCAGGAGCGCCCGGACCAGCCAGAAGATCGTGCCGGCGGCGAGCACCATGTGGAGGCCCGAGATCGAGACGATGTGATAGATGCCCGCGGCACGAAGATCGGTGTTCGTCGTCTCCGTGATCAGGCCGCGCTTGCCAGTAACGAGCGCCGCCGCCATCGCGCCGGCCTGGCCGCCGGCGATCTCGGCGATGCGCCGCGTCAATGCGTTGCGAGCCCGGTCGATCGTCGCCGCCAGTACGAGTTCGCTCGGTGGGGGCCGAGGCGGTGGTGAAAGCACGATCTTGCCGGGAATACTGCCGACGGCGCCCAGCCCGCGGAAGAAGGCGTCGCGCCCGAAGTCGTAGCCGCCGGGGCGCGCCGGGCCGGGGGGCGGCAGGAGCCGCGCCACGGCCGAGATGTGATCGCCCGGCGAGACCTCGCCGCTACGGACATTGACGCGCACCCGCTTCGGCCAGCGCTCGGGTTCGAGTCCGGCAAGGGCCGTGACCAGGATGACAAGGCGTGCGCCGGCATCGCGCGCTTCGACCGCCTCGACAAAGCCGCTGAGCTGGCCGATGCGGGGGCGGTCGAGGATAGGGCCGGCAACAGTGGCGGTGCGCCAGGTCGCCGCGGCGAAGCCGGCAAAGACAGCGGCGAGGCCGATGCAGATCAGCATGGCGTGCCGCCTCAATCGCAGGCAGACAGCGCCGGTGCTCGCCAGCAGGAATCCCGTCAGCGGGGCCCAGAGCGCCGGCTCCCGGTCGGCGGCGAAGTAGAGCAGGATGCCGGCTCCCATGATCACCGGCAGCCAGAGGAACAGCCGGCGGCGCTCGGCCTCGCGCGAGCAGGCGGCCAGGAAGCGCCGCCGCCAATCCACGAGAATCGATTTCAGGCTGGCCTCGCCGAGCACAAGACCAGGCAGACGCGATTGCAGGATACCCGCGCGCGCGCCGCGCGCCTGTGCTGGCCGACCCTCCCCTGGCAGCCCCCGCTGCATCCAGCGTTCCCCAGCCCGCCCCGCCCCGCGCCGGCTGCGATCTTGCGCTTAACGCGGGCGGCCAGAGCATGTTACAGGGGCCGCGCCGGATGTCATGTCCGTCCGGCGCGCGCCGGCATCCGGCTCGCCGTTTTTCCTCCCCGTCTCGATCTGGGCCGTCCACCTGCGCCCAGCCGGAGCTTTGCCTTTCATGAGCGATGCCGTCGTCACGCGCTTTGCGCCCTCGCCCACCGGCTTCCTGCATATCGGCGGCGGGCGCACTGCCCTGTTCAACTGGCTGTATGCGCGCCATACCGGCGGCAAGATGCTGCTGCGGATCGAAGACACCGATCGTGAACGCTCGACCGACGCCGCGATCGGCGCGATCCTCGACGGGCTGAAATGGCTCGGCCTCGATTGGGACGGCGACACCGTCTACCAGTTCGCCCGCGCCGAGCGGCATCGCGAAGTCGCGCACCAGATGTTGGCGGCCGGCACGGCCTATTACTGCTACGCGACCCCGGCCGAACTCGACGAGATGCGCGAGCAGGCCAAGGCGGCTGGCAAGCCGATGCGCTATGACGGGCGCTGGCGCGACCGCGACCCGGCGACCGCGCCGGCCGACGTCAAGCCGGTGATCCGGCTGCGCGCCGCCCAGACCGGCGAGACCGTCGTCGAGGACGAGGTACAGGGCCGAGTCGTCTGGCAGAACGAGAATCTCGACGACCTCGTGCTGCTGCGCTCCGACGGCAACCCGACCTATATGCTGGCCGTCGTCGTCGACGACCACGACATGGGCGTGACCCATGTCATCCGCGGCGACGACCACCTGACCAACGCGGCGCGGCAGACCCAGATCTACCAGGCGCTCGGCTGGAAGGTGCCCAGCATGTCGCATATCCCGCTGATCCATGGTCCGGACGGCGCGAAGCTGTCGAAGCGCCATGGCGCGCTCGGCGTCGATGCCTATCGCTCGATGGGCTATCTGCCGGTGGCGCTGCGCAACTACCTTCTGCGGCTCGGCTGGAGCCATGGCGACCAGGAGATCTTCTCGACGCAGGAGATGATCGAGCTGTTCAACCTGTCCTCGATCGGCCGGTCGGCGGCGCGCTTCGACTACGCCAAGCTGGAGAGCCTGAACGGCCTCTATATGCGCCAGTCGGAGGATCGCGATCTGCTGGAGGCACTCAAGGTGATCCTGCCCGAGATCGGCCCGCCGCGCGGCGTGCCCGCGGAGCTGTCGC
Source organism: Allobosea sp. GW822-FHT03F07 (assembly GCF_058801345.1). Taxonomy (NCBI): domain Bacteria; kingdom Pseudomonadati; phylum Pseudomonadota; class Alphaproteobacteria; order Hyphomicrobiales; family Alloboseaceae; genus Allobosea; species Allobosea sp. GW822-FHT03F07. Next base: position 353,499 of record NZ_JBXAND010000002.1, read on the forward strand.
CGGAGCTGGAGGCGAAATTCCTCGCCGCCATGCCCGGCCTCAAGGAGCGGGCCAAAACGCTGGTCGAACTGCTCGACAGTGCCTACTACCTCTATGCCGCGCGACCGCTGCAGCTCGACGCCAAGGCGGCCGCCCTGCTCGATGAGGCGGCAAAGCAGCGCCTGCCTGGCCTCGCCGAGATGCTTTCGGCCGTGAACGACTGGTCCGTCGCGGCGCTGGAGGCGGCCGTGCGCGGCTTTGCGGAGACGAACGGGCTGAAGCTCGGACAGGCCGCGCAGCCCCTGCGCGCCGCCCTGACCGGACGCGCGATGTCGCCCGGATTGTTCGACGTGATGGCGGTGCTCGGGCGCGAGGAGACGCTGGCGCGGCTCGCCGACCAGGCATGAGCCGGGGGCTCGGTCGACCGTCTTTCGGCTCGGTTGAACAGCTCCCGCAAATGGTCTAGTGACGCGACGTGTGGCCTGCTCCGGCGCCAGCCGGATCGGGCACAAATATTGCTTGAAAATCAGTCGGATGAACCGCCCCTTCAACCTCCCCGCCGATGCCCCGACACGACGTTGTCATGTCGGGACGGCCTGATGACGGGAAGGCCTCATGACAACCGGGGACGGACCGAGCGGGACGACGACTGAACAGCAGCGAGCCTGAAAGGATCGGTATCGATGAGCGGAACCACCAGCCAGCTTCAGGTCGACGGCAAGACCGTCGACATGGCGATCAAGACGGGTTCGATCGGCCCGTCCGTCATCGACATCGGCAAGCTCTACGCCCAGACGGGCATGTTCACCTATGATCCCGGCTTCACCTCGACGGCGAGCTGCGAGTCGCAGATCACCTATATCGACGGCGACGAGGGCGTGCTGCTCTATCGCGGCTATCCGATCGAGCAGCTCGCCGAGCATGGCGACTTCCTCGAGACCTGCTACCTGCTGCTGGAAGGCGAACTGCCGACCGCCGCGCAGAAGGCCGATTTCGACTATCGCGTGACGCGCCACACCATGGTGCACGAGCAGATGGCCCGCTTCTTCCAGGGCTTCCGCCGCGACGCGCATCCGATGGCCGTCATGGTCGGCTCGATTGGCGCGATGTCGGCGTTCTATCACGACTCGACCGACATCTCCGATCCGCATCAGCGCATGGTCGCCTCGATGCGCATGATCGCGAAGATGCCGACGCTGGCGGCGATGGCCTACAAATATACGGTCGGTCAGCCCTTCGTGTACCCGCTGAACTCGCTCGACTACACCTCGAACTTCCTGCGGATGTGCTTCGCGGTGCCGGCCGAGGAGTATAAGGTCAACCCGGTGCTCTCGCGCGCGCTCGACCGCATCTTCATCCTGCATGCCGACCACGAGCAGAACGCCTCGACCTCAACGGTCCGGCTTGCGGGCTCGTCGGGCGCCAATCCCTTCGCCTGCATCGCGGCGGGCACGGCCTGCCTGTGGGGGCCCGCCCATGGCGGCGCCAACGAAGCCGCGCTGAAGATGCTCGAGGAGATCGGTTCGGTCGAGAACATCCCGAAATACATCGCCAAGGCCAAGGACAAGAACGACCCGTTCCGCCTGATGGGCTTCGGCCACCGCGTCTACAAGAATTACGATCCGCGCGCCAAGATCATGCAGAAAACCACGCATGAGGTGCTGAACGAGCTCGGGATCAAGGATGATCCGCTGCTCGACGTCGCGATCGAGCTCGAGCGCATCGCGCTGTCGGACCCGTACTTCATCGAGAAGAAGCTCTATCCGAACATCGACTTCTATTCGGGCATCACCCTGAAGGCGATGGGCTTCCCCACCTCGATGTTCACGGCGCTGTTCGCGCTGGCTCGCACCGTCGGCTGGATCGCGCAGTGGAAGGAGATGATCGAGGACCCGTCCCAGCGCATCGGCCGTCCGCGCCAGCTCTATACCGGCGCCCCGCAGCGCGAGTACACGCCGATCGGCCGCCGCTGAAGCGCGCAGCCAAGCACTGGCTCCCAAACAGGGCGCGACGGCTTGCCGTCGCGCCCTTATTGTTTCAGATGATTGATATGATGGCCGGCAATGACGGCGCCTCGTATCGCGCTAAACTCGAAAAAAGCAATCTGGAGGATAAACGCTTGTCGCAGTCCCATGATCTCAACCGGCGCGGCTTTCTGGCCGGCGCCACCGCGCTGACGCTGACCGGCGGACAGACTCAGGCGCAAGTCGCCTTCCCGACCCGGCCGATCAACCTGATCGTTCCATTCGCCGCCGGCGGCTCGACCGACATCGTCGCGCGCCTCGTCGGACAGAAGATGACGGAGCTTCTCGGCCAGTCGGTGGTGATCGAGAACCGCGCCGGCGCCGGGGGCAATGTCGGCTCGACCGCCGTCGCCCGCGCGACGCCGGACGGATACACCATCCTGATGGGCACGATCTCGACCCATGCGCTGAACCCCGCGATCCTGAAGACCGTGACCTTCGACCCGGTCAAGGATTTCACGCCGATCTCGCTGCTCGCGCTCGTGCCGAACGTCATGGTCGTGCATCCGAGCTTTCCGGCCAAGACGGTCCAGGAGGTCATCGCGGTGCTCAAAGCCGATCCGGGCAAGTACTCCTACGCCTCGTCGGGCGTCGGCACGCCGCTGCACCTCTCGGGCGAGCTGTTCAAGTCGCTCGGCGGCGTGCAGATGAACCATGTGCCCTATCGCGGCGCGGGGCCGGCTCTGAACGACGTCGTCGCCGGCGCGGTGCCGATCATGTTCGACAACCTGCCCTCCTCGGCCCAATTCATCCGCAGCGGCCAGCTGCGCGCCATCGGCGTGACCACCAAGGAGCGGGTCTCATCCTTCCCGGACCTGCCCACGATCGCCGAAGGTGGCCTGGCCGGCTACGAGACCTATACCTGGAACGCGCTGTTCGGACCGGCCAAGATGCCGGCCGACATCGTCGCCAAGCTCAACAAGGCCGCCAATGACGCGCTGAAGGACGAGGGCGTGAAAAAGCGCCTCGAAGACGTCAGCGCCGTGATCGTCGGCTCGACGCCGGACGCGCTGGGCGAGCACGTCAAGATCGAGGTGGCGAAATGGTTCCCGATCGCCAAGGCCTCGGGCGCCGCGCTGGAGTGAGGCGCCGCCTTTCCCGCAGGTCGGCGCCGGCTATTCCGGTCTGCCTGCGGCCAGCGCCAACGCGGCCTCAACCGCGTTGGCAGCCGGGCTCGCCCCGGCCGAACGCATGATCGTCTCGACCTCGGCGAAGCCGTCGAGCTGCCGCTGGCGCTCCGGCCCGTCTGTGAGGGCCGCAAGGAGGTGTCCGCTCAACGCCTCAGCCGTCGCATCATCCTGGATGAATTCCGGCACGGCGCTACGCCCGAGGATCAGATTAGGCAGGATCACGCTCGGTAGCTTGATCAGGCGGCGCGCGATGGCAGCCTCCCATCCGGCGCCGCGATAGGCCGCAACCGTCGGCACCTGCGCCAGCGCGAGTTCGAGCGTCACCGTACCCGATGCCGCCAGCGCCGCCCGCGCCTTGCGGAAGGCCGCGAGCTTTTCCGCTTCGCCGACGACGATTTCGGGTCGGACAGGCCAGGACGCTGCTGCCTGTGCGATCTCCTCGCGCAGATGCGCCACCGCCGGCAGTACGAAGCGCGCGCCCGGCGCGGCCGCGGCGACCCGCGCGATCGCCTCGCCGAAGACCGGCATCAGATGGCGGATTTCCGAGCGGCGGCTGCCGGGCAGGACCAGCAGCACAGGCGCCTCAGCATCCGCCCGAATACGCGCCTCGGCGCTGTCGGGCCTGAGTTCGGACAGGCGTTCGATCAGCGGATGGCCGACATAGACCGTCTTCGGCCCATGCAGTCGCTCCAACGCCGCCGGCTCGAAGGGCAGCAGCGCCAGGATGCGGTCGATATGCGGCGCCATCCGGCGAGCCCGACCAGAACGCCAGGCCCAGACGCTCGGGCAGACCCAATGGGCGATCGGAATCGTGGGTGCCCGGGCGCGCACCTTCTTCGCGACACGCAGGCAGAAGTCCGGCGCGTCGACCGTCAGCAGAAGATCGGGCGCGAAGGCCGTGACGCCTCGGGCGGCGTCGTTCATCCGGCGCAGCAGCAGGGGCAGGCGCGCGACCACGGGGCCGAAGCCCATCACCGCGATATCGGCCTGGGGAAAGAGCGGTACGAGGCCGGCGGCGATCAGTCCCTCGCCGCCGACGCCGCTGATTGCGAGTTCGCGGTCACCGAGGCGCTGCCGGAGACTGTCGAGAAAGCGCAGGGCCAGCGCGTCGCCGGAGGCCTCGCCCGCAATGACCGCAAGGCGAAAGGGGCGGCTCACGAGGCGACGCCCTCGACGAACAAGCCCGACTGGTCGGCGAGTTTGCCGAGACCTGCGGCATCACCGACCAGGACGCGCCGAGCCCGCAAGCCAATGCCCGAGAGGCCGGCGGCCGCGACGTTGCGCAAGGTTTCCGCTCCGATCGCCGGCATGTCGACCCGCAGATCCTGGCCGTCCTTCGGCGCCTTCACCAGAACGCCGTCGCCCTTGGCGAGGCGCAGGCGGCCGGACGAGACCAGTTCGCCGACACGGCGGATCATGGCGTCCGTGCCTTCGGCGGCCTCGATCGCGATGACACGGTGATCGGCCAGGATCGCCGCCTGGCCGACATCGAAAGGGGACAGCGCCGCCAGGAGCTGGAAGCCGCGCGTCATCAGGTCCCTCTGCACAGGCGTCGCCGCCTTGCGACCGAGGGGGCCGAGCGGAGCCGTCATCTGCGGCGCGACATCGGCCGGACCGTGGACAGAGAAGCCCTGCCCCTCGAAGAATGTGACGACGCCGCGAAGCAGGTGGTCGTCGCCGCCGCGAAAGGCGCGGGCGAAATGCGGTAGGTATTTCAGCGTCGAGGCTTCCGGCCGCAACGCGCCGAAACTCGGCCGCGGCAGGCTGCCGATGAGGACGAGGTCGAGGATGTCACGCCGGCGCAGATCCTCCAGCAAGCGGCCGAGCTGACCGAGGCGGTAGCTCTGGAGATCGACCGTGCCGAAGGCTGCGGGAACGGCCGCACCCTCGAGCGCGGCGATGAAGACGGGCCGGCCGCCGGCCGCCGCCAGGCTGGCGAGCCGGGGCGGAAAGTCGCCGGCGCCCGCGATGATCGCGAGCGGCCTGTCGTTCAAGGCCGCAACTGCCTGATCAGCACTCACCGATCCGGCGCGTTGACGTCACGAGGGATGCAGATCGCACGCTCGCCGCCGTCCCGGATGAAGTCGAGGATCTCGTGGATCAGCGGATGCGAGGCGAATTCGCTGGCGACGTCCTCGACGCGCTCCGACAAGGTGCCCTCATCGGCAAAGAGCAGGCGATAGGCGCGGCGCAGTTCATGGATCTGCTCGCGCGAGAACTCGCGGCGACGCAGGCCGACGAGATTGAGACCGGCGAGGTGGGCCGGATTATCCCGCACGAGGCCGAACGGAATGACGTCGTTCAGCACACCGGCGCCGCCACCGATAAAGGCGTGATCGCCGACACGGATGAATTGCTGCAGGCCCGTGCCGCCGCCGACGATCACGAAATTGCCGACCGTGACATGCCCCGCGCACATGACGTTGTTGGAGAAGATGACGTTGTTGCCGATATGGCTGTCATGCCCGACATGCGAATTCGCCAGAAAGAAGCAGCGATCGCCGACAGTGGTTTCCATGCCCCCGCCCTCGGTGCCGGGGTTCATCGTCACGCCTTCGCGAATCTTGCAATCGACGCCGATCGTCAGGGTCGAGGGCTCCCCCTTGTACTTCACGTCCTGCGGCGGATGGCCGATCGAGGCGAAGGGATAGATGCTGGTCCTGGCGCCGATCGTCGTGCGTCCGGCAACCGCAACGTGGCTGACCAACTCGACGCCGTCGCCGAGCACGACATCGGGGCCGACCGTGCAGAACGGGCCAATCTTTACGCCCTCGCCCAGCCGCGCGGCGGGATCGACGACCGACATGGGGTGGATGCTGGGACTCATGACCGGATGCTCACGGAAGAAACCGTCCTGCTCTTGCGGATGATCATCGCGATCAGATGACCATCGCCGACAATTCGGCTTCGGCGACGAGCGCGCCATCGACGCGGGCCTCGCCGCGGTAGAACCAGATGTTGCGCTTGCGCGCCAGCTTGGTCAGGTGGAAGCGCAGCGTGTCGCCGGGGCCGACCGGCTTGCGGAACTTGGCCTTGTCGATCGTGGTGAAGAGCACGCTGCGGACGGCGGCATCTTCTGCGCCACGCGCACTGACGACCAGCACCCCAGCCGTCTGCGCCATCGCCTCGATCATCAATACGCCCGGGAAAACCGGCCTGTCCGGAAAATGCCCGGTGAACTGAGGCTCGTTGACGGTGACGTTCTTGATGCCGATGCCGGATTCGTCACCGTTCATCTCGATAACGCGATCGACGAGCAGAAAAGGATAGCGGTGCGGAATGCAGGCCATGATCTTCTGGATGTCGGCCACACCCAGCGTCGTCGTCGCCTCGATCATCGTTTCGTCTCTCCCGTGCGGGCCGTCCGTGAGGCCGCATCATCAATCCGTTTCTAGCCGCGCGACGGCGGGAGGCCAAGCCAGGGCTGGCCGATCGAAAAGCCCGCGCGGCCGCTCAGCCTTCGGTGCGACCCTTGCCGCGATTGGCGACCAGCGACTTGAGCAGCGCGCTCTCGCGCGCCCAGCTCAAGGCCGGCTGGGCGGGATAGCCGCCATAGCGCGCGCCCCGCGGAATATCGCCGGCCACGCCGCTTTGCGCCGCGACCTGCGCGCCCATACCGACCGTCAGATGGCCGGCAAGACCGACCTGACCGCCCAGGACAACGAAATCCTCCAGCGTCGACGAGCCGGCGATGCCGACCTGCGAGACGATGACGCAATGCCGCCCGATCACGACGTTGTGGCCGATCTGGACGAGGTTATCGATCTTGGTGCCCTCGCCGATCACGGTATCGCGGCTGGCACCCCGGTCGATGCAGGTATTGGCGCCGATCTCGACGTCGTCCTGCACGATGACGCGCCCAATCTGCGGGACCTTCATGTGACCGCGCGGGCTCATGGCGAAGCCGAACCCGTCCTGCCCGATGCGGGCGCCGGGATGGATGATGACGCGGTTGCCGATGAGCGCGGCCTGCAGCGTACAGCCGGCCCCGATCGAGCAGTTGCGGCCGATGCGGACCTGCGGGCCGATGACGGCATGGGAGGCGACCACGGTCCCCGAGCCGATCTCGGCACCGGGGCCGATGACAGCGCCCGGATCGACCGTGACGCCGGCCTCAAGAACGGCCGTGGCATGAACGAAGGCGCCGGGCGCCACGCCCTGCGAGCCGAAGATCGAGCCGGGCTTCAATGCGGAGGGGAAGAAGCGGGCCAGGACCTTGGCGAAGGCGTGATAGGGCGCGGGCGAGACCAGCGCGACCGTCCCTGCAGGCACACGCTCGGCGAAACGCGGCGAGACCAGACACAACCCGGCGCCCGTCGCGGCAAGCGCGTCGGTGTATTTCGGATTGTCCATATAGGCGATGTCGGCCGGGCCGGCATTCTCGAGCGCCGCGGCGCCGGTGAGCCGGCGCGTCGGATCGACGCCCTCAGGCAGCGTCGCTCCCGAAATGGCAGCGACCTCGCCGAAGTCGAGCGAGGTCGCGATGGGGAAAAATTGAGGTTCTGACATCGAAACGGTCCGGTGCGGGGCGCTGGACGCGCCCCGCCTCGTCAGAAGCGGGTGCCGCCCGAGAAGCGGAAGGCCTGGGTCCGGTCTCCGCCGTACTTCGCGGTGACGCCGTTCAGGGTACCGATCTGGCCGTCGTCCTTCGACAGCGCGTAGGCGTAGTCGAAGCGGATCGGTCCGAGCGGCGACTGCCAGAGCAGGCTGACGCCGACCGACGAGCGGATGACGTTCTTGTCGCGCACGCAGGCGATGTTGCTCTGGTAGATCGACGTCGTCGCCACGTTGAACTGGCGACCCGTCGAGCCCGCCGGGCAAGCAGCGGCGACCGCCGTACCGCCATCATAGTTGAACAGCGTGCCGGCGTCGGCGAACACCGCACCGCGCAGGCCGAGATCGCGCGGCAGGCCCCAGATCGGGAACTGCACTTCCAGCGAACCGCCGAAATAAGTGGTGCCGCCGAGCGCGTTCGCCGTCGGATCGTTCGTCACGTCACGCGGGCCGATGCCCGACGGCGCGAAACCACGAACCAGGGTCGGTCCGAGGAAGTAGTGGTCGATCATGCGCAGATCGCCGCTGGTCGCCTGGACGTGGCCGCCCTGAATGCGTGCGAAGCCGACGACGTCGTCGAAGATTTCCTTGTAGTAGCGGGCGTCGGCCGAGACGCGCAGGAACTTCGAGTCGCCGCCTACACCTGCGAATTCCGGCTTCAGCTCGGCGATGAAACCGTTGCGCGGGTTCTGGTTGCTGTCGAGCGAGTTGTAGTTGAAGCTCAGGCCGACCAGCGAGGTCAGGGTCGTGCCGGCCGCTTCCTTGACCGCGATCGACGCCTCGCCATTGGTCAAGCAGTTGAAGGTCGAGCTCGCGGCGATCGCGCCGGTCGTGCCGGGGGTGATCCCCGTCAGCGGCACCGAGCAGTCGTTGTACGGACGCTCGGCATCGTTCCGGATCTCGATCTCCGTGCTGTAGATCGAGTAGCGCGGCGTGATCGAAAGCTCTTCCGTGATCGGGAAGGTCAGGCGAACCGTACCACCCGTGACGCGGCTCTCGAAGCGGCCGGTGTTGTAGTTGTCGCTGAACTTCGAGAACAGATCGAAGCCGGCGGCGATGCGGCGGTCGAGGAAATAGGGCTCGGTGAAGGAGAAGTCGACGCCCTGGGTGCGTTGGCCGAGCGTGCCCGCGATGCGGACGAACTGGCCGCGGCCGAGGAAGTTCGATTCCGACAGCGAAACCTCGCCGATGACGCCGTCCGAGGTCGAGTAACCGCCGGCAATCGAGAACGAGCCCGTCGCCTTGTCCTCGACATCGATGTTGACCACCACGCGATCGGGCGCGGAGCCCGGCTCATTGGTGATGCGGACCTTGTTGAAGAAGCCGAGATTGTTCAGGCGACGCTCGGCGCGATCGACCATCACCTTGTTGTAGGCATCGCCTTCACCGAGATCGAGTTCGCGGCGAACGACATAGTCGCGGGTGCGGGTGTTGCCGCGCACATTGATGCGCTCGACATAGACCCGCGGACCCTCGTCGACGACATAGGTGATACCGATCAGGCGGCCAGCCGCATCACGATCGCCGCGCGGACGAACCTGGGCGAAAGGATGCCCCCGACGCGAGACTTCGGTCGTCAGGTTTACGAGAGACTTCTCGACGGCTTCAGCGTTGTAGGTATCACCGGCCGAGGTGAGTACATAACCCTGCAGCGCGGCCGAATCGAGTTCGCGCAGGGCCGAATCAACCGCGACATTACCGACCTTGTACTGCGGCCCCTCGGCCACGGTGACATCGATCACCCAGCCGCCGGCCGCCTCATCGAAACGGGCGGTGTTGCCGACGATCTGGAAGTCGGCATAGCCGTTCTTCAGATAGAAGCGGCGGATCAGCTCGAGATCGGAGGTAATCCGGTCCGGATCATAGACGTCCGAGGTCTTGATGAAACTGAGGAAGTTCGACTCGGTCGAGCTCATCAGACCGCGCAGGCGACCATCGGAATAGACCTGGTTGCCCTCGAAATTGATCGATTTGATGCCGGTCTTGCCGCTCTCGTTGATGGTGAAGACCACGTCCGAGCGACCGTTCGGCAGCGGCGCGATGCGACCGCTCACCGAGGACAGGCCATAGCCAGCGCGACGATAGACTTCCTTCAGGCGCGCAACGTCGGCGTCGATCAGAGCCTGGCTCATCGGGCCGCCGGCCTTCGACTGGACCTGCTGGAGCAGCACCTCGCTCTTCAGGCGGCGATTGCCCTCGAAGGCGACGCGATTGATCGTGTCGTTCTCCTGGACGGAGATGACGGTCTGCGAGCCACGACGGCTCACCTGAACATTGGTGAAGAGGCCGGTAGCGAGAAGGCTCTGACGAATCTCCTGCGGGCCACCCTGGCCTGCGTAGGAGCGGATTGTCTCCGCATCGACGCGCCTGTTGCCCTGGACAATCACGGCCTGCGCAAACACCACGCCACCGCTTACGGCCAACATGAAGGCCGAAAGTCCGACTGATCGAGAGAGCCGCGCTCTGAAGGTCCGGCTCTTTTGGGTCGACGTCATCGGGTCGCCTATTCCATTTTCTCAGGTCACCACCCCAGTCACGGGGGCCGACACCTATGAGGTGCGGCATGGGGACATTGCAGTGCATTCGCTTCTACAAAGTTTCCCGCAGGGTGCAAACCGGCATTGTCGTTAACAAATTATTTTTAGCCCTCTCGTTGCCATGAGGCCACGCGACGTGCCGTGATTTTGCCGCAAACTGGGACGGATTGGGTCGATTGACGATATTCCGCCAATCTCCGGCAGAAACGCCCGATTGATAGATCGATAGTGGAAAAGCTCAAAAATCCGGGAACCCGTTAACGAACATGCCCGGCTGCGCAAAGCCCGCGCCCTCGGATTCGACCGGTTGCAGGACAACCGGGCAAGACCGAGAACGTCAGCCACAATGGGGGCGACGCTAGAGCAGCGATCGGACGTGGACGATGTCGTTCCAGGTGACGAACAGCATGAGCATCAGCACCAGGCCGAGGCCGACCCGGAAGCCGATCTCCTGCGCACGCTCGCTCAACGGCCGCCCTCTTAGCGCCTCGACGGCGTAGAACAGCAAGTGCCCGCCATCCAGCATCGGCACCGGGAACAGGTTCATCAGACCGATCGACACCGACAGGATCGCGGCCAGGTTGATCAGGCCGAGCAGGCCCCCATTCGACGCGACCAGCCCGGACACCTGTGCGATGCGGATCGGGCCGGAGAGCTGGTCGACCGATTCCCGGCCGCTCACCAGCTTGGCGAGATAATCATAGGTGCGTTCGACGACGTACCAGGTCTCGCTCACACCGACCCTGACGGATTCGAGCAGACCGAAATGCTGCGTCTTCCAATCGCTGGCCTGCCGCGAGGCCTGCACGCCCAGCACGCCGATGCGCTGCTTGCCGAGCGGCGTGCTTTGTTCGACGAGAGCGGGCGTGACCGGCAACGTCACGGTCCCGCTCGCCCGCTCGACGACGATCGAGAGCGTTTCGTTCGGCCTGGCCGAGATCGCGCGCTGCATGTCGGCGAAGCTGCCGATCGGCTGACCGTCGATCGACAACACGAGATCGCCCGCCAGAAGCCCACCACGTTCTGCCGCGCTGCCGGCGACCACCTGATCGACGCGGGGGATCAGGACCTGCTTGCCGAAGACGAAGACCGTCGCGCCGAAGATGAGGATGGCGAGCAGGAAATTGGCGATCGGACCGGCGGCGACGATGGCGGCGCGCTCGGCGACCGACTGCGCCGGGAAGGAACGTTCGCGCTCGGCCGCGGTCATGCCCTGTAGTTCGCCGGAATCGGTCACAGAGGACGTGGCGTCGGCGTCGCCGGAGAACTTGACGTATCCGCCGAGCGGGATCGCCGCGAAGCGCCAGCGCGTGCCATGCCTGTCGTTGAAGCCGAAGAGCTCGCGGCCGAAGCCGATCGAGAAGACCTTCACATCGACACCGCACCAGCGGCCGACGAGGAAATGGCCGAGTTCATGGACGAACACGACCACCGTCAGGACGAAGAGGAAAGGCACGAGGTAGCCGAGCGCGAACGAACCGGCGTTCCAGAGTGTCGCCACGAAGTCCATCAGTATCTCCCGATCAGTCCCCCTTAGGTGACAGCGAAGGGTCTCTCCTACAAGAGCGCGCGTGCGCGGTTTCTCGCCTCATGGTCAATGGCGAGCGCGGCGGCCACGTCGGCGGGCGCCGCGAGGTCCGGAGCGGCCCCGGCACAAACGGCCTCGACCAGCGCCGCGATGCCGGGAAAGGCGATGCGCCCTTCGAGATAGGCAGCGACGGCGACCTCGTTGGCCGCGTTGAGGATGGCGGGCATGGCGCCGCCCTCGGCGAGTGCCGCCATGGCGAGGCCCAAGGCCGGAAAACGCGCGAGGTCGGGCCGCTCGAAGCTCAGCGGCGCCGTCAGCGCCAGATCGAGGAAGCGCGCGGGAGGCGCGTCGAGCCTGCCGTCGATGCCGAGGCAATGGGCCGCCGCGACGCGCATGTCCGGCAGGGCCATGCCGGCGCTGACGGAGCCGTCGCGGAAGGTGACGAGGCCATGGACGAGTTGCTGAGGATGGACCAGCACCTCGAGCTGGCCGGGCGCCAGCCCGAACAGGAAGCAGGCCTCGATCAGTTCCAGCCCCTTGTTCATCATGCTGGCCGAGTCGATCGAGATCTTGGCACCCATCGCGTAGTTCGGATGGGCCAGTGCCTGCTCGGGCCGCGCCGCTGCGATCTGCGCTGCGCTCCAGGTCCGGAACGGGCCGCCCGACGCGGTCAGCGTCATGCTGCGGATGGCGGAGATCGGCTCGGCGCCGAGCACCTGGAAAAGGGCATTGTGCTCGGAATCCAAAGGCAGGATGCGCGCGCCGACCGCCCCCGCGCGCGCCATGACGGCGGCGCCGGCGCAGACGAGACTCTCCTTGTTGGCGAGCGCGACGACACGGCCCGGCGCCAGCGCGGCGAAGGTCGCCTCCAGCCCGGCCGCTCCCGAGATCGCGCTGACGACGATGTCCGAGTCCATCGCCACTGCGTCGAGCACGGCCGAACGCCCTGCCCCGCAGGCAATACCGCTGCCGGCCAGCGCGTCAGTCAGCGCCGGCCCCGCCGTGGCATCGGCAAGGGCAGCGAAGCTGGCGCCGGTCTCGATCGCAACGCGGGCCAACGCAGCGGCATCGCGACCGGCCACGACCGCACCGATCCGCAACCGTTCGGGGTTTTCCGCGACGATCTCGCGCGTCGATCTACCGATGGAGCCGGTCGCTCCCAGAAGCGTGACGGTGCGAAGCATGGGCGGTTCAGAGTTCGAGACGGGTAAGGAACAACACCATGCCGGCGAAAACCAGCACCGCCCAGTAGCCGTCGAGGCGGTCGAGGAAGCCGCCATGGCCGGGAATGAGATGGCTCGAATCCTTGGCTCCAAAGCGGCGCTTCAGCGACGATTCGAAGAGATCCCCCATCTGGCTGAAGACCGAAGCCACTAGCGACCCGAGGATGACGAGAGCGGGCCCCACGGCCTGCGCCGCCGCGGGCGTCAGCGCCCAGACGGCATAGCCGCCGAGCGTGCCGGCGATCGCCCCGCCGATTGCGCCCGACCAGGTCTTGCCGGGGCTGACGCTCGGCATCAGCTTCGGCCCGCCTAATTTGCGGCCGGTGAAATAGGCCGCAATATCGGTAAACCAGACAACGGCGAAGCTCCAGATGATGATGGCGAGACCGAGTTCGGGCAGCGAGCGCAGCGCCGGCGTGATCAACGCGAAAGCCAGAGCATAGGCCACGCTGCAGAGTTCGAGCATGAACCGACCCGCGACCCGCGGCGTCAGCACCGCGCCGATCAGCGCGGCCGCAGCCGCCGCGCCCGCGAGAGCCGGTTGGCTCGCCGGCGAAAAGCCGAGCAGCAAACCCGACAGCACGACGGCGACCGCGGCCGCGACGGCATGGTCTCGGCTGGCCATCGACAGCCATTCATAGGCGACAAGGCCGGCGACAAGCACCCAGACGATCCGGAAAGGCCAGCCGCCCCAGACAGTGACGATCAGGACGACGGCCGCCAGCACAAGTGCCGAGACGATCCGGAGCCGCAGCTCGCTTTGACCGGGTTTGGGCCCACCGGTGGCGGGGTCGCTCACGCCGCGCCTACATTGCGATCGGCAGGCTCCGACACGCCACCGAAGCGCCGCTCCCGGCGCGCGTATTCGACCAGGGCCGCCTCGAAGGCAGCGCGATCGAAATCAGGCCAAAGCACCGGTGTGAAGACGAATTCGGCATAGGCTGCCTGCCAGAGCAGGAAGTTCGAGATCCGCATCTCGCCGGAGGTCCGGATCACCAGTTCGGGGTCCGGCAGATCGGCGGTGTCGAGGTGCGAGGCGAGCATCGCCTCGTCGATCGCGCCGGCTTCGATCCGCCCTGACGCCGCCTCGGCGACCAGCTGCTGCGCCGCTCGAACGATCTCGTCGCGCGCGCCGTAGTTGAAGGCGACGACGAGCGTCATCTTCGTGTTGTCGCGTGTCACCGTCTCGGCATGCTCGATCAGCCGGCGCAGATCGGGCGCGAGGTCGTCGCGCCCGCCGATGACGCGCACGCGCACGCCCGCCACATGCAGCTCGCCCAGGTCCTTCTCGACGAAGCGCTTGAGCAGGCCAAGCAGGAAGGAAACCTCGGTCGCAGGCCTGCGCCAGTTCTCGGTCGAGAAGCTGTAGAGGGTCAGAATACGAACGCCGAGCTCCCCGGCGTTCCTGACCGTCGCCCGCAGCGCCTCCAGCCCGCGCCGGTGGCCTTCCTGGCGCGGAAGCCCGCGCAACTGCGCCCAGCGGCCGTTGCCATCCATGATGATGGCGACATGGGTGGGAGCGACATGGGCGGGATGGGCGGCTTGCCCCGGGCGCTGGCCTGCTGACATTCTCGGTATGCCTCGTTCGGCCAAGTGCCGGGTGATCTCGCCGGGTGATCTCGCGCGCAGTGGGCTGGCGCGACATGTCGCGCCGACGCTTCAGACGCTCAGGATTTCCTTTTCCTTGGTCGCCAAGGCCTGGTCGATCTCGGCGATATGCTGGTCAGTCGCCTTCTGGACGAGATCAGACTGACGCGCGACGTCGTCCTTGGTGAAGGCGCCATCCTTCTCGACCTTCTTGATGATGTCGATGGCGTCGCGGCGGACATGGCGCACCGCGATCTTCGACTCCTCGGCATATTTATGCGCGACCTTGACCATCTCCTTGCGGCGCTGCTCGTTCAGCTCCGGAATGCGGATGCGCAGGACCTGGCCTTCCGTCTGCGGGTTCAGGCCGAGATCGGATTCGCGGATCGCCTTCTCGACCGCGTTGACCATGCTGCGGTCCCAGACCTGAACGCTCAGTAGCCGGGCTTCCGGGACGCTGACGGTCGCGAGCTGGGCCAGCGGCTGGCGTGCGCCATAGGCCTCGACCTGGATCGGATCGAGCATGTTGGCGGAGGCGCGGCCCGAGCGCAGGGAGGCCAGGTCGCCCTTGAAGGATTGGAGCGCGCCCTGCATGCGGCGCTTCACGTCGGCGAGATCGAACGTCGTCTGGGCCATCGTCTTCAAGACCTTGAACTGGTGCATCGTGCGAAAAGCGAAAACCCGGCTTTCCGCCCGCTACGATGCGACATCGGTGTTGCATTACCGGGTGTTTCTCAAACCCGGCGAGACCATGGCGGGGGGGCCGGCCAGGGTCAAGAACATCATGACACGAGGCGCTTACGGCGTCACATAGGTCGCCCTGCCCTCGCCGCGCAGCACGGCTGCGAGCATGCCGGCCTCCGCGATCGAGAACACCACGATGGTCAACCCGGCATCGCGCGCCAGCGCGAAAGCCGCGGTGTCCATGACCTTGAGGTCGCGCGTGATCGCCTCGGCATGGGTCAGCGTCTCGTAGCGGGTGGCGCTTGGATCCATCTTCGGATCGGCGGAATAGACGCCATCGACCTGCGTCGCCTTGAGCAGGTGGCTGCAGCCGAGTTCGGCGGCGCGAAGGGCCGCGCCGGTATCGGTGGTGAAGTACGGGTTTCCCGTGCCGCCGCCGAGCACCACGACCTTGCCGTTGGTGAGATGGTCGAGGGCCCGCTTACGGGCATAGCTCTCGCAGAGCGAGGGCATCGGCACGGCCGACATGGCACGCGCGGGCGCGCCGGCGCTCTCGATCGCGTGCTCCAGCGCCAGCGCGTTCATCACGGTACCGAGCATGCCGATCGAATCGGCGCTGGTGCGGTCGAGGCCCTTGTTCAGGCCCTGGACGCCGCGAAAGAAATTGCCCCCGCCGACGACGATGGCGATCTCGACGCCCTCGCGCGAAGCGTTCGCGATATCGGCCGCCAGCGCCGTCAGCGTAGCGCCATCGAGGCCCGATCCTGCTTTTCCGGCAAGGGCTTCGCCGGAGAGCTTAACGAGAACGCGGCTGGGTCTCATCAGATCGTCTCCGAATTGCGGTTCATGATCGCATCCTGCTGTTCCGAAACGGACATTCCCGGTTCGGGAGGGTGCATCGAGAGCGACAGTGATTCGCCGTCGCCCTCCTTCCTACAAAAAAGGCCGCGCGGAGCGCGGCCTTTTCTTTTGGTGCCGGACGGGCCGGATCAGCCCGTCGTGCCGCCGGCAGCGGCGACTTCGGCAGCGAAGTCCGTCTCTTCCTTCTCGATGCCCTCGCCGAGCGCGAAGCGGGCGAAGCCCTTCAGCGCGACGGGAGCGCCAACCTTGCCCTCGATCTCCTTGAGCACCTGGCCGACCGACTTCGAGCCATCATGGATATAGGCCTGCTCGAGCAGGCAATATTCCTTGGCGTAGCTCTTCAGGCCGCTCTCGGTGATCTTCTCGAGCACATGGGCAGGCTTGCCGGCGTTCTTCTCGGCCAGGATCGCCTTCTCGCGGGCCAGGATCTCGGGATCGATCGAAGCAAGATCGAGCGCGACCGGGTTGGTGGCGGCGACGTGCATGGCGAGCTGGCGGCCGAGGGCTGCGAGCTCGTCCTGCTTGCCGGTCGATTCCAGCGCGACGATGACGCCGATCTTGCCGAGACCGTCGGCGACCGCGCCATGGACATAGGAGCCGATCAGGCCGGCCGAGACCTTGAGCGAGGCGACGCGGCGCAGCGTCATGTTCTCGCCGATGGTGGCGATTGCGTTGGCGATCGCCTCCTGGACGGTGCCGCCGCCCGGATAGTGATGGGCGAGCACGGCCTCCACGTCGCCGCCGCGCTCCAGCACGACATTGGCGATACCATGGACGAGGCCTTGGAATTCGAGGTTGCGGGCGACGAAGTCGGTCTCGGAGTTGAGCTCGACGACAACACCGCTGGTGCCGGAAACCGCCACGGCAACCAGACCTTCCGCGGCGACGCGGCCGGCCTTCTTGGCGGCCTTGGCGAGACCCTTGGTGCGCAGCCAGTCGATCGCGGCCTCGATGTCGCCATCGACGGCCGAGAGGGCAGTCTTGCAGTCCATCATGCCCGCGCCGGTCTTGTCGCGGAGTTCCTTCACCATTCCGGCGGTGATCGCAGCCATCTTTGTCGTCCTTGTCTGTCGTGCGGCGCCAGATACCGGCCAGCCGCGTCATCAGGCCGACCATTCCTATGGGGAAACGCCGACGCTCCGTTTCCGGTCGTCGGCGCTGGTCGGCGTCAATCGAATTTCAGTGCAACAACCGGATTGCGACGCGCCGATGACGCGCCGCCCTCCGTCTTCAAATCATCAGGCGTCGGCGAACTCGCGCGCCTGGGCGACCCAGCCTTCGCGCTCGATCTTGCCACCGAGCTTGAGATCGTGGTCGAGCTTGGTGACGTCGGCCGGCGACATCGCCGCGATCTGCCAGAAATGGTAGACGCCGCCATCGTTGAGCTTCTGCACCGCATCCGGGCCCATGCCCGAAAGCTTGGTCAGGTCGTCCGGAGCGCCGCGCGGCGCGGTCAGCAGTTCGAAGGCGATGCCGAGATCGGTAGCGGCCGGCTCGGCCAGGGCTTCCTCGACGATCGGGGCCTCGGCGGCGCCGAGATCGATGCCATTATCGCCCGAAGCGCGCGAAATGCCGTCGATGGCTGAACGGGCGACGAGGTCGCAATAGAGCTGGATGGCGCGGCCGGCGTCGTCATTGGCCGGAACCGGGAAGGTGATGCCGTCCGGATCCGAGTTCGAGTCGATGATCGCGGCGACCGGGATGCCGAGGCGCTGAGCCTCCTTGATCGCGAGCGCTTCCTTGTTGGTGTCGATCACGAAGATCATGTCCGGCACGCCGCCCATGTCCTTGATGCCGCCGAGCGCCTTCTCGAGCTTGTCGCGCTCGCGGGCGAGCATCAGGCGCTCCTTCTTGGTCAGGCCGGTGCCGCCGCCGTTGAGCAGCTCGTCGACCTTACGCAGGCGCTGGATCGAGGCGGAGATGGTCTTCCAGTTGGTCAGCATGCCGCCGAGCCAACGCGAATTCACGTAATACTGGGCCGAACGCTTGGCGGCATCGGCGATCGAGTCCTGCGCCTGGCGCTTGGTGCCGACGAAGAGGACGCGGCCGCCGCGGGCGACGGTGTCCGACACGGCCTGCAGAGCGCGCGAGAGCATCGGCACCGACTGCGACAGGTCGAGGATGTGGATGTTGTTGCGCGTGCCGAAGATGTAGGGCGACATCTTCGGGTTCCAGCGATGCGACTGGTGGCCGAAATGGGCGCCGGCCTCGAGGAGTTGGCGCATGGAGAAATCTGGCAGAGCCATGGTCTGTATCGTCCTTCCGGTTGAGCCTCTGGGGTGCGAATGAACGAGGCATAGGCTGCCAAGTCACCGGAACGCTTCGGATATGAAGCGATGCTCCCCATGTGGGATGGGCTGCGCCATACAGGGGATGGCGCAGGAATGCAAGATCGGGTCGCAGGTTTGCCGGCGCCGTTTCGACTCCGTTCACGACCACCCGCTAGTAAGGAGCGATCGCCACAGGACCGCAACCCGCCCCGTGATTCTCGATCTGCGCACGATCTATGTGGTAGGCGCGACCACCTGCATCATCCTGGGCTGCATCCAGCTCTTCGCCTTCGTAAGCTCACGTCGCGAGCGCTGGCCGCTGCTCTGGGGGCCGAGCAGCCTCCTGCTCGGGGGCGGCATGATGCTCCTCAGCCTTCGCGGAAGCGTTCCGGATTTCGTGTCGATCGTCATCGCCAACACGGCTTCCTGGAGCGGATACCTGCTGCTGCTCGCCAGCGTGCGCAGCTTCGCGGGGCGGCCGCCGCGCGCGGCTCTGTATCTCGGCGCCGTGGCCGGGGCCGGAGCCCTGCTCTTCCTTTGGCTCGAGCCGGCGGGCTTCGCGAAGCGCGTGATCCTGATGTCCGTGCTCTGCGCGTCCTGCGACGTCCTCGTCGTCCGCGAGGGACTGCGGCTCGTCCGCCAGGAACGGTTGCTGTCCGGCTGGGTACTGGTTGGGCTGTTCGCTCCGACGGCGTTGATGTTCCTGCTGCGGGCCTGGCTCGCATCGACCGGTCAGCTCGGCCACGAGCTGTTCTCCGAAGAGCAGGCGCCGCTCTTCTGGCTCGCGGTCCCGGCCACGGCCTTCGTCATCATGCGCAGCAACGCGCTGATGCTGCTTGCGACCGAGCGCAGCCGCAACGAACTCGTCTTTCTGGCGCAGCACGATCCGCTGACCGGCGCGATGAACCGCAGCGGGCTCGAACGCGCGATCTCCCGGCTAGGGAGCAGCAGCGCGCGAGGCGCCCGCCGGCTCGCTCTGCTGCTGATCGACGTCGACCACTTCAAGGCCTTGAACGATAGCCGCGGCCATGCGGCGGGAGACGAGGTCCTGCGGCTCGTCGCCGAGGTCGCCCGCCAGGAGTTGCGCCGAGGCGACATCATCGCCCGCCATGGCGGCGACGAGTTCGCCGTGGTCCTGCCGGAGCTAGGCCTGCAGGAGGGCATGCGCGTCGCCGAGCGCCTTCGCCTGGCCTTCGCCGCAGCAGCGGCCGAGCTCGACGGCGACGGCGAGCCGCCGACGCTCAGCATCGGCGTCACCGAAGGGAATGCCGTGTCGCAAACGCTCGATGCCCTTCTGCGCGACGCCGACGAGGCACTCTACCGCTCCAAACGGATGGGCCGCGACCGGGTCCAAAGCCGGATCGGCGCGCTGGCGAGTTAATACGGCTCGCCATCTGCGAGACTTCGCTACCTTTCGGCCGTGCGCGTCATCCGCGTGATGCCCTTGCGGGCGGCGAACATGCGGCCATAGACATCGCCGGCCAGCTCGGGCCGGTAGCAGCGCTGTTCGAGCAGCGGGTCCCAGATGTGCTCGACCGTGTCGATCAAGTCGAAATCCGTTTCCAGGCGGGCCGCGAGCTGATCGCGGTTCTTACGGTTCTGGTATTCCAGCAGCACGAGGGAGGTCTTGGACAGGTCGATGGCGTCGAGCACGTCGCCCTCCCCGCCCTCGATGTCGATCTTGACGATATCCGCCGAAGGCAGGCTCGCCGGATCGACGACCGCGACCTCGTAGCGCTCGACCATCGCCCCATCGACGAAGGTATCGCCGGCATAGGAGGCCAGGCCTGACTCGCCATCGCCGGCGAAGCGGCTGACGAAGCTCGCCGTCCTGGCGCCGCCCGGAAAGAGCGCGGCGTTGACCGCGACGATGTCGCGGCGCTGGTGCGTGTTGCGCCTCAGCAGCTCGAAGGTGCCGGGATGCGGCTCATAGGAGGTGACGATGCTGCCCGGCCAGCGCGCCGTCGCCCAGAGCGCGAAGGAGCCGACATTGGCGCCGATGTCGAGGATCTCGAGCCCGACACCGTCGAAGCCGGTCTCGTACTCGCCTTCCAGCACGTCCTTGATGGCCCAGTACATGGCCTCGGGAACGGCGAGGCTCATCGGGATATGCGCGACATAGTGCTTCATGGCTGCCCCCCGGCATCGGCGTCACCAGCCGACGCCCCGGCAGGACATCACGTCCCTGCACCAGAATGCACTGCCAGCCTGTCCGCACAAGGCCGGAGCGCGCATCTCAGCGCAGCTCGACGGAGACCACGCCCGGCGCAGCCCTGACCGCATTGGCGATCTGCTGGTTCACCGGATATTTCCCGGGCAGCTCGATCTCGACTTCCTGGGCGCCGTCATCGAGGATCATCACCAGGGCGATCTTGCCTTCGGCCCTGACGCCGTCGCCGCGCGGGCGGACGCGCTCGGCGATCGAGGCCAGCGCCCTGTCGTCGCGGAGATAGATCAGGAGGTCCTGCTTCTGGCGCGAGGCGAGATCGTCCAGCACCTCGACATCCTCGATGCGCGGCCGGACGTCCTCGCCATCGAGCACAGCCGAGAGCCGCAGCACGAGCGCCCTGCCCGGCTCGAGCAGATCGCGATAGCGCTGCAGCCCCTCCGAGAACAGCACGGCCTCGAACTGACCGCTGGGATCGGACAGGTTGACGATGCCCATCTTCGAGCCCGACTTGGTTCGCCGCTCCGACTTGTCGATGACGGAAACCGCGACCTTGGCGACGCCGGTGCCATTGGCGCGCACTGTCTGCGCGAAATCGGCGAAGCGCTGGACGCGCAGGCGCTTCAGCACGTGCTCGTAATCGTCGAGCGGATGGCCGGACAGGAAGAAGCCGACGGCGTCATGCTCGCGCTTCAGCCGCTCGGCCGGGGCCCAGGGTTCGACCGGCGGAATGCGGAACGCCTCCTCCACCGAGCCGCCACCGAAAAAGTCGGATTGCCCGGCCGCGGCCTCGTCACGGGTGCGGTTCGACAGCGCCAGCATGCCGTCGATCGCGGCCATGGCGCGGGCGCGCTCGGGTTCGAGCGCATCCATCGCGCCCGCCGCGATCAGCGCTTCGATGGTGCGGCGATTGACCAGCTTGGTGTCGATCCGCCGGGCGAAATCGGCGAGGTCCTTGAAGGGGCCGCCGGCGCGGCGCGCGGCGACGACCGACTCGACCGCCGCCGTGCCGACGCCCTTGATCGCGCCGAGCGCATAATGGATCGCGCCCTCATGGACGTCGAACTCGACGCCGGAACGGTTGATCGCGGGGGGCAAGACCTTGATGCCGAGGCGCTCGGCATCGCGGCGGAATTCCGAGAGCTTGTCGGTGTTGCCCATGTCGAGCGTCATCGACGCCGCCAGGAACTCGACCGGATAGTTCGCCTTCAGATAGGCCGTCTGGAAGGCGACGACTGCATAGGCCGCAGCATGGCTCTTATTGAAGCCGTAGTCGGCGAATTTCGCCAGCAGGTCGAAGATCTCGGAGGCGACCTCCTTCTTGATACCGCCCTCGATCGCGCCCTTCACGAAACGATCGCGCTGGGCGTCCATCTCCGCCTTGATCTTCTTGCCCATGGCGCGGCGCAGCAGGTCGGCCTCGCCGAGCGAATAGCCCGACAGCGCCTGGGCGACCTGCATCACCTGCTCCTGGTAGACGATGATGCCATGCGTCTCCGACAGGAAGGGCGCCATGCCGGGATGGAGATAGGTCGGCTCCTCCAGCCCGAGCTTGCGGCGGCAATAGGTCGGGATGTTGTCCATCGGGCCCGGCCGGTAGAGCGCGACGAGCGCGATCAGGTCCTCGATGCGGTCGGCCTTCATCTCGACGAGGGCCTTGCGCATGCCCGCCGATTCCACCTGGAACACGCCGACCGTCTCGCCCCGCGCCAGCATGGCGTAGGTCGGCGGATCGTCGAAAGGCAGGCTGGCGAGATCGATATGGATGTCGCGCTGGGCGATCAGCTTCACCGCCGTGGTCAGCGTCGTCAGCGTCTTGAGGCCGAGGAAGTCGAACTTCACCAGGCCGGCCTGCTCGACCCATTTCATATTGAACTGGGTGACACGCATGCCGGTGCGCGGATCGACCGAGAGCGCGACGAGCTGCTCCAGCGGCCGGTCGCCGATGACGACGCCGGCGGCATGGGTCGAGGCGTGGCGGTGCAGCCCCTCGAGCTTCTGGCCGATCTCGAGCAGGCGCGCGACCACGGGCTCCTCCTCGGCGGCAGCCTGCAGCTTCGGCTCGCCCTCGATCGCATCCTTCAGCGAGATCGGCTTGGCCGGATTCTGCGGCACCAGCTTGGTCAGGCGGTCGACTTGGCCATAGGGCATCTCCAGTACGCGGCCGACGTCGCGCAGCACGCCGCGCGCCAAGAGCGTGCCGAAGGTGATGATCTGCGCGACGCGCTCCTCGCCGTAATGCCGTTTGACGTAGTCGATGACCTCTTCGCGCCGGTTCTGGCAGAAGTCGATGTCGAAGTCCGGCATCGAGACGCGGTCGGGGTTGAGGAAGCGCTCGAAGAGCAGGCCAAAGCGCAGCGGATCGACGTCGGTGATCGTCAGTGCATAGGCGACGAGCGAGCCCGCGCCCGAACCACGGCCCGGCCCGACCGGGATGTCATGATCCTTCGCCCATTTGATGAAGTCGGCGACGATCAGGAAATAGCCCGGGAACTTCATCCGGGTGATGATCGACAGCTCGAAATCGAGCCGCTTCTCGTAGTCCTCGACCTGATAGCCCTCCGCCGGGCCATGCTTGGCGAGCCGCGCGGCAAGGCCGGCACGGGCCTGGGCCGCCAGTTCGTCCGCCTCGTCGCGGCCCTCCTCGCCGAAGCGCGGGAGGATCGGATTGCGCTTGCCGACGCGCCAGTGACAGCGCATCGCGATCTCGACCGTGGCCGACAGCGCCTCGGGGAGGTCCGAGAAGCGCCGCTGCATCTCGGACCGGCTGGCGAAATAATGCTCCGGCGTCACCCGCCGGCGCTCGCCATCGGAAACGAGACGGCCCGAGGCGACGGCAAGCAGCGCGTCATGGGCGTCGTAATCGGCGGGCTTGGCGAAGAAGGGTTCGTTGGTGGCGACGATCGGGAGATTGGCCTCATAGGCGAGCCGCAGCAGATGCGCCTCCACCGCGCCGTCGCTGTCGCC
Source organism: Allobosea sp. GW822-FHT03F07 (assembly GCF_058801345.1). NCBI lineage: Bacteria > Pseudomonadati > Pseudomonadota > Alphaproteobacteria > Hyphomicrobiales > Alloboseaceae > Allobosea > Allobosea sp. GW822-FHT03F07. The sequence goes on from NZ_JBXAND010000002.1 coordinate 377,010, forward strand.
GCCATGGCGCTGGATCTCGACATAGAGCCGGTCGCTGAAGCGCTCCGCCAGCGCTGCGAGCCGGGCGCTCGCCTGCAGGATCTGGCCATTGCGCAAGGCGAGGTCGACCGGCCCGCCATGGCCGCCGGTCAGCGCGATCAGGCCCTCGTTGTGGGAGGCCAGTCGCTCCAGGTTCGAAACCGGCTGTCCCGAGCCCCCGCTCGCAATCGCGGCTTCGGTGACGAGCTTCATCAGATTGCCGTAGCCGGCCTCGTTCATCGCCAGCAGGACGATATGGGGCAGCACCTGCTGGACCGGCTTGCGACCGCCCTCCGCCTCATCGGCGAAATCGACGGAGAGCTGGACGCCGGCGATCGGCTGTACACCGACACCGACGAGCTTCTCGGAGAATTCGAGCGCGCCGAACAGGTTGTTGGTGTCGGTCAGTGCCAAAGCGGGCTGACCGTCGGCGGCGGCCATCTTGGCAAGCGTGCCGATATTCATGGCCCCTTCGAGCAGCGAATAGCTCGAATGGACATGGAGATGGACGAAGCCGACCTCGGAGAGGATGCGCGTATCGCCCGGTTCACGTGCCATCGTCCACCCTGCTGCTTGCAGTCGCGACTCAAGCGTCGCCACAGGGGCCTTTATGAAGTGCCGCAGTCTCCGGCGCCACGCTGCGGATCGTCGCCTCTGTGGAAGATCAAACGTGGGGACTCAGATGTTCGGCCCGGACAGGAGCGCGGCCCAGACCCAGACCATGCCGAGGAAGAGCGCGAGCGATGCAATCTCCGCGACACCGGCAACCAGTTTACGCGCTACGGTCATGACGACCTCCTCGTGTTTCCGATATGTCCAGATTAATTCATGTTTTGTTCTCGTCAATACCCCAGCGTCAATTGCGGCATTCGCATGGCAGAGGCGGTTAACAACCTCTGAATCGCCCCTCCCTGCCAATGGCCGGCCGTGCCGGCTAGAGCGGCACCACGAGCCCGTCGCGGATCGTGACCTGTCGGTCCATGCGGCGGGCGAGGTCGAGATTATGGGTCGCGATCAGAGCGGCCAGACCAGAGGCTCGTGCGAGCGCCACCAGCGTCGAGAAGACGTGCAGCGATGTGTGCGGATCGAGATTGCCCGTGGGCTCGTCGGCCAGCAGCAGGCGCGGCGTGTTGGCGACGGCGCGGCCGATGGCGACGCGCTGCTGCTCGCCGCCCGAAAGCTCGCCCGGCAGATGGTCCAGCCGTTCGCCCAAGCCCAGGAAGGTCAGGAGTTCGGCCGCCCTCTCCTCGGCCAGCCCCTTGGCGAGCCCGCGGATGCGTTGCGGCAGGACGACGTTCTCCAGCGCGCTGAACTCGGGCAGCAGGTGATGGAACTGGTAGACGAAGCCGATCTCGGTGCGGCGCAGGCGGGTGCGGCCCTTGTCGTCGAGCTTCGTGGTCGGCAGGCCGCCGACGAAGACCTCGCCGCCATCGGGCTTTTCCAGCAGGCCGGCGACATGCAGCAGGGTCGACTTGCCGGTGCCGCTGGGCGCCACGAGCGCGACGAGCTCGCCGGGCCAGAGCGCGAAATCGGCCTTGCGCAGCACTTCGAGCGGAGCATCGCTCTGCGGATAGTGGCGCTCGACCTGGGAGAGGAAGAGCGCCGGGGTTTCGCGTTGGATCGCGCCGGCCATGTGCTTCACCCCATCCTGAGAGCCTGGACGGGGTCGAGCCGCGCCGCCTTCCAGGCTGGATAGAGGGTCGCCAGCAACGACAGGATCAGCGCCATCATGACGACGCTCGTCACCTCGCCCCAGTCGATCACCGACGGGATGTCGCTGAGGAAACGCACGGTCGGGTCCCAGAGATTGGCGCCGGTGATCCAGTTCAGCGCCGCCATGATCGCCTTGATGTTCTTCGAGAAGACGATCCCGAGAGCGAGCCCGCCGAGCGTGCCGAAGACGCCGATCGCCGCCCCGGTGATCAGGAAGACGCGCATGACCGTGCCGCGGGTCGCCCCCATCGTCCGCATGATCGCGATGTCCTCGGTCTTGTCCTTCACCAGCATGATCAAGCCAGAGACGATGTTCAGTGCCGCGACCAGCACGATCAGTGTCAGGATGATGAACATGACATTGCGCTCAACCTCCAGCGCATTGAAGAAGCTGCGGTTGCGCTGGCGCCAGTCGGAGAGCACGAGCGGGCGTGGCGCATCGGCCTCGATCGCATCGCGCACCCCTTGCGTCCGGTCGGGGTCGTCGACGAAGATCTCGATGACGTTCACGTCGCCTTCGCGATTGAAATAGGCCTGCGCCTCGGTCAGCGGCATGAAGACGAAAGAGGCGTCGAACTCGGTCATGCCGATCTCGAAGATCGCCTGGATCGGATAGGCCTTGATGCGCGGCGCCGTGCCGAAGGGCGTCGCGGCCCCTTTCGGCGAGATGATGTTGATCGAATCGCCGGCCTGGAGACCGAGCGAATCCGCCAGCCGCTTGCCGATGGCGACGCCGCCGGCCGTATCGAAACCATCGAGCGTGCCGCGCCGGACATTGCCGCCGACGAAGGGGATCGCCTTGATGTCGGCCTCGCGGATACCGCGCACCAGCACGCCGCCATTGCCGGTCTGTGAGGAGGCGAGCGCCTGCCCTTCCACCAGCGGGATGGCGAGCTTGATCCCGGGGATGGCTTTGAGCCGCATCGAGACGACGTCGTAATCGTCGAGCGGGCGATCGATCGCCGTCGCGAAGATGTGGCCGTTCACGCCGACGATCTTCTCGAGCAGTTCCTTGCGGAAGCCGTTCATCACCGACATCACGATGATCAGCGTGGCGACACCGAGCAGAATGCCGAGAAAGGAGAAGCCGGCGATGACCGAGACGAACCCCTCGCGTCGGCGGGTGCGCAGATAGCGCCCGGCCAGCAGCCATTCAAAGCCGGCGAAGGGACGCGTGCCCGTCGGGGCTTCGCTCTGGGTCTGCGCCTCCGTCGCGATGTTCACGCGGCCTTGCCCTTGAACCGATCGAGCGCGTCCTCGAGCGAGACCAGCTCACGCTCGCCGCTGGTGCGGCGCTTGATCTCGACCTTGCCTTCAGCCAGCCCCTTTGGCCCCACGATGATCTGCCAGGGCACGCCGATAAGATCGGCGGTGGCGAATTTGCCGCCAGGGCGTTCATTGGTGTCGTCGTAGAGCACGTCGTAGCCCTTCGCCAGCAGCGCCTTGTAGAGCTGTTCGCAGGCGCCGTCGGTGGCCACGTCCCCGGTCTTGAGGTTGAGCACGGCGACATCGAAGGGCGCGATCTCGTCCGGCCAGACGATGCCGGCATCGTCATGGCCGGCCTCGATCAGCGCAGCGACGAGACGGCTCGGGCCGATGCCGTAGGAGCCCATATGGACGGGCAGGTTCTGGCCATCGGGACCCTGGACGGTCGCGCCCATCGGCTCGGAATATTTGGTGCCGAAATAGAAGATGTGGCCGACCTCGATGCCGCGGGCCGAAAGCTGGCTATCGGCGGGGATCGCGTCATAGGCGGCCTTGTCGTGCATCTCCTCGGTTGCCGCATACAGGCTCGTCCACTTGTCGACGATGCCCTTCAGCCCCTCGACGCTGTCGAAATCGGTGTCCGCAGCCGGCGTCTCGAAGCCGAGATAGTCCTTGTGGCAGAAGACCTCGCTCTCGCCGGTCGATGCCAGCACGATGAACTCGTGGCTGAGGTCGCCGCCGATCGGGCCGGTGTCGGCGCGCATCGGGATCGCCTTCAGGCCGAGCCGGGCGAAGGTGCGCAGATAGGCCGTGAACATGCGGTTGTAGGCGTGGCGGGCGGCGTCCTGGTCGATGTCGAAGGAATAGGCGTCCTTCATCAGGAACTCACGGCCACGCATGACGCCGAAGCGAGGGCGGACCTCGTCGCGGAACTTCCACTGGATGTGATACAGATTCAGCGGCAAGTCCTTGTAGGACTTGACATAGGACCGGAAGATGTCGGTGACCATCTCCTCATTGGTCGGGCCGTAGAGCATCTCGCGGTCGTGCCGGTCCTTGATGCGCAGCATCTCCTTGCCATAGGCGTCGTAGCGCCCGCTCTCGCGCCAGAGATCGGCGGACTGGATCGTCGGCATCAGGATCTCGATCGCGCCCGAACGATCCTGCTCCTCGCGGACGATCTTGCTGATCTTGTTGAGCACGCGCAGGCCGAGCGGCAGCCAGGAGTAGATTCCGGCCGATTGCTGGCGGATCATGCCGGCGCGCAGCATCAGCCGGTGCGAGACGATCTCGGCTTCCTTGGGCGTGTCGCGCAGGATCGGCAGGAAATATCGGGAAAGGCGCATCGGACAAACTCGAATGGGGGCGATGCGCACGGATGGCGCAGCGAGTCACTTGACCCCAGAGACACCATCGCTCCGCGCAAAATGCAAACCAAAATCCGCAGGATGCAAATGAGACCGGGGCAGAGGCGCGGGCGCTGCCTCAGCGCTGCGCGAAGCGCTCCTTCAGCGCCGGCAACACCGCCGGGGGAACGAAAGGTGCAACATCGCCCCCCATCGCGGCGATCTGCCGGACGAGCGTCGCGGTGATATGGCGCACCGTCCCGGAGGCCGGCAGGAAGACGGTCTGGATGTCGGGCGCCATGACCGCGTTCATCCCGGACATCTGCATCTCGTAGTCCAGATCGGAGCCATCCCGCACGCCGCGGACGATGATGGTCGCCCCAGCCCGGCGCGCGGCATCGACGGCGAGGTCGTCGAATGTCACGACGTCTAGGCTGGCGCCCGTGGCGGCCAGCAAGGGCGCCGCGACCTCGCGCAGCAGTTCGGAGCGCTTCTCGGCGCTCAGCAGCGGCGTCTTGCCAGGATGGACCCCGATGGCGAGCACGAGGCGGTCGCAGAGCCTGGCGGCGCCGGCGATGACGTCGGCATGGCCGTTCGTGACGGGATCGAAGGAGCCGGTGTAGAAGGCGGTGCGTGTCATGGTCCAAGCGTTAAACGCTGGGCTGGCGCGCGACAAGCGAGGCCGTCACTGCGTCGTCCTCAGGCCGCGCGGACCTGAACGATGAAGTCGGCGACGCGCGACTTCAGGGAATGAGCGAGTTCCGTCAGCTCGATCGATGCGCGCGACACGGCCGCCGCGGCATCGGATGTCTCCTGCGATGCGGCCGAGACGAGGCTCGTCGCCTCGCCGATGCGGCTGAACTCGCTGGTCGCCCGGCCGACATCCTCGACGATCGCATGGGTCACGCCGTGCTGGCGCCGCATCGTCTCGGCCGAACGCCTGACCGCTTCGCTCAGACCGCCGATCATGTCGCGGATGCCGGAGATCGCCTCGACGGTCGCCGCAGTCGCCTCGTTCATCCCGGCGATCTGGCGCGAGATATCGTCGATTGCTCGCGCCGTCTGGCCCGACAGGCCCTTCACCTCGGAGGCAACGACGGCAAAACCGCGCCCGGCCTCTCCGGCGCGGGCGGCCTCGATCGTCGCGTTGAGCGCGAGCAGGTTGGTCTGGGCCGCGATGTCGGAGATCAAGCCGATGACGTCCGAGACGCGGGCCGCGCCGGCTGCGAGCTGATCGACCACGCCGCCCATGTCGTCGGCGTGATCCTTGGCCGAACAGGCCGAGCGATCGGAGGACTGGACGTCGTCGTCGAGTTGATCGATCGCCAGTCGCAGTTCCTGCACTGCACTCTCGATCGAGCGGATGCTCGCGACGGCGCGCGAGGCCGAGCTGTGGACGGTCCCGGCGTTCTCCTGCGTCTGGCTGGCGCCGCCCGAGAGTTCGCCGGCGGTGACGCTGAGCTGCTCGGCCGCCGCCGAGACGGCGGAGGTCACGCCGAGAACGGAGCGCTCGAGATCGCTGGCGAGGTCCGCCAGCAGAAGCCTGCGCTGGACGCTGGTTTCCTCGTCGCGCTCTTCCCGTTCGCGCAGGCGTTCGGTCTCCTCGCGCAGCATATTGGCGCGGATGCGCCCGACCGCCGCGGCGATCGCGCCGATCTCGTCGCGCCGCTTCTCGCCGGGAATGGGCTGGTCGGTGCGCCCCGCCGCGATGCCGGCAAGGGCTTTCGCAAGGCCGCCGATGGGCCGCGCCACGGAAAGGCCGAGGAACAGCGCGACCAGAAGCAAAGGCCCGAGAACCGTCAGCCCGCCGATGAGGATGGCCCGGTCCAGCTTGTCGACGACGGCGAAGGCCTCGCTTTCCTTCTCGGTCAGCCAGAGCAGCCAGGTCGCGTCGCCGACCTGAATCTCGCGGCCGGTGGCGACCAGCGGCTCGCCGTCTCGGCTGGTGAGCTTGATGAGGGCGTCACCGGCCTTCAGCCGTCCCCGGTCCAATGTGACGGCCGGCGCTTCCCCTGCGCGTCGTGCCGCCGGATCCGAGCGCATGAAGCCGTCGGCGCCGACGACATAGGTCGCGATGCCGTGGGAGGTGCCGGCGATCGCCATCAGCGCATTGTCGATGAAGGCGGTGCTGACCGAGATCACCATCGTGCCGATCGGCTCGCGCGAGGCCGGATTGTAGAAGCGCTGTGCCAGGAAGGCGCGCGGCTCGCCGCCAACCACGTCATAGGGAGCGAAATCGACGGTCTCCGGGTCATCGCCGACCGTCGCGGCGGCCGCGGCGACGGCCTTCGCCAGCCCCGTCTCGGCAAGATCGGGCTCGCTCAGCAGGCGCCCGAATTCAGGCCCCTTGGTGACGCTGTAGACCACCCGCCCCTTCGGCGAGACGAGGTAGATGTCGGCATAGTCGAACTGCTGCAACGCGGCGAGATAGGTGTCGTGAACCTCCTCGTGGCGCCGGAGATAGCCGTGTTTTTGCCCGGCGCCTGTGCGCTGCATGCGCTCGAAATGATCGAACGCGCCATCTGCCTGGAAGTACCTAAGGATCGTCGTTCGTTCGTCCGCAAGCTCCATCCAGCCCCGGATCTCGTCGAGCGAAGACACCAGATAGGCACTGCGGGCCTGCACAGAGAGCTCGGCGCTGAGCCGTTGCCATCGCCGCTCGAGCGCCTTGGCACGCCCCTCGGCGACGACACCCAGCCGCTCCCGAACGGCCTCGTCGGCCCAAATCGTTACCGCCCGATAGCCCGACAGCCCGACCGCGACCACGGCCAGGCAAGCCAGCAGAAGCATGGCGGCAGGGAGTCTGACTCTCAGGCTCAACAAGGTTCCGGAACTCCGGATTCGACGGCAGCTCAGGCTGCGCCCCCAATAGAGCCCATCGAGGTTAAATTTGCTTGAAGTCCTCAGGTCAGGACAAGGGCACCAGAGCCAGAAGCGCAACGGCACTGCCGAGAACGACCGACAGGAACACCAGAATCGAGGCCGCAACCGAACGCCGGCGCCGGCCGAATGCATTCAAATCGAACAGCATCATTTCCCCACCGAATCAGGAAAGCTTGACTTACCCTGCGTGATGGCGCGGAAGGGCCGCGAAAAGGCGAGATCGTGGCGAAAACGTGATCCGGATTTCCTGCGGTTTCGCGATTGCCTTCCTTTGGGCTTCACGCCAAAACGCCGGCCATGCTCACGATCAACGACATCACCTACCGTCTCGGCGAGAGATTGCTGCTCGACCATGCGAGCGCCTCGCTGCCGGACGGCTCTCGCGTCGGCCTGGTCGGGCGCAACGGCACCGGCAAGACGACGCTGTTCCGGATGATCACCGGCGACCTCTCGCCGGAAGGTGGCAATATCAGCCTGCCGAAGGGCCGGCGCATCGGCGGCGTCGCACAGGAGGCGCCGGGCGGGCCTGAATCGCTGATCGAGGTCGTGCTCGCGGCCGACACCGAGCGCGCCGCGCTGATGGCAGAATCCGAGACGGCGACCGATCCGCACCGCATCGCCGAGATCGAGACACGGCTCGCCGACATCAACGCTCATTCCGCGCCCGCGCGCGCCGCGACCGTGCTGCACGGCCTTGGCTTCGACGAGGCGGCGCAACAGCGGCCCTGCTCCGATTTCTCGGGCGGCTGGCGCATGCGCGTGGCGCTCGCCGCCGTGCTGTTCTCCGAGCCCGATCTGCTGCTGCTCGACGAGCCGACCAACTATCTCGACCTCGAAGGCACGCTCTGGCTCTACGACTATCTGGAGAAGTACCCGCACACGGTGCTGGTCGTCAGCCATGATCGCGAACTGCTCGACACCTGCGTCGACCACATCCTGCATCTCGACCAGGGTAAGCTGACGATCTATCGCGGCGGCTACACCTCCTTCGCCAAGCAGCGCGCCGAAAAGCAGATGCAACTCGCCAAGGCGAAGGAGAAGCAGGACGCCGAGCGCAAGCACCTCCAGTCTTTCGTCGACCGGTTCAAGGCCAAGGCCACCAAGGCGCGCCAGGCTCAGTCGCGCGTCAAGCGGCTGGAGAAGATGGAGACGATCGCGACCATCGTCGATCGCGACGTGCAGCCCTTCAGCCTGCCCGGACCGGAAAAGCCGCTGGCGCCGCCGATGATCGTGCTGAACGACGCCAGCGCCGGCTATGGCGAGCGCAAGGTCCTGTCGAAGCTCAACCTGACGCTGCTCCCGGACGACCGCATCGCGCTGCTCGGCTCGAACGGCAACGGCAAGTCGACCTTCTGCAAGCTCATTGGTGGCCGGCTCGCGCCCCTGTCGGGCGAGATCCGCCGCTCCTCGAAGCTCGAGACCGCCTATTTCGCCCAGCACCAGCTCGACGAACTCCGGCTGGAGGACACGCCGGTCGCGCATCTCCGCGACCTGATGCCGGATGCGCCCGAGGCGAAAGTCCGCTCCAAGGCGGCGCAGATCGGCTTCCCGGCCGCCAAGGCCGAGACGCCGGTGAAGAACCTCTCGGGCGGCGAGAAGGCCCGGCTGATGCTCGGGCTCGCGGCCTTCGGCGGTCCTCACCTGCTGATCCTCGACGAGCCGACCAACCATCTCGACATCGACAGCCGAACCGCGCTGGTCAACGCGATCAACGACTATCCCGGCGCCGTGATCCTCGTCAGCCATGACCGCTTCCTGATCGAATCCTGCGCCGACCGGCTCTGGATCGTCGGCGACGGCACGGTGAAGAACTTCGACGGCGACATGGAGGATTATCGCAGCCTCGTGCTCGGCACCGCCAAGGCGGCGAAGCGCGAGAAGGCGGCGCCGGAGGCGAATGCCGCCAACGGCAAGGCCGATGAGCGCAAGGGCGCGGCCGCGAAGCGTGTCGCACAGGGGCCGCTGCGGCAGAAGCTCAACCTCGCCGAAGCCAAGATCGCCAAGCTGACCGGGCTGATCGAGAAGGTCGACGGCGTTCTCGGCAACGGCGCGGCCTTCGCCCGCGATCCGGAGAAGGCGCTGACGCTGTCAAGACAGCGGGCCGAACTGGCAGAGGCGCTGGAGGCCGCGGAGGAGGAGTGGCTGGAACTGAGCGCTGAATTGGAGAGCGCGTAACTTCTAGCTGGCCGGATCATACATAAATTCGCGGAGCTCCTGCGAACAACGGCAGGCAAGCGCAATCTTAGCCGCCCATTTCACCGCATCTTCCCGCGCCGGCAATTCCAGCACCGTGAATTCGCCGTTGAGGCGGCTGCCAGGATAGATCTGCCCGGACACCGCGCCATCTGCGGCGACGAGCACGGGGATCGACCTGTTCGTCGATCCCGCCGCCGAAGACATCGACACCGGCCGCCTTAGCCTCCTCGATCACGGTATGGGAATCGATGTCGGCGGCAGCCAGCTGCTCGTTCGTGAGCACGATCACTTCGCTCGGAAACGAAACCAGATACTTGGTCATGCCGCGACGATGCGTTGCGGGTTCAATAGAGACAAGCGGGCAGAACGCCTGACGATCGTCGAGGTCTGTAAAGCTTTATCGCAGTTGCAGTTGTGCGCAGCGCGCCAGGTTGGTCCGGACCACGAGATGATGAAAAGGCCTGATCAAATTGAGATAGGTGAAGCCCAAGGCATTGTGGGTCTTCACGACGGTCGTCGCGATGAGCGACGCGCCCGTTGGAGAATGGCGTCTGAGCAGAGACAGCCGGAAATCGAGGTGTCGGTCATCCGTACCGAGCACGATTTCGTCCTGGCCCTCCCAGTGCACCGGGAAGAAATCCACACGTCCGAGGTTGTCTTGGGACGTCCTGACCGTATCGGAGGTTTTGATACCAAACGGAGTGACGATAGCGTCACGCAGCGCGATCAACGCCTTTTGCCAGGCAGGCGGATCGACGAGCGTCCGCGTCGCCAGTTCGCGCATGCTCTGTTCCGATGCGCTCAGGTCGATGCTGTAGCTATCAAGCAGACTGGCGTTCTCGTACCAGTCCGCAACGACACTTTCCGACGGCGGTGTGGTCCGGCGCACCTGCGGTCTACAGGCTGAATCCATGCTCATGATCACGTCACCTGTTCGACATCCTCATGATGATGCCTCCGATTTAGGAGGCCATCAACCAAGGAGCGAATGTGACACTTCTTCGCACTCAAACCGCGAGGGCTTCGTTGCCGCTGACAGCATTGAGGGCGAAACCCGGCATTGATCGCTGGAAGAGAGCCGACGCGCCGTTGCCGCCTCTGAGCTCAGCCCTGCCCCGGCTTCACGATCCGGCTGAGGCGGTTGTCGGTGAACAGGTAGATCTCGCGGCCGCCGGGCTCGGCATAGAGAACCTGCGTCTCGCGCTGGCCCTTGCCGCTCTCGCCGATCAGCACGTCGGTCGGGCGCGAGCCCTTGAGCTTCACCAGCTCGCATTCGGTGATGCCCTCGGCGATCGCCGGGGGCAGCGGGCGGGTCGAAGGATCGAGCGAGACGCCGGCGCTGCATTCGCCCTCCGGCGTCAGGGTTGCCTCCTGCGTCGAAGCGCGGGCCGAGATGCTGCTCGTCGTCATCGTCGTCTGGGAGCCGCGCGTCTCGGAGGTGAAGGCGAAGCCGCCCATATCGACGGAGCAGCCGCCGAGCGTGGCGGTGCAGAGGAGCAGAACAGGCAGTCTCACGCTTTTTTCTCCCAGCGGCCGGTGTCGTCCTGCTGCCAGTAGCTGGCGGCATGGCCCGAGGCCCTGGCCTTCTTCCAATCTTCGCGCGCCGCGGACAGCGCGTCCGGGTCGTCACCATCGAATATCAGAACGACGCGCTCGTAGTCCTGCATTGCGTCGGGAATGCGGACGCCTTCGGCGCAGATCCGGACCTGGGCCGCGTTGGGATTATGCGCATGCGTCGTCAGCACCACGGGGTTGCTCGCGGCATCCGCTTCCATGGCCGTCACATGGGGCAGGAAGCTCTCGTCGGAATAGGTCCAGAGATGGTCGTCGACCGCGCTCAGCCGCTCCTGGCTCGACACCTCCACCACGACCCTCTGGCCGCGTGACAAAGCGCGGTCGAGGATCGTCGGCAGCACCTGTTCGAGCGGGCGCGACTGGAGGTGGAAGAACAGGATCTCGGCCATCGAAAGCCTTTGCGTCACAGCGATTTGCGAATCGATCCTGCCAGATCGAATCAGCTTTCGTAATGCTCCGCGACCAGCCGGTCGAGCAGGCGCACGCCCCAGCCGGAGCCCCAGGAGCGGTTGGTCTCGGAGTTCGGCGAGCCCATGCCGGTGCCGGCGATGTCGAGATGCGCCCAGGGCGTGTCGTTGACATGGCGCTGCAGGAACTGGGCGGCAGTGATCGAGCCGCCATGGCGGCCGGCGGCGTTCTTCATGTCGGCGAACTTCGAATCGATCATCTTGTCGTAGGCTTTGTCGAGCGGCATGCGCCAGACCTTCTCGCCGGTCGCCTTTCCGGCTGCCGTGAGCCGGTCCGAGAGCTCGTCGCTGTTGGAAAACAGGCCGGCATGCTCCTGCGCCAGCGCGACCAGAATCGCACCCGTCAGCGTCGCCAGATTGATCATGAACTTTGGCTTGAACTGCTCCTGCGTGTACCAGAGCACATCGGCCAGAACGAGCCGACCTTCCGCGTCGGTGTTGATGATCTCGATGGTCTGGCCCGAGAGCGAGGTGACGATGTCGCCCGGGCGCTGGGCGTTTCCGTCAGGCATGTTCTCGACCAGGCCGATAATGCCGATGGCGTTGACCTTGGCCTTGCGGGCCGCGAGCGCATGCATCAGGCCCACGACGCAGGCGGCGCCCGCCATGTCGCCCTTCATGTCCTCCATGCCGGCGCCGGGCTTCAGCGAGATGCCGCCGGTGTCGAAGGTCACGCCCTTGCCGACGAAGGCGATCGGCTGGACGCCACCCTTGGCGCCGTTCCAGCGCATGATCGCGACGCGGCTTTCGCGCCGCGAGCCCTGGCCGACGCCGAGCAAGGCGCGCATGCCGATCTTCTTCAGCGCCTTCTCGTCGAGGATCTCGACCTCGACGCCGAGTTTTTCGAGTTTGGCGGCGCGGTCGGCAAATTCCTCCGGGTAGAGGACGTTCGGCGGCTCGTTGACGAGGTTGCGCGCGAGTTCGACGCCGGCTGCGACCGCGTCGCGCGCCTTCAGCGCCTTCTTGACGAGCGAGGGATCGCCGGCGCGCAGGGTCACCGCGATCGGCTCGGCCTCCTCGGGCTTCTTGCTCTTGGTCTTGTACTCGTCGAAGACATAGGAGCGCAGCCGCATGCCGAGCGCTATCTCGGCCGCGTCATCCGCACCGAGCGGTCCCTCCGGCAGAGCCAGAATCACGTCGGCGCTGCGGCCATGGCCGAGACGGCCGGCGATGGCGCCGCCCAGCTTGGCGAAATCCAGCGTGCCGCGTTCTGACTCGGGGCCGACGCCGACGGCGATCAGGCGCTCGTAACCCGCACCATCGGGCGCGAGCAGGGTCAGGCCGGAAAGCGCCTTGCCCTTGAAGCGCTCGGCCGCCGCGGCGCGCGCGAGCAGGCCATGGGCGCCCTCTCCCAGCCACTCCTCGGCCGCCTTGGGCGGCGCCAGCGTGTCGGACAGGAGGATCACGAGGTCCTGTTCCCCGATCGCATTGAGGGCTTTGATCTCGAGCTTCAGGCGCTGCGACATATTCGGCTCACGATGTTGCGAGGGGGCTTCTGGCGGGGCGAAACGAGACTGCCGCAAACGATTCCCGTTTGCGCCTTGATTGCGCCTATACCATAGGGTGACTTCCGCGAACCACCAGCGCCGGCACCCCGGCGCTGCCCCATCGGAAAACCAAGCGTGCTGCTTCAGCGTCTCGACCGCTATATCCTGAAGATGGCGACGATCGCGTCGATCGTCCTGCTGATCGGACTGACCAGCGTGATCTGGGTGACGCAGGCGCTGCGCGAGGTCGATCTGATCACGGGCAAGGGCCAGACGGTCCTGATCTTCTTCACCGTCACGCTGCTGTCGCTGCCGGCGCTGATCGCCGGCATCGCGCCCGTCGCGCTGTTCATGGCGACGCTCTACACGCTGAACCGTCTCAACAGCGATTCCGAGCTGATCGTGATGAATGCGGCCGGCGTGGCGCCGCATCGCATCACACGCCCCTTCATCGTGCTGACGATCGCAGCCTCGGTACTGGTGGGCTGGATGTCGCTATCCGTGATGCCGGCCGGGTTCCGGATGTTGCGCGACCTGATCACGCTGATCCGGGCAGACTTCGTCGCCAATGTCGTCAAGGAAGGCCAATTCGTCTCGCTCGATTCCGGCGTCACCTTCCATTACCGCGAGAAATCCGGCGACGCGCTGGTCGGAATCTTCATGCAGGACCGGCGCGACCCCACCCAGCCCTCGATCTACATCGCCGAGCGCGGTCGCACCGTCGAGGTCGATGGCTCGAGCTTCCTGATGCTGGAAAAGGGCACGATCCAGCGCGAGACCAAAAACACCGACACGACCTCGATCATCTCCTTCGAGCGCTATGCGCTGAACCTGTCGGCCCTGTCGGGCGACCCGACCGGCGGCGCGGGCGAAGGCGATGGCGACAAGGTCGTCTACAAGCCACGCGAACGCTCGACCTGGCAGCTCCTCAACCAGGACCCGAACGACGGCTACTACAAATTCCAGGAAGGGCGCTTTCGCGCCGAGCTGCATAATCGCCTCTCCGCGCCACTCTATCCGATGGCCTTCATGCTGATCGCCTTCGCCTGCATCGGCGAGGCGCGTACCACCCGCCAGGGCCGCGCCTTCGCGATCCAGGCCGCGATCCTGATCGTCGCCGCGACTCGGATCGGCGCCTATATGGCCTGGACGGCGAGCGTCAGATCACCCTTCGCAGCCGTGCTGCTCTATGTGCTGCCGATCGTGGCGATCATCGCTGCCACGGCGGCCATCCTCTACGGCCAGCGCCTGCGGCCATTCTTCTCCCGGATCACGGCGCCGCTGCTCGTGCCCCTCAACGGGCTGGCGGCCCGGTTCAGGCGCGCCTGATGCTTCTGGTCTCGACCTTCGGACGCTATCTCACGAAGCAGTTCGCACGCTCGATCCTGAGCGTGTTCGGAACATTCTTCTTCCTGATCGGGACGCTCGATTTCGTCGAGCTGATGCGCCGCGCCGGCGATTCGCCATCGGCCACCACACCTTTGATCGTACAGCTCGCGCTCTTCCGCGTGCCGAGCGTCGCCGAGCAGATCTTCCCCTTCGCCGTGTTGTTCGGCGGGATGTTCGCCCTGCTGACGCTGAGCCGGAAGCTCGAACTCGTCGTCGCGCGCTCGGTCGGCGTATCCGCCTGGCAGTTCCTGCAGCCGGCAGCGCTGGTCGCAGCGGTGATCGGGCTCCTGTCGATCCTGGTCTACAATCCCATCGCGGCCGATCTGAAGGGCAAGGCGACGGCACTCGAGACGAGGCTGTTCGTGCGGGCAGCGCAATCCAGCAATATGCCGGACATCTGGCTGCGCCAGCGCAGCATCGATGGACAGGCGATCATCCGGGCCGCTAGCTCCCTGCCGGATGCCAACGGCCTGTCACAGGTCTCGATCTTCAGCTTTTCCCCGGGCGGCGGCTTCAACGAGCGCATCGACGCCAAGCAGGCAGTGCTGCATCACGGCTATTGGGAACTGACGGACGCCCGCGTCGTCTCGGTCATGGAAGAGCCACAGACTTACAAGAGCTATCTGTTCGCGACGACGCTGGAGCCCGAACAGATGCGGCAGAGCTTCACACCGCCCGAGGCCGTCGGGTTCTGGTCCATGCCTGACGTGATCGAGCGGACGAAGCGCGCCGGCCTCGACACCACACGCTACGAACTGCGCTATCAGTCGCTCATGGCTCGGCCTTTGCTGCTCGTCGCCATGGTGCTGGTGGCGGCATCCGTTTCCTTAAGATTTTTCAGGTTTGGTGGGGTCACCAAACTGGTGATAGGTGGCGTCGCGGCTGGCTTCATGCTCTATGTAGCAACGCAACTGTCGGAGGAGCTCGGCTCGTCGGGCATCGTCAATCCAGTGGTCGCAGCATGGCTGCCCGCGACCATCGGAGCGATGCTAGGCGCTCTGGCCCTCCTCCATCAGGAAGACGGGTAGAACGTACTGTGCCTATGGTTAATTTTGGATTGAGCGTATGGTGCCTGGCGTGACGCGGATGGCTCGCTTTGCCGCGGCGACCGCTCTCGCCTCGAGCCTTGCTTACGCCCTGGGCTCGGCCGGGGCCGCTTTCGCTCAAACGCCGCCCGCCAAGCCGCAGGAGCGGATGGTCGTCGATGCCCGCGAACTCGTCTACGACAACGACAAGAAGACCGTTTCGGCGGTCGGCAACGTGCAGATTCTCTATCAGGGCCGGACGATCGAGGCCGACAAGGTCACCTATGACCAGGCCGGCAAGCGAGTCGTCGCGACCGGCAATGCCCGCATCACCGAGGCGAACGGCACGGTCATCACGGGCGACCGGTTCAACCTGACCGACGATTTCCGCGACGGCTTCATCGATTCGCTTCGCGTCGTGAACCCGGACAGGACGCGCTTCAGCGCGCCGCGTGCCGAGCGCACCGACGGCGAAACCTTCATCTTCGAGAAGGGCATCTACACCGCCTGCGAGCCCTGCAAGGACAACCCCGAGAGGCCGCCATTGTGGCAGGTCCGCTCGGCGCGGATCATCCACAAGAAGGCCGAGCAGACGATCTATTACGAGGATGCGCGTCTCGAATTCGCCGGCGTGCCGCTGGCCTATCTCCCCTACATGTCGGGACCGGACTCGACGGTGAAGCGGAAGTCCGGCTTCCTGTCGCCGAAATTCATCAATACGAATGCGCTCGGCTACGGCGTCGGCCTGCCCTATTTCATCAATCTGGCGCCGAACTACGATCTGACGGTGACGCCGACCTATCTGAGCCGGCAGGGCCTGCTCGGCCAGGTCGAATGGCGCCACCGCGTGCTGAACGGCTCCTATACGATCCGCGCATCGGGCATCTTCCAGCAGGACAAGGACGCCTTCCTGGCAGCGCCGCTCGGCGCTGGCGACGATGATTTCCGCGGCTCGGTGGAGACGAACGGCAAGTTCTTCATCAACCCGCGCTGGACGTTCGGCTGGAATGCCTCGATGTCGACGGATCGCTGGTTCTACAAGAACTACCGAATCATCAACGAGAGCATCAGCGCGACCACCTATCTCCAGGAAGCGATCTCGACAGCCTATCTGAACGGGCAGAGCTCGACCGCCTGGTTCGACATGCGGGGCTATTACTTCCAGCCGCTGACCTCGACGGACTGGCAGAAGCAGCAGCCGGTCGTGCTACCGGTGATCGACTACAACAAGCGTGTCCACAAGCCGAGCTTCCTCGGTGGCGAACTGAGCTTCACCGCCAATGTCACGCATCTGACCCGCGATGCGGCAGCGTTCCAGCAGATACCGCAGCAGACCGCCTATCTGATCAGCGGCACGACGAACACCGGCACCGCCTATTCGCTGTATGACGGCTGCGCCGTCTACCAGAAGAGCACCTGCCTGATCCGCGGCCTCGCGGGCAACATCGCGCGCGCGACGGCCGAGGTTTCGTGGCGGCGGAATTTCATCGATCCGCTCGGGCAGCTGTGGACGCCATACGCATCCGTGCGGGCCGACATCTTCTCGGTCAACCCGGATACGACAGGCTATCCGAACGCCAATGTCCGGACGATCGCGGACACCTCCGACGAAGTCTTCGGCCGGGCGATGCCGGCGATCGGCCTGATGTATCGCTACCCCTTCGTCGCCAAGACCTCATGGGGCACGCATATCATCGAGCCGGTGGCGCAGATCGTCGCGCGCCCGAACGAGACCAACAGCCTGCGCGTCGCCAACGAAGATGCGCAGAGCCTGGTCTTCGACGCCAACAACCTGTTCGAATGGAGCGGCAAGTTCTCGGGCTATGATCGCGTCGAGGGCGGCACGCGGGCCAATGTCGGCGCGCTCTATACCGGGCGTTTCGGCAAGGAAGGCTTTGCCAACCTGCTGCTCGGCCAATCCTATCATCTAGGCGGGCGCAACTCCTTCGCCACCGGCGATCTGGTCAATACCGGCCTCGATTCCGGCCTGGAGACGAATACCTCCGATATCGTCGCCCGGGCTCAGTTCTCGCCGTTCACGGGGCTGTTCTTCACCGGCGCGACACGCCTCAACCAAACGACCTTCGAAGCTCAGCGCATCGATGCCGCCGCCACTTATGCGACCAGCGTCGTGACCGCCTCGATCGGCTATGGTCGTTATGAACCCCAGCCGAGTCTCGGCATTCCCCGCCGGCGCGAGGGCGTCTCGCTCAACGGCTCGCTTCTGGTCACGCCGAACTGGCGCCTGCGTGCCGGCGTCCTGTTCGATCTCGACAAGTACAAGTACGACCGCGAAGTGCGCGCCAACCAATACGCCGCGTGGCTGGCCTCCCCTTCGACCGTCGCGGTCCCGAAATATACCGATACCGGATTATTCCAGACCGCCTCGACCTCGTTCGGGATCAACTATACGGACGAGTGCACGGTGTTCGACGTCAGCTATTCGCAGAGCTATGCCGACCGCCAGTCCGGCGCGACGAAGGATACGCGCACCGTCATGTTCCGGCTCGAGCTCAGGACGCTGGGCGAACTCAGCTACCAGCAGAACCTCGGCGGCACTTCGTCCACAGGCGACGGCGTGACCTCCAGCCAGTGAGCCCGGGTCCGGCCGCGGCGCGATGGTGACAAGGACGCCCCTATGCGCGCGCAAGCATCCACGCCCTTGCCGCCGCTGGCGCTGACGCAGGGCGATCCGGCCGGCATCGGGCCCGAGCTGACGCTGCTTGCCTGGCAGCGCCGCGAGGCTCTCGCCCTTCCGAGCTTCGCCTGCATCGCCGATCTCGACCATCTGGCGCGGCTCGCGCGCCGGCTTTCGCTCGACGTGCCGCTGATCGCCTGCGGCTGGGACCAAGTCGACCGCCACTTCCCGGGCGCGCTGCCGGTGATTCCTCTCGACGAGGCGGTTGGTGCCACCCCGGGACGCCCCGATCCGGCGACGGCTCCCGGCACGATCGCGTCGATTTCCCGTGCCGTCGCGGCCGTGCGACAGGGGCACGCAGGCGCCGTGGTGACGAACCCGATCGCGAAATCCGTGCTCTACGAAGCCGGCTTCAGCCATCCCGGCCACACGGAATATCTCGCCCATCTCGCTGGCGACGGGGGCACGCCGCCGCTGCCGGTGATGATGCTGTGGTGCGCTGAACTCGCCGTCGTGCCGGTCACGATCCATGTGCCGCTGCGGGCGGTTCCCGATCTGCTGACGACAGAACTGATCGTCGCGACAGGCCGAATCGTCGCCGAGAGCCTGACGCGCAGCTTCGGCATCGCCGCGCCGCGCCTCGCCCTCAGCGGCCTCAACCCGCATGCAGGCGAGAATGGCGCGCTCGGCAGCGAGGACGCTGCAATCGTGCAACCCGCCGTCGCGGCGCTGCGCGCGCTCGGGATCGATGCCAGCGGCCCCTATCCGGCCGACACGATGTTCCATGGCAGGGCGCGCGCCGGTTATGACGCCGCCTTGGCGATGTATCACGATCAGGCGCTGATCCCGATCAAGACGATCGCCTTCGACGAAGGCGTCAACGTCACGCTCGGGCTGCCCTTCATCCGTACTTCGCCCGACCACGGCACCGCCTTCGACATCGCGGGCACGGGCATCGCCCGGCCCGACAGCCTGATCGCAGCCCTGAGGCTGGCTGCGCGCATGGTGGCGCAGCAGGAGCGGGCCGGCTCATGAGCCAGATCGATTCCCTGCCGCCCCTGCGCGAGGTGGTCGAGCGCCATGGGCTGATGGCACAGAAGTCGCTGGGCCAGAACTTCCTCTACGATCTCAACCTGACCTCGCGGATCGCCCGCTCGGCCGGGCCGCTGGACGGCGAGACCGTGGTGGAGATCGGGCCGGGCCCCGGCGGCCTGACGCGGGCGCTGCTGGCGAACGGCGCCGGCCGCGTCATCGCAATCGAGCGAGACCGGCGCTGCCTGCCGGCGCTGGAGGAGATCGCGGCACATTATCCCGGCCGGCTCGAGGTCGTCGACGGCGATGCGCTGGCGGTCGACCTCTCCAGCCGCCTCGACGGCGGCAAGGCCCGCATCGTGGCCAACCTGCCCTACAACATCGGCACGCCGCTACTGGTCGGCTGGCTCAGCGGCGATGTCTGGCCGCCCTGGTGGACGTCGTTGACGCTGATGTTCCAGCGCGAGGTCGCCGAGCGCATTGTTGCGACGCCCGAGCAGCGGGCCGATTACGGACGGCTCGCTGTGCTCTGCAACTGGCGCTGCGAAACGAAGATCCTGTTCGATGTTCCGCGCAGCGCGTTCGTGCCGCCGCCCAAGATCACATCGGCGGTGGTGCAACTGGTTCCGCGCCTGAACCCTGCGCCCTGCGACCGACGCCTGCTCGAACGGATCACGCTCGCGGCCTTCGGCCAGCGCCGCAAGATGCTGCGGCAGAGCCTGAAGGCAGTACTGGCGGAGCCCGGCGACTGGATCGAGGCGGCCGGGCTCGCGCCGACGGCGCGCGCGGAGGAGATCCCCGTGGCAGGCTTTGTGCTTCTGGCGAACACCTTGTCGGAACACGCCTGAGCGGGATCGCGAACCAAGCTGCGCTGGCGCGTTGCCACCAACCGTCAAAGGGAGCCGCCCCATGCTGCGCAGCGCCTGGCTGCTACTGAATACCTGCCTCTGGATCGCCTTGGCGGCAATGGCCGTGCCTGCCGACGCGCAAAACCTCGACTTCCCAAGCAAGCCGATCAAGATCGTCGTCGGCTTCGCGGCCGGCGGCGCTCCCGACGCGCTCGCACGGATCGTTGCGGAGACGCTAGCGCAGCGCTGGCGCCAGGGCGTGACCGTCGAGAACCGCGTCGGCGCCCAGGGCAACACGGCCATGGCTGCCGTCGCGAGGGCCGAGCCCGACGGCCATACGCTCGCGCTGATGCCGGTCGGCAATGCCGCCGTGAACCCGGCGCTCTTTACCAACCTGCCTTATGACCCGGTCAAGGACTTCGCACCGGTGACGCAGATTGCGAGTGTCGAGAACGTGCTCGTGGTCTCGGCCTCGTCGCGGATCGCATCGCTGCAGGACCTCGTCGCGCGCGGGCGCGCCGGCACGGGCACGCTGACCTATGCGTCGCCGGGCGCCGGCAGCCTCGCCCATCTCGCGGCGGAACTCTTGGCACGCTCGGCTGGCTTCAGCATGACGCATGTGCCCTATCGCGGCGTGGCCCCGGCGCTGACCGACGTCATGCGCGGCGATGTCGATCTCATCGTGGCGCAGCTCTCGACCGCCAAGCCCCTGATCGACGGAGGCCAGCTGCGCGCGCTCGGGCTTGCCAGCAGCCGGCGCAGCTCGGTGATGCCCGATCTGCCGACGATCGCCGAGGCACTCGCGCTGCCCAGCTTCGAGGCGGTATCCTGGTATGCGCTGATGGCCCCCGCCGGCACGCCGGCACAAAGCGTCGCGCGGCTGAACCAGGCCGTGGCCGAGGCTCTCCGGGCGCCCGATGTCGTGGCTGCTTTGGCAGCACAGGGCGCCCAGCCCATCGGCAATTCCCCGGCCGAGCTCGCGGCAGTCATCGCCGCCGACACGCAGCGCTGGTCCAGGGTCGTGCGGGAGGCCGGCATTCAGCCAAACTGAGGCCCGGCCTTCAGGGCAGCTTCTCGTTCAGCAATTGCTCGACGAATTCGCCGAGCCCGACGGCCCGGCTGCGCTTGAGACGTTCGGCCGCCAGGATCGAGCGGACGGCGTCATAGGCCTTGTCGAGGTCGTCGTTGACGATGACGTAGTCGTAGACGGTCCAGCGTGCGATCTCCTCGCGCGCATTGGCGAGGCGTTTGGCGATGACATCCGGCGCATCCTCGGCGCGGCGCACCAGACGCGAGCGCAGTTCCGCCATCGAGGGCGGCAGGATGAAGATCGAGACGACGTCCTCGCGGGCCCGCTCCAGGATCTGCTGCGTGCCCTGCCAATCGATGTCGAAGAGCACGTCGCGCCCAGCCTTCAGGGACGCTTCGACGGGCTTGCGCGGGGTGCCATAGCCGTTGCCGTGAACCTCGGCCCATTCGAGCAGCTCGTCGCGATCGCGCATCTGCTCGAAGGTTTCGCGGTCGATGAAATGGTAATGCACGCCCTCGATCTCAGAGGGGCGCTTGGCACGCGTCGTGACCGAGATCGACAGGTCGAGATTGGTCTCGCTCGGCGACTTCGAGAGCGTCCGCGTCAGCGTCGACTTCCCCGCTCCCGAGGGCGAGGACATGATCATGATCAGCCCGCGACGGGCCGGGCGCGAGATATCGGCCATCAGCACTCACTCCACATTCTGAACCTGCTCGCGCATCTGGTCGACCACGGTGCGCAGTTCGAGGCCGATGCGCGACAGGCCTGCGTCGCCCGCCTTGGCGCAGAGCGTCGAAGCCTCGCGACCGAACTCCTGCGACAGGAAGTCGAGCTTGCGGCCGATCGGCCCGCCCTGCTCGAGCAGCAGGCGCAGCGCCTCGACATGGGCGTGCAGCCGGTCGATCTCCTCGCGGATGTCCGCCTTGACCGCCAGCAGAGCCGCTTCCTGATGCAGGCGCTGCGGATCCAGCGCCTGGCTCGCATCCAGCAGCGCGCCGACCTGAGCGGCGATGCGTTCGCGGATCGCGTCGACGCCGCGCGCGGGGTGCTGCTCAGCCTGCGTCGTCAGCCGCGCGATGGTTCCCAGATGACCGGAGAGGACGGCTTCGAGCGCCCGCCCCTCGCCGGCGCGGGCCTCCTTGAGGCCGAGCACCACCGATTCCAGCCCGGCCAGCACCGGCGCCTCGATGACGGCCAGGGCATCCTCGCTTTCCTCGGCGAGTTCGATGACGCCGCGAATGCCGAGGAGCCCGTCATAAGATGGCGGACGCAGCGTGTCGGAGGCCGGCAGGCGCGCGATCGCCTGCAGCAGGCCTGCGAGCGCCGCCTCGTTGATGCGCGGGCGCGGAGGGCCGGCATCGCTGGTGATCTGGAGATTGACGTGGAGCGTGCCGCGCGCGAAGGCGCCCGTCAGGCGCTTGCGCGCCGCTTCGGCCAGCACCTCGAAGCCGGGTGGGACGCGCACGCGGATGTCGAGGCCGCGGCCATTGACGCTGCGGATCTCCCACGCCCAGGCGTGGATGCCCACCGTGCCTGCGGCGCGGGCAAAGCCCGTCATGCTTTCGATGGCCATGCTGTCCGGTTTCCCCGCTTCAATGCGGCGGGACCGTAGTAGCGGGGGGATGACGGGGCAAGCGCGGCGCTGCCTGCCCTCGCAGGAAGATGGGGACGGCGAGCCTGAGCGATTCCCGGCGCCTCAGGGCCGCAGGGCGGGAACCTGCTTGGGAGAATTAAGGTCGAACGTCTTGTTCTTGAGCGGATCGCGCTCCGTACCTTCCGAGGCATCGAAGGCGCGGGCGCGGGCACCGCCGGCGAGAGCCGCGCCCTGCTGGGAGTTGGGAGCGCCGGCGCGACGGTTGCCGGGAGCCGGCCAGGTCTCGATGGCCTCGCCCTCGACGGGCTGCTGGCCGGGGGCTTCCGAGCGCGTATCGGGGCCCGGCGGCGGCTCGACCTTGTCGACTGAGGCTTCCGACGCCGGCTTGCCGGGCTCGCGCCTGACGGCCTCGATCTGGCGCCAGCGGCCGACATTGCGGTTGTGCTGTTCGAGTGTTTCGGCAAAGGCGTGGCCGCCGCTGCCGTCGGCGACGAAGTAGAGGTCCTTGGTGCGCGAGTGATTGACCACCGCCTCCATCGCGGCCCTGCCGGGATTGGCGATCGGGCCGGGCGGCAGCCCGTCGATCACATAAGTATTGTAAGGGGTCGGCTGCGTGATCTCATTGCGCATGATCGAGCGGCCTAGCGTACCCTTGCCGCCGACGATGCCGTAGACGATCGTCGGGTCCGACTGGAGCTTCATCTTGCGGTTCAGTCGATTGATGAACACGCCCGCCACACGCGGCCGCTCATCGGCCCGGCCGGTCTCCTTCTCGACGATCGAGGCCAGCACGACCAGTTCCTGCGGCGTTTTGATCGGCAGATCGGCCGGCTTGCGCTCCCAGACCCGGGCGAGCACGGCGCGTTGATCGCGCGTCATCCGGTCGATGATGGCCTGCCGGCTGAAGCCGCGCGGAATCCGGTAGGTATCCGGCAGGATCGAGCCTTCGCGCGGGACCTGGATGATGTCGCCGGTCAGCAGATCGTTCTCGCGCAGGCGCGCCACGATCTGCTCGCTCGTAAGGCCCTCCGGAACTGTGATCGAATGCTCGACGACCTTCCCGTCGGCGATGATGTCGAGGATGTCGGCCTGGCTGGCGCGCGCCTTGAACAGATATTCGCCGGCCTTGAGCTTGGTCCAGTTGCCGCTGATCAAAGCGGAGATGCGGAAGGACCAGGGGTGGTCGATCATGCCCTCGCGCTGGAGGAGATCGGCGATCTCGGTCAGACCGCTCTCCTTGGGAATGATCAGAACGCGATCGCTCGCGAGCGGCCCCGGCGCACGGCTCTGGCCGCTGACCATGGCGATGCCGGCGCCGGCCAGGCCTGCGACCACCAGCACGGCCGTGAACAGCCCGCTCATCATCGCGATGAAGGGGCTGCTGCGACGGCGGCGGCGAGCCTTCGGCGGAGGCGCCGGCGGCGCGACCGGCTTCAGCGCCTCGCTGGGGCTCTTGGGGGCGACGCGGGGCGAATGGGTCACGGCAGTAGCGCTCGCACTTTCGACTTCATCACGGCACGCAGGCCGGCAAGGCCCGCCGGCCAAACGGAAAGACCCGCGAACCGGAGTCGCACAGCGGGTTGCCGGCGCATTAGAACCGGATTCACGGCGCCTGTGAAAGCAAATTCGCGCTCCCGCAGGAGTCGCGCACTGTACCGAACATTATGGCGAAAGCGCGCTATCCGGAGGTGCGCTATGCGCCGTCAGTGAAACGCCGCATCACGAGCGAGGCGTTGGTGCCGCCAAAGCCGAAGGAATTCGACAGCACGACATCGATCTTCCGCTTGCGCGCGACATGCGGCACGAGGTCGAGATCTGTCTCGACGGAGGGGTTGTCGAGATTGATCGTCGGCGGCGCGACCTGGTCGCGAATCGCCAGGATCGCGAAGATCGCCTCGACGGCCCCGGCCGCGCCGAGCAGGTGGCCCGTAGCCGACTTGGTCGACGACATGGCGGGCTTTCTCGGGGCATTGGCGAGGAGACGCTCGGCGGCGCGCAGCTCTATCTCGTCGCCGAGCTGCGTCGAGGTGCCGTGCGCGTTGATGTAGTCGAGTTCGAAGGCGGCGATGCCGGCGCGCTTCAGCGCCATCGACATGCAGCGATAGGCGCCATCGCCATCCTCGGCCGGCGAGGTGATGTGGTAGGCGTCGCCCGACAGGCCGTAGCCCACGACCTCGGCATAGATGCGCGCCCCACGCGCCAGAGCATGCTCGAGTTCCTCCAGCACGACAATGCCGGCGCCCTCGCCCATGACGAAACCGTCGCGATCCTTGTCATAGGGGCGCGAGGCCTTCTCGGGCGTGTCGTTGAATTCGGTGGAGAGCGCACGGCAGGCGCAAAAGCCGGCGATGCCCAGACGGTTGATCGCCGATTCGGCGCCGCCGGCGACCATCACCTCGGCATCGCCGAGCGCGATCATGCGGGAGGCATCGCCGATCGCATGCGCGCCGGTCGAACAGGCCGTCACGACTGCATGGTTGGGACCCTTGAGCCCGTGCTCGATCGAGACGTAGCCGGCAGCGAGGTTGCTCAGCCGGCCCGGAATGAAGAAGGGGGAAAGACGGCGCGGGCCGCGTTCCTTGAGCAAGATCGAGGCTTCGTAGATGCCGCCGAGGCCGCCGATGCCGGAGCCGATGGCGACACCGGTCGCGATCTGGTCCTCGTAGCTCTCGGGCTTCCAGTTCGCGTCCGCCAGCGCCTGCTTAGCCGCGGCCATGGCGAAGACGATGAAGTCATCGACCTTGCGCTGCTCCTTCGGCTCCATCCAGTCGTCAGGATTGAAGGTGCCGTCGGAGCCGTCGCCGCGCGGGATGCTGCAGGCAATACGTGCCGGCAGGTCGCTGCAGTCGAAACTGGTGATGGGGCCGGCGCCACTGGCGCCGGCGAGGAGGCGAGACCAGGTCGGTTCGACGCCGCAGCCAAGCGGGGTCACCATGCCCAAGCCGGTCACGACGACGCGTCGCATCGGAAGACTCTGTGAAACCATGGCGCTTTCTGCGGCGATCGGCCCGAAGGTCGATCAGGCGGTCTTCGACAGGAACTTGACGGCGTCGCCGACGGTGACGATCGTCTCGGCCGCGTCGTCGGGGATCTCGACGCCGAACTCTTCCTCGAACGCCATCACGAGCTCGACCGTATCGAGGCTGTCCGCCCCGAGATCCTCGATGAAATTGGCGCCATCCACGACCTTCTCAGGCTCGACGCCGAGATGCTCGACCACGATCTTCTTCACGCGCTCGGCGACATCGCTCATGGGTCTTTTCCTTAACGATTGAAACACGCGGCGCTGGATCGCGCCGCATATAGGGACGGTCACTCCTGAATCCCACGACACCGCAACAGTGCCCGCAGGCCGGAACTCGAAGCCTGCACAAACGCAACAACCGGGTTCCCGTCAAGTCCCCCGGCCCCTGCATCGCAGCCCGACGGCGCTAGTTAACACACGACTTCATGGCTGGCGAGAGCGCACGAGCGAGTGTGGAACTTGTTGAGACTTTGAAGCAACCTCTTCAAATCATTGTCATTCCACCGTTGACGTGAAGGGTCTGCCCAGTCACGTAGCCGGCCTCGGTGCTGGCGAGATAAGTCACTGCAGCCGCAACATCGGCGCCCGAACCGAGACGCCCCATCGGCACGTCTGAGAGGATGCCCTCGCGCTGCTTCTCGTTCAAAGCCTGCGTCATCGGTGACTCGATGAAGCCCGGCGCAACGACGTTGACGGTGATGTTGCGGCTCGCGACTTCGGCCGCGAGCGCCTTCGACATGCCGATCAGCCCGGCCTTGGAGGCAGCATAATTGCCCTGTCCGGGATTGCCGGTGGTCCCGACCACGGAACCGATCGAGATGATCCGGCCATAGCGCCGGCGCATCATCGACTTCACCGCCGCGCGCGAGAGCCGGAAGGCCGCCGTTAGGTTGATCGCGATAACGCTGTCCCAGTCCTCGTCCTTCAGACGCAGGAAGAGGTTGTCCTTGGTCACGCCGGCATTGTTCACGAGGATATCGAGTCCGCCGAGCTTCTCCTCGGCGGCCGGCACCAGCGCCTCGACCGAATCCTTGTCGGCGAGGTTGCAAGGCGTGATCACCGCGCGCTCGCCCAATTCGGCGGCCAGTGCCTCCAGCGCCTCGGCGCGCGTGCCGGAAAGCGCGACAGTTGCGCCCTGCGCGTGGAGCGCCCGCGCGATCGCACCGCCGAGGCCGCCGGTCGCGCCGGTGACCAGGGCCTTCTTGCCCGTCAGATCAAGCATCGTCTCTCCCTTTCGGCTTTCTGCCGTCGATTTTGCCCGTTCAGAGCTTCAGGCTCATTCAGGCCTTGTAACCTGCGATATCCTCGGCCGTTCCGACCGAAAGCGGCGTCGCTCCCGCGGCGATGCGCTTGACCAGCCCGGCCAGGACCTTGCCGCTGCCGGCTTCAACGAATCGGGTCACGCCAGCAGCCGCCATGGCCTCGACGCATTCGCGCCAACGCACCGTGCCGGTGACCTGCGCCACGAGCGAGGCACGGATGGCGCCGGGGTCGGCGAGCGGCGCCGCTCCGACATTGGCCATGACCGGTACGACCGGGGCGTGCATGGCGACCTGTGCCAGCGCGGCCCGCATTGCCTCGGCCGCCGGCTGCATCAGCGAGCAATGGAAGGGGGCGGATACCGGCAGCAGCATGGCGCGCCGGACGCCGCGCTCGCCTGCTAGCACGATGGCGCGCTCGACGGCGGCCTTGGCGCCCGACAGCACGACCTGGCCGCCGCCATTGTCGTTGGCCGCCTCGCAGACCTGCCCTTGCGCCGCATCGGCCGCGATGGCGCGGGCCAGATCGAGCTCGGCTCCAAGGAGCGCCGCCATGGCGCCCTCGCCCGGCGGCACCGCTTTCTGCATGGCGTCGCCGCGAATGCGCAGAAGGCGCGCGGCATCGCTGATGCTGAAGGTGCCCGCTGCCGCCAGCGCAGAATATTCGCCGAGCGAATGGCCGGCGACGAAGGCGGCATCGCGCTTCAGGTCGAGGCCAGCTTCCGCCTCGAGCACGCGGATGACCGCCAGGCTGACCGCCATCAAAGCGGGCTGGGCATTGGCGGTGAGCGTCAGCTCGTCGAGCGGCCCGTCCCACATCAGCGCAGAGAGCTTCTGCGACAGCGCCGCATCGACCTCGTCGAAGACGGCCTTCGCCACCGGGAATGCCTCGGCCAGGGTCTTGCCCATGCCGACGGCCTGGGAGCCCTGACCGGGGAAGAGGAAAGCGGTCGTCATTCGGCAACCTCAAATTCAAACGTTTTGTGCAGATTCACGGCGCTGTCACACTCCCTTGAAGGTCAAGTCAAGCGCGCAACGAGAATTTTCGCCTGCGACGCCCGCCTCACGCACCGATTTTGGTTGCATGGCGGACCCTGAGCCTGTAACGACCGCCTCCTGTTTGTTCGGCCGGAGGCTGAACGGATGGCGCTGCGCCCTCACCCGATACGAGGTCGCTTCGCAGGCTCCTGATGGAGCCGTCATCCCGTGTCTCCGCCTTCGATGAAATCCTGTCGGGCCTTATCCAGGGCTCGGAGGGCTCCGCGCCGGACGAAACAGGGTGAAACGAGGAAGGCCAACCATGGCATTGTACGAGCATGTTCTGCTCGCGCGACAAGACGTCAGCGCGCAGCAGGTCGAGACCCTTGTCGAGACGTTCAAGGGCATCATCGAGGCGAATGGCGGCTCGGTCCCCAAGGTCGAATACTGGGGCGTGAAGTCGCTGGGCTATCGCATCAAGAAGAACCGCAAGGCGCATTACTCGCTGCTGAACATCGACGCCCCGTCGGCCGCCGTGGCCGAGATGGAGCGCCAGATGCGCATCAACGAAGATGTCCTGCGCTTCCTGACCATCCGCGTCGAAGAGCTCGAGGAAGGCCAGTCGGCCATGCTCCAGAAGCGTGACCGCGATGATCGCGGCGAGCGGGGCGACCGCTTCGACCGTCCCGGCGGCGGCGACCGCTTCGACCGCGGCCCGCGTCGTGACCGTCCGCGTCGCGACGACGAAGCCAACGAATCCCCCGTCGCGGAGGCCTGATCCATGTCGACTGCATCCGCCGGCGCCCGTCGCCCCTTCTTCCGCCGCCGCAAGTCCTGCCCCTTCTCGGGTGAGGGCGCTCCGAAGATCGACTACAAGGATGTGCGCCTGCTCTCGCGCTACATCTCCGAGCGCGGCAAGATCGTGCCGTCGCGCATCACGGCCGTCTCGGCTAAGAAGCAGCGCGAACTCGCCCAGGCGATCAAGCGTGCGCGCTTCCTGGGCCTGCTGCCCTACGTCATCCGCTGAGCGGATCCGAGATACCCGGCGGCGAGCGATCGCCGCCGGTTCGCCTAACTGAGCCAAGTCGCCCCGTGGTGAAACCCCACTGGGTTCGTTGAGGCAAAAGCCTCTCACCCTGCCCGGCCGGTGAGGCCCGGGAGCAGCGGGACAGCAGGACGAAGAATGATTCCGGTCGTCGGCATCGGCGCGGGCCTCGTAGCGGCCCTGCTCTTCTCAGTGGTGATCACCGGATCGCCGCTGTCCGTGCTGTTGTATTCGGCCGCCCCCCTCCCGATCCTGATCGCCGCACTTGGCTGGAACCACCGTGCCGGGCTGTTCGCCGCCGGTGCGGGCGCGATCGCCGTCGCCGTTGCCCTGAGCGTGCCGGCCGGTGTCGCCTTTGCGCTGATCATCGCGCTGCCGGCTTGGTGGATCGCCTATCTCGCGCTGCTGGCGCGGACGGACGAGAGCGGAGCCACCGAATGGTATCCGCTCGGCCATCTGATGGTCTGGGTCGCCGCTACGGCCACCATGGCGACCGTCGCCAGCGCGCTGGTGATGACGACGGATTACGAGGCCTATCGCTCGGTCATCGCGCGCATCGTCGAGAACCTGCTGGCGGAGATGGTCCGCAGCAAGATGCTGACGCTGCCGCAGGGCACGACGCAGGCGGAACTCGCAGCCAGTGTCACGCCACTGCTCGTAAGGGCGGTGCCGCTCGGCATCGGCGCCTCAATCGTCACCACCATCACCGCCAATCTCTGGCTCGCGGCCAAGGCGGTCCAGTTGTCGGGCCGGCTGCCACGGCCCTGGCCCTTCATTCCATCGACGACGCTGCCGCGCCAGGCGCTCTTTCTGCTGGCGGCCGGCTTCGCGACGGCGGCGCTCGACGGCTTCGTCGGGCTGGCGGGCGTCGCGCTGGTCGGCTCGCTCGCCGCCGCCTTCATGTTCAGCGGGCTCGCCATGCTGCACGACCTCTCGCGCGGGCAGGCCTGGCGCACCCCGATGCTGATCAGCGTCTATGTCGCGCTCATCGTGATGCAGGCTGTGCTGACCCCGCTGCTTGCGCTCGCCGGCGTCGTCGACACCCTTCTGCGCCTGCGCAAGCGGGCCGCGCTGCCGCCACCGCCTTCCAAGACCTGAATGACCGCCAAGACCTGAACAACCGCCTTGACTGCCAAGACCTGAAACACACCCAACAGACCCAAAAAAGGAAGAAGACCATGGAAGTGATCCTCCTCGAGCGCGTCGCCAAGCTCGGCCAGATGGGCGATGTCGTCCGCGTCCGCGACGGCTTCGGCCGCAACTACCTCCTCGCCCGCGGCAAGGCGCTGCGCGCGACCGAAGAGAACAAGAAGCGCTTCGAGAGCCAGAAGATCGAGCTCGAGACCCGCAATCTCGAGCTGAAGTCGGAAGCCGAGTCGGTCGCCGAGTCTCTGGACGGCCTCAGCGTCGTGATGCTGCGCCAGTCGGGCGAGTCCGGCGTGCTGTACGGTTCGGTCTCGACCCGCGACATCGCCGAGGCGCTGGTCGCCGAGGGCTTCCACGTCGCCCGCAGCCAGGTCACGCTCAACACCCCGATCAAGACGCTCGGCCTGCACACCGTCCCGGTCGTGCTGCATCCGGAAGTCTCGGTCACCGTCACCGTCAACATCGCCCGTTCGGCCGAAGAAGCCGAGCGCCAGGTGCGCGGCGAGAACGTCACGGCGCGCGAGGAGTTTGACCTCGACGATCTCGGCCTCGAGGTCGGCGCGGCGCTGGCGGAAGCCGGTGAGGACGATCGCTGAGATTTCGACACATCAGCAAGTCAAGGGCGCCGTGGCAACACGGCGCCTTTTTCGATTCCGGCCTCTGGACAACGGGGGTAATCGCAATCGGATGCTGGCGCGGACTGACAAGATGCTAAGGTTGAGTCCCCGACAGAATCGCTTCCGTAGAACGCTTGTCAGCGATCAAATGTCGGCTTGAAGTATCAATCATCACTGGATTTACGGGACGGCCATGGCCACCGCTACCGCCCTTGTCACCCGCCTCGAAACGCGCGAGGCCGAATACCGCGTCCAGCCTCACAACATCGAGGCCGAGCAGGCGCTGCTGGGCGCGATCCTGGTCAACAACGACGCCTTCTACCGGGTCTCGGACTTCCTGCTGCCGGACCATTTCTTCGAGCCGATCCACCAGCGCGTCTTCGAATTGACGTCAAGTCTGATCCGGGCCGGCAAGATCGCGACGCCGATCACGCTGAAGACCTTCCTCGGCGAGATGGATCTCGGCGGCATCACCGCCTCGCAATATCTCGCCCGCCTCGCGGCGGAGGCGACGACCGTCATCAACGCCGGCGACTACGGCCGCACGATCTACGACCTCGCGATCCGCCGGCTGCTGATCAATGTCGGCGAGGATCTGGTCAATGTCGCGTATGACGCGCCGGTCGACATGGCCCCGCGCGAGCAGATCGAGGATGCCGAACGCAAGCTCTACGAGCTCGCCGAGAAGGGCCGCTCCGAAGGCGGCTTCGTCAAGTTCGACGGCGCGCTCTACACCGCCATCGAAATGGCCGCCAACGCTTATCAGCGCGCCGGCGGCCTCTCGGGCATCTCGTCGGGCCTGCGCGATCTAGACCAGCGAATGGGCGGCCTGCAGCCTTCCGACCTGATCGTGCTCGCCGGCCGCCCGGCCATGGGCAAGACCTCGCTCGCCACCAACATCGCCTTCAACATCGCCAAGAACTGGCGGGGCGAGCGCCAGACCGACGGCTCGATCAAGACGGTTGATGGCGGCATCGTCGCCTTCTTCTCGCTCGAAATGTCGGCCGACCAGCTCGCGACGCGTATCGTCGCCGAGCAGTCCGGCATCTCCTCCTACAAGATCAGGCAGGGCCGCATCACCGAGGGCGATTTCGCCCGGCTGACCGATGTCGCGGCGCAGATCGAGAAGCTGCCGCTCTATATCGACCAGACCGGCGGCATCTCGATCGCCCAGCTCGTCGCCCGCGCTCGCCGGCTGAAGCGCCAGAAGGGGCTCGACGTCCTGTTCATCGACTATCTGCAGCTGCTCTCGGGCTCGTCCAAGAACAGCCAGAACCGCGTGCAGGAGCTGACCGAGATCACGACGAGCCTGAAGGCGCTGGCCAAGGAACTGAACGTTCCGGTCATCGCGCTCTCCCAGCTCTCGCGCCAAGTCGAAAGCCGAGACGACAAACGCCCGCAGCTTTCGGACCTGCGCGAATCGGGCTCGATCGAGCAGGACGCCGACGTGGTGATGTTCGTCTATCGCGACGAGTACTATCTCAAGGGCAAGGAGCCGCGCCCCGGCACCGAAGAACACAACAAGTGGCAGATCGAGATGGAAGCCGCTCATGGCGTGGCCGAACTCATCATCGGCAAGCAGCGCCATGGCCCGACCGGCTCGATCGCGCTGCAGTTCGACGCCGATGTAACGCGCTTCTCCGATCGTGCCGACGAAATGCGACTGCCGGACCGCGAATGACGACCTTCGACACACCCGCCTCCGAGACCAATTCCGAGGCTTTTGGCGCCACGCTGACCGTCGATCTCGGCGCGCTGGTTTCGAACTGGCGTGCGCTAGGCAAGCGCGCCGGCACCGAGGCCGGCGCGGTAGTCAAGGCGGACGCCTACGGCATCGGCATCGAGCCCGCGGTCACGGCGCTGGCGCGGGCAGGCTGCAAGAACTTCTTCGTCGCTCATGTCTCCGAAGGCATCCGCGCACGCAGCGTTGCGCCGGAGGCGACGATCTACGTGCTGAACGGGCTGCTGCCAGGCGCTTGCGACGTGTTTGCCCGGCATGAGCTGTCGCCGGTGCTGGGCTCGCATGAGGAGTTGCTCGAATGGGCTGCGTTCCGGCAGGGCGGCGCCAATGCCCGGCCGGCGGCGCTGCATGTCGACACCGCGATGAACCGGCTCGGCCTTTGGTGCGGTGAAGGGCTGAATCTCGCCCGCGAGAAGGCCGGCGCCATCACGGCCGCAGGCATCGGTCTCGTGATGAGCCATTTCGCCTCGTCCGAGGACGAGGCCGACCCGGCCAATGCCCGCCAGATCGCGGCCTTCGCCGAGATCGCGGGGGCGTTTCCGGGCCTGCCCGCCTCGCTGAAGAACTCCTCGGGACATTTCCTCAGGAACTGCCCGTCCTACGAGCTGACGCGGCCGGGCTACGCGCTCTATGGCGGCAATCCAACCCCCGGCAAGCCCAACCCAATGCGCCCTGTCATCGGGCTGGAAACGCGGATCATCCAGGTCCGCGAGGTCGAGGCCGGCGCACAGGTCGGCTATAACGGCCGCTGGACCGCCAAGCGCAAGAGCCGGCTCGCCACGATCTGCCTCGGCTATGCCGACGGCTACCCGCGCAATGCGAGCTGGACCGATGCCGGCACGGGCGGTTCGGCCATCGTCAGCGGCATCGTCTGCCCCTTCGCCGGCTCGGTCTCGATGGACCTGATCATCGTCGATGTGACGGAAGTCCCCTCGCCCGGTGCCAAGCGTGGAGACCCGGTCACGCTGATCGGCGGAGCGCTCGACCTCGAGACCGTCGGCGCCGGGGCCAAGACGATCGGCTACGAGATCCTGACCAGCCTGGGCCGGCGTTACGCGCGCCGCTATGTCGGGCTCTAGCCGCGCGTGGCCAAGCGCGGTCCGACCTATACCTGCCAGAACTGCGGCGCGGTCTATCACCGCTGGCAGGGCAAGTGCGACGCCTGCGGAACCTGGTCCTCGCTTTCGGAAGAGGCGCAGGCCGCCCCCGTTCCCGGCGCACGCGGCTCTTCGGGCAAGGCGCGGGGCCGCGTCTTCGCGCTGGAGAGTCTGAAGGGCGACACCCAGGATGCGCCGCGCATCGTCTCCGGCATTGGCGAACTCGACCGCGTCACCGGCGGCGGCTTCGTGCCGGGCTCGGTGCTTCTCATCGGCGGCGATCCCGGCATCGGCAAATCGACCCTGCTGATGCAGGCCTGCGCGGCGCTCGCGCTGTCGGGACGGCGCGTCGTCTATGTCTCCGGCGAGGAATCGACCGGACAGGTGCGCCTGCGGGCCGAGCGCATGGGGCTGGCCGAGGCGCCGGTCGATCTCGCCTCCGAGACCAATGTCGAGGACATCATCGCGACGCTGGGCCAGGGCGCCCGCCCCGCCCTCGTGGTGATCGACTCGATCCAGACGATGTGGTCGGGCGAGGTCGAGAGCGCGCCCGGCACCGTGACACAGGTGCGTGGCTCGGCCCAGGCCCTGATCCGCTACGCCAAGACATCAGGCGCCTGCCTGATCCTGGTCGGCCATGTCACCAAGGACGGCCAGATCGCGGGCCCGCGCGTGGTCGAGCACATGGTCGATGCCGTGCTCTCGTTCGAAGGAGAAGGGGCGCACGCGTTCCGAATCCTGCGCGGGCAGAAGAACCGCTTCGGTGCGACCGACGAGATCGGCGTCTTCGAAATGACCGGCAAGGGCCTCTCCGAAGTCGGCAATCCCTCCGCCCTCTTCCTCGCCGGGCGCGATCAGGCGGCGCCGGGCGCGGCCGTCTTCGCCGGTGTCGAGGGCACGCGGCCGGTTCTGGTCGAAATCCAGGCGCTGGTCGCGCCGACCTCGCTGGGCACGCCGCGCCGCGCCGTCGTCGGCTGGGAAAACAGCCGGCTTGCCATGGTTCTGGCCGTGCTCGAAACGCATGGCGGCCTTCGCCTTGGGCAGCACGACGTCTATCTCAACGTCGCCGGCGGCTTGCGGGTGAACGAGCCCGCCGCCGACCTCGCCGTGGCCGCAGCGCTCGTCTCGTCACTCAGCGGCGCGATCCTGCCGCCCGAATCGGTCTATTTCGGTGAAATCGCGCTATCCGGTGCGATACGCCCCGTCTCGGTTGCCGCCGCTCGGCTGCGCGAAGCGTCCAAGCTCGGCTTCGAGGCGGCGCTGATGCCGTCGGGCGGCGCCGATGCCGGCGATAGTGGCGGCCTGAATCTGAGGCGATTCGGCCATGTCACGGAACTCGTTGCCGATATCGCCGCGCGCGCGCCTCGCAGAGATGTGAAATGACGACGCCGCAATAGTGACGCAGACGGCCTGAGCGCGTATAGCAAAACCGATGCGGCCAGCCCATCTAACGCAGGCCATTCCGGGACCATAACGAAGCGGCTCATCCATGCCTGTGACCATCCTCGATCTCGTCGTCATCGGCGTGGTTCTGATCTCGGCATTGCTGGCCGCCGTGCGCGGGCTGACGCGCGAGGTCCTGGCGATCGCCTCCTGGGCGGCAGCAGCGGCAGTGGCTTGGATCTTCCACCCGCAGATGCTGCCGATCCTGAAGCAGTACATTCCCAACGACACGATCGCGCTGATCGCCTCGATCGCCTCGCTCTTCCTGGTGACGCTGATCGTCGTCTCCCTGGTGACGGCGCGCATCTCGGATTTCGTGCTCGACTCGCGCATCGGAGCGCTCGACCGCACCCTCGGCTTCGTGTTCGGCGCCGGTCGCGGCGTGCTGCTCGCGGTGATCGGCTATCTCTTCTTCGCCGCGCTGATGGGCGACAAGAACATGCCGACCTGGGCCAAGGACGCCAAGGCCAAGCCGATGCTCGAGGAAACCGGCCGTTCGCTGCTGACGATGCTCCCGCAGGACGTCAATGCCGATTTCGTCAAGAACCTGCTGAAGCCGAAGACGGGGTCCGAGCCGACCGAAGCGCCGGCCGAGGAGCCGCGCCAGCCGGCGACGCCGGGGGCGCCCTCCGGCACAGAGCCGCAACGCCGGACCGAAGTGCCCAATGCCGCCGACCGACAGGCGCTTCAGCGCGCCATCGATGCCACCCGCCCGACCACGCCTGCCCCATCACGTCCCTAATTCGCGCGTAAGGACAGCCTGTCCCAGCGCATGGAGCCTTTAGATGATCTCGCAGACCGAGACCAGGATCGCCGAGACTGAGGCCGCTTTCGATCCCTATGCCGACCGTTTGCGCGAAGAGTGCGGCGTGTTCGGCATCTTCGGCCATGCCGACGCCGCAGCGCTCACCGCGCTCGGCCTGCATGCGCTGCAGCATCGCGGCCAGGAGGCGGCCGGCATCGTCTCCTTCGATGGCGCACGCTTCCAGTCCGAGCGGCGTCTCGGCCTCGTCGGCGACGCTTTCTCGGAAGCCTCGGTCATCGACAAGCTCAAGGGCACGCAGGCAATCGGCCATGTGCGCTATTCGACGACCGGCGAAACCATCCTGCGCAACGTCCAGCCGCTCTTCGCCGAGCTGCATGGCGGCGGTTTCGCCGTCGCGCATAACGGCAACCTGACCAACGGGCTGACGCTGCGCCGGGACCTCGTGCGCGACGGGGCGATCTACCAGTCGACCTCCGACACCGAGGTGCTGCTGCATCTGGTGGCGCGCAGCCGCAAGCCGCGCTTCATCGAGCGCTTCGTCGAGGCGATCCGCCAGATCGAGGGTGCCTATGCCTTCGTTGGCATCACCAACAAGAAGCTGATCGGCGTGCGCGATCCGCTCGGCATCCGCCCGCTGGTCCTGGGCGAACTCGACGGAGCGCCGATCCTGACCTCGGAAACCTGCGCGCTCGACATCATCGGCGCCAAGTTCGTTCGCGAGATCGAGAACGGCGAGGTCGTGGTGATCTCCGAGGACGGCATCGAGAGCCACAAGCCCTTCCCGGCGACGCCGGAGCGGCCCTGCATCTTCGAGTACATCTATTTCGCCCGGCCGGATTCGATCGTGAAGGGCCGCAGCATCTATGAGCGCCGCAAGGCCATGGGTGCGCAGCTCGCGCTCGAAGCCCCGGCGAATGCGGACGTGATCGTGCCCGTGCCGGATTCGGGCGTGCCGGCAGCGCTCGGCTTCGCACAGGCGAGCGGCATTCCCTTCGAACTCGGCATCATCCGCAACCACTATGTCGGGCGCACCTTCATCGAGCCGACGCAGAAAGTCCGCGAACTCGGCGTGAAGCTGAAGCACTCCGCCAACCGTTCGGTCGTCGAGGGCAAGAGCATCGTGCTGGTCGATGATTCGATCGTGCGCGGCACGACCTCGTTCAAGATCGTGAAGATGATGCGCGAGGCCGGCGCCCGCGAGGTGCATTTCCGCATCTCCTCGCCGCCGATCACGCATCCCGATTATTACGGCATCGACACGCCCGACCGCGAGAAGCTGCTCGCCGCGACGCATTCGCTCGAGGAGATGCGGCAGTTCGTCGGCGCGGATTCGCTCGCCTTCATCTCGGTCGACGGCCTTTACCGGGCGATGGGCCATGAGCGGCGCGACCCGGTCCGCCCGCAATTCACCGACCACTGCTTCACCGGTGACTACCCGACCTCGCTGACCGACGTGATCGGCGAGAGCGCCAAGCAGCAGATCTCGCTGCTGGCCGAGGCCGGCTGAACCTCAGGGATATCCATGACCAAGCCTCTGGAAGGGCGCGTCGCGCTCGTCACCGGCGCCTCGCGCGGCATCGGGCGGGCCGCCGCGCTCGCCTTCGCGCAGGCCGGAGCCCATGTCGTCGCGCTCGCCCGCACCAGCGGCGCGCTTGAGGAGCTGGACGACGAGATTCGCGCGATCGGCGGCACGGCGACGCTTGTGCCGGTCGATCTCGGCGACGTACCTGCCATCGAGAAGCTGGGCCCCGCCCTGCTGCAGCGCTGGGGAAAGCTCGACATCCTGCTCGCCAATGCCGGTATCCTCGGCCCGCTCTCGCCGCTGACCCACGCCTCGGCGAAAGAGTGGACCAAGGTGTTCGACACCAACGTCACCGCCAACTGGCGCCTGCTGAAGTCGGTCGAGCCGGCGCTGCAGGCATCGGATGCCGGGCGGGTGATCCTGATGTCCTCGGGGGCGGCGCATAAGTGCCTGGCCTATTGGGGGCCGTATTCGATCTCCAAGGCCGCCGTCGAGGCCATGGGGCGTACCTATGCCGCCGAAACCGTGACGACGCCGCTCAAGGTGATGCTGGTCAATCCCGGACCGCTGCGGACCCGCATGCGGGCCGAGGCCATGCCCGGCGAGGATCCGTTGACGCTGAAGACGCCCGAAGATCTGGCGCCGCATCTGGTCGCGATCGCCTCGCCGGACTGGGCCGAGACGGGCAAGATCTTCGACTTTCCGCAAGGCAAGGTGCTCAGCCCGCAGATGCCGGCCTGAGGCGAGCCTTCCCTTCTCCCGCGAGGGGAGAAGAGCGCGCGTCAGCCGGCGCGCTTGTTCTTGTCATAGGGGTTCTCGCCGCCCCGCGTGTGCAGGCGGATCGGCGTTCCCGGCAGTTCGAAGGCCTCGCGCAGATTGTTGACCAGATAGCGGGTGTAGGACACCGGCAGATGGTCGAGCTGGTTGCCGAACAGCGCGAAGGTCGGCGGTCGGGCCTTGGCCTGCGTCATGTAGCGGATCTTGATGCGACGGCCCGCCACCGCCGGCGGCGGATGGGCCGAGAGCACACCTTCCAGCCAGCGGTTGATGCGCGCCGTCGAGACGCGCCGGTTCCAGACGTCATAGGCGGAGAACACCGCCTGCATCAACCGGTCGATACCCTCGCCCGCGAGGCCTGACAGCGGCACGATCGGCACGCCGCGCACCTGCGCCAGCAGATAGCCCGCCTTTTCCTTGAGCTCGGCCAGCAGGCCCTGCTTGTCGGCGACCAGGTCCCACTTGTTCAGGCCGATGACGACGCAACGGCCCTCGCGCTCGATCAGATCGACCAGCGTCAGGTCCTGCTTCTCGAAGGGGATGGTCGAGTCGAGCAGCACGACGACAACCTCGGCGAAGCGGATCGCGCGTAGCGAATCCTGCACCGACATCTTTTCGAGCTTCTCCTCGATGCGGGCGCGCTTGCGCATGCCGGCCGTATCGAAGAGCTTCACGGGCCGGCCGCGCCATTCATAGTCGACCGAGATCGTGTCGCGCGTGATGCCGGCCTCGGGGCCGGTCAGCAGGCGCTCCTCGCCGATCATGCGGTTGACCAGCGTCGACTTGCCGGCATTGGGGCGGCCGATAATGGTGACGCGCAGCGGTTTGGTCGGGTCGCTATAGGCGCCTTCGTCCTCCGCCTCAGCGCCGGCGGCAGGTGCATCGACCCATTTCTTGTCGCCATAGCTCTCGTCGAACTCTTCTTCCTCCTCGGGCTCGACGTCGATGAAGGGGGCGAGCGCCTCCAGAAGGTCGGAGGTGCCCTCGCCATGCTCGGCGGAGAACGGCACGGGATCGCCGAGGCCCAGCGCATAGGATTCGAAGATGCCGTCAAGCCCCTTCTTCCCCTCGGCCTTGTTGGCGAGCAGGATGACGGGCTTGCCGGATTTGCGCACGAGATCGGCGAAGGGTTGGTCCATCGGCGTCAGGCCGAGCCGGGCGTCGATCATGAACAGGATGACGTCCGCCTGGGCGATCGCCGTCTCGGTCTGCGCCCGCATGCGGCCGGCGAGCGAGGTCGGATCGGCCTCTTCCAGCCCTGCCGTGTCGATGATGTTGAAGCGCAGATGGCCGAGTGCGGCCTCGCCCTCGCGCCGGTCGCGCGTCACGCCCGGCCGGTCATCGACCAGCGCGAGCTTCTTGCCGACGAGCCGGTTGAACAGCGTCGACTTGCCGACATTGGGCCGGCCGATGATGGCGACGGTGGCGGTCATTCTGTTTTCGTATCCTGTTACGCCGTCATCCCGGGCGACCGCAGGGAGACCCGGGATCCATTCCGGAATCTCACCTGAAAGCGCCCCGGCATGGATCCCGGATGCGCGCCGCTTCGCGACCTGTCCGGGATGACGGCGTTTGTTCTTCTAGTCTTCAGTTCTTGATCTGGACCGGGCCGCCGCGCACCAAGGCGAGGTAGAGCTCGGTGCGCTGGCGCAGCACGGAAGGCGACTGCGGGTCGGTGACGATGGCGTCGAACCAGCGGCCGGCATCCTCGAAGAGATTGGCCTTGAGCGCGGCGATGCCGAGGAACTCGCGGGCCGAATGGCGCCAGGCCCCCTGCGGCGTCGCCAGCGGCTCCAGCGCCGTCCTGAGCTCGGCGTAGGGCACGAGGTCGACGCGCAGCATGCCGGCCCGCAGGCGGGCAAGGTCGCGATGGAGCTGCCCCAGCGAGCCGTCATTGGCGAGCGCGTCGAAGGCGGTGGCGCCGGCGGCTGCATCGCGCTTGGCCGTCTCGGCGGCGAGGCGGAAGCGGGCGATCTGGCGATAACCTGCCGGCGCGCTGGCCGCGAGTTCGCCCAGGATCGTCTCGGCTTCCGTGCCGTTGTTGTCGCGCGAGGCCTTCAGCGCCGCTTCGAGCCGCGCGCCCACCACCTGCGACGCCTGCTGCTCGCGATGGAGCCAGAACTGCCAGCCGGCGACGGCGAGAACGGCCAGAATGGCGAGGCCGGTGACGACCCAGCCATATTTCTTCCAGAGCTCAGCCGCCTTGTCGCGGCGGACTTCCTCATCGATCTCGCGGAAAATATCGGCCATGGTCCGTCAGAATTCCTGTGTGGTGCAGCCGGGTAGCATTTTCACCGGGGAATGGCGAGCCGGAACACGACTTTCCTCGCCGTTCCTTGCTGCCGACCGCTGTTGCCCGGGCAGCGAGGCCTCGCCCGAGCTCAGTCGGTCTTCGCCCGATGCAACAGGCTGCCATCGCCATAGGAATAGAAGCGGTAGCCCTCGGCGATCGCATGGGAATAGGCGCGCTTCATCACATCGAGACCGCAGAAGGCCGAGACGAGCATGAACAGCGTCGAGCGCGGCAAATGGAAATTGGTCAGCAGCAGGTCCACAGCCCGGAAGCGATAGCCCGGGGTGATGAAGATCGCCGTGTCGCCCGAGAAAGGCGCAATGACGCCGTCCTCCCCCGTCGCGCTTTCAAGCAGGCGCAGCGAGGTCGTGCCGACCGCGACGATGCGTCCTCCCCGCTCCCGAACCTTGTTGAGCGCCGCCGCCGTCTGCGCCGAAACCGT
This sequence comes from Allobosea sp. GW822-FHT03F07, assembly GCF_058801345.1. Taxonomy (NCBI): domain Bacteria; kingdom Pseudomonadati; phylum Pseudomonadota; class Alphaproteobacteria; order Hyphomicrobiales; family Alloboseaceae; genus Allobosea; species Allobosea sp. GW822-FHT03F07. The sequence goes on from NZ_JBXAND010000002.1 coordinate 417,608, forward strand.
GCCCCATTCGGCATGCATGCGATGGTCGTCCGTGTCGTCCGCCTTCACCGGCAGGAAGGTTCCGGCGCCGACATGCAGCGTGACCAGATGGCGGGTGACGCCGCGTGCTTCGAGCGCCGTAACGAGTTCCGGCGTGAAATGCAGGCCGGCGGTCGGCGCCGCGACCGCGCCATCAGCACGCGCGTGCATGGTCTGATAGTCGCTGGCATCGGCCTGGTCGGTCGGGCGCTTGCCGGCGATATAGGGCGGCAGCGGCAATTCGCCGAAGCGTGCTATGGCCGCGTCAAGATAGGCACCGCTAAGGGCAAAGCGCAGCTCTACTTCGCCGCCTTCGGCCTTGCTGACGACTTCGGCCTGCAGGCGACCGAGTTCGCAGGCGACGCCCTCGGAATCGTCGCCGAAGGTAATGGTCTCGCCGATCGCGATCTTCTTGGCCGGCCGCGCGAAGGCGCGCCAGCGATCCTCGCTCTCCCGCTTGTGCAGCATAATCTCGATCCGCGCCGAGGCTTCGCCACGATAGCGACGGCCATAGAGCCGCGACGGGATCACGCGCGTATCATTCAGAACCAGCGCGTCGCCGGGCTGAAGCAGCGAGACGAGGTCGCGGATGCCGCGATCCTCGAAGGGCTCGGCAGCATCCGGCTTGACGACGAGCAGACGCGCCGCATCGCGTGGGCTGGCTGGCCTCAGCGCGATGCGGTCTTCGGGGAGCTCGAAGTCGAAGAGCCCGACATCCACGATTCTGATCAGGCCGCGTCGGCCATCACCTTCATCGAGACGATCGAGTCGGGGTCGCGCACCGGCTCGCCGCGCTTGATGTTGTCGACATTCTCCATGCCTTCGACGACCTGGCCCCAGACGGTGTACTGCTTGTCGAGGAAACGGGCGTCGTCGAAGACGATGAAGAACTGGCTGTTGGCCGAGTTCGGGTTCTGGGCGCGGGCCATCGAGCAGATGCCGCGGACATGCGGCTCGGCGTTGAACTCCTGCTTCAGGTCCGGATAGCTCGAGCCGCCGGTGCCGGTGCCGTGCGGGCAGCCGACCTGCGCCATGAAGCCGTCGATGACGCGGTGGAAGACGATGCCGTCATAGAAGCCCTCGCGGGCGAGCAGCTTGATCCGCTCGACATGGCCGGGGGCGAGATCGGGACGCAGCTTGATCACCACCTTGCCCTTGGTGGTTTCCATGACGAGGGTGTTCTCGGGATCGAGGGACATCAGATCGGCCTTTCGTTTGACGGCGCTCGGCCGTGGAAGCGGATGGACAAAGGTCGCCCCGCGATAGCCGCTCCCAGCGGCGGGGACAACCTCATTGGTGTGCAGCCGCGAACTGCGGCGACAACAGAGTCTGTGAAGCGCTGACGCAAAGTGGGGTCGGTCTGCTTGGTTTCCCAGGTGACGCGGGGCTGCCCGAAAAGCGAGCCGTCACGACGCAGGCTGAACCTGACCGTCGCCATCACACCGGTATCGGGGCCGTCCAGGGCGGGCGGCGTCCAGCAGCGGCGCAAGGCCGGCGCGACATCACTCAGACGTTCAAGGGCCTCGCCCTCGAATGGCGGCGTCGCGGGGGCGAGCCCGCCGATGACGCCGATCTCGCCACTGCCGGGACGCGGCGGTGGCAGGACGCGGCGCTCGCTCATGCCCGGAATGTCCTCGTTTCCGCCGAAGCGTCCACCGATGCCCGGCACATAGCGCTGTCCGGACTGAGGTGGCAGCACCGGGTTCTGCAAGCCGGAAGGCGGCGGCAGGACGGGGTTCTGCGAGCCCGATGGTGGCGGCAGGCCGAGATCGATCGTGTCCTGCGCAAGCGCATCAGCTGCCGCGAGCGCGATCAGAATGACGGCAAGGCAGCACATCCGCATCGCCCTGCCCTCCCAGCCGGAATGCCCTACTTCGCGTCGGCCTGCAGGCGCATGCGGACGATCTTGTCGGGGCCGGAAACCTGGCCGCTGCCGGGCGCGCCCTTCTTGATCTTGCGGACGGCGTCCATGCCCGAGACGACCTCGCCGAAGAGCGTGTATTGGCCGGTCAGCGAGCCGCAACCCTCATAGCAGATGAAGAACTGCGAATTGGCCGAGTCGGGCGACTGCGAGCGGGCCATGCCGACCGAGCCGACCTTGTAAGGCGTAGGCGTGAACTCGGCCTTGATATTGGGCAGGTCAGACCCGCCGGTGCCGGTGCCGGTCGGATCGCCGGTCTGGGCCATGAAGCCATCGATGACGCGATGGAAGACGATGCCATCATAGAAGCCGCGCTTGGTCAGCGCCTTGATCTGGGCGACATGCTTGGGGGCGAGATCGGGCCGCAGCCGGATCGTCACCGGGCCATCCTTGGTCTCGAGGATCAACGTGTTGTTCGGATCCGGCGCCTGCGCCTGCGCCTGGGCAGGCATCGGGGCGAAGCCGAACGACGCTAGGATGGCGAGGGTAGCGAGCGAGCTGCGCAGCATTGTCATCTCCATGGCCGCCGACGGTCCGGCGGGTCTCTGATCCCCGCGCGTGGTAGCGGCATCCTTTGGCCGGAACAAGGCGCTCAATAGTGCCGAATCGAACGATGTTGCAGCGCACAAGTGCAGCGGAGAATAAATTTGCAAAAAGATAAGGCTAGGCATGCCTAAAGTGATGACAGGGGTGTCGCAATCGGTTATCAAACTCTTGCTGGACACGCTTTGTTGATCGAAGCGCCGCGGACCAGGTCTCGGGAGGACAAACGCCCGCCTAGTATACGAGTCGCACGCAACCAGACGAGCGCCGTTACTGCGGTAAAAACAGACTAGAGAAGGCAAGGCGCGAGCCTTGCCTTTTTCTTTTTCTGCTGTCCCTCAGGGCTCATTGCCCGCGCCACATCGCCGGCCAAGCTCATCTCGCGAACGAACCACGCCGTCATCCCGGGCTTGCTCCGGGATCCATCGCAGGGCTCCGGAGCTTTACGATGGATCCCGGATCTGCGCCGCTTCGCGGCTTGTCCGGGATGACGTGGTGGTGCTGAGCAAGCCCGCTAGGCTTACAGTTCGAACGTCGCCCAGACGTACCAGACGATGCAGAAGACGATCGCGGCGATGACCGAGGTGATCGCGGCCTTGCGCAGCAGCCCCGGCAATATGGGCGCACCCGGTTCGGTGCCTGCAGTGACTTCGCCCGTTTCAGCCTGGCTGCGCACGCCGAAGGGCAGCACGGCGAAGAGCACGGTCCACCAGATCACGAAATAGACGGCGAGTCCTCCGGCGACGGTCATGATTGCGGCCTCTCCGCGCCGGAGCCTGCCAATGCAATGCAGGAGAACGCCACCCTCGCCTGCGTCGGCACGCCGAAGCGCGCCGTATGACGGGCCGGCAATCCGCCGGGGAAGTGCTTCACATACTCCGCATTGCAGGCGGCGTAGTCGGCCGGATCGGTGATCAGCATCGTCATCTGCACGACGCGATCGAGCGAACTGCCGGCCTCGGCCAGGATCGCGGCGATCTTGCCCAGCGCGTTGCGGACCTCTTCCGCCGGCGTCTCGCCGCGATGGATGCCCTGCGCCGGATCGTGCGGGGCGGAGTGACCGGAGACGAAGACGAGCCCGCCGGCGCGTGTCGCGGCGCTGAAAGGGCGGACTGAGCCCGGCTCAGGCTCACCAAGAAACGTGATCGGGGACGCATCCATCGGATTCAGGCCTGCTCCAGCTCGACCAGCGTGCCGGTGAAATCCTTCGGGTGCAGGAAGATCACGGGCTTGCCATGGGCGCCGATGCGCGGCTCGCCGGTGCCGAGCACGCGCGCTCCCATGTCCTTCAGCCGGTCGCGAGCGGCGATGATGTCGTCGACCTCGTAGCAGATGTGGTGGATGCCACCATCGGGATTGCGCTCGATGAACTTGCCCACGGGCGAGTCGGCGCCGAGCGGCTCCAGCAATTCGACCTTGGTGTTGGGCAACTCGACGAAGACGACGGTGACGCCGTGCTCCGGCTGCGGCAGCGGCTGCGAGACGCGCGCGCCCAGCGTGTCGCGATAGAGCGCCGTCGCGGCAACGAGGTCCTTCACGGCGATGGCGACGTGGTTGAGGCGTCCGATCATGCTTGCGCTCCCATCTGGCTATCCGCCGATCCTAAACCTCGATCACGAGAGCATGCACCAGCGGCTTCTTGCCCCATTCCTCGTTGACGGCGCTGCGCAGGCCGCGCTCCAGCGCGTTGCGGAGCGCCTCTGGGTCGCGCCGACGCGCCTTCGGGATGCCGTCGATCAGTTCGGAGACGGCATCCGCGACGTATTCGTCGAAGCCGGTGCCGTCCCGCGTATAGGGCGGCAGGCCGAGCACCGCGATCTCGGGGTCGCCGGCGAGCCCGCCCTTCTCGTCGATCGCGACAGCGACCGAGATCATGCCGACATAGGAGAGCCGGCGACGCTCGGGGATCGTCTTTTCAAGCGCGTTCACCAGAAGGTGGCCGTCCTGGTAGAGCCGGCCATGGGTTACCTCGTCGATCTTGCTGGCGCCATCCGGGCCGATCGCGACGACATCACCATTGCCGGCGCGCACGACCGTCTTGACGCCGAGCCCGCGTGCGAAGATCGCGTGCTCCGAGAGGTGCAGATCCTCGCCATGGGCGGGGATGACGATCTTCGGCTTCAGCCAGCCATAGAGCCTCGCCATCTCCTCGCGGCGCGGATGGCCGGAGACATGGACCAGATGCGTCCGGTCGGTGATGATCTCGATGTTGTCGCGGGCGAGCGCGTTCTGGATCGCGCCGACGGCCTTCTCGTTGCCGGGAATGGTGCGCGACGAGAAGATCACCCGGTCGCCCGGCGTCAGGGTGATCTCCGGATGGTCGTCCGAGGCGATCCGCGAAAGAGCGGCGCGGGGCTCGCCCTGGCTCCCGGTCAGCAGCGCCACGACCTTGTCGCGCGGCAGGTAGCCATAGGTGTCGGCCGAGCGGAAGGCCGGGATGCCTTCGAGATAGCCGCATTCGCGCGCGACATCGATGACGCGGTCCATGGCGCGGCCCACAACGACGACCTCGCGCTGATCCGCCATGGCAGCCTCCGCGACGGCGCGCAGGCGCGCGACATTCGAGGCGAAGGTGGTGACGGCGACCCGGCCCGGCGCCGAATGGATCAGTTCCTTGAGCTTGGCGCCGACATCGGCCTCGCTCGGGCTGATGCCGTCGCGCATGACGTTGGTGGAGTCGCAGACCAGCGCCAGCACACCCTCCTCGCCGATCTCGCGCAGGCGCTTCTCGTCGGTCGGCAGGCCGACCTGCGGGGTCGGGTCGATCTTCCAGTCGCCGGTGTGGACGACGAGGCCGACCGGGGTGCGAATCGCGAGCGCGTTCGATTCGGGGATCGAATGGGCGACCGGGATAAACTCAATGTCGAAGGGGCCGAGCGTGATGCGTCCGCCCTGGGCGACGACGTTCATCGGCACCTTGGGCGCGCCGGGCTCCGAGAGCCGGCGCGTCGCCAGCAGGCCGGCGGCGAACTTCGTGCAGTAGACCGGGGCACGCAGGGACGGCCAGAGCGCGGCGAGCGCGCCGATATGGTCCTCATGGGCGTGGGTGATGACGATGCCCAGCAGGTTCGCCCGTTCCTCGACGATGTAGCGCAGGTCCGGCAGCACGATGTCGACGCCCGGCACGTCCGGGCCGGCGAAGGACAGGCCGCAATCGACCAGGATCCATTTCCGCCGTCCCTCCGGCCCGAAGCCATAGAGAGCGGCATTCATGCCGATCTCGCCGAGGCCGCCGAGGGGAACGAAGACGAGTTGGTCCTGGGAACGAGGCACGGGCAATCCTGACTGGAGCGGGGCGTTTTGCGACGCCGGATTTGAGGGGGAGCCCTAACACGCCAGCAACGCGCTCTCCAGAGCGCACTGCGTCATTGCGAGCGAAGCGAAGCAATCCAGAAGCGGCAGGGTTCCACGTCCTCCTGGATTGCTTCGCTTCGCTCGCAATGACGCGAAACCCGCGCTTAGGCCGGCGCCCCGAAGAAGAGATCGCCGGCGTCGAAGTGGCGGATGCCGGCCGTGGTCTCGAGCAGCAAACGCCCGGTCGGGTCGATGCCGGAGAAGATGCCGGTGACGGCGCCCTCCGGCGGCCTGATCGTGATCGTCTGGCCGAGGAAGGCGGCCCGCTCCAGCCAAGCCTGCCGGATCGGGCCGAAGCCGCCGGGCGCCTGCCATGTCGCGAAGCGGGCGGTCCAAGCCTCGCCGAGCGCGGCCAGAGTGGCCTCGATCGTCACGGAGGGGGCATGAGCTTGCAGACATGTCGCCGGATAGGGCGTCCCCTGCGCACAGGAGGCGATGTTGATGCCGAGCCCGATGACGACGCTGAACTGCCCTGCCCGGCTCTCGCCCTCGAGCAGCAGGCCGGAACATTTCGCGCCATCGATGAGGAGATCGTTCGGCCATTTCAGCGCCAACCTCGGCTGGCTGAGACCCGCCACCCTGGCGGCGGCGTCATGCAGGGCAAGCCCAGCGACGAAGCCGAGCTGGGGCGCGAGCGCCGGCTCGCAAGGCGAGACCAGCAGCAGGCTGGCGTAGAGATTGCCGGGCGGGGACGTCCATTGCCGGCCGTGGCGGCCACGGCCGGCATTCTGGCTGCGGGCAACGATCCAGAGCTTGCCGGGGTCGCCCTGGGCCAGTGCGCGGCGCGCCTCCTCCATGGTCGAGCCGACCTCGTCGCGGACGATCAGCCGGTAGTCGGCGGCGCGGGCGGCTTCACCGAGCATGAAGTGAAAAGCCCGTTTCACCCGCGACGTCATCCTGGCCGGAGCGCAGCGGAGCGCCGGGATCCATCGGAGGGCTACGTAGCTCTAGGATGGATCCCGGGGCGACCTGAGGTCGCCCAGGATGACGGACTTGGTTCACTGGGAAAAATTCGCAGCGTTCAGAACAGCGACTTAGCTGCCGCCGCGGCCGAGTTCAGCAGCGGAGCCGGCAAGAGCGAGAGCGCCAGCACGAAGATCGCCGAGACCAGCAAAACGGCGCGCACACCGAGATCGCCCTTCTCGAAGGCGGGTTTAGCCTCGTCGAAATACATCACCTTGACGAGACGTAGATAGTAGTAGGCGCCGACGACGGAGGTCACGACGCCGATCACGGCCAGGATATAGAGCTTGGCGTCGATGGCGGCGAGGAAGACGTAGAACTTCGCCCAGAAGCCGGCGAGCGGCGGGATGCCGGCGAGCGAGAACATCATCATCGACAGCGCGAAGGCCATCCAGGGATTGGTCCGCGAGAGGCCGGCGAGTTCGCCGATGTCCTCGACCGCCTTGCCGTTGCGGCGCATCAGCAGCACGCAGGCGAAGGCGCCAAGCGTCGTCGCCAGATAGATCGCCATGTAGACGAGCACGCCCTGGACGCCGGCGGCATTGCCCGCTGCGAGGCCGACCAGCGCGTAGCCCATATTGGCGATCGAGGAATAGGCGAGCAGGCGCTTGATGTTGTTCTGGCCGATCGCGGCGAAGGCGCCGAGCGCCATCGAGGCGATCGCGATGGCGATGATGATCTGCTGCCATTCATGCAGCGCGCCGGGGAAGGCGCCGACGAAGATGCGAACGACCATCGCCATCGCGGCCATCTTAGGCGCCGAGGCGAAGAAGGCGGCGACCGGGGTCGGCGCGCCCTCATACACGTCCGGCGTCCACATGTGGAACGGCACGGCGGAGATCTTGAAGGCGACGCCGGCAGCAATGAAGACGATGCCGAAGATCAGGCCGATGCCGGGATGGCCGTGCTGCACGGCCGCCGCGATGCCGGCATAGTTCACCGTGCCGGTGAAGCCATAGACCAGCGAGGCGCCATAGAGCAGCATGCCCGAGGAGAGCGCGCCGAGGACGAAGTATTTCAGGCCGGCCTCGGTCGATTTCTCGTTGTCGCGATCGAAGGCCGCGACGACATAGAGCGCCAGCGACTGCAGTTCGAGGCCGACATAGAGGCTGATGAGATCGTTGGCCGAGATCATCATCATCATGCCGATCGTCGACAGCACGACCAGGATCGGGAACTCGAAGCGCATCGAGCCGTCGCGGCGAAGCGAGTCCGAGGAGAGCAGGATCGCCGCGGCGGCGCCGAGCAACGTCAGAACCTTGAAGAAGCGGGCGAAGCTGTCGACGACGAAGCCGTCATTGAAGGTCACCACCCTGCCCTGGCCGGACAGCACAAGCACCAGCGCCAGCGCGAACAGAGCCAGGGCCGCGCCTTCGAGCAGGCGCGTCGAACGCTCGCCCCGGATCGCGCCGACGAGCACCATCGCGATGGCGCCGAGGGCGAGGATGATTTCCGGAAGCGCCGGGCCGAGAGCGGGCAGAGCCATCCTGCGAGACCTTACTGAATAGCCAGCATCGCCGTTTTCGCGGCGGTGAGTGCGGCCTGATAGTTCTTGATGAGGGCTTCGGTCGGCGCTGCGAAGGCGTCGAGGATCGTGCCCGGACGAATGCCGTACCAGATCGTCAGCACGACGAGCGGAGCGAGGATTGCGATCTCACGGCGGTCGAGATCCATGATGTCCTTGAGCTCGGGCTTCACCAATTCGCCGAAGACGACGCGGCGATAGAGCCAGAGTGCATAGGCCGCCGAGAGAATGACACCCGATGAGGCGATGAAGGCGACCCAGGGATTGGCCTTGAACGCCCCCATCAGCGTCAGGAACTCGCCGACGAATCCGGCCGTGCCGGGCAGGCCGACATTCGCCATGGTGAAAACCATGAAGACGACGGCATAGAGCGGCATCCGATTGACCAGCCCGCCATAGGCAGCGATCTCGCGGGTGTGCATGCGGTCATAGACCACGCCGACGCAGAGGAAGAGCGCGCCCGAGACCAGCCCGTGGCTGACCATCTGGAACATCGCGCCCTGGATGCCCTGGGTGGTCAGCGTGAACAGGCCCATCGTCACGAAGCCCATATGGGCGACGGAGGAGTAGGCGATCAGCTTCTTGATGTCCTCCTGCATCAGGGCAACCAGCGAAGTGTAGACGATGGCGATGACGGACAGCGCGAAGACGAAAGACGCGAAATAGGCCGACGCCTCCGGGAACATCGGGATCGAGAAGCGGATGAAGCCGTAACCGCCCATCTTCAGCAGGATCGCGGCCAGGACAACCGAGCCCGCCGTCGGCGCCTCGACGTGGGCATCGGGCAGCCAGGTGTGGACCGGCCACATCGGCATCTTCACCGCGAAGGAAGCGAAGAAGGCGAGCCAGAGCCAGGTCTGCATGTTCGCCGGGAACTTGTGCGCCAGCAGCGTCGGAATATCGGTGGTGCCAGCGTTCCAGTACATCGCCATCAGCGCCAGCAGCAGCAGAACCGAGCCGAGCAACGTGTAGAGGAAGAACTTGTACGCCGCGTAGACGCGCCGCTTGCCGCCCCAGATGCCGATGATCAGGAACATCGGGATCAGGCCGCCCTCGAAGAAGACGTAGAACAGCACGAGGTCGAGCGCCACGAAGACGCCGATCATCAGCGTCTCGAGGATCAGGAACGCGACCATGTATTCGCGCACCCGCTTCGTGATCGAGTGCCAGGACGCCAGGATGCAGAACGGCATCAGGAAGGCGGTCAGCACCACGAAGGGGAAGGAGAAGCCGTCGACGCCGAGCTTGAACTTGATCGCGTCCGACACCCAGCCATGGGTCTCGACCATCTGGAAGCCGGGATTGGCCGGGTCGAACTGCGCCCAGGCTACGCAGGACAGCACGAAGGTCGCGACCGTGGCCGCGAGCGCCGCATAGCGTGCGTTGGAGTCGACCGAGGCCTCGTCGCCGCGCTGTGCCAGGATGAAGGCCGCGCCGACCAGCGGCAGGACGAGAAGACCGGTGAGGATACCGAAACCGAACATCATCTCACCCGCGAACCACGAGATACCAGGTCACAAAGCCTGCGACGCCGATCAGCATGGCGAAGGCATAGTGATAGACATAGCCGGTCTGGAGCCGCACGACGCGGTTGGTCACGTCGACGACGCGGGCCGAGACGCCGTCGGGGCCCATGCCGTCGATGACGAAGCCGTCGCCCTTTTTCCAGAGGAACTTCCCGATCGACATCGCCGGCTTGACGAACAGGAAGTCGTAGATCTCGTCGAAATACCACTTGTTGAGCAGGAAGCGGTACAGGACCGGATTGGCGGCGGCGAGCCTCCCCGGAACGTCCGGACGCAGTATGTACATGTAGAGCGAGACCAGGAAGCCCAGCACCATCGCGATGAAGGGCGAGGCGATCACCCAGCCCGGGACCTCGTGCATCTCGTGCAGGATGTGGTTGTCCTTGCCGGTGAAGAGCGCGGCCTTCCAGAAGTGCTCGTAGTCGTGGCCGATGAACGCCTCCTTGAAGGCGAAGCCGGCCGCGACCGCGCCGAGCGACAGCAGGGCGAGCGGGATCAGCATGGATAGCGGGCTCTCATGCGGCGTGTGGTCATGGCCGTGACCGTGATCGTCGTGGCCGTGCGAGGCATGAGCGTGGTCATCATGGCCGTGGGCGGCATGCGCGTGATCGTTGTGCCCATGCGCGTGATGGCCATGTCCCCAGCGCGGCGCGCCCTCGAACGTCATGAAGTAGAGGCGCCAGGAATAGAAGGAGGTGAAGCAGGCGGCGACGACCAGCAGGACGAAGGCATAGGAGGCGGCGAAGCCTTTGTGCGCGACCGCGGCATAGGCGCTCTCGATGATCGCGTCCTTGGAGAAATAGCCGGCGAAGAGCGGGAACCCGGTCAGCGCCAGCGTGCCGATGGTCATGGCGGCGGCCGTCAGCGGGATGTGCTTCCTGAGGCCACCCATGTTCCGCATGTCCTGCTCGTGATGCATCGCGTGGATGACCGAGCCGGCGCCGAGGAACAGCAGCGCCTTGAAGAAGGCGTGGGTGAAGAGGTGGAAGATCCCCGACGAATAGGCGCCGACGCCGAGCGCGACGAACATGTAGCCGAGCTGCGAGCAGGTCGAATAGGCGATGACGCGCTTGATGTCGTTCTGCACGAGGCCGACGGTCGCGGCGAAGAAGGCGGTGGTCGCACCGATGACGATGACCACGGTCAGCGCGACGGGCGCGAATTCGAAGATCGGCGACAGGCGCGCGACCATGAAGACGCCGGCGGTGACCATGGTCGCCGCATGGATCAGGGCCGAGACCGGGGTCGGGCCTTCCATCGCGTCGGGCAGCCAGGTGTGGAGCAGGAACTGCGCCGACTTGCCCATCGCACCCATGAACAGCAGCAGCGCGGTCAGCGTCAGCGCGTTCCAGTCATAGCCGAGGAAGCGGAAGCTCCGCTCGGTCAGACCGGCGATCTGCGGGAAGATGCTCTCGAAAGCGACCGTGCCGGTGAGCACGAAGACCATGAAGATGCCGAGCAAGAAGCCGAAATCGCCGACGCGGTTGACGATGAAGGCCTTCATCGCCGCCGCGTTGGCCGAGGGCTTCTGGTACCAGAAGCCGATCAACAGATACGAGGCGAGACCGACGCCCTCCCAGCCGAAGAACATCTGCACGAGGTTGTCGGCCGTCACCAGCATCAGCATGGCGAAGGTGAACAGCGACAGATAGGCGAAGAAGCGCGGCCGATGCGGGTCCTCGTGCATGTAGCCGATCGAATAGAGATGCACGAGCGAGGAGACCGTGTTCACCACGACCAGCATCACCGCCGTCAGCGTGTCCACGCGGAAGGCCCAGTCGACCTGCAGCGCGCCCGAGGTGAGCCAGGTCGCGACCTGGACGCGGGTCGTGCCGTGGCCGAAGCCGACGCTGAAGAACGCGATCCAGGACAGCACGGCCGAGACGACCAGCAGCGAGGTGGTGACGATCTCGGAACCGCGCGCGCCGATCAGCCGGCCGAGAAGGCCGGCGATCAGGAAGCCGATCAGGGGGAGGAAGACGATCAGGTGATACATGGGGCAGATCCGGGCGCGCTCGCGCCTCAGCCTTTCATCATGTTGATGTCTTCCACCGCGATCGTGCCGCGGTTGCGGAAGTAGACGACGAGAATGGCGAGCCCGATGGCGGCCTCGGCCGCAGCGACCGTCAGCACGAGCAGGGCGAAGACCTGGCCGACGATGTCGTTCATGAAGCTCGAGAAGGCGACGAAGTTCAGGTTCACCGACAGCAGGATGAGCTCGACCGACATCAGGATGACGATGACGTTCTTGCGGTTGATGAAGATGCCGAGCACGCCCAGCGTGAACAGGATCGCGCCGACTGCGAGATAATGGCCAAGTCCGATCATCAGACCGTCTCCTCCGGCAGGGCGGCGCCGGAGGCGACCTTTCGGACCTCCATGGCGGCTTCCTTGGTACGTGCGTTCTGCGCCGGGATGTTCTGGCGCTTGATGCCCGGGCGGTCGCGCAGCGTCAGCACGATGGCGCCGATCATGGCGACCAGCAGCACGAGGCCGGCCGCCTGGAAATAGTAGACGTACTGGGTGTAGAGCACCCGGCCGAGCGCCTCGGTGTTGGTGATGCCGGCGGGGATCGCCGCGACCGGCGCCTTGACGATCTGCGGGTCGATGACCCAGGCGCCGACGACCAGCGTCAGCTCGACCGCGAAGATCAGGCCGATGAGCGCGCCGATCGGCAGATAGTTCAGGAAGCCCTGGCGGAATTCGGCGAAATCGACGTCGAGCATCATCACCACGAAGAGGAAGAGCACCGCGACCGCACCGACATAGACGACGATCAGCAGCATCGCCAGGAACTCGGCGCCGAGCAGCATGAACAGCCCGGCCGCGTTGACGAAGGCCAGGATCAGGAAGAGCACCGAGTGAACGGGGTTACGCGAAGCCACCACCATGAACGCCGAAGCGACGGTGATGCCTGCGAACAGATAGAAGAAAGCCGCTGCGGCATTCATCTCGGTCAGCCTTTCCGCCCCTGCGGGCGGCTCTCGTTTTCAGTCACGCCCGACTCTCGCCGGCCGCAGTTTGGAGCGTCTATAGTCAGGCCCGCCCGCGGTCACAACCGTGCGGCGGGTCTGCCCGAAGCATCTCACCGATAGGGCGCGTCCATCGCGATGTTGCGCGCGATCTCGCGTTCCCAGCGGGCGCCGTTCGCGAGCAGCTTGTCCTTGTCGTAGAACAGCTCCTCGCGGGTCTCGGTGGCGAATTCGAAGTTGGGTCCCTCGACGATGGCGTCGACCGGGCAGGCCTCCTGGCAGAAGCCGCAATAGATGCACTTCGTCATGTCGATGTCGTAGCGCGTCGTGCGGCGCGTGCCGTCGTTACGGCGCGGACCGGCCTCGATGGTGATGGCCTGGGCCGGGCAGATCGCCTCGCAGAGCTTGCAGGCGATGCAACGTTCCTCGCCATTGGGATAGCGGCGCAGCGCATGCTCGCCCCGGAAGCGCGGCGAGAGCACGCCCTTCTCGAAGGGATAGTTCAGCGTTGCCTTCGGCTTGAAGAAATAGCGCATCGACAGCGCGAACGCGCCGACGAACTCCTTCAGCAGCAGGCCTTTGGCGGCTTGTGCGAGCGACATGCCTCTCGTCCTTCCAGCTCAGCCGAACAGCGTTCGGCCGATCACGAAACCCAGGATCGGCATGAAGCCAATCGTCATTGCCAGCACCGCCCCCCGCAGGATGCGGATGCGGCGCTCGTAATCCATCTTCTCGGCCGCTGTCACCGAGCGATCCGTGCGCCTGAGCGCGCCGATCACCACGGCCGAGATCAGCCGATACTCAAGCAGGCCGAGCCCGAGGCCGATGATGGCACCGAGAAGACCCGCCATGCTCACAGCGCCACCGGCCCGAGCCAGACGACGCTCCAGTAACCCACAACCCCGCCGGCGAACGCCGCGATGGCCAGTCCGCCGAAAACATCACCGACAACGTCGACGCCCCTCCGGAGAGAAAGCCCGACATAGGCCAGGTAACACATCACCCCGACGACCATGCCTGCCGCCGGGCCGATGATCGCCGCATTCATCACCCCTTGATCGGACCCCAGCCGGTGACCTGCAGCACGAGGGCGACGATCACCACGCAGGCCAGCGACAGCGGCAGGAAGACCTTCCAGCCCAGCCGCATCAGCTGGTCGTAGCGGTAGCGCGGCACGAAGGCCTTCACCATCGCGAACATGAAGAAGACCAGGCAGACCTTCAGCGCGAACCAGAACACGCCCGGCAGCCAGGTGAAGGGCGCGATCGGGAACGGCGGCAGCCAGCCCCCGAGGAACAGGATCGTGGTCAGCGCGCACATGGTCATGATCGCCACGTATTCGCCGAGCATGAACAGCAGGTACGGGGTCGAGGAATACTCGACCATATAGCCCGCGACGAGTTCCGATTCCGCTTCCGGCAGGTCGAAAGGCGGCCGGTTCGTCTCGGCCAGTGCCGAGATGAAGAAGACCACGAACATCGGGAAGAGCGGCAGCCAGTACCAGCCGAACATGCCGACCTTGGTGTTCTGCGCCTCGACGATTGCCGTGAGGTTCAGCGAGCCGACGCAGAGCAGCACGGTGATGATGACGAAGCCGATCGAGACCTCGTAGGAGACCATCTGCGCAGCCGAGCGCAGCGCGCCCATGAAGGGGTACTTCGAATTGGACGCCCAGCCGGCCATGATGACGCCGTAGACGCCGAGCGACGAGATCGCGAGGATGTAGAGGATGCCGACATTGATGTCGGCGATCGCCCAGCCTTCCGCCACCGGGATCACCGCCCAGGCGCCGAGCGCCAGCAGGCAAGAGATGAAGGGCGCCAGCAGGAAGACGCCCTTGTTGGAGCCCGACGGAATGATCGGCTCCTTGAAGGCGAACTTCAGCAGGTCGGCGAAACTCTGGAACAGGCCGAAGGGGCCAACCACGTTCGGACCGCGCCGCAGCTGCACCGCCGCCCAGATCTTGCGGTCGGCAAGCAGAATATAGGCGATGAAGACGAGCAGGCAGACCAGCAGCAGCAGGCTCTTGCCGAGGATGATCGCGAGATCGAGGACGAGGTCCCAGTTCATGGCCGCTTACTCCGCCGCCTGCTGCAGCCGGCCGGAGGCCAGCGCCGAACATTCGGCCATCACGGCGGAAGCGCGCGCGATCGGGTTGGTCTGGTAGAAATCGGCGATCGTCGAGACGAAGCCCGCCTTCTCGGCCTTGCCGCCGGCACCGGAGAGCGAACCGAGCCCGGAACCATCGGCCGCCTGCAGCACGTCGAGCGCCGCGAAATGCGGATGCGCCCCATAGAGCGCCTTGCGCAGGTCCGAGAGCGAGTCGAAGGGCAGAGTCTTGCCGAGAGCGGCCGAGAGCGCACGCAGGATCGCCCAGTCCTCGCGGGCATCGCCCGGCGGGAAGGTGGCGCGATCGGTCATCTGCACCCTGCCCTCGGTGTTCACATAGGTGCCGGACTTCTCGGTATAGGCCGAGCCCGGCAGGATGACGTCGGCGCGGTGCGCGCCCTTGTCGCCATGCGTGCCCTGATAGACCACGAAGGCACCGGCCGGGACGTCGACCTCGTCGGCGCCGAGCAGGAAGAGCAGGTCGAGCGCACCGGGGGCGACCATGCCCGCAACGTCGAGCGCCCCCTCACCCGGCACGAAGCCGAGATCGAGCGCGCCGACGCGAGCGGCCGCGGTGTGCAGCACGCCGAATCCGTTCCAGCCCTCCGAGACGGCGCCCAGTGCCTGCGCGGCCTTGACCGCCAGCGCCAGCACGGCCTCACCATCGGCCCGGGCGAGAGCGCCCTGCCCGACCAGCACCATCGGCCGCTCGCCGGCCTTCTCGGCGCGGCCGGCCAGATCGGCCAGCGTATCGGTGCCGGCACCGAGATAGTCGTAGTCATAGGTCAGGTCGGCCCGCTCGCCGATGAGCTGGATCTTGAAGTCGCCACGCAGCCAGCGCTTGCGGATGCGGGCGTTCAGGATCGGCGCCTCGCGGCGCGGATTGGCGCCGATGATCAGCAGCGAGGTCGCATTATCGATGCCGGCGATACCGGCATTGAGCACATAGGACGCCCGCCCGAATTTCGGATGCAGCTTCGTGCCGTCCTGGCGGGCGTCGAGATTGGTCGATCCGAGCGAGGTGATCAGGCTCTTGAGTGCAAACATCTCCTCGATTGCCGCGAGATCACCGGCGATGGCGCCGATCTTCTCCGGCTTCGTCGCCTTCACCTTCTCGGCGATCAGCGCGAAAGCCTCGGTCCAGCTCGCGGGGCGCAGCGCGCCATCCTTACGGATATAGGGCCGGTCGAGGCGCTGGGTGCGCAGGCCGTCGACGATGTGGCGGGTCTTGTCGGAGATCCACTCCTCGTTCACCGCCTCGTTGAGGCGGGGCAGGATGCGCATCACTTCCTTGCCGCGGGAATCGACGCGGATGGCCGATCCGACGGCATCCATCACGTCGATGCTCTCGGTCTTGGTCAGCTCCCAGGGACGGGCCTTGTTCTGATAGGGCTTCGAGGTCAGCGCGCCGACCGGGCAGAGATCGACGACGTTGCCCTGCAGCTCCGACGTCATCGCCTGCTCGAGATAGGTCGTGATCTCCATGTCCTCGCCGCGGCCGATGGCGCCGAGGTCGGAGGCGCCGGCGACTTCCGTGGTGAAGCGGACGCAGCGCGTGCACTGGATGCAGCGCGTCATCGAAGTCTTGACCAGCGGGCCGATATACTTGTCCTCGACCGCGCGCTTGTTCTCGGCATAGCGGGAATTGTCCACGCCATAGGCCATGGCCTGGTCCTGGAGGTCGCATTCGCCGCCCTGGTCGCAGATCGGGCAATCCAGCGGGTGGTTGATGAGGAGGAACTCCATCACCCCCTCGCGCGCCTTCTTGACCATCGGCGACTTGGTCAGGACGACCGGCGGCTCGCCGTTCGGGCCGGGACGCAGGTCGCGCACGCCGATCGCGCAGGAGGCCTGCGGCTTCGGCGGGCCGCCCTTCACCTCGACCAGGCACATGCGGCAATTGCCGGCGATCGAGAGCCGCTCATGGAAGCAGAAGCGCGGCACCTCGGCGCCCGCCGCCTCGCAGGCCTGGAGCACCGTGTACTCCGCGGGAACGTCGACCTCGATGCCGTCGATCAGAAGCTTGGTCATCGGGTCACACTCGCATTCTCATGGCGGCACGTCACAGCCTTATCCATCAGAGCCGCCCCTGCTTCACTTGGTCATCGGAAACACAACGGTGAGGATAAATAATCATCTTGTGTTCGCTGACGTACTTTATGCTTACGCTCGGCGACAAAATTGTCATCGCACGCGTATCTTTGCCATTGTCTTTGAACTGTTTACATATCTTGCCGGAATTTTTTCCGATATAGCGATGAACTGCTTGAAAGAAGAATTCCCTGTCTTCCTTTGAAATATTGGAAGCATCGGAATTGAACGTCTTTCCTTTAACGGCCACTCCGAAATAACCTTCAGAATCTGGGACCTGCGCCCCAATCGAGAACGAGTGAGAAGTCTGAGGCGCGGCCGTACAAGCCGTTGAGATCGCCAAGCCCAAGACAAGCACACAGCCTCGAAAGATCGTCACCACCGTCACTCCGCCGCCATGAGCCTGACCGGCTCGCCATGCGGGTTGGCGGCATAGTCGTCGATGCGCTGCTCGATTTCGTGACGGAAATGGTTGATCAGCCCCTGGATCGGCCAGGCGGCAGCATCGCCCAGCGCGCAGATGGTGTGGCCCTCGATCTGCTTGGAGACGTCGAGCAGCATGTCGATCTCGCGCTTCTGGGCGCGGCCTTCGGCCATGCGGTTGACGACCCGCCACATCCAGCCGGTGCCCTCGCGGCATGGCGTGCACTGGCCGCAGCTCTCATGCTTGTAGAAATAGCTGATGCGGGCGATGGCGCGAATGATGTCGGTCGACTTGTCCATCACGATCACCGCCGCCGTGCCGAGTCCCGACTTCAGCTTGGAGAGCGAGTCGAAATCCATCGGCGTGTCGATGATCTGTTCGGCCGGCACCATGCGCACCGACGAACCGCCGGGAATGACCGCCTTGAGATTGTCCCAGCCGCCGCGGATGCCGCCGCAATGCCGGTCGATCAGCTCGCGGAAGGTGATGCCCATCACCTCCTCGACATTGCAGGGCTTGTTCACATGGCCGGAGATGCAGAACAGCTTGGTGCCGACATTGTTCGGATTGCCGAGCGAGGAGAACCAGGCCGCGCCACGGCGCAGGATCGTCGGGGCGACCGCGATCGACTCGACGTTGTTGACGGTGGTCGGGCAGCCATAGAGGCCGACATTCGCGGGGAATGGCGGCTTCATCCGGGGCATGCCCTTCTTGCCCTCGAGGCTTTCGAGCAGGGCCGTCTCCTCGCCGCAGATATAGGCGCCGGCGCCGTGATGGACATAAAGATCAAAGGGATAGCCGTGGATGTTGTCCTTGCCGATGAGCCTGGCCTCATAGGCCTCGTCGACGGCGCGCTGCAGCGCCTCGCGCTCGCGGACGTATTCGCCACGGATGTAGATGTAGGCGGCGTGCGCGCCCATCGCGAAGGAGGCGATCAGGCAGCCCTCGACCAGCGTATGCGGGTCGTTGCGCATGATCTCGCGATCCTTGCAGGTGCCCGGCTCCGACTCGTCGGCGTTGACGACGAGGTAGTGCGGGCGCCCGTCATTGACCTTGGGCATGAACGACCATTTCAGCCCGGTCGGGAAGCCGGCGCCGCCGCGCCCGCGCAGGCCCGACTGCTTCATCTCGTCGATGATCCAGTCCCTGCCCTGCTGGAGCAGGAACTTGGTGCCGTCCCAGGCGCCACGCGCCATGGCGCCCTTCAGCGACAGGTCGTGAAGGCCGTAGAGATTGGTGAAAATCCGGTCGCGATCAGCAAGCATCGTCTTCGCCTCACTTCACCGGCTTGTCTGTGGGCTTGGCAGCCCGCGGACGGCGAGCCGGCGTTTTGGCCGGCGTATCCTTGATCGCCTCGCTCGCAGCCGAGGGCGTGTCCTGCGCGCTGCTCGACGGCTGCGCCGGGTCGGACGGTTTCGGCCGACCCGGACTTGCGGCAGCCGGAGCCGGCGCCTCCTTGATGTCGGTCGGCCCGGTCGTGCCTGTCGCTGCCGCGTCAGCCGCCGCCTTCTTGGCTTCAGCCTCGGCGGCCGCCTTCGCGGCAGCGGCCTCGGCCGCGGCTTTGCGCTGCTCGGTGACGCGCTTCTGCCAGTCGCCGGCGCCGATCACCGTGCCGTCATAGAGGGCCGGATCCTTCAAGGTCTCGCCGCCGCCGAACGGCTCCGAGCCGGTGCGGCCGTTCTGCGGGCCTGGCTTGGTCGGGCGGCCATGGCGCAGGTCTTCCAGCAGCGCCTTGAAATTCTCCGGCGTCAGATCCTCGTAATAGTCGAAGTTGATCTGCGCCATCGGGGCGTTGCAGCAGGCGCCGAGGCATTCGACCTCGAGCCAGGAGAGCTTGCCGTCGGCGGTCACGGTCGATTGCGGGCCGATGACGTCCTCGCAGACCCTCTTCAGCGCTTCCGCGCCACGCAACGCACAGGGCGTCGTGCCGCAGAGCTGGACGAAATGCTCGCCCACCGGCTGCAGGTTGAACATCGTGTAGAAGGTCGCGATCTCCATGACCCGCATCGGCGCCATGCCGAGCTTGCGCGCGACCGCCTCGATCGCGGCGCGCGGCACCCACCCGTCATGCTGCTCCTGCGCCTTCCACAGGAGCGGGATGACGGCGGAGGCCTGACGGCCTTCGGGGTATTTGGCGATCTGCTGGTCGGCCCAGTTTTCATTCGCCGCATCGAAGGCGAAGGAGGCGGGCTGGACGTGATCGGGGGCGAGACGACGGACGGACATCAGCGGTCTACTTCACCAAAAACGATATCGAGGGAGCCCAGGATGGCGGAGACGTCCGCCAGCATGTGCTTGCGGCACATGAAATCCATGGCCTGGAGATGGGCGAAGCCCGGAGCCTTGATCTTGCAGCGATAGGGCTTGTTGGTGCCGTCCGAGACGAGATAGACGCCGAACTCGCCCTTGGGGGCCTCGACGGCGGCGTAGACTTCACCTTCGGGGACCTTGTAGCCCTCGGTGTAGAGCTTGAAGTGGTGGATCAGCGCTTCCATCGAACGCTTCATCTCGCCGCGCTTGGGCGGCACCATCTTGCCGTCGAGCGAGGAGACCGGGCCGCCGCCATCGGCCGAGAGCAGCTTCTCGCAGCACTGCTTCATGATGCGGACCGACTGGCGCATCTCTTCCATGCGGATGCAGTAGCGGTCGTAGCAGTCGCCGTTCTTGCCGACGGGGATGTCGAACTCCATCTCGTCGTAGCATTCATAGGGCTGTGCCTTGCGCAGGTCCCAGGCGGCGCCCGAACCGCGAACCATCACGCCCGAAAAACCCCATTTCCAGCAGGTCTCGAGATCGACGACGCCGATGTCGACATTGCGCTGCTTGAAGATGCGGTTGTCGGTGAGCAGCCCCTCCAGGTCGTCGCAGACCTGCAGGAACGGGTCGCACCATTCGGCGATGTCGTGGATCAGCGAGGTCGGCAGGTCCTGGTGGACGCCGCCGGGCCGGACATAGGCCGCGTGCATGCGCGCGCCGCAGGCCCGCTCATAGAAGATCATCAGCTTCTCGCGCTCCTCGAAGCCCCAGAGCGGGGGCGTCAGCGCGCCGACGTCCATCGCCTGCGTGGTGACGTTGAGGATGTGCGAGAGAATGCGGCCGATCTCGGAATAGAGCACGCGGATGAGCTGGCCCCGGCGCGGGACAGTCACGCCCATCAGCTTCTCGACCGCGAGCGAGTAGGCATGCTCCTGGTTCATCGGCGCGACGTAGTCGAGCCGGTCAAAATAGGGCAGCGCCTGAAGATAGGTCTTGGCCTCGATCAGCTTCTCGGTGCCGCGATGCAGCAGGCCGATATGGGGATCGACGCGCTCGACGATCTCGCCGTCGAGCTCGAGGACGAGGCGAAGCACGCCGTGGGCCGCAGGATGCTGCGGGCCGAAATTGATCGAGAAGTTCCGGATATTATGCTCTGACATGTCCGGCTCCGCTCAGGCCGTCTTCGCTTTTTCGTCGCCTGGCAGGACATAGTCCGTGCCTTCCCAGGGCGAGAGAAAGTCGAAATTCCTGAATTCCTGGTTGAGCTTCACCGGCTCGTAGACGACGCGCTTCTGCTCGTCGTCGTAGCGAACCTCGACGAATCCCGTCAGCGGGAAGTCCTTGCGCAGCGGGTGCCCCTCGAAGCCGTAATCGGTGAGGATGCGGCGCAGGTCGGGATGGCCCGAGAACAGGATGCCGTAGAAATCATAGGCCTCGCGCTCGTACCAGTTCGCGGCCGGGAAGACCTCGATGATCGAGGGAACGGGCGTCGCCTCGTCGGTCTGGACCTTCACCCTGATGCGATGGTTCGAATAGGGCGCCAGCAAGTGGTAGACGACGTCGAAACGCTTCTCGCGGCCGGGGTAGTCGGCGCCGGCGATGTCAGTGAAGTTCACGAAGCGGAAGCGCCGGTCGCTGTAGAGCGTCCGCATGACCTCGACGATCGAGGCGGCCTCGGCATGGATCGTCAGCTCGCCGAAGGCGACGACAGCTTCCGTGACAGCGCTCGGCAGCGCCGCCTTGATCTCTTCGCCGAGTGCTACGAGCGCTTCGCTCATCGTCTAAACCTTCGTTGCTCAACCGCGTCATGCTCGGGCTTGCCCCGAGCATCTCATGCAGGATCGAGCCCAACCCCTGTCGTATCCCGCGCCTCTCCGTCAGGAGATGCTCGGGTCGAGCCCGAGCATGACGCAAACTAGCGCTCGATCGTGCCCGTGCGCCGAATCTTCTTCTGCAGCAGCAGCACGCCGTAGAGCAGAGCCTCCGCCGTGGGCGGACAGCCCGGCACATAGATGTCGATCGGCACGATGCGGTCACAACCGCGCACCACCGAGTAGCTGTAATGGTAGTAGCCGCCGCCATTGGCGCAGGAGCCCATCGAGATGACGTAGCGCGGCTCGGGCATCTGGTCGTAGACCTTGCGCAGCGCCGGGGCCATCTTGTTGGTGAGCGTGCCCGCGACGATCATCACGTCGGACTGGCGTGGTGAGGCGCGCGGCGCGAAACCGAAACGCTCGACATCGTAGCGCGGCATTGAGAGCTGCATCATCTCGACGGCGCAGCAGGCGAGACCGAAGGTCATCCACATCAGCGAGCCAGTGCGCGACCAGTTGATCAGCTCATCCGTCGCCGTGACGATGAAGCCCTTGTCGGCGAGTTCGCTGTTGATCTCGGTGAAGAAGGGATCGCGATGGCCGACAGGCTTCCCGTCGGGGCCGAGCAGGCCCTTGGGCGCGGGTGCGACGAGCGGATCACCGCGGTCGATCGCTGTTGTTGCCATTCCACTATCCTCGTGAACCGTAACCGTCAGATATATCGCGAGCCTTGCGCCTGCGAGATGACGATTAGTCCCACTCCAGCGCACCCTTGCGCCACTCATAGACGAAGCCGACCGTCAGCACGGCCAGGAAGATCATCATCGACCAGAAGCCATACCAGCCGAGCCCGCCGAAGGCGACCGCCCAGGGGAAGAGGAAGGCCACTTCGAGATCGAAGATGATGAACAGTATCGCCACCAGATAGAAGCGAACGTCGAACTTCATGCGCGCATCGTCGAAGGCGTTGAAGCCGCATTCATAGGCCGAGAGCTTTTCGGCGTCCGGCTTGGAATAGGCGATCGCGAAGGGCGCGATCAGCAGGGCCAGGCCGATCACGCCGGCCACGGCGAGAAACAGCACCAGCGGCAGGTAGTCGTTGAGCAGGGACGGCACTGGAAGAGCTTGCATGGACGATCCCGCTTCAAAACGGACGACGGCGGCGCGCCGTTTCGTGTCGATTAGACCTTGCATTAGAATGAAGCAAGACTCTCCCGCGCCGCACAATCGCGCGACCGGGTTGAGCCGGACGCAGATATGCCCGATTTCACGGCCTGTCGCCGCGCTCCCATCGACGACGGCGGTTTTCTTAGCCATATCCGCTGCTGCCGGCTGGCAGATGCCTGCGCGACGCGACACACTGAGGACGAATCGATTCTTCGTGGCGCAGCCCACGCTCTTCGCGAAAGGCGCCCTCATGATCCGGCTCGCCAGGCCCTTCCTCGCAGCGACGGCGTTGCTGATGGCATCGCTGACCGCCCCCATCGCCGCGCATGCGGAAGGCGTCGATCTCGGCCGGGCGAGTTGCGCCGATTTCACCGCGATGAGCGAGAACGACCAGACGCAACTCTCGCTCTGGCTCGCCGGCTATTTCGCCGGAAGCGCGATGCGCCCCATGCTCGACCTTGAGAAGATCGCGGCGGCGCCGGCTGGCCTGGCCGCACATTGCGCGAAATCCCCGCAGGCTCCGCTCGTCAGCGGCGAGACCCGGGCCCTCTTCATCACCGCTCCCTGAACGACATGCGGCTTTCGATTCTGGTCGGCTCGATGTTGGCGCTCGCCTGCATACTCCATGTCGCGGGCGCGGCGGCCCAGGAGGGCCAGATGGTGCGCGCTCCGCTTCCGCCGCAGCGGCCCTTCGACCTCGACCTGCCGAGCAGCCTGACGCTGCCCGCCATCGTGGTGCCACCAGCCATGCAGGCCTCCGTGGCCGTTTCCTCCGAAGCCCCTGCCCCGGATGCGACCTCGCCGATGACGGAAGAACCCGACGAGGACCAGGGCCCCGAATGGCCGCAATTGACGCCCGGCCAGAAGGCCGGCGCCGAACCGGAGTTCGATCCGAACGAGAAGCCCGACAAGCCCGGCATCTCGACCGATCCGGGCACATCGACCGCCTGCCTGCCGCAGCGGCTGAAGCTCATCCTTACGAAGATTTCTGACAAGTACGGCGCCGTGAAGGTGACATCGACCTGGCGGCCGCCCTGGCGGGCGCGACGCGGCTCCTACCACAAGCGCTGCGAGGCGATGGATTTCCGCGTGCCGGGCATGCGGCCGCGCAGCGTCCTGGAATGGGTGCGCGGCCTGCCCGAGGTCGGCGGCCACAAGGTCTACTGGAACGGCATCCTGCACATCGACACCGGGCCGCGCCGGCCCTGGTGAAGACGTTGGCACTCTTTCGGAGCAGATGGTTTGCCCTTGCTCAGGATTCACGGCGAGATCTATCGGGAGCATAAGGCATATGAGCGGATTCGCTTCGCAGTCGACGATGGCCGACACGTTTGAAATCAGGCCGATCACCCCGGCGGATTCAATTCCCGACCTGACGCGGCTCCTGCATCGCGCCTATTCCCGTCTCGCATCGATGGGGCTGCGCTATATGGCAACACACCAGTCCGACGACGTCACGCAAGAGCGGGTGTCCCAAGGCGAATGCTATCTCGCCTTCGACGATGCGAGGCTTATCGGGACTATCATATTCAAGCCCGCGGACCGGACGAAAGGCTCGCCCTGGCTCGACAAGGCCGGTGTCGCGAGCCTAGGCCAGTTCGCTGTCGACCCTGCCTATCAGGCAGCCGGACTTGGCGGGCGCCTGATGGATCTGGTCGAGGCGCGCGCCATGCAGACTGGCGCGACCGAGATCGCCTTGGACACAGCCGAGCCGGCGACGCATCTGGTCACATGGTACGAGAGACGCGGCTACCGGCTGATCGAGCACGCGCAGTGGAAGCACACCAACTATCGTAGCGTGATCATGAGCAAGCGGGTTGCGTGATCCGCTTCGGCATCCGCTTTTCAGATCAACGGCCGAACATCAATCCGGGGCGCGCTCCATGCCCTTCTCGGCCAGGACGCGCCGGGCGGCGTCGCCCGACAGGAAGGCCAGGAACGCCTTCGCGGCGTCGGGCCTTGCGCCTGCCGCTGCGAGGCCGCCGGTGTAGACCGTATAACTCTGGATCTCCGCCGGCAGCGGGCCCACCAGCACGGCGCCCGGCACGGCCAGGATCTCGCTGATCTGGTGGATGGCGAGATCGGCCTCACCGCTGACGAGACGCTGCGCCACGAGCCCGCCCGGCACGAGGACGGCCTTGGCCCGGACAGTATCCGCGATGCCCATCGTCTCGAGCAGCTTCGAGAAATAGATGCCGCTCGAGCCGCCGGCGGCAGGATCGATATAGGCGACCTTGCCGGCTGCCAGCAGCGCAGCCTTGAAGGCGGCGACGGTCGAGATGTCGGGCCGGGGCACGCCGTCCTTGACCGCGACGCCGACCGAGGTGCGCGCCAGGTTGACCGGCGTGCCCGCGGCGATCTTGCCGGCACCGACGAGTTCCTTGACGGCGGCAGGCGTCAGCACCGCGACGTCGAAGGCCTCGCCACCGCCGATTCGGCGCAGCAATCCTCCCGCCGTATCATTGTCGATGACGAGTTTGTGGCCACTGTCCTTCTCGAAGGCGGCAGCAACCGCGAGTACGATCGGCTTGAAGGCGCCTGCGGTCAGAACTTTGATCTCGTCTGCGAGCGCCGCGCCGGACAACGACGATAACAGACTGGCGATCGCCAGGAGGGCGGCTGACCTGCGATGCATTGCTGTCTCCGGGCGGCGAGCGACCCCGATGAATCGGGCTGGAGAACATTAAGGAGAGCTGCCGTATCGGCAAGGGATCAACGCCCCAATCGGGGCGGATCACGTTTCACACCGTTGTGATGATGGGAGAAACGTGGCGCGGGCGACGGGGCTCGAACCCGCGACCTCCGGCGTGACAGGCCGGCACTCTAACCAACTGAGCTACGCCCGCGCAGGGCGGCCGAGGCGCGGTGGCCGTCAGCGAGGTGTGGATTATGGCGACCGGCCGGAAGTGTCAAGCGCGAGAGTCCATCAAAGCAGACCGGTGGATAAATATCTCCCGGAGCGTCGACGAAGCTTCGCCCGAGGCGGCGCTATTCCGCCGATGCCAGGCAGGGGTCGAGCAGCACATGGCGACGGTCCTGGCGGTTGTAACCGCCACGGAGGACCGCGTTGTCGCCGAGCTTCAGGCCGTTGGCGCTGTAGGTCACGCAGAGCACACGCACACCCGGGTCGGCGCAGACCGCGACGTACCAAAGCGCACCATCCGTCTGAATCAGGGTCACGTTTCCCATGATCGCCATGTCGACACGCGAATCGCGCGGCACCGAATCCGGAAGCTGTGCGGCGATATCCTCACAACTCGCCGGCCTCGCCGGCTGCTCGGGCTGGGAGAAAGCCGGGCGCCCGGCAAAAAAGGAATCAGGGAGCAATGATTGCGAAAGAGCTATCGTCGTTCCAGCCAAGGCAGCGGCCACCGTGAGAAACAGCGCCCGTATGGACCGGCAGAGGATGTGATTTCGAAAGCTCATGCGCGACAGCGTCTGCGCCAAAAATGGCGAAACTGCCGGCCCATGACAGGAGCTGGCTCAGACGCGCAGCGTTCGCCGACGTGACCGAGGCATGGTGGGCGGTGACGGGCTCGAACCGCCGACCCTCTCCGTGTAAAGGAGACGCTCTACCAACTGAGCTAACCGCCCCTGCCGCCCGGGGTTTAAGGCCTGCGGGCCGCCTCAGCAAGCGGACAAAGAGGGCAGCCCTGCCCCATGCCTGCCTGCCCCCAAATCGAAAGCCGCCGGCGACGAGCGCCGGCGGCCATTCATTCCTAGCCTGCGAAGCCGCTCAGTGGGCGACGAGGCCGGCTGCGTCGTCGTCCGCCGCCTTCGGGATCGCCTTGAGATCCTCTTCCCAAACGATCGGGACCGGCTGGCGCGTCAGGGCATGCTGAAGAACCTGCTCCATCCGCGAGACCGGGATAATCTCCATCCCTTCCTTCACGGACTTGGGCAGATCAACCAAGTCCTTGGCGTTGTCCTCCGGGATCAGCACCTTCTTGATGCCGCCCCGCAGTGCCGCCAGGAGCTTCTCCTTCAGGCCGCCGATCGGCAGCACCCTGCCCCGCAGCGTGACCTCGCCGGTCATGGCGACGTCTCGGTTGGTCGGGATGCCGGTCAGGATCGAGACGATCGAGGTCGCCATCGCGATGCCGGCCGACGGGCCGTCCTTCGGGGTCGCCCCCTCGGGAACGTGGACGTGGATGTCGCGCCGGTCGAACAAGGGCGGCTCGATGCCGAAATCGACGGCCCGCGAGCGGACATAGGACGCCGCCGCAGAGATCGATTCCTTCATCACGTCCTTGAGGTTGCCCGTGACGGTCATCCTGCCCTTGCCGGGCATCATGACGCCTTCGATCGTCAGCAACTCGCCGCCGACCTCGGTCCAGGCCAGGCCGGTGACGACACCGACCTGATCCTCTGTTTCGGCCATGCCATAGCGATAGCGCGGCGGGCCGAGATATTCCTCAAGCAGCTCGTTGTTGACCGCGACCTTCTTCTTCTTGGTCAGGACGATGTCCTTCACCGCCTTGCGGACGGTGTTGGAGAGCTCGCGCTCGAGATTGCGGACGCCCGCCTCCCGCGTATAGCGGCGGACCAGCGTCTGCAGCGCGTCGTTCTCGATCGACCATTCCTTGGATTCGAGGCCGTGCTTCTTGATCGCGTTCGGGATCAAGTGACGCCGGGCGATCTCGGTCTTCTCATCCTCGGTGTAGCCGGCGATGCGGATCACCTCCATGCGGTCCAGAAGGGCCGGCGGGATGTTCAGCGTGTTCGCCGTCGTCACGAACATGACGTTCGACAGATCGTAGTCGACCTCGAGATAATGGTCGTTGAAGGTGCCGTTCTGCTCGGGATCGAGCACCTCGAGCAGGGCCGCCGAGGGATCGCCACGGAAGTCCTGGCCCATCTTGTCGATCTCGTCGAGCAGGATGAGCGGGTTCGAGGTCTTGGCCTTCTTCATCGACTGGATGATCTTGCCGGGCATCGAGCCGATGTAAGTACGGCGGTGACCGCGGATCTCGGCCTCGTCACGCACGCCGCCGAGCGACATGCGCACGAACTCGCGGCCGGTCGCCTTGGCGATCGACTTGCCGAGCGAGGTCTTGCCGACACCCGGAGGGCCGACAAGGCACAGGATCGGACCGGCGAGCCGGTTGGTGCGCTGCTGCACGGCCAGGTACTCGACGATGCGGTCCTTGACCTTGTCCAGGCCGAAGTGATCATCGTCCAGCACCGCCTGCGCGGCAGCCAGATCCTTCTTGATCTTCGACTTCTTGCCCCAGGGGATGCCGAGCATCCAGTCGAGATAGTTGCGCACGACCGTCGCCTCTGCCGACATCGGCGACATCTGGCGCAGCTTCTTCATCTCCGCGACGGCCTTGTCACGGGCCTCCTTGGAGAGCTTGGTGCGGGCGATGCGCTCTTCCAGCTCGGCCAGCTCGTCACGGCCTTCCTCGCCGTCGCCGAGCTCCTTCTGGATCGCCTTCATCTGTTCGTTGAGGTAGTACTCGCGCTGGGTCTTCTCCATCTGGCGCTTGACGCGCGAGCGGATGCGCTTCTCGACCTGGAGCACCGACATCTCGCTTTCCATCAGCGAGAGGACCTTCTCCAGCCGATGCGCGACATGGGTGATCTCGAGCACCGCCTGGCGATCTGCGATCTTCACCGCCAGATGCGAGGCGACGGTGTCGGCGAGCTTGCTCGGCTCCTCGATCTGCGAGACGGCAGCGACGATCTCGGGCGAGATCTTCTTGTTGAGCTTCACATAGCTCTCGAACTCGCTGACGACCGAGCGGCCGAGCGCCTCGACCTCGACCTTCTTGCCTTCCTCCTCGGCAAGGCCGATGGCCTCGGCCTGATAGAAAGCCTCGTCGGCGACATAGGCCGTCGCCTTGGCGCGGCCGACGCCCTCGACCAGCACCTTCACGGTGGAGTCGGGCAGCTTCAGGAGCTGCAGCACGCGGGCGAGCGTGCCGATCTCATAGATGTCCTTGGTCTCCGGATCGTCGTCTCCGGCGTTCTTTTGCGTGGCGAGCAAGATCAGCCCGTCGGTCTTGACGACCTCTTCCAGGGCACGGATCGACTTCTCGCGGCCGACGAAGAGCGGCACGATCATATGGGGGAAAACGACGATGTCGCGCAGGGGGAGAACCGGGTAGGTGCCGGTCTCACCGGAAACGAAAGGAGCGCGGGGCGCCGAGCCAGTCATGACTTTTCCTTTGTGGTTGCGTCCGGCGGAACCCCGAGATGGGCGTAGGCGTCGGACGTAAGCGACCAGAGCGACCATTCACCCTGCCCGCCCCCGCGCATCGCACCCTAGGCAGGCATGCGACTCTCGCGAGTGGACCTAACGTGGCGACTTCCTCGCCGGCTTTCAAGCGAGACCGTCGAGCGTGCAGTGCAACACGGAGGCTCGATCCGATCACGGTAACCGCTTTCCAACATCAGGCCCCAGGCGGGTTATCGCGGTGCGGCACGGGCGCCGTGCCGGTACACCCAATACGCAAAACGCGCGCCAAGAGGGCGCGCGTTCGCAGCGTCTATGCTGTGGATGACTCAGGCCGAGGCCGACTTGGCCTCGTCCTCGCGCTCCGAATAGATGAAGAGCGGTCGCGATTTCGACTCCACGGCCTCCGGACCGATCACGACCTGCTCGACACCTTCGAGCCCGGGCAGCTCGTACATGGTTTCGAGCAGGATGCCCTCCATGATCGAACGCAGGCCGCGCGCGCCGGTCTTGCGCTCGATCGCCTTGCGGGCAATCAGCGAGACGGCCTCGTCGGTAAAGGTCAGCTCGGTGTCCTCCATCTCGAACAGGCGCTGATACTGCTTCACCAGCGCATTCTTCGGCTCGGTCAGGATGGTCTTCAGCGCGGCTTCGTCGAGATCCTCCAGCGTCGCCAGGACCGGCAGACGGCCGACGAATTCAGGGATGAGGCCGAACTTCAGCAGATCCTCGGGCTCGACCTCACGGAAGATCGCGCCGGTGCGCCGATCGTCCGGCGCCTTTACGGTCGCGCCGAAGCCGATCGAAGTGCCCTTGCCGCGGCTCGAGATGATCTTGTCGAGGCCGGCAAAGGCACCGCCGCAGATGAAGAGGATGTTGGTCGTGTCGACCTGCAGGAACTCCTGCTGCGGATGCTTGCGCCCGCCCTGCGGCGGCACGGAGGCGACGGTGCCTTCCATGATCTTCAGCAGCGCCTGCTGGACGCCCTCGCCCGAGACGTCCCGCGTGATCGACGGGTTGTCGGACTTGCGGCTGATCTTGTCGATCTCGTCGATGTAGACGATGCCGCGCTGCGCCCGCTCGACATTATAGTCGGAGGCCTGAAGCAGCTTGAGGATGATGTTCTCGACGTCCTCGCCGACATAGCCGGCTTCGGTCAGCGTCGTCGCATCGGCCATGGTGAAGGGCACGTCGAGGATGCGGGCGAGCGTCTGCGCGAGCAGCGTCTTGCCCGAGCCGGTCGGCCCGATCAGCAGGATGTTCGACTTCGCCAATTCGACGTCGTTGTGCTTCGTCGCGTGCGAGAGGCGCTTGTAGTGGTTGTGAACCGCGACGGAGAGGACCTTCTTGGCATGCTCCTGGCCGATGACGTAGTCGTCCAGGACCTTGCGGATCTCCTTCGGGGTCGGCACGCCGTCCTTGGACTTCACCAGCGCGGACTTCGATTCCTCGCGGATGATGTCCATGCAGAGCTCGACGCATTCGTCGCAGATGAACACGGTGGGGCCCGCGATCAGCTTGCGAACCTCGTGCTGGCTCTTGCCGCAGAAGGAGCAGTAGAGCGTGCTCTTCGAATCGCCGCTGCTGACCTTACTCATCGTCGATCTCCATTCTCGGAGGCGGAGACCACATCAGCCAGAGGCGGATGCAACCGTCGTCTCTCCGTCATAAACAGGTGCCCAGTTCACGCTCATCAGGTTAACGTCCCGTTCCGGAACACCTGAATTCGAGACCTGTCCACAAGCGGATCAGGCTGGAGCACCTTCGGGATCATCCCGGGCTTATCCGATTCCCCATGCAAACACGGGGCCGCCAAGCTTGCAATATGGGCAGTTGCAGCGGCCGCGCCAACCCACAGGCAGCGCGCCCGCTGGTCGCAGCCGATCAGGCTACCTCTTCCGGACGCTTGTCGATGACCTTGTCGATCAGTCCGAACTCGCGAGCCGCCTCGGAGGTCATGAAATTGTCGCGCTCCAGCGCGGCCTCGATTTCCGCATAGGAGCGGCCGGTGTGGTTGACGTAGATCTCGTTCAACCGGCGCTTCAGGCTCTCGACCTCGCGGGCGTGGATCAGGATGTCGGTGACCTGGCCCTGATAGCCGCCGGAGGGCTGATGGACCATGATGCGGGCGTTCGGCAGCGCGAAGCGCATGTCCTTGGCACCGGCCGTCAGCAGCAGCGAGCCCATCGAGGCGGCCTGGCCGACACACAAGGTCGTGACCGGGCAGCGGATGAACTGCATCGTGTCGTAGATCGACAGGCCCGAGGTGACCACGCCGCCCGGCGAGTTGATGTAGAAGGAGATTTCCTTCTTCGGGTTCTCGGCCTCGAGGAAGAGGAGCTGCGCCACGATCAGCGACGCCGAGTAATCCTCGACCGGGCCGGTCAGAAAGATGATGCGCTCGCGCAGCAGGCGCGAATAGATGTCGAAGGCGCGCTCGCCGCGGCTCGACTGCTCGACCACCATCGGGACGAGATTGTTGTAGGTCTCGATCGGATCGCGCAGCATGGACATGTCCTTGAGTGGCAGAGGCCGGATAGGAACCGGCGAATCGTGGCTGTCTTGAGGAGACATCCACATAAGCACGGCAAAGGCGGCTGAAAAGGGAAGCGCCGCCCGGCACGGGGCCGAGCGGCGCA
Source organism: Allobosea sp. GW822-FHT03F07 (assembly GCF_058801345.1). NCBI lineage: Bacteria > Pseudomonadati > Pseudomonadota > Alphaproteobacteria > Hyphomicrobiales > Alloboseaceae > Allobosea > Allobosea sp. GW822-FHT03F07. Next base: position 449,108 of record NZ_JBXAND010000002.1, read on the forward strand.
ATTGTTCGGATTAAGGTTTCCGCGCGGCTCAGGCGGAAGCGTCGTCGGTTGCAGCGTCCTCGGCCTTATCGGCCTTCTTCGCCTTTTTGGCGGCGGCCTTCTTCGGCTTGGCGTCGGCCGTTGCCTCGTCATCGGCGTAGAGCGCCTCGCGCGACACGCTCTGATCCTCGACCTTCACCTGGCCGAGCAGATGGTCGACGACCTTCTCCTCGAAGATCGGGGCGCGGATCTCGGCGAGAGCCTGCGGGTTCTTGCGATAGAACTCCCAGACCTGCTTCTCCTGGCCCGGGAACTGGCGGGCGCGCTCCACCAGGGCCTGGGTGACCTCGTCATCAGAGATCTGGACCTTGGCCTGCTCGCCGATCTCGGCCAGCACGAGGCCGAGGCGAACGCGGCGCTCGGCGATCTTGCGGTAATCCGCCTTTGCCGTCTCCTCGGTCGTGCCCTCGTCCTCGAAGGACTTCTTGGCGTCCTTCATGTCGGCCTCGACCTGGCTCCAGACGCTGGCGAACTCCTGCTCGACCAGGGTCGGGGGCAATTCGAAGGTGTACTTGCCGTCGAGCGCGTCGAGCAGGCTCTTCTTGAGCTTGCGGCGCGACTGCTGGCCGAAATCGCGGCCGATCTGCTCGCGAACGGCGGTCTTCAGCGCGTCGAGCGACTCCATACCGAAGGCCTTGGCGAGCTCGTCGTCGATCTTGACCGGCTCGGGGGCCTGGACCTCGGTTACCGTGACCTCGAACTCGGCCGGCTTACCGGCGAGATGCTCGGCGGTGTAGTTCTCGGGGAAGGTCACCTTGACCGTGCGGGTCTCGCCCGCCTTCATGCCCTCGAGCTGCTCCTCGAAGCCAGGGATGAACTGGCCCGCGCCGAGATCGAGCGCGATGCCCTCTCCGGTGCCGCCGTCGAAGGGCTTGCCCTCGAGCGTGCCGACGAAGGAGATCATCAGGCGGTCGCCCTTGTCGGCCTTCGCTTTCTCGCCCTTGTTGGAGAAGCTGCGGTTCGACGCGGCCATGCGCTCCAGCGCGGCGTCGACATCGGTATCGGGAACCTCGGCGACCGGCTTGACCAGCGCGACGTCGGAGAGGTCGGCGAGCTCGATCTTCGGCAGCACCTCGAGCGCGACGGTGAAGGCGAGATCGCCCTTGGCCTCCATCGCAGCCTCGATCTCGTCCTTGTTCTCGGGGAACTTGATCTGCGGCTCGAAGGCGAGCTTCAGGCCGTTGTCGGCGACGATCTTCTGGTTGGCCTCGTTGACCGCGTTCTGCACGACATCGGCCATGACCGAGCGGCCATAGAGCCGGCGCAGATGGCCGACCGGCACCTTGCCGGGGCGGAAGCCGTTGATCCTGGCCTTGCCCTGAAGACCCTGGAGGCCGTCATCGAGCCGGGTCTTGAGGTCGGCGGCGTTCAGCACCACCTGAAATTCGCGCTTGAGGCCCTGCGAGAGGGTTTCGGTCACGTTCATCGTTTTCGATCCGCCAACAGCTCGTTACTTCAATGTCCAAAGCGCGACGCCGGATATCCGCCGCCGCGCTCGCGAAAACCAGTTCGATGGTGCGGGCGGAGGGAATCGAACCCCCACGACTTTCGCCGCTGGAACCTAAATCCAGTGCGTCTACCAGTTCCGCCACGCCCGCCGGCCCGATAGCGCTGCGCGCGAGCAAACGCAGCGCGGCCATCATTGGGCGCCGGTGCTATACGCATTTCAGCCGCGCCATGCAGCAAAAAAATGACGGTTCTGCAAAACACGCCGGCCCGCCGCAAAGAGAGGCGCCACGCGGCAACCTCTCGCCATCAGGCGCGGGGGCAATTATGCCGGATGCATGAGTGACCAGCCAGACCGCCCTGCCCGCCCGACGCGCCGCGACGCCCTGCTGGGTCTTGCAATTGCGACCCTGCCAGCCTTGGTGGGTGGCGCCCTGGCGCAAACCGCAGCCCCGGCCGCTCCCGCCTCGTCGCTGCCAGCAGGGAGAACCCTGACGGCCGGACCAGCCAAGGCGCGACTGCGGCCTGCACCGACTGCCGAAACCGAGATCTGGGCCTTCGACGGCGCGACGCCGGGACCAGCGCTGCGAATCAAGCAGGGCGAGACACTGCGGCTGGCGGTGACGAACAAGACGCCGAGCCCGCTTTCGCTGCATTGGCACGGCCTGCGCGGCGAGGCGGCGATGGATGGTGTCGGCGGTTTCAGCCAGTCTCCGATCGGCCCTGGCGAGAACTTCGAATACCGGCTCAAGCCACCTGATTCCGGCACGATCCTGTATCGGCCGCTGGTCATCGGCGGCGCGTCGGAGCCGGCCGGACGTGGGCTGAGTGGCTTGCTGGTCGTCGAGGAGCCTGACCCGCCTCCGGTCGATCTCGACCTGCCTGTCCTGGTGACGGATTGGCTGCTCGGCGACGACAATGCGCTGCAGCCCTTCTCGGCGACGAGCCCCGACGGGGCAGCAGCCGGGCGGCTGGGGAGCTGGATCACGGTGAATGGCGGCTCGCCGCCACAACGCATCGCGGTCGCGCCGGGCGCGCGCGTCCGCCTGCGGCTCGCGAACGCCTGCAACGCCCGGATCATGCGGCTGCGCTTCGACGGCATCAAGGCGGTGGTCATCGCCGTCGACGGACAGCCGACGGAATCCTTCGAGCCGGTGCGCTCGCAGCTCCCCTTCGCACCGGGCACGCGCTACGACCTGCTGGTTGACATGCCCACGGAAGCCGGCGCCACCGCAATGGTGACGGCCCTGATAGGTTCCGGCGTGCCGCTGGTGCGGCTCGTCACTGAGGGCGCCGCCAAGCCAGCTTCGACAGTGCCGATGACGCTGAAGCCGAACCCGACATTGCCAGCGGCCGTCCGCCTCCAGGACGCCCATCGTCCCCAGATCGTGATCGAGGGCGGCGCCAAGGTCTCGGCCGATCTGAAGCTCGACCTCGCAGGGGTCGATCTTGCCCGGCCCTGGCGCATCAATGGCGGCGTCGGGGATGCTTCGGCCAAGCCGCTGTTCAGCGTGAAGCGCGGCACGCCGATCGTGCTGGCGATCGAGAACAGGACGGCTTTCCTCCAGCCGATCCATGTCCATGGCCACGCCTTCAGGCTGCTGCACCCGCTCGACGACGGCTGGGAGCCCTATTTCCTCGACACGGTGCAGATTCCCGAGGGCAAGCGCCTGCACATCGCCTTCATCGCGGAGAATCCGGGACGCTGGCTGATCTCCTCGACCGTGCTGGAGCGCTTCGACCGCGGCCTGTGGAGCTGGTTCGAGGTGACGTGACATTGGCCACTGCCCGCAGACTATGCGTTTGAGGGCGTCATCAGCCTCGACATGTGAGCGGACTGGAACACGGCTTGTATCACGTTTTCGTGTTGGCTAATTTTACGTGGTTGTCCAAACGCCAAAATCGTGAGTAAAATAATTACTCTGGCGGAGGAGTTTCGCCGGACGCAAACCCGCCCTCGTGGCGGGTTTTTTGTTGCCTCGAACACGGCATCAACATCCAGCAATGATTGAACTTTTGCGGGATTGGCTTGGAATCGACGCGATCTTTGTCGTCTATCTCTGTCTCCGCTTTCAAAGGCGCCGCGTGCACCGCACGCGCATCACGCGCCGGAAATTGAAAGTGTGGGGCATCGAGTGGACGGCTTACCATCGCGAAGACCAACGTCGATCCTAAGCTTCGCTCACCACGATTAGGTGAAAGCCACAAGGGCGAGCGAAGCAAATTGAGCACGCCGCAATATAGGAATAATATCCTAACTATCTAGATTGAGACTTTGCATGACGTCGGAAACGATCGCGTCCTTCGAGGCCTCGACCGAGACGACGAGCGCCCGCTCGTCCGAACCCGGCTCCTCGAGCGTCGCGAACTGGCTGTCGAGCAGCGCGGTCGGCATGAAATGGTGCTGTCGCTGGGCCATGCGCTGGCCGATCAATTCTCGCGAGCCCTTGAGATAGACCAGCGCGACATCGGGCCTATCGCCGATGATGACGCGTCGATAGGCCCGCTTCAGGGCCGAGCAGGTGACGATGCCGTTGCCGCCCGAGGCGCGCAGATCGTCGATCCAGGCGGCGATGGCGGCGAGCCAGGGCTTGCGATCCTCGTCGTTCAGCGGTGTGCCGCCGGCCATCTTGGCGACGTTTTCCGGCGGGTGGAAGGAATCCGCATCGCGGAAGGGCCAGCCGAGCTGGGCTGCCAGCCGCTCGCCGAGCGAGGTCTTGCCCGAGCTGGCGACGCCCATGACGACGATGACGGCCGGCTTCACGGCCGTTTGGGAAGAAGCCATCCTGCGTCAGCCTTGCTTGGTCGCCGTGGCGGCTTTGGGTTCGACATGGCCGCCGAAACCGGCGCGCATGGCGGAGAGGATCTTCTCGCCGAAGGTGTGATCGACGCGCGAGCGGAAGCGCGCGAAGAGCGCCGAGGTCAAAACCTCGGCCGGGGTCGCGGTCTCGACGGCGGCGTCCACAGTCCAGCGCCCCTCGCCCGAATCCGAGACATTGCCGGAATAGGCGGAGAGCTCCTCGTCTGCCGCCAGCGCCTCTGCGGTGAGGTCGAGCAGCCAGGAGGTCACGACCGAACCGCGCCGCCAAACCTCGGCGATCTCGGCGGTGTCGAAATCGAAGCCGTATTCCGGCGGCAGGCCTTCCTTGGCGGAGGCGTTGCGCAGCAGGTCGAAGCCCTCGGCGAAGGCCTGCATCATGCCGTATTCGATGCCGTTATGGACCATCTTGACGAAATGGCCGGCGCCGACCGGGCCGCAATGCAGATAGCCCTGCTCGGCGGTCGGGTTGCGCCCCTCGCGATGCTTGGTCGGCTCGATCTCGCCCTTGCCGGGAGCCAGCGCCTTGAAGATCAGCTCCAGCCTGTCGAAGGCCGCCTTGTCGCCGCCGATCATCAGGCAATAACCGCGGTCGAGCCCATGGACGCCGCCGGACGTGCCGATATCCATGTAGTGCAGCCCCTTGGCCGCAAAGTCGCGCCCACGCCGGACGTCGTCCTTCCAGAAGGCGTTTCCGCCGTCGATCAGCGTGTCCCCGGGTGAAAGCAGGCCGGAGAGTTCCGTCAGCGTGCCCTCGGTGATCTTCCCTGCCGGCAGCATGACCCAGATCGCGCGCGGCGCCTGGAGCTTGCCGACCATGTCCTTCAGGTCGGAGGCGACGACGGCGCCGTCGGCCGCCAGCGCCAGGCCCGGCTTCGGATCACGATCATAGACCACGCAGTCATGGCCCGCACGCCTTAGGCGGCGCACGATGTTGCCACCCATGCGGCCGAGGCCGATCACTCCAAGCTGCATCACGCGAACTCCCGCTGCGCCGGCGGGAGATGCCGCCAAGCCTTCGAGCGGGGTTCTTGCATCCTCGCCGGCTCAACGACAAGCCGGGAGAATGCAGCCACGCCCTGCGATGCGACCACGATCCACCGTTTCAGGGGAACATCAGGGCAAGCGGTTCCATCGACCAGAGCGGCTGAACCAGGAGGATACGCGTTTGCGTCGAAGCCGTGAGAATGCCCTCGCCGCGCCAACGTTCGAGCAGACCCGCCGCCGCGGAGGCCCGGGCCAGGCCGATCGCGACGACCTCGCGCCCGGCCGAGTCTGGGCCGCCGGCTTCCGTGCCGACGAAGCTCAGCCTTGCCTGCCCGGCGAGCGCGAGCGCGCCGACCTTCTCCAGCAGGGGGGCGCGCCCTGACGCCGCCCCCGTCTCGAATTCGATGAGGACGACGACCTCCATCGTGGTCAGCCGTTGCGGAAGGTGTAGCTGTAGCCGTTGATCGCCGGCACGCCGCCGAGATGGGCGTAGAGCACCTTCGAGCCGGCCGGGAAGAAGCCCTTCTTCACCAGATCGATCATGCCCTGCATGGATTTCCCCTCATAGACGGGATCGGTCATCATTCCCTCCAGCCGCGCCGACAGCCGGATCGCCTCGATCGTCTCCTGCGAGGGCACGCCGTAGACGGGATAGGCGTAGTCCTCGTTCAGCACGATATCCTCGTCGGTGATGTCCTTGCCACCGACCAGCGCAGACGTTTTCTGCGCGATGTCGAGCACCTGCGCGCGGGTCTGAGCCGGGGTGAAGGAGGCGTCGATGCCGATGACGTTGCGCTGGCGCCCGTCCTTGGCGAAGCCGACAACCATGCCGGCATGGGTCGAGCCGGTGACGGTGCAGACGACGATGTAGTCAAACTTGAAGCCGAGTTCGGCCTCCTGCGCCCGAACCTCCTCGGCGAAGCCGACATAGCCGAGGCCGCCGAATTTATGGACCGAGGCCCCCGCCGGAATGGCATAGGGTTTCCCGCCCTTGGCCTTCACGTCGGCGATCGCCTTCTCCCAGCTGTCGCGGATGCCGATGTCGAAGCCCTCGTCGACGAGCTGCACCTCGGCGCCCATGACGCGCGACATCAGGATGTTCCCGACACGGTCATAGACCGCATCCTCATGCGGCACCCAGCTTTCCTGGATCAGCCGGCATTTCATTCCGAGCTTGGCGGCGGTGGCCGCGACCATGCGGGTGTGGTTCGACTGTACCCCGCCGATCGAGACGAGCGTGTCGGCATTGCTCGCGATCGCGTCCGGCACGATATATTCGAGCTTCCTCAGCTTGTTGCCGCCGAAGGCGAGGCCGGAATTGCAGTCCTCGCGCTTGGCGAAGATCTCGACATCGCCGCCGAGATGGGCGGAAAGCCTCGACAATTTCTCGATCGGCGTCGGGCCGAAAGTGAGGGGATAACGTTCGAATTTGCTCAGCATGGCCGGCCGCTCTCCATCGGTTTCGATGGCCGAAAACCTACCGAAATGAAGCTGGAACGTCCTTCCGAAGTGAGGCAGTATTCTGCGCGGAAGCGGCCGGCAGACCTTCGATCATGCAGCGATAAGCGCATTAGTAAGGCAAAATCTGGAAGATCCTTTCATGGCGTCGAATCTTGATCGGACCGACCTCAAAATCCTGCGCCTGCTGCAGTCGGACGGGCGGCTCGGCAACGCCGAAATCGCCAAGCGGGTGAACACCAGCGCCGCCACCTGCCACCGCCGCATCCAGCGCCTGTTCGCCGAGGGCTACGTCACCTCGGTGCGGGCACAGGTGTCGCCGAGACATGTCGAGATGGGCACACTCGCCTTCGTCGGTGTGGTGCTCGACCGCTCGACGCCGGAGAGCTTCGGCGATTTCGAGGCCGCTATCCGGGGCATGCCGGCGATCCTCGACTGCCATATCGTCGCCGGCGATTTCGACTACATCCTCAAGATCCGGGTCCGCGACATGGCGGATTTCAACAAACTCCACGCCGACAAGCTGATCGCACTGCCCGGCGTCCGGCAAACGCGGACCTTCTTCGTGATGAAGGAGGTCGTCGACAACGCGCCGCTGGCGTTTTGAGCGGCGACCTCCCGTCATGGTCGGGCTTGTCCCGATCATCCACGTCGTCCTTTGTCGAGTGCCGTGTTCAAGACGTGGATGGTCGCCGCAAGGGCGACCATGACGTTGCTACACCTGGATCAGCCGCTGCACCTGGTTGGCGTCGAGGTCCTTCATCGGACCGGAGAGCACGACCTCGCCGCGGTCCATCACGAACATCGTGTCGGCGAGGTCGCGGGCGAAGTCGAAATACTGCTCGACCAGCACGATCGCCATGTCGCCCTTCTGGCGCAGATAGTCGATCGCGCGGCCGATATCCTTGATGATCGAGGGCTGGATGCCCTCCGTCGGCTCGTCCAGCACCAGCAATTTGGGTCGGGTGACCAGCGCTCGCGCAATGGCGAGTTGCTGCTGCTGGCCACCCGAGAGGTCTCCGCCGCGTCGGCCCAGCATGGACTTGAGCACGGGGAATAGGTCGAAGAGTTCATCGGGAACGTAGCGCTCCTTGCGGGGCAAGGGCGCAAAGCCGGTCTCGAGATTCTCCTTCACGGTCAGCAGCGGGAAGACCTCGCGGCCCTGCGGCACGAAGCCGATGCCGGCCCGCGCGCGATCCTCGGTGCGCAGCGTCGAGATGTCCTCGCCGCCAAAGGAGATCTTGCCCGCGCTGATCGCCTGCTGGCCGACGATGGCGCGCATCAGCGTGGTCTTGCCGACGCCGTTGCGGCCCATCACGCAGGTCACCTTGCCGGCCTCGGCCGTGATCGAGACGCGGCGCAGCGCCTGCGCCGCGCCGTAATGGAGATCGATGGCATCGACACTGAGCATCGTTCTCACCGCCCCAGATAGACTTCGACGACGCGCTCATTGGCGCTGACCTGGTCGAGCGGGCCCTCGGCCAGCACCGACCCCTCATGCAGCACCGTGACCTTCACGCCGAGTTCGCGGATGAAGCCCATGTCGTGCTCGACGACGATGACCGAATGATCCCTGGCGATCTCCTTGAGAAGCACAGCCGTCTCGGCCGTCTCGCCGTCGGTCATGCCGGCGGCGGGCTCGTCGACCAGCAGGAGCTTGGGGTCCTGCGCCAGCAGCATGCCGATCTCGAGCCACTGCTTTTGGCCGTGCGAGAGCGAGCCGGCGAGGCGGTCGCGGGCATCGCCCAGCTTGATGATGCCGAGGATGTCGTCGATGCGCTTCTGCTGAGCTGCGGCCGTGTTCCAGAACAACGTCTTGCCCACCGTGCGCGGCGCCTTCAGCGCCAGCAGGATATTGTCCTCTATGGTGTGGAAGTCGAATACGGTCGGCTTCTGGAATTTGCGGCCGATGCCGAGATTGGCGATCGCCGCCTCGTCGAGCTTGGTCAGGTCGATCGAGCCGCCGAACATCACCGTGCCGACATCCGGCTTGGTCTTGCCGGTGATGATGTCCATCATCGTGGTCTTGCCGGCGCCGTTGGGGCCGATGATGGCGCGCATCTCGCCCGGCGCGATGGTGAGCGACAGACCGCGAATCGCCTTGAAGCCATCGAAGGAGACGCTGACGCCGTCGAGATAGAGCAGCGAAGAGGTGAGCTGACCGGGGTTGGGAGCGTTCATAACAGTCACTCCGCCGGGGCCGGTTCGGGGGTCGCCGCCGGCGCGGGCTTGCGGCGCTTCTCCCAGAGTTGCTGCGCCGTGCCGAGGATGCCCTTGGGCATGAAGATCGTGACGAAGACGAAGAGCGCTCCGAGCGCGAAGAGCCAGTAAGGCGCCATGAAGCCCGAGGTGAACACTGTCTTGGCGTAGTTGACCACGCCCGCGCCGAGCGCCGCGCCGACCAGCGTGCCGCGCCCTCCGACCGCGACCCAGATCACGGTCTCGATCGAGTTGGCGGGAGCGAATTCGCTGGGGTTGATGATGCCGACCTGGGGCACGTACAGCGCGCCGGCGACGCCCGCCATGCAGGCCGAGACGGTGAAGACGAAGAGCTTGAAGCGGTCGACCCGGTAGCCGAGGAAGCGGGTTCTGGACTCCGCGTCGCGGATCGCGATCACCACCTTGCCGAGCTTCGAGACGACGATGCCGCGGGCGACCAGGAAGCCCGCGATCAACATGACGCAGGTCATGGAAAACAGAGCCGCACGAGTCGTTTGCGCCTGGACGTTGAAGCCGAGGATATCCTTGAAATCCGTCAGGCCGTTATTGCCGCCGAAGCCCATGTCGTTGCGGAAGAAGGCGAGCAGCAGGGCGTAGGTCAGCGCTTGGGTGATGATCGATAGATAGACGCCGGTGACGCGCGAGCGGAAGGCGAACCAGCCGAAGACGAAGGCGAGCAGCCCCGGCGCCAGGAGCACCATCAGCATGGCGAAGGGGAAGGAGGAGAAGCCGTACCAGTACCATGGCAGTTCCTGCCAGTTCAGGAAGACCATGAAGTCAGGCAGGATAGGGTTGCCATAGGTGCCGCGCGAGCCGATCTGGCGCATCAGATACATGCCCATCGCATAGCCGCCGAGCGCGAAGAAGGCGCCGTGGCCGAGCGAGAGGATGCCGCAATAGCCCCAGACGAGGTCGAGCGAGATCGCCAGCAGCGCGTAGCAGAGATATTTGCCCCAGAGCGACATGGTCGAGGTCGGGACGTGGAAAGCGGAGCCCGCCGGGACCAGGAGGTTCAGCAGCGGCACCAGGATGGCGATGGCCGCGACGATACCGAGGAAGACGGTGCCGCGCCGGTCCATGTTCTGGAGGAGAAAGCGGGAGATCATGCTTCCACCGCCCTGCCCTTGAGCGCGAACAGGCCGCGCGGGCGCTTCTGGATGAACAGGATAATGAAGACGAGCAGCGCGATCTTGCCGAGCACCGCGCCGGCATAGGGCTCGAGCAGCTTGTTGGCGACGCCGAGCGTCATGGCGCTGATCAGCGTGCCCCAGAGATTGCCGACGCCGCCGAAGACCACGACCATGAAGCTATCGATAATGTAGCTCTGGCCGAGATTGGGGCTGACATTGTCGATCTGCGAGAGCGCGACGCCAGCGAGCCCAGCCACACCCGAGCCAAGACCGAAGGTCAGCGCATCGACACGGCCGGTGCGGATGCCCATGGCCGAGGCCATGCGGCGGTTCTGGGTGACGGCGCGCATCTGCAGGCCGATCGGGGTGAGTTTCAGGATCGCCAGCAGGGCGGCGAAGACGAGGCCGGCGAAGACGATGATCCAGAGCCGGTTCCAGGTGATAGCGAGTTGGCCGATCTCGAAGGCGCCGGACATGAAGTTCGGCGCGCCGACTTCGCGATTGGTCGGGCCGAAGGCGGTGCGCACCGCCTGCTGCAGGATCAGGCTGATGCCCCAGGTCGCGAGCAGCGTCTCCAGCGGGCGGCCATAGAGGAAGCGGATGACGCCGCGTTCGATGGCGATGCCGACGAGGCCGGCGACGAGGAAGGCGAGCGGGATGGCGATCGCCAGCGAATAGTCGAACAGGCCCGGGAAGCGGGCGCGGATGATCTCCTGCACGATGAAGGTCGTGTAGGCCCCGATCATCACCATCTCGCCATGGGCCATGTTGATGACGCCCATCACGCCGAAGGTGATGGCGAGGCCGATCGCCGCCAGCAGCAGCACGGAGCCGAGCGAAAGCCCGTACCAGAGGTTCTGGCCGGCGCGCCACAAGGCGAGCTTGCCCTCGATCGCCGAGACGGCGCGACCTTGCGCCTCCTTCAGAGCCGGCGAGGAGTCACCCGGCAGCGAACGCAGGGTCGCCAGCGCATCCTGGTCGCCGCGCTCGCGCAGGACGTCGATGGCGGCAATCCGGTCAAAGGGCGGGGCGTCCGCCTTGGCGACGAGGATCGCGGCCTGGGCCTGGCGCAGCGCCGCCTTGGCGCGCGGATCGGTTTCCTTGGCGATGGCGCCTTCCAGCACCGGCAGCAGCGAGGGGTCGCGCGACTTGAACACGGCCTCGGCCGCCGCGATGCGCTTGACGGGGTCCGGATTGAGCAGCCCCAGCCCACCCAGCGCCGCCTGGATGTTGCGGCGGACGCTGTTGTTGAGGCGCACGGCAGCGAGGCCAGGCGGCTCGGCCGGCAGTGCCGCTCCCGTCTTCGCGTCGAGGAACTTGCCGTCCTTGGTCTTGACGGCGATGGCGCCGCCGCCGGCAAGGAGCCGGCCTTCTGCCAGAGCCTCGATGATCGTTGCCGCCTGCGGATGGGCATTCGCGATCAGAAGCTCGATGGCGCGGTTGGTATCGGAGAAGCTGTCGGCGCCGAGCCTCGTGAAGGCTTCGTCGGCACTCTGGGCGGCGGCCGCGCCCGGCTGGAGCGCAAGCAGCGTCGCAAGCGCAATCATGCGCAGAAGGCAGGACAGGATCCGCATGGGCTCTTTTCGGCTTGCAGGTCGGCGACTTCGGCAGATCGACAGGTTGGCGGCTCTGGTGAATCGCCAGCCTGGTGGCGGTGTCGACGCCCCCGGCGCATGACCGGGAGCGTCGCCGCATTTCGAGGGACGGCCGGGCTCTATGGGCTCGTGCCGTCCCTCCCCCTCAAAGGCTCACGCGCCGCCGCACTTGCCGGTCTTGACGTTGAAGTTGCCGCACTTCTTCTCGACCCAGTCGCCGATCAGGTCCTTCGAGCCTTCGAGCTCCTTGGACCAGGCGTCGCCGGCGACGAGGCCGGTCTTGGAAACCACGTCGAACTGGCCGTCGGCCTTGATCTCGCCGATCAGGACGGGCTTGGTGATGTGGTGGTTCGGAAGCATCTTGGAGATGCCGCCGGTCAGGTTCGGCGCCTCGATGCCCGGCAGAGCGTCGATGACCTTGTCGGGGTCGAAGCTCTTGGCCTTCTCGACCGCCTTCACCCACATGGCGAAGCCGATGACATGGGCCTCCATCGGGTCGTTGGTGACGGCCTTGTCGTTCTTCTTGTAGGCCTTCCACTGCTTGATGAACGCCTCGTTCTCGGGCGTCTTGACCGACTGGAAGTAGTTCCAGGCGGCGAGATGGCCGAGCAGCGGCTTGGTGTCGATGCCGGCGAGTTCTTCCTCACCGACCGAGAAGGCGACGACCGGGATGTCCGTCGCCTTGATGCCCTGGTTGCCGAGCTCCTTGTAGAACGGCACGTTGGCGTCACCGTTGATGGTAGAGACCACGGCGGTCTTCTTGCCGGCGGTGCCGAACTTCTTGATGTCGGAGACGATCGTCTGCCAGTCGGAATGGCCGAACGGCGTGTAGTTGATCAGGATGTCTTCCTTGGGCACGCCCTTGGCGAGCAGATAGGCCTCGAGGATCTTGTTGGTCGTCCGCGGATAGACGTAGTCGGTGCCGGCGAGGACCCAGCGCTGGACCTTCTCCTCCTTGGCGAGATAATCGACGGCGGGAATGGCCTGCTGGTTCGGGGCGGCGCCGGTGTAGAAGACGTTGCGCTCGCTCTCCTCGCCCTCGTACTGGACGGGGTAGAACAGGATCGAGTTCAGCTCCTTGAAGACCGGCAGCACGGACTTGCGCGACACCGAGGTCCAGCAGCCGAACACGGCCGAGACCTTGTCCTTGGTGATGAGCTCGCGAGCCTTCTCGGCGAAGAGCGGCCAGTTCGAGGCCGGATCGACCACGACCGCCTCGAGCTTCTTGCCGAGGACGCCGCCCTTCTTGTTCTGCTCCTCGATGAGCATGAGCATGACGTCCTTCAACGTCGTCTCGGAAATGGCCATCGTACCGGAGAGCGAGTGGAGAATGCCGACCTTGATGGTCTCCTGCGCCGCCGCCGGCAGATAGGATCCAAGGAAAGTGGCGCCTGCGAGAGCGGCGCCCAAAATAACGCGACGTGTGGTGTTCACGGACATACCCCCGAACCATCCCTGTTAGCCGCGCCCTTCAGCGGGCGCCGGCAGGCCTCCCCGGCCCGAGGCGAAGCGCTCGCAAGCGACGTGCCAACGACACAACCGGGCGTTACAAGGCCACAAGTCTCTGTCGTATGTGCGCCCGTAACCGCATTTCCTGCGACGGATGGCCAATGAGGCGCAAAGATCATGCGAGATCGAGGGATTTGATTAATTTATAATCAAAACGACTGCCCTCGATTTAGGCAGCCCGACACAGTGGCGAGATTCCGCCGTTCTGACAGTTGGTTTCACGAGCTTGGACAGCGTGTTTTTTGACGTTTACGCCCGGCAGAGAATCGCCTTAGCCTTCTCTTGTCGGTAACAACTGAAAGGAGGTGATCCAGTGTCTCATTGTCATCAACCGCTGGTTCAAAGCGGGTGGACCTGGGCTCTTTCCAACTTGGGGTCTTGTTCCGCGTGAGCTTTTGAACCTCTGGGCCCGGTTACCGGGGTCGCGGTTCGACAATGGAAGGGCTACCCGAAAGGGTGGCCCTTCTTTCGTCGCAGGGCCCTTTTACTGCAAGGCACGAATTCGACGGTGGTTCTGGTATCCTGGCGGTGCGCATGCGACATCAGGGCATGACTTTTCATCCTAGCCTCCCCGAGAGCGACCGCATTGTCCGCGCCTGAACCCAGCCGCGAGGCGATCCTCGACTTCATCGAATCCGAGCGGCAGGCCGGGCGCGAGGTCGGCCGGCGCGACATCGCCAAGGCCTTCGGCCTGTCGGGCGGCGGCAAGATCTGGCTGAAGCGCATCCTCAAGGAACTCGAGGAAGAGGGCGAGACCGGCGGCGACGGCGTCGAGCGGCCGGTCCATCCGCGCGGCGCGCTGCCGCCCGTGCTGCTCTGCGAGATCAAGGGCAAGGACCGCGACGGCGACCCGTTCGCGACCCCTCTCGAATGGAACGAAGCCGACCAGGGCTTAGCCCCCAAAATCCTGGTCGAACGGCAGCGCGAATTCCGCGCCAAGCGCCATGCAGCGCCGGCCCCCGGCATCGGCGACCATGTCCTGCTCAAGCTGACGCGGCTTAAGGGCGTCGAGGGCTTCGGCTATTCCGGCCGCGTGCTCAAGGTGATGGGCAAGGGCAAGGCGCAGGTGCTCGGCATCTTCCGCGCCCTGCCCGACGGCTCCGGCCGGCTCGTCCCGATCGACAAGAAGGCGCAAGGTCGCGAGGCGCTGATCCCGAAGGGCCAGACCGGCGGCGCCGAGGATGGCGACCTGGTCTCCGTCGTATTGCGCAGCGAGAGCCGCTTCGGGCCGCCCGAGGCGCAGGTGCGCGAGCGGCTCGGCTCGCTGAAATCGGAGCGCGCGGTCAGCCTGATCGCGATTCACGCCCATGGCATCCCGCATGTCTTCCAGCCCGCGACGATCGCCGAGGCCGAGGCGGTGCGACAGGCCGGCACGGCGGGACGCGAAGACTGGCGCGCACTGCCGCTGATCACGATCGATCCGGCGGACGCCAAGGACCATGACGACGCGGTCCATGCCGCCCCCGACGACGACCCGGAGAATCTCGGCGGCCATGTCGTGACGGTCGCGATCGCCGATGTCGCGGCCTATGTCCGGCCGGGCTCGTCGCTCGACAAGGAAGCGCTGGAGCGCGGCAATTCGGTCTATTTCCCCGACCGTGTCGTGCCGATGCTGCCGGAGCGCATCTCCAACGATCTGTGCTCGCTGCGCGAGGGCGAGGACCGGCCGGCGCTCGCAGTCAGGCTCGTGCTCAAGGCCGACGGCTCGAAGAAGAGCCATTCCTTCCACCGCATCCTGATGCGCTCGGCGGCGAAGCTTTCCTACCAGCAGGCGCAGGGTGCGATCGACGGGACGCCCGACGAAAAGGCTGGCCCTGTCCGCGACAGCATCCTGATGCCGCTCTGGGCCGCCTATGGCGTCGCCTCGCGCGCCCGCGACGCTCGCCAACCGCTCGATCTCGACCTGCCCGAGCGCAAGCTGATCCTGAAGGCCGACGGCTCGGTCGACCGCGTGATCGTGCCGGAGCGGCTGGCGGCACATAAGCTGATCGAGGAGTTCATGATCCTCGCCAATGTCGCCGCCGCCGAGACGCTGGAGAAGGCCGCCAGCCAGCTGATTTATCGCTGCCATGACGAGCCCTCGCTGGAGAAGATGCGCGCGCTCGGCGAGGTGCTGGCCTCGATCGGCATCAAGCTGCCGAAGGAAGGCGTGCTGCGGCCGGTGCTGTTCAACCGCATCCTGGGCATGATCAAGGGCTCCGAAAACGAGACCTTCATCAACGAGGTCGTGCTGCGGACCCAGGCGCAGGCCGAGTATGTCGCCGAGAATTACGGGCATTTCGGCCTCAACCTGCGCCGCTATGCGCATTTCACCTCGCCGATCCGGCGCTATGCCGATCTCGTCGTCCACCGCGCGCTCATCGCCTCGCAGAAATTCGGCGATGACGGGCTGCCCAAGGGTACGACGCTGGAGGCATTGCGCGAGGTCTCGACCCGGATTTCGGCGGCGGAGCGGCGCGCCATGGCGGCGGAGCGCGAAACCACCGACCGGCTGATCGCGCATTTCCTCGCCGACCAGATCGGCTCGTCCTTCGACGGGCGTATCGGCGGCGTCAACCGCGCCGGCCTCTTCATCAAGCTCGACGGCACCGGCGCCGACGGCTTCATCCCGGCCTCGACGCTGGGCGCGGACTACTATCGCTTCGACGAAGCGGCACATGCCTTGATCGGCGAGCGCACGGGCGAGAGCTTCCGGCTCGGCGACCGCGTGCATGTGAAGCTCGTCGAGGCTGCGCCCGTTGCCGGGGCACTACGGTTCGAATTGCTGTCGGAGGGGCGACAGGGTGCGGTGCGGTCCGCCGTCCGGGCCAGCCGCGGCACCTTCTCGGGAGGTGGCCGGCCGGGCTCGCCCTTCGGACCCGGCCGGTCTGGCGTCGGCAGGCCGGGGCGCGGCAAATCCGGCAAGCCGAAGACGGGCAAGAGACGGTGATGGCGGTCCAGAATCATATATCGGCCAGCGCTCCGCCAGAGCGCGACTGGCGCAGCGCGATCGGCAATGGCCTGCGGGGCCGCTGTCCTCACTGCGGCCAGGGACGGCTGTTCAGAGACTTCCTGAAGCCGGTCGAGGTCTGCGCCGCCTGCGGCGAACCGATGCATCACCAGCGTGCCGACGACCTGCCGCCCTATCTCGTCATCACGATCGTCGGCCATATCGTCGTCGGGGGTATCCTGATGGCGGAGAAATACGCCGACTGGTCGATGGGAATGCACATGGCGCTCTGGCCGGCATTGACCGTGGTCCTGTCGCTTCTTTTGATGCAACCGGCGAAGGGCGCGGTCATCGGCCTGCAATGGGCGATGCGGATGCACGGCTTCGGCGGCACGCCCGAGCGGCCCGAGCGCCAGCCCCTTCCTCCAGCAGTCCAGCAGTCATGAGCGATCACGCCGTCACATTGACTCAGGCCGAGCGCGTCCGCGTCGCAACCAACATCCGCCCCAAGGATGCCGCGACGATGATGATCCTCGACCGCACGGCCGCCAAGCCGCGCATCCTGATGGGCAAGCGCCATCCCGGCCACAAGTTCATGCCGGGCAAATACGTCTTCCCCGGCGGCCGGGTCGACCCCGGCGACAGGAGGATGGCGGCGACCGGCGCGCTCGCCCAGATCTGTGAGGACAGGCTCTGCGCACGCACGGTCCGCCCGACCTCGTCCAAGGCGCGGGCGCTCGCCCTGGCCGCGATCCGTGAAACCTTCGAGGAAACCGGGCTGCTGTTCGGCTCGGCCGAGTACGGCGCGCCGGAGCGCCCGCCGGCCGGCAGTTGGGCCGATTTCGCCGGCCACGGCATTTATCCGGATCTCTCGGCCGTCTCCTTCGTGGCCCGCGCCATCACGCCGCCGCGGCGCCCGAAGCGCTTCGATACCCGGTTCTTCACGGTCGATGCCTCGGCCTCGGCCAAGCGGATCGAGAACGTGGTCGGCCCCGATTCGGAACTGATCGATCTGGTCTGGGTGGATTTCGACGAGGCGAAGGAACTGGACCTGCCGACCATCACCAAGGTGATCATCCAGGAGGTCGAAGCCCGCATCGCCGGGGGCTTTGCGCCCTATCTACCGGTGCCGTTTTTCTGGGAAAAGAACGGCAGCTTCGTGCGCGAGGAGCTCTGAGGATCGCCTACGGCGCGAAAACAGCGCCCGGCCACGGCATTCCACCTTGACTTCGACAGGCCTTTACGGCATTCCCACGCCCGACGGTTTGCCGGGCTCGCCCGGCCTTTATCATTTCCCGTGGGCCTCACCAGCCCCGCATGGTTCGAGGATATCCCCATGGCCAAGGCCGTGACCATCAAGATCAAGCTGCTTTCGACCGCCGACACCGGCTTCTTCTATGTGACGAAGAAGAACTCCCGCACGATGACGGAGAAGATGTCGAAGAAGAAGTATGACCCCGTCGCGCGCAAGCACGTCGAGTTCAAGGAAACCAAGATCAAGTAAGGCGATCTCGCCTGCTGATTCTGGTTCGCGATTGAAAGCCGCCCTTTCCGGGGCGGTTTTTTTGTTGTCGCAATGGCACAAGCAACGTCTACCGCCGCAAGGATCATGTCCCATGAGCATCGATCGGCCACGCCGCCCCGTCAGCGCCCGCGACAAGGCGGAAGCGCTCTTCAGCGCGACCGCACCGAAAGCCGCTCCTCCGGCGCCCAAGCGCCCGACCGTGCCGGGCGCAAGAGAATTCGTCTCGCTGCGCATCGACAGCGACGTCCTCGAGCACTTCCAGAGCGCCGGTCCCGGCTGGCAGGATCGCATCAACGACGCTCTGCGGGGCGCTGCCGGTTTCTAGCCAACCCGCGCGCCAGCGAGCGGTCGGCCGTTGCCCTAATAGGACGGCTTCGGCACGAACAAGCAGAACGGTCTCTGCGCCGGCGCGATCACGGTGCCGGTCAGAGTTCCCCCGCTCCGACAGATGTGAAAGCGTCCGTCCCTGGAGACGCGTGTCGCCTTTTCGGGGACGAAGTGCCCGTCATGGGTCAGGTAGCCGCCGGGCACGATGCGCGGATCAGGCTCCCTCGCGTCGACGTCCAGCCCCATGGGCCAGCAATCGCGGTCGCTGCAGCAGTCATACGGGTACCAACTATGCGCGTAGACAAGCCCTCCACCCCACGGTGATGCCGCGAGGCAGAGCGCCAATGCGAGAATACGCATGGGTCGCTCCAGTGATTGAGGATGTCAGGCCAGCATCTTCGCATCGGCAAGCGGGATGCGAATCGTCGTCAGAGTATCATGCCAAAACGATAGCGGTGATATCCATGCTGCACCGCAACATGAAAATCGTGACTACACGGGGCCAGGGCTGCGGATTTTGATGGGCTTGCGGCGAATATGTCACGCCCACGCGCACGCATCGATGCCACACTGACGCTTCTGGCCACGCCTTTAACAACGACGACGAAAGCTGCGGTGCGCTATGCTCCCGCTCTCGCTGGCGGCTGTTTCAAATCTACCCGCAGGGATTGCGACATTGACCGCCAGCAGCAAGCAACCTGGACAGCACAACGGCTCGCACGGGCCTGCCCGGCGCCTGCTCAAGCTGCTCGTCGAGATCGATTCGTCGCGCTTCCTCACCAACCGTCTCGGCGCCGGCTTGTTGCTGGTGGCGATCCTGGTCGGCTTCGCGGCTATCGGCTATTGGCTGCCGGCTCTGCTGTCGCGCTACTTCTGACAGCGGGAAGGTGGCCGGCCGGCCGCGGGTCTGAGGAGGCCAGAGTGTCCGCAACCGGCCGGCCGAGCCCTCCGGTTTCCCAGGAGATGCGGCGGACCTGAGCACCCGAGGGGCGTCGCGAGGCAGCGGAAACGCCGCTGCGTCGACGGAACCCTTGCAGGCAGCCGGCCGTCGAATCAATCGAATACGACCGATTCACCAATGTTCATCGATGCTTAACCTTACCGGGTAACCAGTCGGCCGTACCTCAGGCGGCGTTGGCCGCGACGACCCGGTTGCGGCCATTCGCCTTGGCCCGGTAGAGCGCGTCATCGGCGCGCTTCATGATCTCGGCCGGCGACGCGTCGCCCGCCCGCCGGCTGGACACGCCGATGGAGACGGTCACCGGGATGGAGCGGGTATCGCCCTGGATGCTGAAGGGCTGGGCCTCGACGCGCTCGCGAATGCGCTCTGCAACCACATAGGCGGCGTCGAGGGCGGTATCCGGCAACACCACGACGATCTCCTCGCCGCCCATCCGGGCGACGAGATCGATGCCGCGCGTGCAGGCGCGGACGCGGTCCGCGAATTCGCGCAACACCTCGTCACCGGCATCATGCCCCCAACTGTCGTTGACCGATTTGAAGTGGTCGATGTCGAGCAGCAGCAGTGCGAGCGCACGAGCCCGAAGAGCGGATTCGTCGAACATCGTCGCCATGCGGGCGTCCATGTAGCGACGGTTGTGCAGACCGGTGAGCTGGTCCATCACGGCCATCTCCATCGAGGACTGCACGCTGTCGCGCAGCTTCTCGGTGAAGCGCTTGCGCCGGACCTGAGTTCGGACCCGGGCCAGCAGTTCGTTGCGGTCGATCGGCCGGATCAGGAAGTCATGCGCGCCGATCTCGAGGCCGCGCAGGATGCGGGCGCGATCCTCGGCCTCGCCCATCATCAGAACGGAGACGTTGCGGGTGCGCTCCAGCGAGCGGAGCTGGCTGCACAGGCGCAAGCCGTCATAATCGGCCAGGTCGAGGCTGACGACGACGCTGTCGAAATCGCCCTCGACGGCGCGCAGGAGCGCCTGCTGCGGATCGGCCTCGATTTCGACCGCATGGAAAGCGGAGAGCGCGCTCTCCAGCCGCTCGCTCACCCGGGGTCGGTCCTCTACGATCAGGATGCGGCCGTTCAGGCCGGTTTCGGAGGCTGCGGCGGCAAGCGGATCGGCGATGCCGAGCCGGCGAGAAGCCAGCGCGCGGTTGCGCAGCTCGTCCGTCATCGATTTCAGCCGCACCAGGCTGCGCACGCGCGCGAACAGCGCGGTGTCGTCGAGCGGCTTGGTCAGGAAGTCGTCGGCGCCCGCGTCCAGCCCCTTCAGACGGTCGCCAGGCTGGTCGAGCGCGGTGACCATCACGACAGGGATATGGGCCGTGGTCGCCTCGCTCTTGAGGCGGCGGCAGACATCGAAGCCGTTCATGCCCGGCATCATCACGTCTAGCAGAACGATGTCGGCCTCGCCGCGTTCGCAGATCGCAAGGGCCTCCGGCCCGTTGAGCGCGGTCACGACGTCGAAATATTCCGCCGAAAGCTTCGCCTCCAGCAGCTTCACATTGGTGACGATGTCGTCGACGACGAGGACGCGCGCTGACATAGGTTGCTTTCAGGGCTCAGGCGGTGCCGGCATAGGCACGGACGGTCTCCAGGAACTTCGCAACCGAGATCGGCTTCGAGAGATAAGCCTCGCAGCCGCCCTCGCGGATCCGCTCTTCGTCGCCCTTCATCGCGAAGGCCGTGACGGCGATGACGGGGATCGACTTCAACGCATCGTCCTCCTTGATCCATTTGGTCACTTCCAGCCCCGAGACTTCCGGCAACTGGATGTCCATCAGGATCAGATCGGGGTGATGCGCGCGCGCCAGCTCGATCGCCTCGATGCCGTCGGCGGTCTTCAGCGTGGCGTAGCCATGCGCCTCCAGAAGGTCGTTGAAGAGCTTCATGTTGAGCTCGTTGTCCTCGACGATCAGAACCGTCTTCATGATGCCGCCCTTCATTCGCGCCACGGACATCCGCTGTCATTCGGATTGTCCAAGCTGGCGGCCTCGTCCAATGATGCTGCTCTAGCACGCGAGCCGTTGACGAAACGCAAACCTGATACCGGACTCAAGACAGGAGCACCCGACCGCCATGGCCCGCCCCTCCAGCCTTCGCCACACCAGCTCCCAGGACGCCGAAACGCTGGCCTTGCGCGCGCTGGGCTTCCTGGCGGCCGAACCGGAGCGGCTCGAGCCGTTCCTGGCGACGACTGGCCTGGGGCCCGCGACGCTGCGTGCGGCCGCGGGCGAGCCCGGCTTCCTCGGGGCCGTTCTCGACCACATCTGCGGCAGCGATTCGCTGCTGCTCGAGTTTGCCGGAAATCTGGGCGTAAATCCGGAAAGCGTAGCGCAGGCTCGCGAGCGGCTGAGCGGGCCGCCTGCCCGCGACCCGTCTTGACCGCCAACCACCCATCGACGGTGCGGCGGGTCCTGTGCCGCGACTGCCTGAGCGACCATGACGGCAATGCGGCCGAGCCGCGCCGCTGCCCCTCCTGCGGCTCGCCGCGCCTGTTGCGCCACCCCGAGCGCGACAGCTTGAATCTCGCGCATATCGACTGCGACGCCTTCTACGCCGCGATCGAGAAGCGCGACGACCCATCCCTCCTGGACAAGCCGGTGATCATCGGCGGCGGCAAGCGCGGCGTGGTTTCGACCGCCTGCTATATCGCCCGTACCTATGGCGTGCGCTCGGCCATGCCGATGTTCAAGGCGCTGAAGGCCTGCCCCGAGGCGGTGGTGGTGAAGCCCGACATGGCGAAATACGTCGCGGTCGGCCGCCAGGTCCGGCGGCTCATGCAGGAGCTGACGCCGCTGGTCGAGCCGATTTCGATCGACGAGGCCTTCCTCGATCTCGCCGGCACGGAACTGCTGCACCATGCCAGCCCCGCCGTCACGCTGGCGCGCTTCGCCAGGCGGATCGAAAGCGAGATCGGCATCACGGTCTCGGTCGGCCTGTCCTATGCCAAGTTCCTGGCCAAGGTCGCCTCCGACATGGACAAGCCGCGCGGCTTCTCTGTGATCGGGCGGGCCGAGGCCGTGTCGTTCCTGGCCACGAAGCCGGTCGGCATCATTCCCGGCATCGGTCAGGCCAGCGCCGCCAAGCTGGCGGAAGCCGGTTTTCGACTGATCGGCGATCTGCGCGATGCGCCTGTGGACAAACTCTTCCGGCTCGCCGGCAAGGACGGCCCACGGCTGAAGAACCTCGCCAACGGCATCGACCCGCGCCGCGTGACGCCCGACCGCGAGACCAAGAGCGTCTCTAGCGAAACCACGCTCGATGTCGACCTCTCGCGCTTCGACGAGTTGGAGCCGGTGCTTTGGCGGCTCTGCGAGAAGACCTCGAAACGGCTGAAACACCAGGAGCTTGCCGGGCGAACCATCACACTGAAGCTGAAGACGGCCGACTTCCACTCGATCACGCGCGCCAGCCGCCTGCCGGAGCCGACGCAGCTCGCTGCGAGGTTGTTTGCGGCGGGGCGCGAATTGCTGCGGCGCGAATGCACGGGTGCGCCCTACCGGCTGATCGGGATCGGCGCGAGTGACCTCGCCGGCCCCGAGGAGGCCGACCATGGCGATCTCGCCGATGTCGCGACGCCGCGCCTGAAGGCGATGGAAGGGGCGCTCGACAGTTTGCGCGCTCGTTTCGGCGACGCTGCGATCGGCAAGGGGCTCAGCCTGCGCCTGCCGCAGCGGACAGGCGGCAACGCTACTTCGCGCAATCCGCCTGAGGCAGAAGATCCAGACGCGTGAGCGTGCCGCGCAGCGCGAAGCTGCCATAGTCCAACCTGACGGCGCCGGTGACGCCATTCTCGTAAAGCTCGAAGGAGATGGTGTAGGACGGCGTCGTTTCGCCCGACCCGACCTTGAAATAGGACATTGTCACGGGCCAGCGCGCCAGCTTGTCGAACTCCGGCCGCTGCAGCGGCGCCTCGCCCGCCTTCGCCTCGATGCGCTTGCCGATCACCGACAACGTCTCATATACGTCCTTGCCGCCATTGGCCCCGTCATAGAGCCTGACATTCAGCGTGCTCTGGCCAGCACGGGCGGCCTGGATCACCGCCTTCATCTGGGCGTTGGGGAATAAAGCGCCGGCCGGCTCGCGATGCGTCTCGGCCTTGGGAGCGCTGAGCTTGACCTCATAGCCTTCGCCAGCCTTGCTGGCCGTGCCATCGACCGTCTCGGTCGGCGCACCGCTGGCCGTGCTCTCGGTCCGGAAGCGGTAGCTCGCGCCATCGCCGGCCTCGAAGCTGGTGGTGCGCGCGTCGATCACACGTGGGCCGCTCTCGCCGGTCTGGAGCTGCGTGACCTGGCGGAAGGAGAGCGCATAGCCCTCGCAGGCATCGCCGGTGAAATCGAAGGCGATGCGCCCGCGGGCCGATTCGACGTTCTTGGCGGCCTTGCCCTGGTCGAGAACGAGGTCGTAGACGGCGCGGTGTGGAACCAGCACGACGCGCCCGGAGGCTTGCGGCTGCGCGGCAGCGAAACCCGGCGCCAGCACCGCAGCAGTGCCCAGAATGCCCGCAAGGCCGAGACCATTGATGTTCATGACGCCCGCCGCTTTCGCTTCGTAATGTATCGAAACTAGGTGCAACGCCGCAATGGCGCAAACAAGGCAGACGAGCGCAGACCAGCGGCGACGATCGTCCCTGCCTGGCGGGCATGGCGCCCGCGCTTGCGGCCTGGCCGGGCATCGGCCATGAAAGGCGTCCGGCCAGCGCGAGGCCTTTCGCCTCCGCCCGCCACCCTGTCCTCCGGTGGAGTCCACCCCGATGAATGCCGTCGACGCCAAGCTTGCCGAACTCGGCATCACCCTGCCCTCGCCCGCCGCGCCGGTCGCCAATTACGTTCCCTATGTGATCACCGGCAATCTGCTGGTGATCTCGGGCCAGATCTGCTTCGGGCTCGACGGCAAGCTTTCCGACAGTCACAAGGGCAAGCTCGGCGCCGAAATCTTCAACGAGGCCGGCCTCGAAGCGGCAAGGCTTTGCGCCATCAATGTGCTGGCGCAGGCCAAGGCCGCGCTCGGCGGCGATCTCGGCCGGATCAAGCGCTGCGTCCGTCTCGGCGGCTTCATCAATGCCGCGCCGCATTTCTCCGCCCTGCCTGCAATCATGAACGGCGCCTCCGACCTGATGGTCGAGGTGCTCGGCGACAAGGGCCGGCATGCCCGCTCGACCATCGGCGTCGCCGAACTCCCGGCCGATGCGGCCGTTGAGGTCGAGGCGATGTTCGAGATCGCCTGATGCGC
This sequence comes from Allobosea sp. GW822-FHT03F07, assembly GCF_058801345.1. NCBI lineage: Bacteria > Pseudomonadati > Pseudomonadota > Alphaproteobacteria > Hyphomicrobiales > Alloboseaceae > Allobosea > Allobosea sp. GW822-FHT03F07. The sequence goes on from NZ_JBXAND010000002.1 coordinate 473,281, forward strand.
GACCGATCGACGAGCGAGCACTCGGCTTCCGGGAACGAGCATGCCCATTCCGGCCTCGGCTGGCTGATCGCCCGGCCGATCGCACATCGCGGCCTGCACGACGTCGCGGCCGGTGTGATCGAGAACAGCATCCCCGCGGCGGAAGCGGCGATCGCCGGGGGCTTCGGCATCGAATGCGACGTCCAGCTCAGCGCCGATGGCGAAGCCATGGTGTTCCATGATTTCGTGCTCGACCGGCTGACGGAGAAGAGCGGCAAGGTCGCCGAGCTGAGGGCCGACGCGCTCGCCGCGATCACGCTCAAGGGCAGCGAGGCGCGGATTCCGACGCTCTCCGGCTTTCTCGACGTGATCGCCGGGCGTGTGCCTCTCGTCATCGAGATCAAGAGCCGCTTCAACGGCGATCTCGCACTGACGCGCCGGGCCGCCGAGATCGTCTCGCAGCGCGCCGGCCAGCCGATCGTGTTCAAGTCGTTCGATCCCGAGATCGTCACGGCGCTGCGCGATCTGGCGCCGGCGGTGCCGCGCGGCATCGTCGCGATGAACGACTATTCCGTCTATGACGACTACGCCCATCTCGATGACGCCAAGCGGCATGCGATGGCGAACCTGCTGCATTTCAGCGAGAGCCGCCCGGACTTCCTGTCCTGGAAGGTCATCGACCTCGAAAGCGCTGCGCCTTATCTCTGCCGCAACGCGCTCGGCATGCCGCTGATGACCTGGACGGTGCGGACGCCGGCGGATCGCGAGATGGCGGCGCGCCACGCCGACCAGATGGTGTTCGAGGGCTTCACACCTTGAGCTCCGGCGAGGGCGGCGACCTCAGGGTTCGCGTCACGACCTCGCTCAAGAACGTGCCGGCGGGCGCCTGGAACGCCTGTGCCAATCCGGGCGCGCTGAGTGCGGCGCTGGGCGCCCCCTGCGAATCTGCCGTAACTGCGCAGTCCGGGCTCGACATTGACAACCCCTTTGTCTCCCATGAATTCCTGCGCGCATTGGAGGACAGCGGTTGCGTCGGCGGGCGCTCGGGCTGGTCGCCTGCCTATCTCCTCGTCGAGGATGCGCAAGGAGCGTTGCTCGCGGCCGCGCCAAGCTTCCTCAAGAGCCACAGCCAGGGCGAATACGTCTTCGACCATGGCTGGGCAGACGCCTATCAACGCGCCGGCGGGCGCTACTATCCCAAGCTGCAGGTCGCTGCGCCGTTCACCCCGGCGACGGGTCCGCGCCTGCTGGTCGCGGACGGACCACGTGCCGGCGAGGCCCGGGCGGGACTGATCGCCGGGCTGGAGGCGCTGCGCGACCAGACGGAATCCTCCTCGGTCCACATCACCTTCGCCCAGGAGCCCGACATCTCGGCGCTGCGCGAGGCCGGCTATCTCGAGCGGCACGACCTCCAGTTCCACTGGCAGAACGAGGGCTTCGCGACTTACGACGATTTCCTGGCGACGCTCGCCTCGCGCAAGCGCAAGGCCTTGAAGCGCGAGCGCCGCGAAGCCCTGTCAGCCGGGATCATGGTCGAGATTCTCTCCGGGAGCGACCTGACCGAAGCCGTCTGGGACGATTTCCATTCCTTCTATGAGGATACCGGCGCGCGCAAATGGGGCCGGCCCTACCTCAACCGCGCCTTCTTCTCGGCCGTCGGCGCGGCGATGGGCGAGCGCATCGTGCTGGTGATGGCGAAGCGTGCGGGCCGCTACATCGCGGGAGCGATCAATTTCCGCGGCGCCAACACGCTCTATGGCCGCAACTGGGGCTGCATCGAGGACCACCCCTTCCTGCATTTCGAGCTCTGCTACCACCAGGCCATCGATTATGCGATCGCGCATGGGCTCGCCCGCGTCGAGGCCGGCGCCCAGGGCGAGCACAAGCTCGCGCGCGGCTACCGGCCGGTCATCACCCGCTCGCTGCATCATCTGGCCGATCCCGGGCTGCGGCGCGCGGTGGAGCATTATCTGACGGGAGAACGGCAGCAGATCGCCGAGGCGCAGGAAGCGCTCGCGACGGAGAGCCCGTTCCGCAAGGCGGGAGATGCACATGAATGACGGTAGCAGGCCGGTATCCGAGGAAGCTGCGCCGGACTTCTGCAACGATGCAGAACTGGGCTATCTGCGCAGCCGCACCACCTTGCCGTATGGCGCATCGCTGACGCTCGACGAGCCCTATCGTTTCGCCCATTTGCCGCTCGTCGCACCGGCCCATCCTGGCGTGATCGCCCGGCAGGACGGCCGCTTCTACGAGATGGGGCGGCATCCGAGGGTGTTTTCCCTCGTGCTGCCGATCGACGAAGCCACGCTGGCCGCGTCCGAGCCCCTCGAGCGACTGGACTATGAGATGCGGAGGGCTCCCTTCGCGCGGAAGATCGCCTGGGATGTCCTGCCGCGACGGGCGGACCGGCTGCATGCCACGCTGTGTGGCACGCTCTCCACCGGCGCGGCTCCGACGATCGACGCGACGGTGCGTGAGACCCTGTCCCAGATCGGACCGTTTCAGGTCGAGTTGCGCGGTTTGTTCTCCGGCAACGTCAATCGGGGGCGGCTCTATCTGCGCCTCTACCCGGAGAGCCGCGGCGGGACGAACCCGATCCACGCGGTCCAGACGGCGTTCGGCCGGCAGCCGGGCGATCTCTACCTGGTCGGCCTCTACAACCTGACCGACGATCTCGATGCGAAGGAGACCGTCGCACTGTCGGCGCTGATCGAGCGTTGGTGGGACGAGCCTCTGCTGCGCTTCGAGGCCACGGCGCTCTGGGTGCTCGGCGCCTGCGACGATCTCGTGCTCGATGCCGAGTTGGCCGATGTCCTGCCGCTGCATGCCGGGCCGGCGGGTCCGCTGCCGCGCCTCGGGCCTTGACGCAGGCGCCCGGCGCGCGACAGGCTGCGTGCCTGTGTTTTCTCGCCTGCGCTCCCCCCTCGCCTGCCCCGGACCCGCCATGACCGCCTATGACAGCGCCAATGTCTTCGCCAAAATCCTGCGCGGCGAGATGCCCTCCCACACCGTCTATGAGGACGCCGAGACGCTGGCGATCATGGACATAATGCCGCGCGCCGACGGGCATGTCCTGGTGCTCCCGAAAGCGGCCTGCCGCAACGTGTTCGACGCCCCTGCGGATGCCCTCAAGGCCGTCGCCGTGACGACGCAGACGCTCGCCCGCGCGACCAAGGCCGCGTTCAACGCCGACGGCGTCACCATCCAGCAGTTCAACGAGGCGGCGGGCGGGCAGGTCGTGTTCCACCTGCATGTCCATGTGATGCCGCGGTTCGAGGGGGTGGCGCTGCGGCCCCATACGGGCGCGATGGAGAAGCCGGAGATTCTGGCTACCAATGCCGAGAAGATCCGCATGGCGCTGAAGGCGCTCTGAGCGACTTGCTCACGCCCGCAGGAGCCACCACGCGCCGCCGATCAACGCCGCCTCGCCGGCCAGCACCGCCAGCATGACGCGCCGGCGATCGAACAACATGATGCCGAGCGTAACCGACAGCGCCGCGACGCGGAGCGCCAGTGGCACGGCTGCGAGCGCGCCGGGGGGCGCCACGATCAGTTTGGCAACGATGCCGGCGAGCAGGGCCGTGGCGACGGCCCGGACCCATTCGAGCGCAGGCGAATTGGCATCAAGGCGGCGCGAGAAGGCCACCGCGAGCCAGCGCCAGATCTCGGTCGGCAGCACCGCAAACAGCAGCAGCGCGAGATAGGGCCAGTGCGGGCCGTCGAGCCAGGGGATTGGCGGGGTCATGCCGTGTTCTTCCCCGGCCGCAGTGCGAAGGCGACCGTCCCGGCGATCAACCCCGCCACGATCAGGTCGAAGCCGCCGCCGATGAAGCGGTCGCAGACCGGCGCGAGCGCCAGCCCGAGCACGATCGCGGCAACGTCGCCGCGATGGCGCAGCCCGGCGCTGAGCGAGGCCAGGAAGAAGATCGGGGTCAGGCAAAGCAGTCCGGCGGCGAACGGGATCGGCAGAGCTCCGACGAGATAATAGCCGAGGAAGGTCCCGAGCGAGCTCATCGCCATGCAGGCGTTGGCGAAGCCGAGGAAATAGGCCACGCGCTGCGCCGGCGGCACATGCGGCAAGCGCCGCAGGCCTTCGGTCCAGGCGGTCACGGCGACGTAGTGCGCCAGCAGGAGCTGCATCCAGACGCTCTGCCCGGGGCGCCGCAGCAAAGGCAGGATCGCGACCGTCATCGGCAGGAAGCGCAGCGAGGCGAAACCGACCGCGATCGCGATCGCGCTCCAGGCAGCGCCGGCCGCGATCGAGGCGAAGAAGATGACCTGCGAGGGGCCGGCCCAGACCAGCATGGTCGAGAGCACGGCGATCTCGACGGGATAGCCGACATCGCGCGCCAGCGAGCCCACGCCGATCAGGCCGAAACCGACGACCCAGGCCGGCAGGGACAGCGCATCGCGTATGCCGGCCAGCGCTGCGCGCTTCCAGTCCCGGTCTGGCGGTGCATTCATGATAATTTCTGCGCGGCTGAGGCGTGGGGAGCGGCTTGATATACGATCGAATGATCGACACCGTTCTAGCCCGGCCTACGGCCATCCCGGGGCGCGCCCGCAGCCGACCGGCCCCGCGCGCCATGCAGGACGCGATCGGCGAAACCTGACACGGCAATCCGGGCCGGAGCGGCGGAGACCCACCCCGGCCGACATGCCGTTATCGAACTCGGCCCTATCGCTCATTCGCCAAGCTCCTTCTGACCATTCATCCTTCGAACGGGAAACAACATCGGAGGCCTCGATATCACCGCCTTGACGAATTAACCGACCGGTACAATCCTTTCGTCTGCCATGGGCGTGAACTGGATTCACGGAATGAAGCCAGGCGCCACCAATCGGGAGGACGATATGGGATCGTATTTGCCTATCAAGGCCATGGCCCTCGCGGCCTTTATGTCAGCAGGGGCCGTGTCCGCGCAGGTGGCCGCTCCGAAGGACCTGCCGGCGAGGGTCGAGCTCTTTTCCATCCCCACACTGACTTTGAGCGACAGCCAGTTTTTATCCGGCGATCCGAATGCGAAGGCTACCGTCGTCACGGGCGAACTGGCCATCGCCCAGGGCAGCGGGCGGCTGCCCCTCGCCGTCCTGATGCATGGCTCCGGCGGCATCGGAGGCAATGTTCAGTACTGGAAGAGGCTGTTCAACGCGGCAGGAATCTCGACATTCGTCATCGATGGCGTCACGGGACGCGGCTTCACCGGCGTCGGCGACAAGCAAGCCTCTCTGGGGCGCCTGAACTTCATTCTGGATATCTACAGATCGCTCGAAATCCTCGGCAAACATCCGCGCGTCGACCCCGACAAGGTCGTCATGGTGGGCTTCTCACGCGGCGGACAAGCGGCTCTCTACTCCAGCGTCGAGCGCTTCCAGAAACTCTGGAACAAGAGCGGCGTGAATTTCGCGTCCTATGTGGTCTTCTATCCCGACTGCGGAACGACGTACCGGGACGACGACAAGGTTTCGGGCAAGCCGATCCGAATCTTTCACGGCTCACCCGATAACTACAACCCGGTTTCCTCCTGCAAAACGTACATGGCACGCCTGAAACAGGCCGGCGCGGACGTGCAGTTGACCGAGTATCCGAATGCCGAGCACGGTTTTGACAATCCGCTCGGGGCCAATCCGCCTGTACCGACCAAAGCCGACCAGTCGGTGCGGGCGTGCAAGATTCGGGAAAACGAAGACGCCGTCCTGATCAACGACGCGACACAGAAGCCGTTCGCCTACACCGACGATTGCGTCAGCATCGGGCCGACCGTCGGCTTCGATCCCGAGGCGACCAAGGCAGCGACCGCCGCGGTCCTGGAATTCGTTCGATCGACGGTCGGCACGAAGTAGAGGCCACACAAAGCCACCATCCACGCGGCATCGTCTCGGCGGGTCCCGTCAACGCCCGCCCTTGAAGACGATGCCGATCAGTTCGTTGCCGAAATCGATCAGTTCCTTGGGAATGCCGCCGACTGCCTTCACCGCGAGATAGATTCCGTAGACGAAGGCCGGAACCAGTATCCAGCCGAGAATCTCCTCGAACATCTTCCGCCGCCGCCGGCGGCGGTCGCGCTTCTCGAACCAGCTCAGCTTCTGCTTGCGCGGCGGGGCGGCCTGCTCGGGTGCAGGCTCCGCCGCATGCGCGAGCAGAGTGTCGGACTTGCGCCTGAAGAACACGCTCTCAAGCCTTCGTCAGCGGGACCTTGGGGACAGTGCGGACAGCGCGCTGCGGCTTTGGAGCGTCAGGAGCCTTGCCGCCGCCATCGCCCTTTCCGACCTTGCCACCACCCCCAGCACCGCCACGACGCGGGCCGGCAGAGGCCGGCTTCGCCGCGGACGAGGCCTTGGCGCGCGGCTTGCGGTCGCGCTTCTCGGCAGCGGCCGCGACGTCCTTCTCGGGCTTCGGCTTGACCGGGCCGTCGGGGAATTCGAGACCGAGAACCTTGATGCCGGTTTCCGACTGCACGACCACGACCTTGACCGCGCCGCCGTTCTTGAGGCGCCCGAACAGCACCTCGTCGGCGAGCGGAGTCTTGATGGTCTGCTGGATCAGGCGGGCCATGGGGCGAGCACCCATCGCCTCGTCATAGCCGTTCTCGACCAGCCATTCGCGGGCCTCGTCGCTGAGTTCGATCGTGACGTTGCGGTCGGCGAGCTGCGCCTCGAGCTGAAGCACGAACTTGTCGACGACGCGGGCGACGACCGTCTTCGGCAGATGGCCGAAGGAGATCACCGAATCGAGCCGGTTGCGGAATTCCGGCGCGAACAGCTTGTTGATCGCCTCGGCGTCGTCACCCTCGCGCTTGCTGCGGGTGAAACCATAAGCGTTGCGGGCCATGTCGGCCGCGCCGGCATTGGTGGTCATGATCAGGATCACGTTGCGGAAATCGACCTGCTTGCCGTTGTTGTCCGTCAGCTTGCCGTGGTCCATCACCTGCAGAAGGATGTTGAACAGGTCGGGATGGGCCTTCTCGATCTCGTCGAGCAGCAGCACGCAATGCGGATGCTGGTCGATCTGGTCGGTCAGCAGGCCGCCCTGGTCGAAGCCGACATAGCCCGGAGGCGCGCCGATCAGCCGCGAGACGGTGTGGCGCTCCATATATTCGGACATGTCGAAGCGGACGAGCTCGACGCCGAGCGAGGAGGCGAGCTGGCGGGCAACCTCGGTCTTGCCGACGCCGGTCGGCCCCGCGAAGAGATAGCAGCCGATCGGCTTCTCGCCGTCGCGCAGGCCGGCGCGGGCCAGTTTGATCGAGGAGGACAGCGCCTCGATCGCCTTCTCCTGGCCATAGACGGTCCGCTTCAGGGTCGTCTCAAGGTTGCGCAGCACCTCGGCGTCATCCTTCGAGACGGTCTTGGCCGGGATGCGCGCCATCGTCGCGATCGCAGCCTCGATCTCCTTCACGCCGATCGTCTTCTTGCGCTTGTTCTCGGACACCAGCATCTGCGAGGCGCCGGTTTCGTCGATCACATCGATCGCCTTGTCCGGCAGCTTCCGGTCATGGATGTAGCGCGCCGACAGCTCCACCGCCGCCTTGATGGCATCGTTGGTATAGCGCAGCTTGTGGAACTCCTCGAAATAGGGCTTCAGGCCCTTCAGGATCTCGATCGAATCCGGGATCGACGGCTCGTTGACGTCGATCTTCTGGAAGCGACGCACCAGCGCGCGGTCCTTCTCGAAGTACTGGCGGTACTCCTTGTAGGTGGTCGAGCCGATGCAGCGCAGCGAGCCGGAGGCGAGTGCGGGCTTGAGCAGGTTGGAGGCGTCCATGGCGCCGCCCGAGGTCGCACCGGCGCCGATCACCGTATGGATCTCGTCGATGAACATGATCGCCTTGGGGTGGGCCTCGATCTCCTTCATCACCTGCTTGAGGCGTTCCTCGAAATCGCCGCGATAGCGGGTTCCGGCAAGCAGCGTACCCATGTCGAGCGAGAAGACGGTCGCGTCCTCCAGCACCTCGGGCACTTCGCCGCGGATGATCTTGAGGGCGAGGCCCTCCGCGATCGCGGTCTTGCCGACGCCCGGGTCGCCGACCAAGAGCGGATTATTCTTCTGCCGGCGGCAGAGAATCTGGATGGTGCGCTGGACCTCCGCCTCACGGCCGATCAGCGGGTCGATGCGGCCGTCGCGTGCCTTGCGGTTGAGGTTGACGCAATAGGCCTCGAGCGCGCTTTCCTTCTTCTTCTTGTCCTTGTCAGCCTCGTTGCCCTGGTCGGCGGCCCGCGAATCGCGTTGCTGCTCGGGCTCCTCCTCGACGCCGCGGACCGGGCGCGGCTCGCTCGCGCCCGGACGCTTGGCGATGCCGTGGCTGATGTAGTTGACCGCGTCGTAGCGGGTCATGTCCTGCTCCTGCAGGAAATAGGCGGCGTGGCTCTCGCGCTCGGCGAACATCGCGACGAGCACGTTGGCACCGGTCACTTCCTCGCGACCAGAGGATTGGACATGGATGACGGCGCGCTGGATCACGCGCTGGAAGCCTGCGGTCGGCTTCGAGTCGTCGCGCCCGTCGGTGACCAGATTGGACAGTTCGGCGTCGATGTAGTCGACGAGATTGCGCCTGAGCATGTCGAGATCGACGCTGCAGGCACGCATCACCGCGGCCGCATCCTGATCGTCGACGAGAGCGAGCAGCAGATGCTCGAGCGTGGCGTATTCGTGGTGACGCTCATTGGCGAGGGCCAGGGCCCGGTGAAGCGCCTGTTCGAGACTGCGCGAGAAACTCGGCACGGATTGCGCTCCTATTCCGATTTCAAAGGGGTGAGCGAACTCAAAACTCTACTTCTTCTCCATCACGCACTGGAGAGGATGCATGTGCTTGCGCGCCAGGTCCATGACGAGCGTGACCTTCGTCTCGGCGACCTCGTAGGTGAAGACGCCGCATTCGCCGACGCCGTTCTGATGCACATGCATCATGATCTGGGTCGCGGCGGCGCGGTCCTTCTGGAAAAAGCGCTCGAGAACGTGAACGACGAACTCCATCGGCGTGTAATCGTCGTTCAGGAGCAGAACACGGTAGAGATTCGGCTTGCGAGTGCGTGTACGGGTGAGAACGGCCGTACCCGTGCCGTCCCGCCCGCCATCGGTCGGCGAAGGCGGACGCCTGGGACGATCGGCCATCGCCTCAGGCTCGACGCACACGCCCGGCGACGGCGCCACGGCGTCGCTCGACCCCATGATGTCCCTTGCCTGCGTCATCGTCGCTGCCGTTGCTCTCAAGATCAGTCCCTGCCTCGCGGCTTCCTGGCGTTTCCCACCCGACATAATGCCTCGCCGATGAATTTACAGACCTCGCCGCCGCTTCGCCAGTGCGTTCGATGCAATGTCGAGGTTTTGGTCGCAGCTTAATGGTCGCAGTTTATCGGCCCTGCCTGTGGCGTGGCTTGACCCGCCGCGCTTGACCCACTCCCCTGCCGGACATAAGCCCGGCGCGCCCAGCAATCCCGGAGATGCCGCCCATGACCGCCAATGCCATCGTCTCCGTCGGCGCCGACCTCGCCTCCCCGGTCCGCTTCGGCAACGGGCTACCGCTCGCGGTAATCGCCGGCCCCTGCCAGATGGAGAGCCGCAACCACGCGCTCGAGACTGCCTTCGCGCTGAAGGAAATTGCGGAATCGCTCGGGATCGGGCTCGTCTTCAAAACCTCCTTCGACAAGGCCAACCGCACGAGCGTGAAGGGCGAGCGCGGGATGGGGCTAAAAGCCGCCCTGCCCGTCTTCGCCGACATCCGCGCCGAGACCGGCCTGCCTGTCCTGACCGACGTGCATGAAGCGGGCCAGTGCGCCGCGGTTGCGGAGGTCGTCGACGTGCTTCAGATTCCCGCCTTCCTGTGTCGCCAGACCGACCTGCTGGTGGCCGCGGCGCTGACCGGGCGCGTCGTCAATGTGAAGAAGGGCCAGTTCCTGGCGCCCTGGGACATGGTCAATGTCGCGGCCAAGGTCACCGAGAGCGGCAATCCGAACGTGATGCTGACCGAGCGCGGATCGTCCTTCGGCTACAACACGCTCGTCTCGGACATGCGCGCGTTGCCGATCATGGCGCAGTCGATCGGCGCGCCGGTGATCTTCGACGCCACGCATTCGGTCCAACAGCCCGGCGGCAAGGGCTCGTCCTCCGGCGGCCAGCGTGAATTCGTGCCCGTGCTGGCGCGCGCAGCGGTCGCGGTCGGCGTCGCCGGCGTCTTCATCGAGACGCATGAGGACCCCGACAATGCGCCCAGCGACGGCCCCAACATGGTCCCGCTCAGCGCCTTCCCTGCGTTGATCGCAGAGCTGCAAGGCTTTGATAGGCTTGCCAAGGCCAAGGCCAAGCCTACGCTGGCTTATGTCTGACACGCCGACTCCGGCGCCGCCCCCTGCGCCGGCGCCGACCCCACTTCGCACCCTCATCCTGGTTCTCGGGATCTGCGGCTTCGCATCGACCTTCACGATGCGGATCATCGACCCGCTGATCCCGACGCTCGCCGGCGAATTCAGCCGCAGCATTCCCCAGATCGTGATGATGGTGACGGCTTTCTCGCTATCCTATGCGCTGGGTCAGCCCTTTCTCGGCCCCCTCGCCGATGCGATCGGCAAGATCCGCACGATCTTGATCTGCCTGCTGGCGCTGGCGCTGTTCTCGACGGTCGCGGCTCTGGCGACATCCTTCGAGGTGATGGCCGTGGTGCGCGCGGTCACAGGCATCGCGTCCGGCGGCATCATCCCGATCGCGATGGCTGCGATCGGCGATCGCGCGCCGATGCAGGAGCGGCAGGTCGCTCTCGGGCGCTTCACCGTGCTGATGATCATCGGGCAGATGTCCGGCTCCGCCTGCTCGGGCCTCATCGCGACCCATGCCGGCTGGCGGGCCGCCTTCCTGTCGGCAGCCGTCATCGCCACGCTGGCCGCCATCCTCGTCGCCACAGCACTGAAGCCGCGGCGCAACGTCACGCGCCAGAAGCTCAGCCTCGCGGGGGCGCTGGCCAACTACAGCACGGTTTTCGCCAACCCACGGACCAAGCTGCTCTATGGCCTCGTAATCATCGAGGGCATTCTGCTGTTCGGGATACCCGCCTATGTCGCCGCGATCCTGTACGAGCGCTCCGGCGTCGGCCCGGCGCAGGCCGGCCTCGTCATCGCGGGAATGGGCTTCGGCTGCCTCGTTTACGGCCTGATGACCCGCGTGCTCGTCGAGCGTCTGGGGCCGACACGGATGACGCGCACGGGCGGCGTGATCTGCGCGATCGGGCTGGCGCTGTTCGCTTTCGACTGGCCGTGGTGGACCGCGATCCCGATCTTCGCCGCGCAAGGCTTCGGCTTCTTCCTGCTGCACGGAACGTTCCAGGCCCAGGCGACGGAGCTCGCTCCGAGCGCGCGCGGCTCGGCCATGGCGCTGTTCGCCTGCTGCTTCTTCCTCGGCCAGGCGACGGGGCCGGTCGTGATGGGTTTCGCCATGCATCTGCTGGGCACCGGCACCGCCATCGTCCTGTTCGCCGCCGCCCTCGCCGTGTTCGGCTATGCCACGCCGCGCATCCTGCCGATCCCCCGAAGCCGCACCTGAACCAATCCCGAAACGGCCGCCGGGACACGGCTGTTTCGGCGGTCTGCGGAACGGAATCTCAACATCTCTGCGTCATAGGCCGTCTCTCGGAAGCAACGAGCTCCGCCGCCGCCTTCCAGGCGATCGGCCAGTCGCTGACGAGCCTGCGCCTGTCGCATTGAGGGCGCGCCCCCAGGCCTATGGTCAGCGCCCGCGATAGGGCGCGACGCCCTGGTCGGGCAGCCACAGCCCCTTGGGCGGCTCAGCCGTCTGCCAGAACACGTCGATCGGGATGCCGCCGCGCGGATACCAGTAGCCGCCGATGCGGAACCATTCCGGCTCGAGCAGTTCGACCAGCTTCTTGCCGATGCCGACCGTGCAGTCCTCGTGGAACGCGCCATGGTTGCGGAAGGCGCCGAGATAGAGCTTCAGCGACTTCGACTCGACCAGCCACTGGCCCGGCAGATAGTCGATCACCAGGATGCCGAAATCGGGCTGCCCCGTGACGGGGCAGATCGAGGTGAATTCGGGACAGGTGAAACGGGCGAGATAGCACGTGCCGGCATGAGGATTGGGCACGCGGTCGAGGCGCGCCTGTTCGGGCGAGGCAGGCAGCTCGGCGTGCTGCCCGAGTTGCAGGGTCGAGGCGTCGATCGACATCGGAGGCTCCTGAAGTTTCGGGCCTTCTAGAGCATTGCGAGAGGCGGTGGGAACCGTTTTCGGGGTGGGGTCAGCGAAACCAGCGGGCCGATCGCAACCGGAGCGGCCGGATTCCTCCACGAGACGCCTCAACTTTGATTCAAATCCCGCCCCAAACGTAAAACGGATCGGAGCAACCGGTGCGCTAATACGCTCGTCGAGCCCGCAGCGATCCTGCGACGCGCACAGACGAGCGACGCCATCAGCCCATGATCATTGCCGGCATCTTGTTTCTCGTGGGAATACTGATCGGCCTTTCGTATAATTATCTCGCCATCATCGCGGCGAGCCTCGCCATGACACTGATCATGGTCCCTCTGTGGGCGTTCCGGGGGGAGTTCGGCGTTTTCAGCATCCTGGTCTGGATCGGCTATCTCTTCGCGATCCAGAGCGGCTTCCTCGTCGGCGGATATGTCCGCACGCAGGACGATTCCTGATCACCAGAACCAGACGGCGCGGCCCGCCAGCACACAGAGCCCCGCCCACCAGGCCATGGTGACGGCGACCGAAGCCAGCACAAGCCCCAGCGAAGGGCGGCGGCTATTGGGCATGATACGGAACATCTTCGTCTCCCGATGAAACAGTCGGCCTGCAAACATCGCGAAAGCCGCAAGATTGGGACCAGAACCCGGCGCGACAATGGAGCACTCTACGCGCGGACGCCGCCAGCCAGCGAGATTTCGCTGCGATGCCCCCGGCCCGCCCGTCGGATTGAGGCTTCCCGAGCGCAAAGCCGTTGGCTAGAAGCGCGGCTGACACTCCTTCCTGCGTCCGCCACGGAGCTTTCCATGACCGCGATCATCGACATCATCGGCCGCCAGATCCTCGACTCGCGCGGCAATCCCACGGTCGAGGTCGATGTCGTGCTGGAGGACGGCTCGATGGGCCGCGCCGCCGTTCCCTCCGGCGCCTCGACAGGCGCGCATGAGGCGGTCGAACTGCGCGACGGCGACAAGAGCTGCTATCTCGGCAAGGGCGTGCTGAAGGCGGTCGAGGCCGTCAATGTCGCGATCGCCGAGCAGCTCGTCGCGATGGACGCCGAGGACCAGGTCGCCATCGACGAGGCGATGATCGAGCTCGACGGCACTCCCAACAAGAGCAAGCTCGGCGCGAACGCCATCCTCGGCGTCTCGCTCGCCGTCGCCAAGGCCGCCGCCGAGGCCGCCGGCCTGCCGCTCTACCGCTATGTCGGCGGCACCTCGGCCCGCATCCTGCCCGTGCCGATGATGAACATCGTCAATGGCGGCGCCCATGCCGACAACCCGATCGACTTCCAGGAATTCATGATCATGCCGATCGGCGCTCCTTCCTTCTCGGAAGGGCTGCGGATGGGCTCGGAGATCTTCCACACGCTCAAGAAGAAGCTCCACGACGCCGGTCACAACACCAATGTCGGCGACGAGGGCGGCTTCGCTCCTAACATCAAATCGGCGGAAGCGGCGCTCGATTTCGTGATGCAGGCCATCGAGGCCGCCGGCTACAAGCCGGGCGAAGACATCGCGCTGGCGCTCGACTGCGCGGCCACCGAGTTCTTCAAGGATGGCGCTTATGTCTATGAGGGCGAGCGCAAGACCCGCGAACCCAAGGCGCAGGCGAAGTACCTCGCCAAGCTCGTCGGCAGCTATCCGATCGTCTCGATAGAGGATGGCATGTCCGAGGATGACTGGGAGGGCTGGAAGGCGCTGACCGATCTCGTCGGCGGCAAGTGCCAGCTCGTCGGCGACGACCTCTTCGTCACCAATGTCACGCGCCTGTCGCGCGGCATCAAGGAGAAGACGGCCAACTCGATCCTGGTCAAGGTCAACCAGATCGGCTCGCTGACCGAGACGCTGGCCGCCGTCGAGATGGCCCAGCGCGCTGGCTACACCGCTGTGATGTCGCATCGCTCCGGCGAGACCGAGGATTCGACCATCGCCGATCTCTCGGTCGCGACGAATTGCGGGCAGATCAAGACGGGCTCGCTCGCCCGCTCCGACCGGACGGCGAAGTACAACCAGCTCCTGCGCATCGAGGAGGAGCTCGGCGCCCAGGCGGTCTATGCCGGCCGCGCCGCGCTGAAGGCGCTGGCCTGAGCGCTAGAACATTGTTGACACGTTTTCTTCACGCGAACCGGTATCCACTTCGCTTGAAAACGCTCTAGAGGCGCGGCAGCAGGTCCGAGGCGCGCGACAGCGTCCAGCTTCCTGCCGCGCCGACGAGGCCGACCGCGCCGGAAACCGCATCGCCGATGCGCGAGACCGGCGCGGGAACGGCCACGCCAAGGACTCTGCGCTGCGGCGGCCTTGCCGTCTCGGCAGCCGCGGGAACATTCGCCGCGACCTGCTCTGGAGTGACGTGCGCCGGCGCGATCTGGAGCGGCGCCGTATCGGCCGCCACAACGGCACGTTCGACGGCGGGCCTGCGGGGCGGAAGCGCCTGCGCCTGAACGGCACGGGCGCGCGGCTCGCTCGCAGTCACCGACCTGGTCTGCGGCAGGGCCACGATGTCGGTGACGGGCTGCGTCCATTCCAGTGCCATCGGCATCACGATCGCGGCCGGGCTGACGAGGCCCGTCACCTCGGGTGTCCGCATCGGCGTATCGCCGCCGACCGTGTCATGGTGGCGTTCGCGGATCTTGCCGTCCAAGGCGACCGGCGAAAGCCAGCGCTCGGCGACCATCGCACTCGTCTCGACCTGCTCCGCCGCGCTTCCGAAGAACGGCAGGGCGATGCTGCCCGGAAGAGCCAGCGCCGCCGCCGCGAACGCAGAGGCGACCACCGAGACGGCCGCCTGATTGCCGACACCGCGCAGGAAGCGGGCCGAAGCCGCAAAGACAGAACCCGACATGTCCGAAGCTCCTCGTTGAACCCCAGCAGGAGAACACCGCGGCCCGGCGCGATAACGGCCGAGGCTGGGATTAATTGCGGTGCTTCGTCTCCAATTGTTTCCGGGCCTCATCGGTCGAGCTGCACCTGCGAACGCGACGCGCAGGCGCCATGCAGCCGCCGCGCTAACGCCGGACCGGCATCCGGGCGATACCGGACGCATGGACCAGATGTCGCCTTTGTCCGAAGCCACGCAGATTCGCGAGAAGCGTCGCTGGCGGCTCGCCTTTTCCGGCATGGTTCTGGCCATGCTGATCTTCGGCTCGAACTTCGTGATCAGCCGCCATGCCGTTCTCAACGGCCTGACCTCGCACGACCTTCTGGCGTTGCGCTTCGGCATCGCCGGGCTCCTGCTGCTCCCCGGTTTCATCGCCAGCGGCGTCGGGAGCTGCGGCGGCATCGGCTGGGGGCGCGGCATCCTGCTCGCCATCATGAGCGGTTTCCCGATGAGCTTCCTGCTGCTGACCGGCGTGACCTATGCGCCGGCGGCCCATGGCGCGACGATCGGGCCGGGGCTGGTCACCGTGATCAGCATCATCGGCAGCGTGGTGCTCTTCGGGGCGGTGATCACGCGCCAGCTCGTGCTCGGCATCGCCGGCGTGCTGCTCGGCCTCGTCTGCCTCGGCATCGCCGGCACGACGCATACCAACCCTTCGATCCTGTTCGGCGACCTCTGTTTCGTCGGGGTTGGGCTGATCTGGGGGATGTATCCGCTGCTGGTGCAGCTCTGGCGCCTCGATGCGCTGAAGGTGACGAGCGTCGTCGCCGTGCTGTCGATGGCCTACCTGCCGTTCTACGCGCTGTTCTTCTTCCGGGGCTTCGATGTCGCGCCCTGGTGGGTGATCGTGCTGCACGGAATCAATCAGGGCGTGCTCAACGTCATCCTGGGGCTGTGGCTGTGGAGCCTGGCTGCGCGTGCGCTGGGACCGGCTGTGGCCGGGCGCTTCCCGCCGACCATTCCCGTCATCGGCACGCTGCTCGCCATCCCGGTTCTCGGTGAGGTTCCAACGGGACTGCAGGTGGCAGGCATCGTCCTGATCATTGGCGGGCTGTTCGTCGCCTCCTGGCGGCGCTCAGCGCGCGCCGCGGTTTAGGCGCATCAGCGCGAGGTTCCAGCCGACGCAGATCGCGAGGCCCAGCGTCAAGGACCAGGCCGAGCCGAGCGGGATTGCCGTCAGATGCACGGCAGCCAGCGCCAATCCGAAGCCGATCAGGGCGAGAGCGCCGTTGGCGATGACGGCTGCGGTGGCCGGGCCGCCAATCCTCGGCTGCAGCATCGCGATCATGCTGGACAAGACCACCGGCAGCGCCGCCAGCGAGCCGGACCAGGTCGGCCCCACATAGGCGCTGACGGTCGTCACCGCGCCGGCAAGCGACGCGACGAAGGCCGCGCGCATCGGGATCAGATGCCAGGGCCGGCCCGGCGGCTGCTTCGGCCGGGCGGCGAGATAAGGCCGGAAGAGCCAATGCAGGCCGGCATAGACCAGGACCGTCGCTGCGATCATGACCGAGAAGGACGGCTCGAGCGCGCGCAGCAGGAACAGTACCGCCGTCCAGGCCAGCAGCGCGGCGGCGAGGCAGGCGAGCGTGCCGAAGCGCTGGGCCAGCAGCACATAGGCGAGACTCAAGCCGGCATTGGCGAGGTTCGAGGTCATGCCGCCGAGCGCGCCCCGTGCGATAAAGGCCGCGTCATGCTCGAGCGCGAGGAAGACCAGCACCGGCCCGGCCGAGATCGGCAACGTCGCGATCATCGCCGCGATCATCGGTCCGCTGCGCTCGGCCAGCAGCGAGCAACCGACGACGACTGCGGCGGCGGTCGCCATCTTCAAGGCCAGCATCAGGAACCAGGGGTCGAGCATCGCCAGGGATCGCTCAGGCGGCGCCGGACACGTCGCCCCTGGCCCAACCCTCTTTCGTTTCCGCGACGAAGTCGGCCAGACGGCCGGCCGCAATCGCGGCGCGCAGCCCCGCCGTCAGCTCCTGGTAGTAGGCAAGGTTGATCCAGGTCAGCAGCATCTTGCCGAGCATCTCCTCGGCCTTGACGAGGTGGTGGAGATAGGCGCGCGACCAGCCATTGGCCGCCGGGCAGGACGAGGTTTCGTCGACCGGGCGCGGATCCTCGGCATGCTTGGCGTTCTTCAGGTTCATGCGGCCGAAGCGCGTGAAAATCTGGCCGTGGCGGCCGGCGCGCGTCGGCATGACGCAGTCGAACATGTCGACGCCGCGCAGCACCGCCTCGACGATGTCGTCGGGCGTGCCGACGCCCATCAGGTAGCGCGGCTTGGCCTGCGGCAGATGCGGCTCGACCGTCTCGATCATCGCCAGCATCACCTCCTGCGGCTCGCCTACCGCGAGCCCGCCGATGGCGTAGCCCTTGAGGTCCATCCCCGCGAGTTCCCGCGCGCTCTCGACCCGCAGATGCGGCACCGCCCCACCCTGCACGATGCCGAAGAGCGCCCTGCCGGCCGGGTTTCCGAA
The DNA here is from genome assembly GCF_058801345.1 of Allobosea sp. GW822-FHT03F07. NCBI lineage: Bacteria > Pseudomonadati > Pseudomonadota > Alphaproteobacteria > Hyphomicrobiales > Alloboseaceae > Allobosea > Allobosea sp. GW822-FHT03F07. The sequence continues at coordinate 490,813 of NZ_JBXAND010000002.1, forward strand.
TGCCTCCTTGCAGCGCTGCGCCCAACGCAGCGACAGGCGCATCGCCTTCTCCGCGACTTTGTCCTCGCAAGGCAGCGAGACGCATTCATCGAGCTGCATGACGATGTCGGAGCCGAGCAGGTTCTGGATCTCGACCGAGCGCTCCGGGCTCAGCATGTGCTTCGAACCGTCGATATGCGACTGGAAGGTCACTCCCTGCTCCGTGAGCTTTCGCAGATTGGCGAGCGACATCACCTGAAACCCGCCGGAATCGGTCAGGATCGGGTGCGGCCAGTTCATGAAGCGATGCAGGCCACCGAGCCTGGCGACGCGCTCGGCGCCGGGCCGCAACATCAGGTGATAGGTGTTGCCGAGCACGACATCAGCGCCGAGCGCCCTCACCTGCTCGGGATACATGCCCTTGACGGTCGCAGCCGTGCCGACCGGCATGAAGGCGGGCGTGCGGATCGTGCCGCGCGGCATGCGGATCTCGCCGCTGCGCGCGGCGCCGTCGCGAGCCTGCAGATGGAAGGTGAAGTCGGTGATCCCGGCGGTCTCGGGCTGCGGAAATTGGGGCTGTTCGGTCATGCGCTGCGAGGTAGAGCAGCACGGATGTTTAGGGAAGAGGCCTGGAAGCGGGGTGGGGCATCCCAGCCCGCCGAGCCCAGACACGTGTCATCCCGGGCAAACGGCGATAGCCGTGCCGATCCGGGATCCATGCCGGAGCCCTTCCAATAGACGTTCAGGCATGGATGCCGGGTCTTCGTTTCGCTGCACCCGGGATGACCCGCGTCCTTTAATCACTCCGTTCCGGAAAGTGCCGCCTCGTACAGCTCCGGTTTGAACCCCACGATGGTCCGGCCCTTGCCGAGATCGAGCACCGGGCGCTTGATCATCGATGGCTGCGCCAGCATCAGGGCGATCGCCTTGCCCGCGTCGAGGCCGTGCTTTTCGGCGTCCGGCAAGGCGCGGAAGGTCGTGCCGGCACGGTTGAGAACCGTCTCCCAGCCATGCTCCTCAACCCAGCGCTCCAGCGAGGCAGGGTCGATGCCGCTCGCTTTGTAGTCATGGAAGCCCGCGGCGACGCCATGGCCTTCCAGCCAGGCACGCGCCTTCTTCATCGTATCGCAGTTCCTGATGCCGTAGATGGTGATCGCCACGTCGCCAGCTCCTCACACCGGACGCTTCGGGCTGTCGAGCCCGCGCTGCACCGCCGGCCGCGCCAAGCCGCGCTCCAGCCAGGCCGGGACGTTCTTGAGACTGGCATAGTCGACCAGCTCGCCGGCGCCGTAGAAGCCGACGAGATTGCGGACCCAGCCGAGCGAAGCGATATCGGCGATGGTGTATTCGTCACCCATGATCCAGTCGCGGCCGGCCAGCCGCGTCTCCAGCACGCCGAGCAGGCGCTTGCTCTCGGCGGCGTAGCGATCGCGCGGGCGCTTGTCCTCGTAGTCCTTGCCCGCGAACTTATGGAAGAAGCCGAGCTGGCCGAACATCGGCCCGATCGCCCCCATCTGGAACATCACCCACTGGATGGTCTCGTAGCGGGCGGCGGGGTCGGCCGGGATCAGCTTGCCGGTCTTCTCCGCGAGATAGATCAGGATCGCGCCCGACTCGAACAGGCCGAGCGGCTTGCCGCCCGGGCCATCGGGATCGATGATCGCCGGGATCTTGCCGTTGGGGTTGAGCGAGAGGAATTCCGGCCCCCAGGTCTCGTTCTGGCCGATATTGATCGTGTGCGGCTCATAGGGCAGGCCAAGCTCCTCCAGCGCGATCGAGACCTTCACGCCATTGGGCGTCGGCAGCGAGTAGAGCTGGATGCGGTCAGGATGTTTCGCCGGCCAGCGGGCCGTGATCGGAAATGCGGACAGATCTGCCATCGAAAGCTCCACAGACACCACAGGCGCCGAGGAATCGACGCAAGGACGGGCGGGACGATAGTCGCCCTGCCCGGCCGCGCAATCTCACAGGAGCGTCAATTGCCCCCCGGCTGCAGCAACCTCGTCGCGCGTTCAGTGCGGGACGGCTTCGCGCTCGGCTAGCGAGGAGGGATCACGGCCGGCGCCGCCCTGCTCGGCATGGAACGCCGCGATGGCCTCGGCCAGCATGGTCTCGATCGGCGGGCTCGCATCGTCGCAGGTGATCGGTCGCAGCCTGGTTTCGACCAGAGACAGATGGCTGCTCATCGCCTTGACGGCCTTGTTGCGCTCTCCGGCCGCAAGCGCCTTGAAGATCAGCCGGTGCTCCTCGCAACCGCAGGCCGAGCCGGCCGTCGTCTCGTAGCGCTTCACCAGCATCAGCGTGCGGTTGATGAGTTCGAGCGCCTGCCGCTGGACGATCGGGTTCCCGATCATCTCGGCCAGCAAGTAATGGAACTCGGCCGAAAGCTTCAGCCAGGTCGGCTGGTCGCCGCGGCGCAGCGCGTCGGCCTCGGCATCGACATGCTCGCGCAGGCGAAGCAACTGCGGCTCGGTCAGGTTGTCGGCGAGATGGGCGACCATGCCGCTTTCGAGGATGCGCCGCGCCTCGTAGACGACGCGCCCCTCGCGCAAATCGGGCTCGATGGTGAAGGCGCCGCGGTTCTTGACGATCTCCAGCAGGCGCTCATGGCCGAGCCGGTGCAGCACCTTGCGGATGCGCTCGCGGCTGACACCGAAGATCTCGGCCAGGCGATGCTCGCCGAGCTTCATCCCGCCCGGCAAGCCGCCGGCCAGGAGGAAGCGGGACAGGATCGCGTGAATCGTCGCTTCGTTCATTTCAGCCGTCTCAGAGCAGTTTTCCATCCGCCTTCGATCCGGCACAGCGGAAAGGCTGCATCGGAACCAACCTCATCATAGCATCCAAGACGCCACTCTTTATGCACATTCGATCAGCGATTGTGCACAAAATTAGCGCCTCTTCGCCCGTTAACGAGCCTCTCACCGGCGAAGACAATGAATCCGAAAACATCACCATCTATCTGAAAATAAACAATATATGCTGATCTCTTCAACCTCCTCTCCAATTGGCACAACGGTTGCTCAAGCTGTCGGATATCCGCGCCGTCCGGAGCGCGCCGAAGCTGAAAGGCCAGACCATGGACATGCTGTTCACGAGCAAGACGACCCGCCGCTCGCTGCTCAAGGCCGGCGCCGGCGCAGCCGCCCTGATCGCCTCGCCTTCCGTGCTGCGGGCGCAGACCAAGGAACTCGTCGTCGGCGGCGCGGCCGGCCACAAGCCCTGGGTCGAGCAGATCGTCGTTCCGGCCTTCGAGAAGAAATACAAATGCAAGGTGCTCTTTGAAGGCACTCGCTCCCTCGTCAACCTGGAGAAGATGCAGAAGAACAAGGGCAGCCAGTACATGTCGGTCGTCCAGATGGACGATCCGGTGATGATCCTGGCCGTGAAGGAAGGGCTGCTCGAGCCGCTCACAGTCGCCAAGGCGCCGAACCTCGCCGATCTCCTGCCGGGCTCCACGCATATGGACGGGATGTGGGCGAACTACCTTCAGCCATGGCTCGGCGTCGCCTACAGCAAGAACGCGATGAAGAGCCCGCCCTCGTCCTGGGCCGAGATGTTCGACCCGAAATACAAGGGCCGCATCGTCATCCCGTCGCTGCAGAACACCGAAGGCCTGCCGTCGCTGTTCGTCGCCGGTCTGCTCGCCGGCGGCACGATGGAGAGCGTGCAGAAGGACACCGATGCCGGGTTCAAGAAGCTCGCTTCGCTCAAGCCGAACCTGCTGACGATCTACACGCAGCAGCCGCAGGCCTTCAATCTGCTCGAACAGGGCGAGGCCTGGATGATCGGGCCGGCGATGTCGTCCTATGCGCTGGAGCGCAAGGCGGCGGGCGCTCCGATCGACCTCGTCGCGCCGAAGGAAGGCGTCTTCGCCATGCCGTCCGGCATCGCGGTGATCAAAGGCGCGCCGCAGTCGGAACTCGCCTTCGCCTATGTCAACGAACTGCTCGGGGCCGAACTCCAGAGCAAGCTTGCCGGACCGACCTTCTCGCTCGCCACCAACAAGGCCGTGCCGAAGCCGGCGGGGCTGGGCGCCGACGTCAAGATCCATCAGATCGACTGGGCCAATGTCGCCGCCCAGCGCAACGACTGGGTCAAGCGCTGGGATCGCGAGATGGCGATCTGAGCATGGCGGACGGTTTCCTGTCCGTCGCCGGGGCGGCGAAGACGTTCGGCAGCGCCACCGTGCTGGACGGGGTTGATCTCTCGATGAGCCGGGGCGAATTCGTCTCGCTGCTCGGCCCCTCGGGCTGCGGCAAAACCACGCTTCTGCGCATCCTGGCCGGGCTGATGCGGCCCGACCAAGGCAAGATCGCGCTCGACGGAAAGGACATCACGCGGCAGCCGCCGCACAAGCGCGATGTCAGCGTCGTGTTCCAGAGCTATGCGCTGTTTCCTCATCTCAGCGTCGCCGAGAACGTCGCCTTCGGGCTGAAGGCGCGCGGCGCGCCCTCAGCCGAGATCGCGCCCGCCGTGGCACGCTTTCTCGACCTCGTGCAGATGGGCGCCTATGCCGACCGCTCGATCAAGGCGCTCTCGGGCGGCCAGCAGCAGCGCGTCGCGGTGGCGCGCGCGCTGGTCGTCGGGCCGAAGCTGCTCCTCCTCGACGAGCCGTTTTCGGCGCTCGACCGCAAGCTGCGCGAGACGATGCAGATCGACCTCAAGCGCCTGCTGCGCGAGGTCGGCACGACCGCGATCTTCGTGACACACGACCAGGACGAGGCGCTGACGATGTCGGACCGGATCGCGGTGATGTATCGCGGCCGGATCGAGCAGCTCGACGTGCCGGCCGAGATCTATCGCAAGCCGGCCACGCCCTTCGCCCTCGGCTTCGTCGGTCTGTCGACCCGCCTGCCGGGCAAGGTCACGGAGTCGGCCGGAGGCATCGTGACGGTCGCAACTGCTGCCGGCCTGCTGCGCGCCCGCGGCAACTTCCTGCCGGACAGCCCCGTGCTCGTCGGGGTCAGGCCCGAGCGCATTGCCCTCGATCATGATCGCGCCAACCGGATCGAAGCGCCGCTCTCCGACGCTGCCTTCCAGGGCGCGCGCGTGCAGCTTCATTTCCGGGCTCCCGCAGACGGCCAGATCCTGGTCGAGGCGCCGGCCCTGCCCGCCGCAGCAGGTCCCGGCACGAGCCTTCCCATGTCCTGGGACGTGGAGGACACGCTGATTTATCCGGCACCGGCACTGTCCTCATGAACGTAGCGCGACGTCTCGACCCCGTTCTCCTGCTCGCCCTGCCCGCGGTCCTCTATCTCGCGATCATCTATGGCGTGCCGCTGCTCGTCCTGCTCGGACGCAGCGTCATGGTCGGCGGCATGCCCTCGCTCGCGCCCTTCGCCGGCTTCCTGTCCGACCCGTTCAGTTGGACGGTGATCTGGAACACGGTCCGCATCGCCGTGCTGGTCACGCTCGTCTGCCTCGTCATCGGCTATCCGACGGCACTGGCGCTGGCCCGAGCCGGCGGCATCGCGCAGGCGCTGATCCTGGTCGCGATCATCCTGCCGCTCTCGGTCGGCGTCGTGGTCAAGGCCTTCGCCTGGCAGATCGTGTTGAGGCGCGACGGCGTCGTCTCGCAACTGATGACGGGACTGGGTCTCTGGAGCGAGCCTCAGCGCCTGCTCTTCACGGAGGCCGGACTCGTCATCGGCGCTGCCAATGTCTTCGTGCCCTTCATGATCCTGCCGATCTATTCGGTGCTGAAGCTGGTCGATCCGCGCCTCGGCGAGGCGGCGGCGACGCTCGGCGCCTCGCCGCTCTACCGCTTCTTCAAGGTCGCACTGCCGCTCTCGCTGCCGGGCATCGTCACCGGGGTCGCCTTCGTCTTCTCGATGGCGGCCTCGATGTACGTCATCCCGAACCTGCTGATCGGCGACCGCTTCCAGACGCTGGCGACGCTGACCGGCCGCTCCTTCCTGTTCATGCGCAACGAGCAGCTGGGATCGACGACCGCAGTGGTGCTGCTGGTGCTGACCGTCGCGGTGGTGGTCGGCAGCGCAGCCCTCTCCAAGCGGCTGGGAGGCGCCTCGTGACCGGAATCGAGCGCATCGCCTCCGTCGTCGTCTGGGCGCTGGCCACCTTCACCGTCCTCTTCCTGCTGACGCCGCTGGTCGTGACGGTGCTGGTCTCCTTCGGCTCCAGCGCCGTCTTCACCCTGCCGGCGCCGAGCTGGTCGCTACGCTGGTATCAGGCGCTGGGCCGCTCGCGCGAGCTCTGGCAGGTGGTCGCGGCATCGGTGCAGCTTGCGGCGCTCTCGACCGCCACCGCGCTGGCGTTGGGCACGCTCTGCGCCATCGGGCTGCTGCGCAGCCAGTTCAAGGCGCGCGACGCGATCGTCACCTTCCTGGTTTCGCCGCTGATGCTGCCGGGCCTCGTCATCGGCATCGCCATGCTGGAGACCTTCCGCGCGGCCGGGCTGCGCGATGTCTGGGCCAGCCTGATCCTCGCCCATGTCGTGATCACGCTGCCCTATGTGGTGCGGACCGTCTATGCAGCGCTGTCGCTGTTCGATTTCACGCTGATCGATGCGGCCCGCACGCTCGGCCTGCCCTATCCGAAGGCCGTGATGAAGGTGCTGGTGCCGGCGCTGGCGCCCGCCTTCCTGACATCGGGGATGTTCGCCTTCCTCGCCTCGATGGACAATTATCCGATCTCGATCTTCTTCACCGACGCCTGGACCAAGACCTTGCCGATTCAGATGCTGCAATATGTCGAGGAAAGCCCCGATCCGACGATCGCGGCAATCTCGGCGCTGCTGATCCTGCTCGCCGCCGCCGTGCTGGTCATCGGCGACCGGCTGGTCGGCCTGCGCCGCATGGCCGATCTCTGATGGCGTCCGAACCGGAGACCGACCGCGACTTTCGTGGCTATGGCAGCAATCCGCCTCAGATCCGCTGGCCGAAGGATGCTCGGCTCGCCGTGTCCATCGTCGTCAATGTCGAGGAAGGCGCGGAGCTTTCCATCGGCCAGGGCGACGAGCGCAACGAAAGCGTCTACGAAGTTGTCGAGGAGATCACCGGGGCCCGCGATCTCTGCATGGAGTCGCATTTCGAATACGGCCCGCGCGCCGGTTGGCCGCGCATCAGAGCGCTGCTGAAGCAGTATGGCGTCGCGGCCACGATCAACGCCAATGGCCGGGCGGTCGTGCTCTCGCCCTGGCTGGTGCAGGAAGCGGTCGCCGACGGCCACGAGATCGCCGCCCATGGCTGGCGCTGGGAGCGCCACGCCCATATGAGCGAGGCGCAGGAGCGCGAGGCGGTCGCGCGCGCGGTGGCCGCGATCACCGAAGCGGCCGGCACGCCGCCGGTCGGCTGGCATACGCGCTCGGCAACATCCGTCAATACCCGCCGACTGTTGCTCGAGCATGGCGGTTTCCTCTACGATTCCAACGACTACAATGACGATCTTCCGTTTTTCGTCGATGTCGGGGGTGCCGAGCATCTCGTCCTGCCCTATGCCTTCGACACCAACGACATGCGCTTCCAGCGCGGCGGTGGCTTCGTCTTCGGTGATGATTTCGCGCGCTACTGCATCGACGCTTTCGACCGGCTCTACGAGGAAGGGGCCGGGGCGCCGCGGATGATGTCGGTAGGGCTGCATCTGCGGATCATCGGGCGGCCAGGGCGCATCGGCGGGCTGGAGCGCTTCCTGGCGCATGCGGCCTCGAAACCCGGCGTCTGGTTCGCCCGCCGTGACGCTATTGCAAGGCATTGGCTGGCGGCGAGTGGCAAGGGTTGAGTTTGACCGAGCCTGCCCACGTGATGGGCGGTCTCATAACGAGCCCTCATCCTGAGGAGCGCACCGCAGGGGTGCCTCTCGAAGGATGCTTCAGGAGGTTCCGGACGCATCTGGAGCATCCTACGAGACGCCGCTGCGCGGCTCCTCAGGATGAGGGCAAGGCGATGACGGCATCGGGGACTTTGAGCCATGACCCAACGCGACCTTGAAGGCTATGGCGGCGCCTGGCCTGATATCACCTGGCCGAACGGCGCCAAACTAGCCGTCTCGGTGGTGATCAATTTCGAGGAAGGTGCGGAGCTTCAGGTCGGCGACGGCGACGCGCGCTCCGAGAGCATGGGCGAGGTCGTCAGCGTCGTGCCGGCAGGGAAACGCGACCAGGGGCAGGAGCAGATCTTCGGATATGGCATGCGCGCCGGACTCTGGCGGATGCTCGATGCGCTGGATGAGAGTGCGGTCAAATCCACGATCTTCTTCTGCGGCCGAGCGGTCGAGCGCCTTCCGAGGCTCGCCCGGACGGTCGTGGAACGCGGGCACGAGCCGGCTGTGCATGGCTGGCGCTGGCGCCCGCATGCCGACTACGACACGCGCGAGGCCGAGGCTGTCGATATCGATGCTTGCGTCGAGACGATCACGGCCGCGACAGGCGTCCAGCCGGTCGGGTTCTTCTGCCGCGGCGGCGAAAGCCCCTGGACGCGCTCGTTGCTGGCCGAGAGAGGCTTCCTCTACACCTCGAACGGATTCGACGACGACCTGCCCTACTGGGACCGGAGGTCGGCGGAGAAGCCGCTTCTGGTCGTGCCCTATTCGCTCGACAGCAACGACATGAAGTTCTTCCATCCCAACGGCTTCGTCCGGTCGAGCGAGATGGTGGAGTATGTGACAGATGCGCTCGACGTGCTGGAGGCGGAAGCCGCGCGCGGCCTGCCGCGCCTGCTCAATCTCGGCTTCCATCTGAGGATCGTCGGCCGGCCCGCGCGCTTCGCGGCCTTTCGCGACATCTTGAACCTGCTGGCGGCGCGGCGCGACCGTCTCTGGATCGCCAGCCGCGCCGAGATCGCGCGCGCCTTCATCGCCGCCGTTCCGGGGACCCCATGACGCGCCTCCTCCTGATCAACCCCAACACCAATGCCGCCACCACCAACATGATGCGGGCCATAGCCCAGGCGGCGGCGCCCGGTGGCACGGTGATCGACGCACTGAGCGCCCCCTATGGCGTGCCGCTGATCACGAATGCCGAGGCGTTGGCGCAATCGGCCAAGGCCGTGCAGGCGATGGCGGGAGCCATCGCAACGACCCCGCCGGACGGCGTCATCATCTCGGCCTTCGGCGATCCCGGACTGACGGGATTACGCCATCGGCTGTCCTGCGCCGTGACGGGCATCGCCGAGGCGGGGATGGCGGAAGCGGGCTCGGGCCGGCGTCCCTTCGCCGTCGTGACGACGACGCCCGATCTGGTCGATTCGATCACAGCGCTGGCTCAGGCCTACGGCCATGGCGCAACGATGCGGGGCGTCGTCCTGACGGAGGGTGACGTGCATGCCGTCATGGCCGATCACGAAGCTCTCGTCGAAGCGCTCGCCAAGGCCTGTGCCCATGCCGTCGAGACGCTGAGAGCCGAGGCGCTGGTGATCGGCGGCGGGCCGCTCGGGCTGGCCGCGCAATCCCTCTCGATGCGCTTTCCAGTCCCGGTGATCGCGCCGATTCCAGCCGCTGTCCGGCTGGCGCAGAAGCGCGTCGCCAGCGGATTCTGACCGGGCGGCTGAGGTCCTATTCGTCGAGATAGCCGTCGTAGAAGCGGCGGACATGCGGCAGCAACGCCTGCGACAGCGCGACTCGATCCTGCTCAGCGATCGTCCTAGGCTTCGCCAACGCCTCGGCGAGACCCGCCAGCACGGCCTCGCGATCGATCTTCGTGAAACGGCGCTCGCGGTAGACGAACTCGCCGGCGATCATGACGCTGCACACGGCCTTCGCCTTGGCGCGCTGGACCAGCACCTCGACGAAGCCGAGCGCCTCGTCCTGATAGGGATACGTCACCGCCGGCCAGTCGAACAGCACGAGGTCGGCTGCCATGCCGGGCTCCAGCCGGCCGATGCGTCCGGCGAAGGGCGTCGTGCCGGCGCCGCCTGCGGTCGCCATGCGCAGCACCTGCGCCGATGAGGGATGCGGTGCGTCGATGCCAGGCTCGCGATGGGCGCGGAGCACGAGGCGCATCTCCTGCAGCATGTCGCGGTCGTCGTTGATGCCGGCCTCGTCGATGCCGATGGCGACGGGGATGCCCTGCGCCAGGAAGCGGTTGACGGGCGCCATACCGCTCTTCAGGCGGAAATTCGACGAGCAGTTGTGACAGACGCAGACGCCGCGCTCGGCAGCGATCTCGATGTCCGCCTCGCTCATCCAGACGCCGTGTCCGATGGTGAAATGCGGGCCGAGCAGGCCGAGCTTGTCGAGATGCGCCAGCGCCGAGCCGCCCGTGCGCTTGCGGGCATAGGCCTTCTGATACGGTGTCTCCAGCACATGCATATGCACCGGCAGGCCGGTGCGGCGCTGCAATTCGCCGGTCGTCTCGAGAGCTTTTTCCGACAGCCAGTGCAGGTTTGCCGGCGCGATCTGGATGCGGATGCGGTCGCCCTCGCCATGACGGGCGAGCAACTCGTCGAAGATCGCGACCTGGTCCGAGAGCGGCACAGTGAAACGCTGGAAGAAGGCACTCGCGGCCGGGCGAAGCTCCTCCGGCAGGCGTGCGACGAAATCCTGGTCAGCCTCGTAGACGAGCCGGTTCTGGTCGCGCAGCGCCATCGAATAGGAGGCACGCATGCCGATGTCGCGATAGGCTGCGATGACCTTCTCGGCGGCAGCAAGGATGTCGTCGGGCGTGCCCGGCGCGCGGCTGTGCAAATGCTGCACCGTGGTGACGCCACTCTCGATCATCTCGAAGGCCGAGAACAGCGTGTCGGCATAGAGATCGACATCGCGCAAGGCGATGCGGCTGGCGAACCAGAGTTCGAGCGGATAGTCGGGCGAGCCGAGCTGCAACGGCGTCAGCCCGACATGGTGATGCGCGTTGACGAGGCCCGGTGTAATCGCGAAATCGCGGCCGCCGGCCACCTCAGCATCGGGGTAGCGCGTCTTCAGTTCCGTAACAGGGCCGGTCGCGACGACGAGACCGCCGGCGCAGACGACGCCGGAATCGCGAAGGAGGACCGGCTCGCCTGCCGCATCGAAGCCGGTGAGAAGCGTCCCGCCCCAGATGATCTGCGTTGTCATGGTGTGTCTCCGACGGCATCCGGGTCCTCGCCGTCATTCCGGGGCGCACCAAAGGCGCGAGCCCGGAACCCATGAACACCACCAGATGCAAAAAAGCGCGGAGCGTGTCCGGCAATGACCGGTGGTCATCGGTTCCGGGCACTTCGCCGTCGCGATGCCCCGGAATGACGGCGTGGCTCCGTCGCTATTCTTCCAGCAATCGCAGCCGTGTCAGCCGGCTCGGGCTGCTCTCGGCCAGGAGAATGTCGCCGCCGGACATGCCGAAGATGCCGTGCGCGCCATTCAGGAAGGGCCGGCAGCGGCCGAGCTTTTCGCCCCACGGGCCGATCTTCTGCAGGGTGGGCTGCGTGTCGGTGACATAGGTGTTGCCGTCCGCGTCGCCCCAGATCGCGACGGGATCGCGAAAATGGGTCCAGCTCTGGAGATGCTCGCCATTGCGGTCGAAGACCTGGACGCGGTCATGGGTGCGATCGACGACGACGACGCGGCCATCGGCGTGGGTCCAGATCGCATGCGGCCAGCCGAACTGGCCGTCGCCGTCGCCATGCTCGCCCCAGCTCTGGACATGGACGCCATAGGCCGAGAAGCGGTGGATCCGGCTCGCCGCATAGCCGTCCGCAACATAGATGTCGCCCCAGGCCGAGACATGGACGTCAGTGGGGTGGTTGAAGGGCGCAAGCGGTTCGCCACGAGCCCCGAGCGCGCCCAGTCGCTCGCCGGCGGCCGAGCAGATGATGACCTCGTGCATGTCGCGATCGACGCAGAGGATGCGGCCCTGCGCATCCGCGGTCAGCATGTGGGAGTCGGCGATCAGGTTTCCGCCCCAGCCGCCGAGATACTCGCCCTCCGGCGAGAGTTCGATTACGCGTGGGTCATTGGGCTGGGTCAGGGGGTCGTGCCGGAGCATGACGAAGACGTGGCCGCGCGTATCGACCGTGACGTCCGTGACGAAACCGGAGTTCTGCGGCCAGGAGCCGAACGGGCGCTCGACGAGGTACCGGGCGTCGCCGAGGGCGACGATGAGTTCGGGAGTGGGCAAGGCGTTCCTCGTTCGATCGACAACAGAGCGGGCCGTCATTCCGGGCAAGCGAAGCGCAGACCCGGAATCCATCATAGGGCTGTCGTGCTTTACGATGGATTCCGGGTCTGCGCTTCGCTTGCCCGGAATGACGGCGGAGACGAACCAGCTTAACCCAGCTTGCCCGCAAACGGATGCGTCTTCGCCCAGTGCCGCGCAATATCGAGCCGGCCGGTGACCCACACGCCCTCGTGCTTCTGGACGTAGTCGAGGAAGCGGGCGAGACCGGCGGCACGGGCGGGGTGGCCGATCAGGCGCATATGCAGGCCGACCGACATCATCTTGGGCTGCGTGGCGCCTTCGGCATAAAGCATGTCGAAGGCGTCCTTGTGCCAGTCGAAATAGTCGTTCGAGGTCGCGAAGAAGCCCGAGCCGAACTTGCCGTCATTGTTGACCAGCGAATACGGCACGACCAGATGCGGCTTGCCGTCGACGACCTTCCAGTAGGGCAATTCGTCGTCGTAAGCATCTGAATCGTAGAGGAAACCGCCCTCCTCCACGACGAGCTTGCGGGTGTTCACGCTGGGCCCATAGCGGCAATACCAGCCGAGCGGGCGCTCGCCGATGGTCGCTTCCAGAGAAACGATCGCCTTGCGGATGTGCTCGCGCTCTTCCTCCTCGGTGAGGTCGTAATGCTTGATCCAGCGCCAGCCATGGCAGCAGACGTCGAAGCCCGAGGCCTTGATCGCGGCGGCGGCTTCCGGGTTGCGCTCGATGGCGAGCGCGCAGCCGAACACGGTCAGCGGCAGGCCGCGCTCCTGGAAGAGGCGCATCAGCCGCCAGAAGCCGACGCGGCTGCCATAGGCGAACATGCCCTCGCCGGCGAGATCACGCCCCTTGACGCCGGTCGGCAGGCCGTTCGCCTCGGTCAGGCCGAGCTCGGTATAGCCCTCGCCGTCCTGCACGGAGGGCTCGGAGCCTTCCTCGTAGTTCATCACGAAGTTGATCGCGATGCGGGCGCCGCCAGGCCATTTCGGATCGGGCGGATTGGCGCCGTAGCCGATCAGGTCGCGGTCATAGGTCATCCTCGTCTCCTCGACTGGCCAGCCACCTCGCAGCCTTCATCCTTCGAGACGCGCCCGCGGCGCTCCTCAGGATGAGAGCTGTGGTGAAAGGTCCGTTTTGCAACATCATCCGCTCATGCGCCGGGTCAGGCCAGTCAGGCGATCCATGACGATCATCAGGACCAGCGTCGCGGCGATCAGCACGCCGGCGATGGCGGCGATGCGGACATCGAGGGTCGATTCCATCATGCCCCACATCCGGATCGGCAGCATCGAGGTGCGGGCCGTCGACAGGAAGAGCGAGACGGGGACGTTGTCCATCGAGGAGATGAAGGCGAGGAAGCAGCCCGCGGCGATGCCGGGCGCGATCAGCGGTAGGGTGATCCGGCGGAAGCCGTAGAAGCGGCTCGCGCCGAGATTGGCCGAGGCCTCGAGCAGCGCCGGATCGAGCTGCGTCAGGCTCGCCAGGGTGGTGCGGAAGACGAAGGGCGCGATCACCACGAGGTGGCCGGCGATCAGCAGGTTGAGCGACGGCCGGATGCCGAGCACCGAGAAGAACATCAGAGCCGCCAGGCCATAGGCCAACGTCGGCAGCACCAACGGCGACAGGAAACTCGCCTCCAGGAAGCGGGCCGAGGGGCGCGCCACCCGCGTGATCGCCAGCGCCGCCAGCACCGAGAGGACGGCGCCGATCAATGTCGCCGTGCCCGCGACCCAGACGCTGTTCAGCGCCGCGGTGTGGATCTGGGCCGAGCGCGCGGTGTCGAACAATTCGCCATACCAGCGCAGCGACAGCCCCGGCGGCGGGAAGCGCAGGGTCTGCGATGTCGTGAAGGAGGTCGCGATGACGATCAGGACCGGCCCGATCAGGATCAGCACGGCGAGCCCGGCGAGAAGCCCGATGACCCAATTGTAGGTGACGTCGCCGAATGTCGAGCGCTGCATGGCCGGTCCTCAACTCGTCCTGGCAAACCGGCCGAGCCAGCTCAGCGCCATGATGCCCGCGAGCACGGTGAAGAGCAGCGTCAGCGAGGCCACCGCCGCGAAGGGCCAGTTATAGACCACCGTCACCTGCTGGTAGATCAGCGCTGGAAGATAGACGAGCCGCGCGCCGCCGATCACCGATTGCGAGATGAAAGCCGTCGTCGCCGAGGCGAAAACCAGCGTCGCACCGGCGATCCAGCCCGGCAGGGTCAGCGGCAGCACGACCCTGAAGAAGGTCCGCCATTTCGAGGCGCCGAGCGCGCGCGAGGCGTCGATCAGATTCTGGTCCATCTGGTTCATGATGGTCAGCAGGGGCAGCAGCATCAGCGGCATCTCGATCTGCGTCAGCGCAATGACGAGGCCGAGCTCGGTCTGGAGCAGGTTGAGCGGCGTCGCGGTGATGCCGAGCGCGATCAGCGTCTGGTTGATCACGCCCTCGCGCGCCAGGATGACGATCCAGGCGAAGGTGCGGATCACGACCGAGGTCAGCAGCGGCATCAGGATGATGAAGATCAGCACGCGCTGGGCGCGGGGACCCGAGGCGCGGAAGACCAGCGCCAGCGGATAGGCGAGCAGCGTCGTCGCGACGACCGCGAAGACGCCGAGCTTCAGCGTGTCGAGGATAACCTTTCGGTAGAAGGCATCGCCGTAGAACTTCGTCCAGGAGTCGAGGCCCAGCCGAGTCTGCTCGGAATCGGCATAGAAGCTGACTCCGAGCAGGATCGCGAAAGGCGCCGCGAAGAAGACGAGATAGGTCAGGCCAAGCGGCGCCGCGAGGCGCCAGTCGACCTTCTCCGTCCTCGCCGGCGCGGCCGTGATCGCGGCTGCGGCCATCAGTGGCGCACTCTCTCTGCACCCATTGCCACGTCATTCCGGGCACCCGAAGGGCGACCCGGAATCCATCGTAGAGTGCAATCCTGGATCAGGTTCGGCCCGACGATGGATTCCGGCGCTGCGCCGCTGACGCGGCTTGGCCGGAATGACGGCAGGAGGTTGTCGACCGCGAGCACGATCCGCCGCCTTACTTCGTAATCTCCTTGTTGAAGCGCTCGATCCAGGCCGCGCGCTGCGGATTGATCTTGGTCCAGTCATGCGTGACCATCTTCGACAGCTCGTCGAGCGACTTGATGTCGAGCGAGGGGTCGAGCGGTGTCTCGGCGTTGATCGGCACCATGTTGTAGGGCGGCTTCTGCAGCGCATTCTGGATGTCGGCCGAGATCGCGGTGTCGATGTATTTGTAGGCCGCGTCGACGTTCTCAGCGCCCTTCACGATGTGCAGCGTGGTCTGGAAGGTGATCGAGCCGGATTCCGGCGCGATATAGGCGATGTCGACGCCGCGCCCTTTGAGGATCGCGACCGTGTTGGTGTTGCCGTACATGATGTCGACCTGGCCCTGCTGGAACAGGCCCGGCAGCGCGGCCGGGGTCGCGATAGCGGCGACCTTCGGCACGGCCTCCTTCAGCACCTTGAACACGGGCTCCATATTTGCCTCGGAACCGCCGAAGGCCTTGGCGATCTCGATCAGCGAGACGGTGCCGAAGGTGGTCTGGAAGCCGGTGAGGCCGAGGCGCTCGACATAAGGGCTCTTGAAAAGGTCGGCCCAGGTCTTGGGCGGGTTCGGGAACTTCTTGGGGTTGTAGGCGATGCCGACGACCTGCGCGTTGCAGGTCACGGCATGGGAGGTGATCAGGCCCCTCGGCACCTTGCCGGCATTGGAAAGCTTCTTGGCGTCGATAGGCTCGAACAGGCCGGCCTGCATCGCGGCCGCGGCCGGGCCGGGGTCGAGCACGAAGCAGTCGAACGGCGGCACCCCGCGCGCGGCGCGAACTTTCGCGACCTGGTCGACCGCGAAGAGCGCGTCGAATGCGACATCGACGCCGAAATTCTTCTTCAGCGCCGGCGCAACGACGCCGCGGTATGCCTCTTCCCAGGTGCCGGGGTAGATCGCTGCGGTGAGGTTGCCGGCGGCATGGGCCGGGCGCACGAGCGCTCCGGCAAGGCCGAGAGCGGCAGCGCCTGCCATCAGGTCGCGACGTGTCATGGCTGTCATGGGAACACTCCGGGTCAGGGGTTGGAGGCTGGGAAAAGCGCCGGCCGGGCATGGCCGGAGAGCCCGCAATGGACGGCGCCGGCGCTACCGGACGCCATGCCAGGACGGCGCGCGATGGCGACCTTGAGCGACTCGCCGGCCTCGCTAACGACGTCGTGGATCAGCTCGCCTCCGATCGGCAGGCTGAGCTTGAGCGAGACCGGGATGCGATCGGGCGCCGGTTCGTCGGCCAGCAGCATCTGCTCCGGCCTCACGGAGACGATAACCGGCTGGCCGGGCTCGAAACGGGCTTGCGACGGCACCATCCATGCCGCGCCATTGGCGAGCACGACGCGGTAGCCGCCCTCGACCGGCGCCTCGACCTTGCCGTTCAGGAGGTTGCTGGAGCCGATGAAGTTGTTGACGAACAAGGTCGCCGGCTCGTCATAGACCTGCACCGGCGTGCCGAGCTGCTCGATCCGGCCCTGACTCATCACGGCGATGCGGTCGGCGATCGCCATCGCCTCGTCCTGGTCATGCGTGACCATGATCGCGGTCAGGGCGAATTGCCGCTGCAGGCGTTTGATCTCGATCTGCATGTCGAGACGCAGATTTTTGTCGAGCGCGGCGAAGGGCTCGTCGAGCAGGAGGATGCGCGGACGCATGGCGAGCGCGCGGGCCAGCGCCACGCGTTGCTGCTGGCCGCCGGAAAGCTGCTTCGGCTTGCGGTCGGCGAATCTGGCCATCTGCACGGTGGCCAGCATTTCCTCGACGCGCTGCGCTTGCATCTCACGGCTCTCGCCGCGCGCCGCGAGCCCATAGGCGATGTTCTGCGCCACCGTCATATGCGGGAAGAGCGCATAGTTCTGGAAGACGATGCCGATCTCGCGGCGGTTCGGCGGCAGTGTGTCGATCGGCCGGCCATCGATCAGGACCTTGCCGTTGCCCTGCTGGATGAAGCCGGCGACGATGCGCAGCAATGTGGTCTTGCCGCAGCCGGAGGGGCCGAGCAGGGCCACGAGTTCGCCGCCCTTGACCTCGAGCGTGACATTGTCGACCGCGAGGCCGCCGCCATAGCTGTGCGTGATGCCGTCGAGCGTCAACGGCTGGGCGGTCATCGCGCCGATCGGGGCAGGCACAGACATCTGAATGGCGACGGTCCTCCGGCGAGTTCAGAGCGGGGAAGCCAGCAACAGCCGTGCCAACCGCGCCCCTGTCGGCGCATCCCCGCTGCGCGCCTGACAGCCCCCCACCCCGCTGCTATGGCTCGAAACCCCGCAGGTCGCCCCCGCGACCGCCACGATGGACACCGCCGATGACCGAGATCTTCGCGCCCTGGCCCGCGCTTGTCGAAATCGCGGAGGCGGTTCGCTCGGGACGGAGGTCCGCACGGGCTCAGACCACGGAAGCGCTGCGCCGCATCGCGCTTCTGAACGGCGCGCTCAACGCCTTCGTCTCGGTCGATCCCGACGATGGGCTGGCGCGGGCGGAGGCCGTCGACGCACGCATCGCAGCGGGCGAAGACCTGCCGCTCGCCGGCGTGCCGATCGCGATCAAGGACAATATCTGGGTGAAGGGCCGACGGATCACGCAGGGCTCGCATCTCTTCGCGGATTTCGTAGCGCCGGAGGATGCGGTGGCCGTCGCCCGGCTCGTCAGGGCGGGGGCAGTGATTGTCGGCATCGCCAACACCGCCGAATTCGCTGCCAAGGGCCAGACCACCAACCTGCTGCACGGCGCGACGCGCCATCCGCTGAACCCAGCGCTGACGCCGGGCGGCTCGTCGGGCGGGCCGGTCGCGGCCGTGGCGAGCGGCATGGTGCCGTTTGCACTCGGCACCGACGCCGGCGGCTCGAGCCGGCGCCCGCCGGCCCATACCGGCCTCGTCGGCTTCAAGCCCTCCTTCGGCGCGATCCCCTATGGGCCGGGTTTCGAGGAGCCGTTCTTCGGCATCTCCTGCCATTGCCCGATCGCGCGGACGGTCGCGGAGACGGTAATGGCCTTCGAGGTGATGGCGGGCCCCTCGCCGCTCGATCCGCATTCGATCCTGATCGAGGCAGAGGCCACTCGCAGGCAGCAGGCCATGCGGATAGCATTCAGTCCGAAATGGGGGCTGGATGCCCCCGTCGCCCCGGAGGTCTCCACCTGCATCGCGAGCGTTGTAGAGCGGCTGCGCAACACCGGCTTAGATGTCATCACGCGCGACCCCGTCTGGCCGGCCGGCGCCGCCGAGACGGGCCTCGCACCGCTTCAGCAGGCAGGCCTTGCGTCGCTTTATGGCGAGGCCTGGCAGGAGAAGCCAGTGCGGATCGACCCCGATCTAGGCGCCCAGATCTCGGCAGGGCTCGGTTATCGCGGCACGGATGTCACCGACGCCCTGCTGCTCTCGGAGCGCGTCGCCGTCGCGGCGTCCGGCTTCTTCGCCTCGGGCGATGTCGATGCGCTGATCGGCCCGACAACGCCCTGCACCGCCTGGCCGGTGGAGAAACTCGGGCCCGACAGCATCGACGGCGTCGCGGTCGGCCCGCGTGGCCACGCCGTATTCACGCCGCTGTTCAACCATTCGCGCCAGCCGGCGATCTCGATCCCCTGCGGCGTCGACAGCGCGGGCCTGCCCATCGGCCTGCAGATCGTGATGCCGCGACTGAAGGACCGCAGCCTGCTGGTGCTGGCCGCGCAGATCGAGGCGGTGCTCGGCACGCCCGCCGCGCTGCCTGCATCGTCATCAATCGCATAAGCATTCGGCAGAACCATTCACCGCCGGGGCGGCGATCGCCCCGGTGCAGCCCTTTCGTCATCAGGAATTGCCATGTCTGACGCTCTGGAACTCGGCCTCGACACTTTCGGCGACGTCACCTCGGGAGCCGACGGGGCGCTGCTGCCGCATGCGCAGGTGATCCGCAACCTGATCGAGGAGGCGATCCTCGCCGACAGCCTCGGCATCGACTTCATCGGCGTCGGAGAACATCACCGGGCCGATTTCGCGATCTCGACGCCGGAAACGGTGCTCGCAGCCATCGCCGCCAGGACGAGCCGCATTCGGCTGGGATCGGCCGTGACGGTGCTGAGCTCCGACGATCCGATCCGGGTGTTTCAACGCTTCTCGACGGTGGATGCCATCTCGAACGGGCGCGCCGAGGTCATTCTCGGACGCGGCTCCTTCACCGAATCCTTTCCGCTCTTCGGCTACGATCTCAGCCAGTACGAAACGCTGTTCGCCGAGAAACTCGACCTCTTCGCTGCGCTGATCGGCCAGAAGGCGGTGACCTGGCAGGGAACGATCCGTCCTGCCCTGAAGAATCAGGCCGTGTTTCCGCCGATCGAGCGAGGGGCCTTGCGGACATGGATCGGCGTCGGCGGTAGCCCGGAATCTGTCGTCCGCGCAGCGCGCTATGGTTTGCCCTTGATGCTCGCGATCATCGGTGGCGATCCGGCCCGCTTTGCTCCTTATGCCGATCTCTATCGCCGCGCCTTCGCTCAACTCGGCGAACCCGTCCTGCCGATCGGCGTGCATTCGCCGGGCTTCGTCGGCGAGACGGATGGGCAGGCGCGCGACGCCTTCTTCACGGACTACAAGCGCATGCGCGACCGCATCGGCTCGGAGCGCGGCTGGCCGCCGATGGGCCGCGACGAGTTCGAACGCGAGGTCGAGCAGGGCTCGCTCTATGTCGGCTCGCCGGAGACGGTCGCGCGCAAGATCGCGACGACCATCCGGACGCTCGGGCTTTCGCGCTTCCAGATGAAGTACAGCGCTGGCCCGCTGTCGCATGAGAAGATGCTCGCAAGCATCGCGCTCTACGGGGAAAAGGTCGTCCCGTTGGTGCGCGACATGCTCGCCTGACGGCGCGAAAACCACTTCCGACATTCGTCACCGCTTCCGCTCCCCGCCGCCCAATAAGGTGGTTGACGACGCATGTCTTTCTGCTAGCGTATCAAATAGCAAAATGATGTTTCATTATATGAAATGAAACACAGAGGAACGCCAGAGTGACGGAACCGGATTCAGCTTCGGGGAAATCTGCGCCTGCCGGCACCAGCACGCTCGACCTTGCGCTTCGCGCCGTCGAGTATCTCGTGCAGCAGAGCCGCCCGACCGCGCTCGCGCAGATCGCCGAAGCGCTGTCGTCGTCGAAAGCGACGATCTACCGGCATCTGGTGACGCTGCAGCGGCATGGCTTCGTCCGGCAGGAGCCGGAGACCGGCCGCTACGAGGCCGGTATCAAACTGATGGTGCTGGGCGAGGCGCTGCGGCAGCGCTTCGACATCGTCAGCGCAGCGCGCGAGGATCTGATGACGCTGCGCGATCGCACCGGCCAGGCCGTCACGGTCTGCGCCGCGATCGACGCCGAGCTGATCGTGCTCGAGCTGATCCAGGGCCGCACGCTCATCGAATTCGCGACGCGGCCCGGCACCCGGCTCGCGTTCCACGCCAGCGCGCATGGCAAGATCTGGCTCGCCTTCGGCTCGCAGGAGCGCACCGCGGCCATCGCCAATGGTCCGCTCCAGGCCTGGACACCGGCGACGATCGTCACGCGTGACGCCCTGCTCGCCGATCTCGACCTGGTGCGCGAACGCGGCTGGGCCACGGCGCCCGACGAGGTCATCACCGGCGTCAACACCCTCGCCGCCCCGGTCTTCGACCACCGCCAGACGCTCGTCGGCTCGATCGCCATCGTCGGCGCCACCCAATTCATTCCCCCCGTCCCCGATCCCGAACAGATCCGCGAGGTCGTCGGCACCGCCGCACGCATCTCGCGCGGCTTGACCTGGAAAGACGAAAGAGCATGACCTATTCGCTGGCCGTCGATATCGGCGGCACCTTCACTGACATCGTCCTGCGCGATTCCCGCGGGGGCCTGAGTGTCGACAAGACGCTCACCACCCATCACGACCTGCTCGAAGGCTTCTTCCGCGGCGTCGGTTCCGTCATGGGCAAGGCCGGCATCGCGGCGAGCGCAATCGACGGTGTCGTCGTCCACGCGACGACGGTCGTCACCAATGCGCTGATCGAGCGCAAGGGGCTGCCGACCGCGCTCGTCGTCACCGAAGGCTTCAGCGACGTGCTCTCGATCCGCAACGAGCACCGCTACGACATGTACGACCCGCAGATCGAATTTCCCGAGCCGCTGGTGACGCGCGATCTCACCTTCGGCCTGAAGGAGCGCGTTCTGGCGGACGGCACGGTCGCACTCGCGCCGACGCCTCAGGACATCGCCAAGCTCGCGGCCGACATCCGGGCGAGCGGCGCGCGCGCCGTGGCGATCTGCTTCCTCAACAGTTTCGCCAATCCCGAGAACGAGGCGGCGGTCGCAGCCGCGCTCTCCCGCGAGCTCAACGACGTCTTCATCTGCACCTCGGCCGAGGTCGCCCCACAGATCCGCGAGTATCAGCGCGCCTCGACGGCGACGGTGAACGCCTATGCGATGCCGATCTCGCAGCCCTATCTGAAGCGTCTGAGCGACCGGCTGCGCACGGAAGGCTTCGCCAACACCCCGCTGATCATGCTGTCTTCGGGCGGCGTCGTCGGCGCCGAGACGGCGGGCAAGAACCCGGTCCGCATGATCGAGAGCGGGCCCGCGGCCGGCGCGCTCGCTGCCTGCCACTATGCGGAACTGCTCGGCATCGACCGGCTGATGTCCTTCGACATGGGCGGCACCACCGCCAAGGCCTGCCTGATCGAGGACCGCACGCCGCTGATCACCGGCCTGTTCGAGGTCGACCGGCGCTATCGCTTCCGCGAGGGCAGCGGCCTGCCCGTCACCGTGCCCTCGATCGACCTGATCGAGATCGGCGCCGGCGGCGGCAGCATCGCCCATGTCGACGATCTCGGTCTGCTCAAGGTCGGCCCCGAAAGCGCCGGCTCCAATCCGGGACCGGCCTGCTACGGCCGCGGCGGCCAGAACGCGACCGTCACCGACGCCGACCTCGTGCTCGGCCTGATCGATGCCGAGAACTTCCTCGGTGGCGACATGTCGCTCGACAAGGCGGCCTGCGACGGCGCCATGGCGCGGCTCGGCGAAGCGCTGGGCCTGAGCCCAGTGCAGGCGGCGCGCGGCATCTATCGCATCGTCACGGAGGCGATGGCCTCGGCGGCACGCACCCACGCCACCGATCGCGGCGTCGATTATCGCGGCCTGCCGCTCTTCGCCTTCGGCGGCGCCGGTCCTTTGCATGCCTGCGGCGTCGCCGAGCTCTTGCAGAGCACCAGCGTGATCGTGCCGCCGCAGTCGAGCGTGCTCTCGGCGTTCGGCACGCTGGTCACCCCGGTCCGGCTCGACCTCGTCCGCAGCGACCTGACACGGGTCGACCAGCTCGACTGGGCGCGCGTTGACCGCGTGATCGGTGATCTCGAGAGCGAGGGCCTTACGGCGCTCGGCGAATCCGGCTGTGCGGCCGCCGACGTCACCATCCTCGTCGGCGCCGACATGCGCTATGTCGGCCAGCAGCACGAGGTCACGATCATCTTCGAGACCGACCCGCGCCAGAGCCGCGATGCCGCCGTGCTGACAGCGCAGTTCGAGGCGGCCTATCGTACCCTCTACGGCGTCAATCCCTCGCATGTGCCGATCGAACTCGTGACCTGGCGCGTCGTAGCGCGCGGACCGCTGCCGCATTTCGACGGCCAGGCCAGGAAGCAGATCGCAGCCGGCGCACCGAAGCGCCACCGCCCGGTTCATGCCTGGGAGGACAGCCAATCAGTGCCCGTCTACGAGCGCTCGTCGCTCGCCACCGGCCAGACCATCTCCGGCCCCGCCATCATCGAGGAGCGCGAGACCACGACCGCGCTGCCCCCCGGCTGGAGCGCGAGGATCGACGCGCTCGGCTGCATCGTCGCCACGAAAGGCTGAAACCCCATGGCAAAATCACTCGCGATGGCAAATCCGCAATCGATGGATGGCGTCGAACTCGAAATCCTCTGGTCGAACCTGATCGGCATCGTCAACGAGCGCGCCAAGGCGCTGCAGCGCATCGCCTTCAGCCCGATCGTCCGCGAGGCCGGCGATCTCGCCTGCGCGCTCTTCGACCAGCGCGGGCGCATGGTGGCGCAGGCCAATACCGGCACACCCGGCCACATCAATTCGCTCGCCATCGCCGGCAGCCATCTGGTGCGGATGTTCAAGGACCGCTGCGCACCGGGCGACGTGCTGATCACCAACGATCCCTGGCTCTCGGCCGGGCACTTCTTCGACATCACCGTGCTGACGCCGATCTTCGATGGCGAGAAGCTGATCGCCTATATCGGCTCGACTATCCACCACACCGATATCGGCGGCTACGGCATCGGCGCGGGCGCCCGCGACGTGCATGAGGAAGGCCTCTGGATCCCGCCGCTCAAACTCTACGAGCGCGGCACGCCGAGCGAGATGCTGCACGACATCATCCGCCACAATGTCCGCACGCCCGACGCCGTCTTCGGCGACCTCTCTGCGCAGGTTTCATCCGGGGAGGCTGCGGCCGAGCATCTGGTCGCGCTGTGCGAGCGCTACGGCATCGACGATATCGAGACCCTGTCTGACGAGATCATCGGCCGCTCCGAGGAGGCGACGCGAAACGCCATCCGCAAGCTGAAGCCCGGCACCTATCACGGCGAGGCCATCTTCGACGTGCCCGGCGGCGAGATCATCACGCTGAAGACGGCGGTGACCGTCGATGCCGAGAACGGCTCGATCATCGTCGATTTCGACGGCTCCTCGCCGCAGACGACGACCGGCATCAACGTGGTGCTGAACTACACCCACGCCTATTCCACCTTCGCGATCCGCTCCTGCCTCAACCCGGACCTGCCCAACAACACCGGCTCGCTGGCGCCGATCGAGGTGCGCGCGCCGAAGGGTTCGATCATCAACTGCGCCTATCCGGCGCCGGTGAACGCCCGCCATGTCGTCGGCATGTATGTGCCGATGCCGATCCTGAAGGCCCTGCACCAGGTCATGCCCGAGCGCGTGCTGGCCGAAGGGTCGGGTGCGGTTTGGACGATCCAGATCCAGGGCCGCAAGCCCAGCGGCGAGGCCTTCACCTCGTCGATGTTCAACTATTCCGGCGGCATGGGCGCACGCGCCGGCAAGCCCGGCCCGAGCGCGACCTGCTATCCGACCGGCGTCGCGGCGGTGCCGATCGAGATCCTGGAAGCGGCGATGCCGATCGTCTTCGACCGCAAGGAACTGCGCACCGGCTCCGGCGGCAAGGGCCGGATGCGGGGCGGCGACGGCCAGATCATCCAGTTCCATATGCGCACCGACCATGCCTGGCTTCTCAACGCCGTGCCGAGCCGGCTCGAGCGCGGCCCCGACGGCATCGATGGCGGCCTGTCGGGAGCGCCCGGCCGTTTCCTGGTCAACGGCAAGTCCGTCAGCGAGGCCAAGAAGCTGACCATGCAGGCCGGAGACGTCGTGCTGCTGGAGACACCTGGCGGCGGGGGCTACGGCAAGCCGGCAGCCTGACGCAAAACCAAAGCTTTCTCGCAAAACCAACAAGGCGGAGCCCCGAACCGGGGCGACCGACCGCACCAGAGGAAACCGGGAGGACGGAGAATGAAGCAGAGCCTTTTTGCGGCCGGGATGGCCGCGAGCGTCGCGCTGGCCAGCGCCGCGCCCCTGAGCGCGCAAGAGCCCTACAAGATCGGCGTCTCGGCCGGCCTGACCGGCTACGCCGCGACCGTCGACCGCGCCTGGCGTGACGGCGTCGAGCTGGCCGCGGCGGCCGTGAATGCCAAGGGCGGCGTGATGGGCCGCAAGATCCAGGTCATCGTCGAGGACAACCGCTCGGAGCCGCAGGAAGCGGTCACCGTCTACCGGAAGATGCTAAGTTCGGACAAGGTCGACGTCTTCGTCAGCGGCTGCGTCTCGGCCGGCAATTTCGCCGCGGCGGGCCTGCTGCTGCGCGCCAAGGTGCCGATGATGCTGTGCTCGATCCTGCCACAGCAGGCCGAGCATCTGCCCTGGGCCTTCACCACTTTGCCGCCCGCCGGATTCGAGGTCGACAAGCGGCTGGAATACCTCAAGGAAAAGACGCAGGTCCGCAAGATCGCGGTTCTGCATGACCCGACCCCTTACGCTAATCTCCAGAAGGGCGTGGCCGAGCGCAACGCCGCGAAATACGGCCTGGAGGTCGTCTCGGTCGACCAGTACAAGCAGGACGATGCCGATCTCAGCGTCCAGATCAGCAAGGCGCGCTCGGCCGGCGCCGGCGCGATCCTCAAGATCGGGCTCGGCGGCACGACGCTGACCGCCGCCAAGAACATCAAGCAGCTCGGCGCCGACATGCTGCTGCTGACCAGCCTCGAGGATCTCGCCGTCTTCGGCCCGGTCGCCGAGGTTCTGGGCGACAAGTTCTTCTTCGTCGCCTCGCCGTCGCAGGTCTATGAGGCGCTGCCGGAGGGCGAACTGAAGACCGGGATCAAGGTGTTCCTCGATCCATGGCGCGAGAAGTTTAGGGATCGCGATCCGAACTGGGCCTCGCGCGGCTGGGACGGCGTCATGCTCACCGTTGCGGCGATCGAGAAGGCCAAGTCCTTCGAGGGCGAAAAGGTTCGCGCCGCCTATGAGGAACTGACCGGTTTCCAGGGCACGACCGGCGTCTACAATTTCCGGCCGGACCTGCACCAGGGCATCACCCGCAACCCCTTCGTGCTTGCGACCATCGAAGGCGGCAAGGTCAAGGTGGTGCAATGAGCGTCGCCGTCGCGGCCAAGACCGAAGTGAGCCTCGCGCCGCCGGGT
Organism: Allobosea sp. GW822-FHT03F07; assembly: GCF_058801345.1. Taxonomy (NCBI): domain Bacteria; kingdom Pseudomonadati; phylum Pseudomonadota; class Alphaproteobacteria; order Hyphomicrobiales; family Alloboseaceae; genus Allobosea; species Allobosea sp. GW822-FHT03F07. Next base: position 516,612 of record NZ_JBXAND010000002.1, read on the forward strand.
TCCGCTCCGCCCATCTTGGCCGCGACCGGCCTCTCGGCGCAATACGGCCACATCCATGCGCTTCATGGGGTCGATCTGCGCATCGGCGAGGGCGAACTCGTCGCGGTGCTGGGCCCCAACGGGGCCGGCAAGTCGACCCTGCTACGCGCTATCATGGGGCTGTCGGCGAATAGCGGCGAGGTCCGTTTCCGGGGCGAGGTGCTGCCCCGCCACGATACGGTCGCCGTCGCCTCGCGCGGTATCGTGCTGGTGCCGGAAGGGCGCGGCCTGTTCGCGCCGATGAGCGTCGCCGACAATCTCGAACTCGGCGCCTATCGCCTGCTCGACAAGGCCGAATTCAACCGCAGGCGCGAGCGTGTGCTGACACTTTTCCCGCGCCTGAAGGAGCGGCTCGGCCAGCTCGCCGGCTCGATGTCCGGCGGCGAGCAGCAGATGCTGGCGATCGGCCGCGCGCTGATGGCGGGACCGAAGCTGCTCCTGCTGGACGAGCCCTCGCTCGGCCTCGCGCCGCGCGTCACCGGAGAAATCCTGGAGACGCTCGGCCTCCTCAACCGCGAAGGCCTGGCGATCGTGCTGGTCGAGCAGAAGGCGCCGCTGGCGCTCGAACTCGCCAACCGCGTCTACCTGCTTTCACTCGGGCGCATCGTCGCCGAACTCGATCCGCGTGACATCACATCCCATGACGATCTCGCCCGCCATTACTTCGCCTGAACGGCGCCCGCTCCGGCTCGTCGGCCTGCTGCCCTGGCTCTTCGCCGTGGCGGTGGTCGGCTACGCCATGGTCGTCGGCGGCTATGCGGCCACTGTGGTCTCCTTCGCGCTGATCTATGCGGTCTTCGTGACGGGGCTGAACCTGTTCATGGGCTTCGCCGCGCAGGTCTCCTTCGGCCAGAACGCCTTCGCTGCGATCGGAGGCTATCTGTCCGCCGTGCTGACGGCCACTCATGGCTGGAGCCCCCTGCCCGCCATGGTCGTCGGCATCGCCGCCGCCGTGCTGGCAGCCGCCATCATCGGCTTTCCGGCGCTCCGCCTTAAGGGCCACTATCTCGCCATGGGCACGCTTGCGATCGGGCTGATCACCTATGAGATCACCGTCGAATGGCAGTCGGTGACGCAAGGCTATATGGGCATCTCCGGCATCCCGCCCTTCGGCATCGGGCCTTACGAAATCACATCGGACCGGGGGCAACTCATCCTGCTCTCGCTCGTCGTCGCGGCCAGCGCGCTTGCCGCCGCCCGCATTCGCCGCTCGCGCTTCGGCCGCGCGCTCTCGGCCGTCGCCGGCAGTGAGGAGGCTGCGACCGCGCTCGGCATCGACGTCTCCAGATACAAGCTCGCGGCCTTCCTGCTCTCGGCCGGATTTGCGGCGCTCGCCGGCTCGCTCTTCGTCCATGTCGTCGGCTTCGTCAGCCCGGAGGTCTTCGGGCTGCACATGGTCATCGTCACCTTCACCATGCTCTATGTCGGCGGCATCGGCACGGTCGCCGGCCCCGTCGTCGGTGCGCTGATCATCAGCCTGCTGCCGGAGACCTTCCGCGCCTTCAAGGACTATCAGGACCTCGCCTATGGCGCGGCGCTGATCCTGCTGCTGATCTATGCGCCGCGCGGCCTCGCCAGCCTGTTCTCGCCGCGAGGCCGCTCATGACCAGGCTCAAACTGGAAGGCGTGACGCGCCGCTTCGGCGGGCTGGTCGCGGTCGACGACGTCTCCTTCGAGGTGCCGGCCGAGGGCGTCACCGCTGTCATCGGCCCCAACGGCGCCGGCAAGACCACGCTGTTCAACCTGATCTCGGGCTCCCTGCCGCCGAGCGCAGGGCGGATCCTGTTCGAGGGCCAGGACATCACCGGTCGCCCGCCCGCCAGGATCGCGGCGGCGGGGCTGGTCCGGACTTTCCAACTCGTGAAGCTGTTCGAGGATCTGAGCGTGCTCGACAACGTCAAGGTCGGCTGCCACCTGCGGGGCAAGGCCGGGCTTTTCGCGGCGTTGCTGCGCCCGGCCTCCGCCCGGCGCGAGGAAGCCGCCGTCGATGCCCGTGCCCGCGAACTCCTTGCCTTTGCGGGGCTCGCGGCCTTCGCCGACGAACCGGCCTCGGGCCTGCCCTATGGCCGCCAGCGCATGCTGGAACTCGCCCGCGCGCTCGCGGCCGGGCCCAAGCTCATCCTGCTCGATGAGCCGGCGGCGGGTCTCAACACCGAGGAGTCGGCGGCGCTCGCGCGCATCGTCCGCCGCATAGCCGACGAGGGCACCAGCGTGCTCCTGATCGAGCACGACATGACGCTGGTGATGAACACGGCCGACCGCGTCGTCGTGGTCGATTTCGGCCGCAAGATCGCGCAGGGCACGCCGGACGAGGTGCGTTCTGACCCAGCCGTGATCGCTGCCTATCTCGGCACCGGCAAGCCATCGGCAGATGCTCCCGCCAATGAGGAGGCGGCCCATGGCTGACTGGTCCTATATTCCGCAGGTCCTGGTCAGCGGGCTCGGCATCGGCTGCGTCTACGGGCTGATCGGCATCGGCTTCTGCGTGATCTACAACGCCAGCGGCATCGTGAACTTCGCCCAGGGCGCGTTCGTGATGCTCGGCGGCATGATCACCCATGTCCTGTTCGCCCGTAACGGCGTGCCGCTGCCGGTCGCGGCGCTGATCGCCGTCGCGGCAGTCGCGGTCCTCGGCGTCGCGATCGAGCGGGTCGTCGTCCGGCCGCTGTGGAACCGCAAGGCGACGATGTTCGTCATGATCCTGGCGACGCTCGCCGCCCAGATCGTGATCGAGCGCCTGACGCTGATCGGCGTCGGCGACCAGCCCAAGACCCTGCCCGTCTTCACCGACCGGCCGCCATTGATGATCGGCTCCGTCGCGATCGGCTACCAGCTCATCTGGATCGTCGGCGGCTCGCTGGCGATCGTCGGGCTGCTGGCCGCCTTCTTCAGCCTGACCAAGACCGGCAAGGCGATGCGCGCCTGCTCGATCAACCGCGAGGCCGCCGCCCTCCAGGGCATCCCGGTCTCGCGCATGCTGGCGCTGGCCTTTGCTTTGAGTGCGGCGCTGGGTGCGATCGCCGGCATCCTGATCACGCCCACCCAGTACACCGCCTTCAATGTCGGCGTGCCCTTCGCGATCAGCGGCTTTATCGCGGCGATCGTCGGCGGCTTCGGCCGGCCCTTCGGCGCCTTTCTCGGCGGCCTGTTGCTGGGCCTGCTGCAAGCGCTCGCCATCGTCGGCTTCGGGGCGGGGCTGAAGAACGTCGCGGCACTGTCGGTGCTGCTGCTGTTCCTGTTCATCCGGCCGTCCGGAATCCTCGGCGCGGCCAAATGACTGCGGCCGGACGGCTGCGCCTCAATCGGAGACCCTCATGGATATTCACAAGATCGACTGGAGCCAGATCCCGTGGACGCCGGTGCGTCCGGGTGTCGACCGCAAGGGTTTCTCGGGCAATGGAGCGACGGTTGCGCTGCACCGGCTGATGCCCGGCCACGAGCCCCGGCCGCACAGCCACCCCCATGAACAGATCGCCTACATCATGAGTGGAACGATCCGCTTCTTCATCGGCGGCGAGGAGCATCTGATCGGACCCGGCGGGCTCGTCCTGATCCCATCGAATGTCGAACACTGGGGCGAGGTCGTCGGCGACGAGCCGGTGATGAATCTCGACGTCTTTACCCCCAGCCGGCCGGAATACTCCTGAGCATCTCTGCTCAGGCGGCGACGCCAAAGCGACTGCGATAATCCGCCGGCGACAGCCCGGTGATGCGCTGGAACAGCTTGCGGAAGGCTGCAGCATCGCCATAGCCGACCTCCCAGGCGATCTGCGCGACCGGGCGCTTGCTCAGTTCGAGCGCCTCGCGCGCCTTCGCGATACGGATCTGCTGGGCGTATTCGGTCGGGCGCAAGGTCGTCGCCTTGCGGAAGCGGCGCAGGAAGGTGCGTTCCTCCAGCCCGGCCCGCTTCGCCAGCGCCGGCACGGCATGATCCCTGGCGCCCGTCGCCTGGAGCCAGTGCTGCACCTTCAGGATCGCGGCATCGCCATGGTCGAGCCGCGGCACGAAACTGCTATAGGGCTGCTGCCGACGTCCAGGCGGATCGACCAGCAGGAAGCGCGCCGTCGCCAGCATGACGCTCGGCCCCAGCAACCGCTCGACCAGCGTCAACCCGAGATCCGCCCAAGCGAGGATCCCGCCTGCGGTGATGATGTCGCCGTCGTCGATCACCATGCGGTCCGTCTCGACGCGGATGTTCGGGAAGCGCGCGGCCAGCGCGTCGGCGAAGGCCCAGTGCGTTGTGGCGGGGCGACCTTCGAGCAGCCCGGTCTCGCCGAGCACGAAGGCCCCGGCGCAGACCGAGCAGAGCGTCGCCCCGGCCGCATGGCGCGTTGCCAGCCAGGATGCGAAACCGTCCATCGGCTGCATCTTGCCGGGCATGACGAGACTCGGCGGTGCGATCAGATGGCTCGGATCGTGCGGGTGGCCCGGATGGCTGTCATAGGAGCATTCGACGCCCGCGTCGTCGCCACTGCCCTCTCGCCAATGGCTGACCCGGATCACCGGCGCAGCGGGTCCGCCACGCACGACGCTCATCTCGCCGGCGATCCGGAACAGGTCGGTCAGGCCATGGACGGCGGCGAGCTGCACATCCGGATACAGGATGATGCCAATCTCGGCGACGATGTTCGACCTTGTCGTCATCTTGTCAGTTTTGCCGCTGCACATTGTCGGTTCCGCCAAGCGGCAGCATGCAGCCTCAAGCCTATAACGTCCATATCGAAGGGCGACACTCCTGCCGCCCGGGAAGCCGAAGGGAACCGACGATGAGCACGATCACCACCAGGGACGGCACCGAGATCTTCTACAAGGACTGGGGTTCCAAGACCGCGCAGCCGATCGTGTTCCATCATGGCTGGCCGCTGAGCGCCGACGACTGGGACAACCAGATGCTCTATTTCCTCGACAAGGGCTTCCGGGTGATCGCGCATGACCGGCGCGGCCATGGCCGCTCGTCCCAGACCGCGACCGGCAACGAGATGGACACCTACGCTGCCGATGTCGCCGAGCTGGCCGCCGCGCTCGATCTCAGGAACGCCATCCATATCGGCCACTCCACAGGCGGTGGCGAAGTCGCGCACTATGTCGCCCGCGCCGAGAAGGGCCGCGTCGCCAAGGCCGTGCTGATCGGCGCCGTGCCGCCGATCATGGTCAAGTCGGAGAAGAACCCCGGCGGGTTGCCGATCGAGGTATTCGACGGCTTCCGCAAGGCACTGCTCGACAACCGGGCCCAGTTCTATGTCGATGTTCCGGCCGGCCCCTTCTACGGCTATAACCGCGAAGGCGCGAAGGCAGACCAGGGCGTGATCTGGAACTGGTGGCGGCAGGGCATGATGGGCGGCGCCAAGGCGCATTACGATTGCATCAAGGCCTTCTCGGAGACCGACTTCACCGAGGATCTGAAGGCGATCGACGTGCCCGTGCTGGTGATGCACGGTACCGACGACCAGATCGTGCCGATCGCCGACTCGGCGCTGCTGGCGATCAAGCTTCTGAAGAACGGCACGCTGAAGACCTATGAGGGCCTGCCCCACGGCCTTTGCACCACGCATCCCGAGATCGTGAACCCGGACCTGCTCGCCTTCATCAAGGCGTGACGGCGAGCGCCCTGCGGTCTCGCCAGCCTCTATAAACGGGGCGAATAGACCGGCCGAATAAATGATAGCGCGGCAGCGGCCGGCCACCTCGTGGCCGGCCGCTTGTTTGCTATCGTCCGTGTCGCGGGCGGGCAGCCGCCTCCTCCGCTCCGAAACGAGATGAAGCCATGACGACTGTCTTTCCGCTGCGGACCGCCAACCTCGCCGATCCGGCGCCCGACTATTCCTGGCCGGCCGGCAAGCGCTGCGCGCTCTTCCCCGCCTTCGACGTCGACGGCGAAACCGCCTGGCTGCAGCATGACGCCGCCAATACCGACCGGCTGGTGACGCTCTCCTTCGGCGGCTACGAGGAGCGCGTCGGCGTGCCGAAGATCCTCGAATATCTGCGGTCGGTCGAGATCAAGGCAACCTTTTTCATCCCCGGCTGGATCGTCGACGTGCATCCGAAGATGTGCGAGGCGATCGTCCGCGACGGCCACGAGATCGGCCATCACGGCTACCTCCACAACCGTCCCGAGCCTGCGAACTTCGCCGGCGACAAGGAGGAGTTCGAGAAGGGCATGGACTCCCTGAAGCGCGTGCTCGGCGTCGTGCCCGTGGGCTATCGCGCCGCCGGCGGCGAGAACTATGACGAACTGCTGACCTATCTGCGCGAGCGCGGCATCCTGTACTCCTCGTCCTTCCGCGACGACATCCGGCCCTATCGCCACCGGCAGCGCGACGGCTCGGCCGGCGTGGTCGAACTGCCGGTCAACGCCTCCTTCGACGACTGGCTTTACGGGCTGTCGCAACGCTTCAGCCCACGCCCGATGTTCCCGAAGGAGCATGTCCTCTCGATCTGGAACGGCGAACTCGACCAGACCCGCGAATGGGGCGGGCTGGTCAGCATGGTGATGCACCCGCAGGTCTCGGGACGCCCCATGCGCTTCGGCATCATGCGCGACTTCTTCGCCCGGGCGCGCGGCTTCGGCGATGTCTGGATCGCGACCGGCCGCGAGATCGCCGAGCATTTCGTCGCCCAGGAGAAAGCCGCCGGTCTCTGAGACGGCGCGCTACCCTCGAGCATCACGGATTGAACGCCTCATGAACCTGCTGATCACCGGCGCCACCATCGTCACCTGCGATGACGAGCGCAGCATCCTCGAAGGCGAGGCCATCGCCATCACCGGCAACCGGATCGCCGCCATCGGCGACGCCGCGACGCTGGAGCGGGATCATCCCGGCCATGAGCGCATCGACGGGCGCGGACTCGCAGTCCTGCCCGGCTTCATCAACGCGCATACCCATACCGTGCTAACGGCGCTGCGCGGCACGGTCGAGGACTGGGACGGCGAGATCATCTATCGCTACATGTCGCCGATCTCTTACACGATGAGCGACCATGAGCGGGCGGTGATGGCCGCGCTCGGCTGCCTGGAGGGAATCCGCAGCGGCACCACGACGCTGGTCGATCCCTTCCGCCACGTTCCGTCCTATGCCGGCGCCATGGCCGATACCGGCGTGCGGCTCTGGCTGTCGGAGAGCTGCGCCGACATCGACACGCGCAAGATCCGCTTCGGCGAATACGGCATCGACGAAGCTTTCGGCGGCCTCTTCCTCGATCGGACGCAGGAGCTGATCGAGACCTGGCACGGCGCGCGCAACGGCCGGGTCAACTGCCAGGTCGCAGCGCATGCGCCGGACAACTGCTCGCCGGCGATGCTGGGCAAGATCATGGAGCTTGCCCGCAAGCACGATCTGACCCGTACCTGCCATCTCGCGCAGAGCACGGGCGAGATCGCCGCGGTGAAGGCCGCGCACGGGCTGACCCCTGCCGGCTATCTCGACCGCGAGGGTTTCCTTGGGCCGGACCTCACCTGCGCACACTGGACCTTCTGCACGCGCGACGACATCGCGCTCCTGGCCGAGCGCGGCGTCAACATGGCGCATAATCCGGCCCCCTCCTCGCGCAAGGGGCCGCATCGCGTCCTCATCGGCCCGATCCGTGATGCCGGCGTCAACATCGCGCTCGGCACCGACAACATGACCGAGGACATGTTCCAGGCGATGAAGATCGGCATGATCGTGCATCGCGCCGGCTTCGGCCGCGAGCAGGAAGGCGGGCTCGATCCGCAGCCGCAGACCGTGCTCGACATGGCGACGCGCAACGGTGCGCGGACGCTCGGCGCCCTCGGTGAGATCGGCTCGATCGAAGTCGGCAAGAAGGCCGACATCACCCTGCTCGACCTGAACCAGCCGGCGATGCGCCCAATCATCCGGCTGACCTCCAACATCGTAAACTACGCCCATCCGGGCCTCGTCCATTCCGTCATCGTCGACGGCGAATTCGTGATGCGCGACCGTAAGGTGCTGACCATCGACGAGCCGGCACTGCTCGCCGAGGCGCAGGCAGTGACCGAGCGGGTCTGGCGCCGAATGGTCGAGGCCAATGCCGACATCGCGCCGCCAAAGGGCGAGATCCCGTTCCTCGACGCCTGAGCGACGACGCAGCGCGGCAGCGCATGGCGACTGCGCTTGCAGGACGCCTCCGATTGGCACATGATTTGCTCGCGAAATAGGGTCGAGCCAACCCTATTCAGAGCAAGAATATGAACCTGCGCCAGATCGAGCTGCTGAGAGCGGTGGTCCGCTGCGAGACGACGGTGCGTGCGGCCCACGAGCTGGGCCTGTCGCAGCCCGCCGTCAGCAACGCGATCAAGCATCTGGAGAGCCAGATCGGCTTCCCCCTGTTCGAGCGGGTCAACAACCGGCTGTTCCCGACAGCGGAGGCGCGCGAGTTGTGCCTCGACTCCGATCCGATCTTCAACATGCACGCCGCCTTCGAGGCGAAAGTGCAGGATCTCAAGGAGAACCGCACCGGGCATGTCCGCATCATCGCGACACCGCCGCTCGGCTACAGCGTGATCCCGATCGCGCTGCGGAATTTCCTCGCCAAGCGCCCGAACACGCGGGTCTCCTTCGATATCCGCCGCTTCGAGAACGTCATCGAAAGCGTCGACAACGGCTTGGCCGAACTCGGCTTCGTGCTCGGCCTGAACGACTATCGAGGGCTGGAGGGCGAATCCTTCTTTTCCGAACGCATGGTCTGCGTGATGCGGCCGGATCATCCACTGGCAGCCAGGGAAACGATCACGCCCGACGATCTGCGATCGGCCTCCTTCATCGCACTGGAGCGCGGCACCAAGATGGGCACGATCGTGCGGCAGGCCTTCGCCGAGGTCGGCGTGCCGTTCCGCTCGGCGGTGGAGGTGCGCTACTGCAACACCGCTTGCATCCTCGCCGAGACCGGCGTCGGGGTGGCGGTGGTCGATCCGCTATCGCCGCTCTCGGGCAAGAATCTCGCAGTCAGGCAGTTCGAGCCGGCCTCGCCGGTCTCGGCATCCGTTGTGCGTTCGCGCAAGCGGCCGCTCTCGCGCGCGGCCGAGGCCTTCCTTCGCGAGGTACGGGTGGTGGCCGGCGAGACGGTGCCGCGCCTGTCCTGACGGCGCGAGTATTCGCGCGGCGAATGCCACCCCCGAATTCTTCATAAGCGGGTCCATTGCCTTGCGCCCCGAGCCCGGACCAGTGTCTCGGCCATCGAAAACTGACGACGCGGCCGGTTTGCGCCGCCGGGGCCCGTCCATGCTGAATCGCCGCCATCTGCTCGCCGGAACCGCTGCCACGCTGATGTCGCGTCCCGCGCTGGTGCGCGCCGCTCCAGCTTCGACGCTGCGGTTCGTGCCGGTGATCGACCTCGCCTTCCCCGACCCGATCTACGCTACCGCCCAGGTCTCGCGCACCCATGGCTTCATGGTGTTCGACACGCTCTACGGCATGAACACCAAGCTCGAGATCTCGCCGCAGATGGTCGAGGGCCATACGATCGAGAACGACGGCAAGCTCTGGAACCTGACGCTGCGCAACGGCCTGCTCTGGCATGACGGTGAGAAGGTCACGGCACGCGACTGCGTCGCCAGCATCCGGCGCTGGGCCAAGCGCGATGCCGCCGGCGACGCTCTGATGCAGGCGACCGACGAGCTCTCCGCGCCCGACGACAGGACGATTCGCTTCCGCCTGAAGGCGCCCTTCCCTTACCTGCCCTATGCGCTCGGCAAGGTCTCGGCGCCGGTCTGCTTCATGATGCCGGAGCGGCTCGCCAATACCGACCCGTTCAAGGTGATCCCCGAGGTGATCGGCTCGGGGCCGTTCCGCTTCAAGGCGGATGAGCGCGTACCGGGCGCCCGCAACGTCTATGAGCGCTTCGACCGCTACAAGCCGCGTGAGAGCGGCGTCACCGACTGGACCTCCGGCCCCAAGGTCGTGAATTTCGACCGCGTCGAATGGACGACGATGCCCGACGCCGCGACCGGCACCTCGGCCGTGCAGGCGGGCGAGCAGGACTGGCAGGAGGCGATGCCGCACGACCTGCTGCCGCTCGTCGCCCGCAACAAGTCGGTCAAGACGGCGGTGCTCGATCCGCTCGGCTTCACTTGCCAGATGCGCGTGAACCACCTGCTGCCGCCCTTCAACAATCCGGCGATCCGCCGCGCCATGCTCGGCGCGATCGACCAGGAAGCCTTCATGATCGCGGTGGCCGGCGACGATCCGGCCTATCGCCACAGCCCGCTCGGCTATTTCACGCCCGGCACCCCGATGGGCAGCGAGGTCGGCCTCGATGTCTTCCGCGGCCCGCGCGACTACGACAAAGTCAAGCGCGAGCTGAAGGCCGCGGGCTATGCCGGCGAGAAGGTCGTCCTGCTCGTGCCGGCGGATTCGCTCGCTCAGAAGCCGCTCGGCGACATCGCAGCCGATGTGATGAAGCAGGCCGGCATGAACGTCGAATACACCGCGCTGGATTTCGGCTCCGTGCTGAAGCGCCGGACCAACAGGGGCACGGCCGACCAGGGCGGCTGGAACGCCTTCGTCGGCAACTGGCAGGGCATCGACTGGCTCAACCCGCTGGTGCATTCGACGCTGCGCGGGGACGGCGCTTTCCCCGGCTGGGTGCAGAGCCCGAAGATCGAGGCGCTGCGGACGCAATGGCTGGCGACAGGCGACCTCGCCGCCCAGCAGCGCATATGCGCCGAAATCCAGGCGACCGCCTTCGAGGAGGTGCCCTACTACCCGATCGGCCAGTACAAGCAGCCGACGCTGTTCCGCAGCGACCTCTCGGGCATGATGAGCGGCACGCCCGTGTTCTGGAACCTGAAGCGCGGCTGAAGCCGCACCAGCGCAAACGACAACAAGAGAATAGCGAGGAACGCTCCTCATGATGCTGACGACCGCTCCGAAGACCGGCCACGCAACCTTCCTCTATTCGGAACTTGCGACCGATCTCGACACTTTGCAGGCCGACATCGCCTTTCTCGGCATTCCCTATGGCGATGCCTACAGCTTCACCGAGATCGTCAACGACCAGACCAACATGCCGGCAGCGATGCGCCGCGCCACGGACCGGATCGTGCGCTCGATCGAGCGCTATGATTTCGACCTCGGCGGGCCGCTCTACGACAACCGGCCGATCCGGACGGTGGATTGCGGCGACATCATCGGTGATTTCCGCGATCTATCGGGCCACTACGTCAAGGCGGAAGCCGCGATCCGCAAGATCAAGGCGGCCGGCGCGATGCCGATCGTGCTCGGCGGCGACCATGGGGTGCCGATCCCCGTGCTGCGTGCGCTCGATGGCGACGGGCCGATCACGCTGATCCAGGTCGACCAGCATCTCGACTGGCGCCAGGATGTGAACGGCGTGACGACCGGCTATTCGAGCCCGATCCGCCGTGCTTCCGAGATGGCCCATATCGGGGAGATCTTCCAGATCGGGCTGCATGCGACCGGCAGCGCCCGGACCGAGGAGGTGGAGGCGGCGCTGGCCTATGGCGCGCATCTGGTGCCGTCCTACGAGGTGCATGAGCGCGGCATGCAGGCGGTGCTCGATCGCATCCCGAACGGCGGGCGCTACTATCTGACGATCGATCTCGACGGCATCGATCCCGCGATCGCGCCCGGCGTCGCCGGCCCCTGCCCCGGCGGCCTGACCTTCCCGCAGGTCCGCACGCTGATCCACGGGCTCGTCGGCAAGGGCCGCGTCGTCGGCATGGACGTGGTCGAGATCACGCCGCGCAGCGACGTCAACCAGATCACCTGCATCACAGCCGGACGCTTCATCGTCAACATGATCGGCGCCGCAGTGCGGGCCGGCTATTTCGACAGGCGCGCGTCATGAGCGCGCCCGCCCTTCAGGCACGGGACGCCGGCCCGATCACTCCGGAAGCGATCCGTGCCGCCGTCGCAGCCCAGCGCGGCATGGTCGAACGGCTCTTCGCGACGCTCGCCGCCGGCAGCCAGGGCCATCCCGGCATCATGCGCGACACTTATGGCGCGGGCGAAAATTTCGGCCATGAGGTGATGGTTCGGGAGGCCAAAGCCGCGGGGCTCTCCGTCAGCACGGACGCCGCCGCCAACACCTATGCGACCTGGCGCGGCAGGGACGCGAAGGCACCCGCGATCCTGATGGGCTCGCATCTCGACAGCGTGCCCCATGGCGGCAATTTCGACGGGGCGGCCGGCGTCATCGCAGGGCTCGCGACGATCGCGGCCCTGCGCGAACTCGGCCTGCGGCCGGAACGGGACGTCACGGTCATGGGCGTACGGGCCGAGGAGAGCGTCTGGTTCCAGGTCTCCTATATCGGCAGCCGCTCCGCGCTCGGTACGCTCCCCGAGGGCGCGCTGGAGGCGAAGCGCATCGATACCGGGCGCAGCCTCGCCGACCACATGCGCGATTGCGGCGGCGCCCCCGACGCGATCCGCCGGGGCGAGCGCTCGCTCGATCCCAAACAGATCAGGGCCTTCCTGGAGGTTCATATCGAGCAGGCGCCGAGCCTGTTCGAGGCCGGCTACCCGATCGCGATCTGCACCGGCATTCCCGGCAATTTCCGCTATCCGAACGCCCGCATCATCGGGCGGCACGATCACGTCGGCACGCCGCGCCGCTTCCGCCGCGACGCCGCGATGGCGGGCATGGAACTCGCCCATGCGCTCGACGAGATCTGGGCCGCGCACGAGGCCGAAGGGACGCAGATCGCCGTGACCTTCGGCCGCTTCCACACCAATGCCGAGATGCACGGCATGACCACCGTGCCGGGCGATTTCCATTTCAGCCTCGACGTGCGCGCCTATGACGAAGCGGTGCTGGCCGGGATCGAAGCGCAGATGCACGAGGCGATCCGCCGGATCGAGGCGGAGCGACGGGTGACTTTCGAGCTCGGTCAGCGCGCCTCGGCGGCGGTCGGTCCGGTCGATACCGGAATCCGCAGCTCGCTGACCAAAGGAGCCGAGAGCCTTGGGATTGCCTCGATGCCGCTCGGCAGCCCGGCCTCGCATGATTCAGCCGCCTTCGCGGCGGCGGGCGTGCCCGTCGCGATGATCTTCGTGCGCAACGAACATGGCAGCCACAACCCGAAGGAGGCGATGGAGATCGACGACTTCATGGATTCGGCGACCGTGTTGGCACTTTGGGTCGCGGAAAACGCCGGCCGCGAGGCTCTAGCCGGCTGAATTCGGCCGACATGCCTTTCATCGCGAGACAGCGGCTCGCAGGCCTATAAGTCGACTGAATAATGGCGGCCGGATTTTAATTCGATCACCGGCCGGTTTCTGGCCTAGCCTTTCGATCGTGTCGTCGATGCCCCTGATCGCGCCCGGCCTTTGCGGTCGCGACAGGTGCCGTTCTTGCATCGCGGATACGGCCTGAAGCGCCTCCTCGCCCGACGTCCGAGGCGCGACCTGCGGAGACCCAATGAAACGCCTTGCCATCGCCTCTTCCGCCCTCCCAGGCATCGCCGACAAGCCGATCGCGGGCGCCGTGCGCGCCGGAGAGCGCGTCTTCCTCAGCGGCGCGAGCGCGTTGAAATCCGATGGCAGCATCGCCGGGATCGGCGACGCCGCCGCCCAGACCCATGCCGCGCTCGACCAGCTCGAAGCCGCGCTGAAGGCCGCCGGCGGTTCGCTCGCCAGCCTGACCAAGCTGACCACCTGCATCGTCGACCGCGGCTATCGCGCCGAGGTCTATGCGGTCATCGCGCAGCGGCTGCCAGAGGTTCGCGCCGTCAGCACCGGGCTCGTCGTGGCGGGGCTCGCTCTGCCTGAACTGATCGTCCAGATCGATGCCGAGGCCGCGATCCCCGGAAGCCCACCCCGCCATACCCGCCCCTACACCTTCGAAAGCTGGCATGGGCAAGGCTTTCCCTGGCAGGGCGCCATGGTGCTCGCCACCGACGACGAGTTCTTCCTGCGCGGGCAGACCGGCGCGGGGCTCGACCATAGCGGCATCAAGGCCAAGGGGCGCGGGGTGGCGGACGCTGCGGCGCAAGCCGATCTCGGCATGGCCAATCTGAAGACATTGCTCGAGGAAGCCGGCGCCTCAGTCGAGGATATCTGCAAGATCACGGTCTACATCTGCGACCGCGCCTATCGCCCGGCAGTCTATCCGATGATCGGCAAGCATCTCGCCGGGGTCCGCCCGGTCTCGACCGGCATCGTCACCACCGGCTTCGCGCGTCCCGACATCCTGTTCGAGATCGATGTGACGGTCGTGCGCAAGCAGGATGGCAAGTCGCATCAGCGCCTGCGCACCTATCACTCCAACGCCGCCCGCTACGGCACGGAACAGCAGCCGCTCGACTGCGAGTTCAGCATGATCGTGGTCTCGGGTGACCGGGTCACGCTGCGCGGCCAGACCGGCATGGGCCTCGACGAGGTGCTCTACGGCGCCGGCGACGCCAAAGCGCAAGCCGAGAAGGCGATGGAGAACGTGGCGACCCTCCTGTCGGAAGCCGGAGCGACGCTGGCCGACGTCGTTAAGGCGACGGTCTACGTCACCGACCGCGCCTTTCTCAGCGAAGTCAACGCCGTCGTCAGGGAGCGCCTCGGCGACAACGCCTGCGCCTACACAAGCGTCATTGTGAAGGGCCTCGCCAGCCCCGAGCTACTGATGGAAGTTGACATCGTCGCGATCCAAAAGGGCAACCGATGACGTTCTCGCTCGCCGGACGCTGCGCCCGCACCGGGATGCTGGGCGCGGTCGTGACGACCTCCTCCATCGCGGTCGGCTCGCGCTGCCAGCATGCGGCCGCCGGCGTCGGCGCCGCGCTGACACAGCACATGACCGATCCGCGGCTCGGCCCATTGATGCTCGACCTGCTCAAGCGTGGCTACTCGGCGCAGCAGGCGATCGAAGCCGCGGCCGGAGCGACGCCGCGCGAGGACTGGCGCCAGCTCGCCGTGATCGACAAGGCCGGACGCACCGCGAGCTTCAGCGGCGCCAACGTGCAGCCCGAACGGGCGGAGGCGCATGGACGCGACTGCGTGGCGCTCGGCAACATCGTGCGCTGCAAGGAGGTTCCGGCAGAGATGGTGCGGGCCTTCGAGGCCGATCCGGCAGCCCCGCTCGCCGCGCGCCTGATCGCGGCGCTGAAGGCCGGCGACGATGCCGGCGGCGAGTTCAAGCCGCTGGTCTCGACGGCGCTCGTCGTCGCTCACGAGCACGCCTTTCCCTATGTCGACCTGCGCGTCGACGGCGATCCCGACCCGATCGCCACGCTCGACCGCCTCTGGCGCGAATACGAGCCGGTGGCCGACCTCTATGTCACACGGGCGGTAGACCCGGACACGGCCATCGCGAACCGGCCGAAACAAAGCTGATCAACCAAAAACGAGGGGATAAATCCATGCGACGACTTCTATCGACACTGGCCGTCACCATCGGCCTCTCCACCGCGCTCACCGCCCTGCCCGCGGCGGCGCAGGGGACCGTTCGCGTCGCGCTCGGCACCACGCTGAGCCAACTCGATCCGGCCAAGACGACGATCGGCGACGAATACGTCTACGTCCATTTGCTGTTCAACGGGCTGTCGCGCATCGACCCGGACATGACCGTGAAACCCGACCTCGCCGAGAGCTGGGCGGCCTCGGAAGACCTCAAGACCTGGACCTTCAAGCTGCGCGAGGGTGTCAAGTTCCACCATGGCCGCGTGATGGACGCCGAGGACGTCGTCGCCACCATGAAGCGCATCCTCGATCCGGCGACGGGGTCGCGCGCGCGCACCAGCCTCTCGATGGTCGAGGGTGTCTCGGCGACCGGTCCGATGACGGTCGAGTTCAAGCTCAGCATCCCCTATGCCGGATTCGCCGACATTTTCGCCGACCGCCAGCTCCGTATCGTTCCCAAGGACAAGCTGACGGAGCTCTCGACGCAGCCGATCGGCACCGGCCCCTTCGTTTTCAAGTCCTGGTCGCCCGGCGACCGGCTCGAACTCAGCAAGAACCCCGACTATTTCGAGAAGGGCCTGCCCAAGCTCGACGGCGTGACGCTGCGCATCGTGCCGGAATCGGCGGCGCGCATGGCGGCGCTGGAATCGGGCGCGATCGATATCGTCTGGAGCATGCCCTATGAGGCGGTCGACAAGCTCAAGACCAGCGCGACGGCACGCGCCGACAGCGTCTCGACCCCGACCTGGGACGGCGTCATCCTGAACAATGACCGCCCGCCCTTCAACGATGTGCGTGTGCGCAAGGCGCTGGCGCTCACCATCGACAAATCGGCCATCGTCGAGCTCGCGCTATTCGGCCAGGGCGACCCGACCTTCAGCCCGATCCCACCCAGCCACCCCTATTTCAACAAGGCCCTGAAGGCCGGCGCCCCCGACATCGCCCAGGCCAAGAAGCTTCTCGCGGAAGCCGGCTTCCCGAACGGCTTCGATGTTCCGATGCAGGTTCCGCAGGAGCGCGAGCAGCGCGTGCGCGTCGGGGTCGCGGTGCGCGACATGGCCAAGGCCGCCGGCATCCGCATCAATGTCGAGCGCGTGCCCTTCGCTTCCTATTCGGCGAATGTCGCGGGCAAGGCGCAGATGTATGTCGACGGCTATTTTGCCCGGCCGACGATCGATACGGCGATCTATCCCTTCTATCATTCGTCCGGAAGCTGGAACAAGCAGCTCTGGATCTACAAGGACGCCCGCGTCGACCAGCTTCTCGACGATGCCCGCAAGACCAATGACGAGGCCGCACGCAAGAAGATCTTCGAGAAGTTCCAGGAGATCGCCGAGGAGACCGTGCCCGGCATCATCGCCTACTCGGCCGCGCATGTGAACGGCGTGAGCAAGAAGGTCGAGGGCTTCAAGTCGACCCCGATGCAGTGGCTCGAGTTGAAGAACGTCTCGATCAAACCCTGATCGTCTCCGGACAGACCTCGTCATCCGGACAAGCGGCAAAGCCGCGCAGCTCCGGGACCCATCGTAGGGCGCGTCGCCCTTCGATGGATCCCGGGGGCAAGCCCGGGATGACGCGATGGTTCCAGCGCATCATTCGAAAGGTGACCGATGGCCGCCTACATCACCCGGCGCCTCGTCTTCGTGGTGCTCGTCCTCGTGGCGGTGTCGATGCTCGTCTTCGGCGTCACCACGCTCCTGCCCGCCAATGTCGCCTATCTGATCCTCGGCGCCTTCGCGACGCCGGAGCAGGTGCGCGCGCTCGAACTCAAGCTCGGCCTGACCGACCCGGTCTGGCAGCAATATCTGCGCTGGGCGGGCGGTTTCCTGACCGGCAATCTCGGCGAATCCACGCTGATGAACCGGCCGGTCGGGCCGATGCTGTTGGAGGCGATCCAGCGCTCTCTGATGCTGACCGGCCTGTCCTTCGTGCTGATCGCGATCATCGGCGTGGGCCTGGGCATCGTGGCGGCGCTGCGCCATGGCCGCCCGCTGGACCATGGCGTCTCGGTCGCGACCTATCTCGGCATCGCCGTGCCCGAGTTCTTCTGGGCGATCGTCGTCATCATCGTCTTCGCCGCCTGGCTCGGCTGGCTCCCGGCCTCCGGCTACGAGCCGCTCTCGGCCGGTTTCTGGGAATGGGCCAAGCACCTGATCGCGCCAACGATCACGCTGGTCTTCGGCCATCTCGCCCATGTCTCGCGGCTGACGCGCTCCAGCATGATCGAGGTGATGCAGAGCCCCTACATCACCGCCGCCCGCGCCAAGGGCCTGCCCGAGCGCGTCATCGTCCTGCACCACGCGCTGCGCAATGCTCTGCTGCCGACGATCACTGTCCTGGCGCTCGATTTCGGCCGGCTGATGGGCGGCATCGTCGTGGTCGAGACGGTCTTCGCCTATCCGGGCCTCGGGCGGCTCGTCGTCTTCTCGATCCAGAACCGCGATCTGCCGACGCTGCAGGCGGCCATCCTCGTCGTCGCCGCGATCTATGCGCTCGCGAACCTCTTCGCGGACCTTCTCTATGCCCGTCTCAACCCCAAGATCAGGTTCGGCCGCAATGTCGCCTGAGCCCGCCACCGCAACCGTCTCCGCCCCGGCGAAGCCGCCGCGCAAGCCGATGCCGCTCCAACTCAAGCTGGGGCTCGCGATCACGGGCTCGATCCTGCTCCTCGGCCTGCTCGCGCCCTGGATCGCGCCGCATCCCTGGGACACGATCTCGATGCGCACGCGCTTCCTGGCCCCGAACGCGACCTATTGGTTCGGCACCGACGAATATGGCCGCGACGTGCTGAGCCGCCTGCTGATGGGCGCGCGGCTCTCGATCGGCATGGGCGTCGCGGCCACGCTGGTCAGCCTCGCCATCGGCGTGCCGATGGGGCTGGCTGCCGGCTATTTCCGCGGCTGGATCGACGAGGCGCTGATGCGCACGGCCGACGTGCTGATGGCGATCCCGCCGATCATGCTCGGCCTGCTGGTGCTGGCGGTGACGCCACCCGCGCTCTGGAAGACCGCCGTCGCGGTCGGCTTCGTCTATATCCCGCCGATCGCGCGGCTGGCGCGCAGCGTCACGCTGACGCTGGCCAATGAGGAGTTCATCCAGGCGGCGAAGGCGCGCGCCGAGAGCACCTCCTACATCCTCTTCCGGGAGATCCTGCCCAATGCCTGGCCGCCGCTGATCGTGGAGGCGAGCCTGCGCGTGACCTACGCCATCCTGCTCGGCTCGGCCCTCTCCTTCCTCGGGCTCGGCGCCCAGCCGCCGAGCTCCGACTGGGGGCTGATGATCTCCGAGGCGCGCTCCTTCCTCGACCGGGCGCCCTGGATCGCGCTCGCGCCCGGCCTTGCCATGTGCCTGCTGGTGATCGGCATCAACCTCCTGGGCGACGGTGCCCGCGAGCGGCTCGACCCGCGCCTCAAGGCGCGGCTGGGAAAGGCCTGAGCCATGCTCGACATCCAAGACCTGACCGTCCGCTACCGAACCGCCGGCGGCGAGATCGAGGCCCTCTCCTCGGTGACGCTGCAGGCCCGCAAGGGCACGACGCTGGCGCTCGTCGGCGAATCCGGCTCCGGCAAGAGCACGATCGCGCTCGCCGCGATGGGCCTGCTACCGGCCGAGGCCAAGATCCCGTCCGGCCGTATCCTGTTCTACGGCGCCGATATCTTCACCATGGATGCGCAGGCGCGACGCCAATTGCGCGGCTCGCGCATCGGCCTCGTCTTCCAGGACCCGTTCTCGGTGCTGAACCCCAGCTTGCGGATCGGCGACCAGGTCGGCGAAGGCCTCGTCCATCATCGCGGCTACACGCCGGAAGCCGCCTTCGCCCGTGCGATCGAGCTGCTGGACGAGGTCGGCATCGTCAAGCCGGAGGCTGTCGCCAAGGCCTATCCGCATGAGCTCTCGGGCGGCATGCGCCAGCGCGCTCTGATCGCGGGCGCGCTCGCCTCCGAGCCGGAACTCCTGATCCTCGACGAGCCGACGACGGCGCTCGACGTCACGATCGAGGCGCAGATTCTCGATCTGCTCGAGGACCTGCGGGTCAGGCGCGGCCTGACGATGGTGTTCATCAGCCACAATCTCGGCGTGGTCAGGCGCATCGCCGACGAGGTCGCGGTGCTCTATGCCGGACAGATCGTCGAGCAGGGCGCGACCGAGGACGTGCTGCAGCGTCCGGTGCATCCCTATACGAAAGGTCTGCTCGCCGCGATCCCGCGCATCGGCCAGAAGACCGGCCGGCTCGCCGCCATTCCGGGCCGCCTGCCCGATCTGCGCAATCCGCCGAGCGGCTGCCGCTTCGCATCGCGCTGCCCCTTCGCGACTGATGACAGCGACAAGCCGCAAAGCCTGCTTGTCATGGGCGAACGCAAGGTGCGCTGCGCCTCGGCCGGGGTGCTGCGCGACACACCATGGCCGGCGCAACAGGAAATTGCCTCCGCCTTCGCCCCGGCGGTCTCTGGCTCACCGGAGCCCGTCGTCGCCGTCGAGAAGCTGTCGAAGAGCTTCGTCCTCGGCCGAGGCCCGCTGCGCTGGGAGGGCTGGCGGCCCGTGCGCGACGCCATCAACATCAAGCCTGTGGACGACATCTCGCTGACGATCGCGCCGGGCGAGGTCGTCGGGCTCGTCGGCGAATCCGGCTCGGGCAAGACGACGCTCGGCCGCACCATCCTGCGCCTCGTCGAGGCGGACTCGGGCCTGATCCGGATCGGTGGCGAGACCGTCTCGGACAAGCCGCAGCGCGCGCTAGAGACGATGCGGCGGACCGCGCAGATCGTCTTCCAGAACCCGGATTCCTCCCTCAACCCGCGCAAGACCATCCGCGAATTGCTCGGACGGCCGATCGCACGCTTCGGCCTGGCGCCCAAGGCGGACATCCCAAAGCGCGTCGATGAACTGCTCGACCTTGTCCGCCTGCCGGCACATTACGCCGATCGCTACTCCCACCAGATGAGCGGCGGGGAAAAGCAGCGCGTCGGCATCGCGCGGGCGCTGGCGACGCAGCCGAAATTCATCGTCTGCGACGAGCCCGTCTCGGCGCTCGACGTCTCCGTGCAGGCGGCGATCGTCAATCTGCTGGCCGATCTGCGCGACCGGCTCGGCGTCGCCTATCTGTTCATTTCGCACGACATCTCGGTCGTCGCCCATCTCGCCGACCGGGTCGCGGTGATGCACCACGGCAAGATGGTCGAGATCGGCCCGGCGGACCGGATCATGCAGGCGCCCGCCCATCCCTATACGATCAAGCTGCTCTCGGCCGTGCCGCGGGTCGATGGCCCACCGATCGCGCGAAGAGAGGCTGTCCTGGCTGACAGCATCATTGCCTGACGGGTTCCGGACGCCCTTCTTCAAGAGTCGCTTGGCGCGGAACGCTGAGAGAGTCGCTGAGCCGGCCACCAAGGGTTCGGCTCGGAAACACGACGTCATCCCGGACAAGCCGCGCAGCGGCACAGCTCCGGGATCCATCGGAGGGCTCCAGAGCTCTACGATGGATCCCGGAGTTCCGCTTCGCTCCATCCGGGATGACGGCGTGGTTTCGAGGACGTTCGGCAGCGATCGGACTCGGTCTCCTCACGCCAGCATGCGCGTGTCGCCGCAGACCGAAATCTCCTGACCCGAGATCGTCTTGGCGAAGGGCGAGGCGAGGAAGACGATCTGCCTGGCGATATCGGCGGGATCGACGAACTGCTTGATCGAGACACCTGCGAAGAGCCGCTGCGTCATCTCCTCATGCGAGACGTTGAAGCTGCGCGCCTTGTTGGCGATGACGCTCTGGATGCGCGGCCCTTCGACCAGCCCAGGGCAGATCGCGTTCGCGCGGATGCCGAACTCGCCAAGCTCTGCCGAAAGCGCCTTGGTGAAGCCGATCACGCCCCATTTCGCGGCGGCATAGGGCGAACGCAGCGGAAAGCCATGCTTGCCGGCCTGGCTGGAGAGATTGACGATCGAAGCGTTCCTCGACTGTTTGAGATGCTGGACGGCGAGCCTGGTGCAGTTGAACTGTCCGGTCAGGTCGATGGCGACGCAGGAGTCCCAGTCCGCGGGATCGATCTCGTCCACGCGGCCGGTCGGGCCGGCGATGCCGGCATTGTTGACCAAGCAATCGAGGCCGCCCAGAGCGGCGATCGTCTCCTCGAACAGTCGCGCTACCGCGGCGCGGTCCGAGACGTCGCAGACCGACTGCGTCATGCCGGGGTCGCTCTGCGCCATGTCCGCCAGGGCGGCGCGATCGACGTCGCAGATATGGACCTTCGCCCCCTCCGCGGCGAAGGCGCGGGCCGTGGCGCGGCCGATGCCATTGGCGCCAGCCGTCACCAGCACGCGCAAGCCCTTGATCTGCAAATCCATCGTTGCGTCTCCCGTCCAGTTTGATCTCAGGCGCTGAGCTGGCCCGTATCCTCGATATGCGCGGCGGCGGCCGATATGTCGTCCTCGAGTGCGGCGCGCGCGGCGGCGGCATCCTGCCGCCGCAAGGCTTCCAGCAACCGGCCATGCGCCTGCATGGCGCTGCCACCCTTGAGGCGGCGCGGCTCGTCGCGCATGTCGATGTTGAGGATCGGCCCCGCCTTGAGCCAGAGCCGCTCGATCATCTCGATCAGGCCGGGCATGCCAGCGGCCTCGTAAAGCGCAAAATGCAGGTCGCGATTGGCGGCGACGGCGCCGGCGCTGTCCGGCGGATCGGCGCTTGCGGCCTTGCGGAAGGCGGCGTCATATCTGGCGATCCGCACGATATCCTCCGCCGTCGCCTTGCGCGCCGCCTCCTCGGCGGCAAAGCCCTCGACCACGAGGCGCAGACGCGTCAGTTCGCGGAACTGCGCCAGCGAGAGCACGGGAACGCGCACTGCCCTGCCCGGCAACACCTCGAGCGCACGGTCGGCAGCCAGCCGGCTGACCGCTTCCCGCACCGGCATCATCGAGACGCCCAGCGCTTCGGCCACGCGGCGCAGCGACAGCTTCTCGCCGGGTGCAAGCCTCCCTGCGACCAGCAGGGCCCGCAACTCGCCGGTCACGCGCTCGCCCAAGGTTTCGCGCTGCAGAGCACCGATCTCGTCGAGCGCCGAACCGTCATGGTCCGACAGCGTCTCGGTGGGCATGGACAGGGGCTGGACAGGGACGATCATGTCTGCCAACCTAACTGTGATCACAGATCACGACAAGCGGCATCAGACCGCTCGCCAAAATCAGCCGACGCCGAAAAGGCGCGGCACTCGTTCTGGGAGGAACGCCAATGTCAGACCTGTTGAAGACGTCCCGACTCTCGCGCCGGCAGGCGCTGGCCGGGCTCGGGGCCGGCGCGGCGACCGGGCTGATAGCGAGCCCGTCGCTGATCCTGGCGCAGACGCCGGACGCGATCCGCTTCGGCCATCTGACCCCGCGCACGGGCTTTCTCGGCCCGCTCGGCGAATATGGCGTGATGGCGGTCGATCTCGCCGTCGAGGAGATCAATGCGGCGGGCGGCGTCAACGGGCGCAAGCTCGAAGCTCTGAAGGAAGATTCGGTCAATCCGCAGACCGCCTCGACCAAGGCCGAGCGCATGATCGAGCGCGACAAGGTGGCCTGCATCATCGGCGAGATCTCGTCGGCCTCGGCGCTGACGATCGCGCAGGTCGCCGCGCGCACCAAGACCCTCTTCGTCAACACCGGCGGCAATTCGGATGCGCTGCGGGGCGAGAGCTGCAACCGCTACATGTTCCATGTCGAGAGCCAGAACTCGATGTATGTAAAGACCTGCGGCCGCTCGCTGCTGGCGCAGGGGCTGGTCAAGGGCAAGAAGTGGTTCTCGCTGACCGCCGACTACGCCTTCGGCCATGACCTGCTAAAAGTCGCCAAGCGCTTCATGGAGGCCAATGGCGGCCAGTTCGCCGCCGACAAGCTCGTGCCCACCGACGCCACGGATTTCTCGGCGCTGCTGCTGGAAATCCGCGCCGCCAAGCCGGACCTCGTGATCTCGAACCTCGCCGGCAATCAGATCACCAATTTCCTCAAGCAGTATTCGGAATTCGGCCTGACCTTCCCGGTCGCCGGCTTCGGCTTCGACACGGCTCTGGCCTGGGCCGCCGGCAAGGACAATTTCGGCGGGGTCTGGCCGGTGGTCTGGCACCATCTGATCGACACGCCCGCCAGCAAGGCCTTCGTCGCCGCCTTCACCAAGAAATACGGAAAGCCGCCGGAAAATCAGGCCTGGGGCGACTACATGGCGGTCAAGATCATGGCGCAGTCGATGAACGAGCTGAAGAGCAGCGACACCGCCAGGATCATGGAGCATTGGGAAAAAGGCGCGAAGTTCGACCTGTTGAAGACACGCCCCGGCTATTTCCGCGCCTCCGACCACCAGCTCATGCACGAGATGTACACCGTCACCGCCCTGCCGCCGGCGCAGGTGAAGAACCAGTGGGACCTCTTCACCTCCTCGGCCCCAGTGCCGGGCCCGGAGGAAAGTCTCGAGGTCATCGCGACCAGCGGCGACGAAGCCGTCTGCAAGATGAGCTGAGCTAATCCGGAACGGGCACCGCAAGGACCCCTCTCCCGGATGGGAGAGGGGCAGGGGTGAGGGACTGCCGCTGCAATCGAAGATGCAACCGTGCCGCAGCGACCTTTTCGGTGAGGGCAGGCCCTCATCCCTGCCCTTCTCCCACACGGGAGAAGGGTTCCCCGCGCCCTAAAGGCAGCTGAAAGCAACCCGGACAAAGGCCAATCCTTGCTCACCCTCTTCATCCAGCAGGTGCTGAACGGGCTGCTCGACGGGGTCTATTACCTCCTGATCGCGCTCGGCCTGTCGCTGATCTTCTCGCTGGGCGGCATCGTCAACCTGGCGCATGGCGCCTTCTATGCGATCGGCGCCTATCTCACGATCGTGCTTAGCCCCCATATCGGCTTCGGCGGCGCGATGGTCGCCTCGCCCGTACTGGTCGCGCTGATCGGCATCGTCGTCGAGCGCGGGTTGTTCCAGCGCTTCTATCGATCCGACCCGATACTTTCGCTGCTCCTGACCTTCGGCCTCGCCATGGTCGCCGAACAGAGCCTGCGCATGATCTTCGGCGCGCCGCCGCTCTCCTTCTCGATCCCGCCGAGCCTGCGCGGCCAGATCTTCATCGGCGACTTCATCTATTCGCGCTACCGGACGATGCTGCTGCTGATCGCGGCGGCCTGCGTGCTCGGGCTCTGGTTCCTGCTGCAACGCACAGCCTTCGGCCGCGTCGTGCGCGCCGGCGTGCAGAACCCCGACATGGTCGGTGCGCTCGGCATCTCGCTGCAGCCCTACATGGTCGCGGTCGCCGGCATCGGCATCGGGCTTGCCGGGCTAGCAGGCGTGCTGCTCGCGCCGATCTATTCGATCCATCCGGCCATGGGGCAGGAGATCATCACGCCGGCCTTCGTGGTCGTGGTCATCGGCGGGCTCGGCTCCTTCTGGGGCGTCGTCGTGGCCGCCCTGATGGTCGGCCTGGTCAAGGGCATCACCATCGGGCTCGGCTACACGCAATGGTCGACCGCGGTGATCTACCTGATGATGCTCCTCGTCCTGCTGTTCCGGCCGCGCGGCCTGTTCGGCGAACGCATCCAGCGCTTCGAGTGAGGCCGCGATGACGCAAAGCCAACGCGACCTCGCGCCTCTCCTCATCGCCGCCGCCGGGCTCGTCGCCCTGCCCTTCCTGATGCACGGGATCGGGCTCGGCACGACCTCCGCCACCGAGGTCGTCGTCTTTGCCATCGCTTGCATGGCGCTGAACATCCTCGTCGGCACAACGGGTCTGGTCTCCTTCGGCCACGGCGCCTGGTTCGGGCTCGCCGCCTATGCGGCCGGCCTGCTGCAGCGCAACCTGATGCCCGGCCAGTTCGCTCTGCCGATCCTGCTCGGCGTCGCCTTCGTTGGACTGATCGCGTTTGCCTTCGGCGCGTTGATCCTGCGCCGCCGCGGCGTCTACTTCTCGCTGCTGACGCTCGCGCTCGCCGCGATGACCTATTCCGTCGCCTTCCGCTGGACGGCGGTGACCGGCGGCGAGGACGGCCTTGGCGGCATCAAGCGGCCACTCTTCCTCGGCATCGATTTCGAGCAGGCCTCGCGCTTCTACGTCCTCGTCGCCGTGATCGGCATGGCGGTGGTCTACGGGCTCTGGCGCTTCCACCGCTCGCCGGTCGGCACCGTTCTGGTCGCGATCCGCGAGAACGAGCAGCGCGCGCGATTCCTCGGCTATGCGACGGACCGCTACAAGCTGATCGCCTTCACCTTGTCGGCAGCGTTGACGGGGCTCGCCGGCACGCTTCTGCTGTTCAACAACCGCATGACCTCGGCCGAGCCGATCTCGGTCGCCTTTTCCGGCGAATTGCTGGCGATGGTCGTGATCGGCGGCATGCGCTCCTTCCTCGGGCCGGCGCTCGGCGCGCTGTTCTTCGTGATCTTCCGCGACTACCTCTCCAGCGTGACGCCGAACTGGCTGTTCTGGTTCGGGCTGCTCTTCGTCGGCTTCATCGTGTTCTCGCCGGACGGGCTCGTCGGCGTCGGCGAAAGGCTGCTGCGCCCCTTCCGCAAGAAGGTTGTCGGCGATGCCGCCATGTCCGAGCGCAAGGCCGGCGCGGTGACCCTGCCCGATTTCATGAAGCCGGCCGACGCCGGCGACGGGACGATCCTGACCGCGACCGGGCTCGCCAAGAGCTTCGGCGGCATCAAGGCGGTCGAGAATGTCGATCTCACGATGGCCGATCGCCGCCTGCATGCGCTGATCGGCCCCAACGGTGCCGGCAAGACCACAGCCTTCAACCTGATCTCCGGCATGTTCGCGCCCGACCGCGGCGAGGTGCGCCTGCGCGAGCGCCAGATCGGCGGGTTGTCGCCGGAGGCGATCACCCAGGCCGGCATCGGCCGCGCTTTCCAGATCACCAACCTGTTTCCGACACTCTCGGTCGAGGAGAATGTCCGCCTCGCGGTGCAGGCGCGCGCGCCGGAACGCTTCGGCTTCTGGCGCCCGGCCGGCGCGCTCGACGAGGTCAATGCACAGACCACCACCGTGATCGACACGATGGGGCTGCGCGGCATCGAGACGGCGGAGGCCGGCTCGCTGAGCTATGGCGGCCAGCGCCTGCTCGACATGAGCCTCGCGCTCGCCACCAAGCCGCGCGTCCTGCTGCTGGATGAGCCGCTGGCCGGGCTCGCGGCGGCCGAGCGCGAGCGAGTCGGCAATCTTATCAAGTCGATTTCGACCGACCTGCCGGTCCTGCTGGTCGAGCACGATATCGACCGCGTCTTCGCCATCGCAGACCATGTCACGGTGATGAACGAGGGCTCGGTTCTCATCGACGGCACGGTCGAGGATGCACGCTCGTCGCCGCGCGTGCAGGAGGTTTATATCGGCTCCGGCGCCCATGCGCTGGCCGAGAAGCCGCGCCAGAGTGCGGCGCGCCATGGCGTGCTGCTCGGGCTCGACAAGGTCGACACCTTCTACGGCAAGAGCCATATCCTCCGGCAGGTCTCCTTCGACGTCCACGAGAACGAGATCGTCGCCCTGCTCGGACGCAACGGAGCCGGCAAGTCGACGCTGCTCAAGACGATCACCGGCATCGCGCCGCCGGCCTCGGGCAGCAGCATCACGCTCGCCGGCAGCGATATTGCCGGGCAGCCGCCGGCTCAGATCGCGCGTGCCGGCATCGCCTATGTGCCGCAGGGCCGCGGACTCTTCGCCGGGATGAGCGTGAAGGACAACATGGAGCTCGGCCGGCTCAAGCGCCTGACCGGCAACGGCACGCGCTGGCAGGACGAGAAGATCTTTTCCTTCTTCCCGCGCATCAAGCAGCGCTGGCATTCCCCGGCCGACTACCTCTCCGGCGGCGAACAGCAGATGGTGGCGGTGGCGCGCGCGCTGTCCGGCGACACCCGGGTGCTGCTGCTCGACGAGCCTTTCGAAGGATTGGCGCCGGCTGTCGTCGAAGAGTTGTTCGAGGCCTTCGACAAACTGCGGCAGGAGATCGCGATCGTGATCGTCGACCACCATCTCGACCTCGCACTGGCGCTCTCGGACCGGACGGTCGTGCTGGAGCGCGGCAGCGTCGTCCATACCGGCCCCTCGCGCGCGCTGAGCCAGGACCTCACGCTCAGGCGGCAGGTGCTGTGGCTGTGAGCCAAGCTGTTATTTTCCTCAGCGCTCATCCTGAGGAGCCGCGCAGCGGCGTCTCGAAGGATGGTTCAGGAGGTTCCGGAAGCATCTGGAGCATCCTTCGAGACGCGATCCTACGGATCGCTCCTCAGGATGAGGGCTGAGGACATGACTTGCCCGAAGGACCGCATCACATGACCAAGATCGCCATCGTCGGCTCGGGCCTGATCGGCCGGGCCTGGGCCACCGTCTTCGCCAGCCATGGCTTCGAGGTTGCGCTGCATGACGTCGCGCCCGGCGCGGCCGACGCCGCGCGCGCGCATATCGCCACCAATCTCGAGGAGCTCGCCGGTCACGGCCTCGTCTCCGATCCCAAGGGCTCGCTTGCCCGTATCCGGGTTGCCTCGAACCTCGCGGATGTCCTGATGGGCGCCGATCTCGTCCAGGAAAACGGGCCGGAGACCGTCGAGGCCAAGCAGAAGCTCTTCGCCGAGATGGATGCGCTCGCACCCTCCTCCACCATCCTGGCGTCCTCGACCTCCTTCATCATGGCGTCGGTCTTCAGCGAAGCGCTGGCGGGCCGGGCGCGCTGCCTCGTCGCGCATCCGGTCAACCCGCCGCATCTGGTGCCGATCGTCGAGCTCGCGCCCGCGCCCTGGACCGATCCGGCGATCGTCGAGCGGGCCAAGGCAATCTACGAGCAGGCCGGGCAGGTCCCGGTCACCCTGCGCAAGGAGAAGCCCGGCTTTGTGCTGAACCGGCTGCAGGCCGTGCTGCTGGCGGAGGCCTTCCGGCTCGTGGGCGAAGGGGTCGCCAGTGCGGAGGACGTCGACAAGACGATCCGCGACGGGCTCGGGCTGCGCTGGTCCTTCATGGGGCCGTTCGAGACGATCGAGCTCAATGCGCCGGGCGGCATTCCCGATTACTGCGCCCGCTACGGCGCCTCGCTGACCCGGATGGTCGCGGACAGCGCAGGCTGCGATCCGTTCGGGCCTGAGACGGTCGCGACCGTGATGAGCGAGTGGCCGGGCACGCAATCGGCCGAGCGCGTCAAGCATCTGAGCGAGTGGCGCGACACCCGGCTCGCCGCGCTGCAGGCCCATAAGCGCGGCTCCGTCCGCAAGCCGGGCTAAAGCCCGTCATCCCCTTTTTGAGAGCAGGCCCGAAAGGACGAGACGCCATGGCGAAGAACCGCAAAGTCATCATCACCTGCGCGGTCACCGGCGCGATCCACACGCCGTCCATGTCGCCGCATCTGCCGGTGACGCCGGACGAGATCATCGATGCGGCCGTCGGCGCGGCGGAAGCGGGCGCGGCGCTCGTCCATGTCCATGCCCGCAATCCGAAGACCGGCCAGCCCGACCAGTCGCCGGAGGCGTTCGAGCCGTTCCTGAAGGTGATCAAGCAGCGCTCCAACTGCGTCATCAACATCACCACAGGCGGCGCCCCGACCATGGGCGTCGAGGAGCGGCTCGGCCCTTGCGCCCATTTCAAGCCGGAGGTCGCCTCGCTCAACATGGGCTCGATGAATTTCGGGCTCTACCCGATGCTGGCCCGTTTCAAGGACTTCAAGCACGACTGGGAGCGCCCCTATCTCGAAGGCTCGAAGGACCGGATCTTCAAGAACACCTTCCAGGACATCGAGAACATCCTGACCACCTGCGCCGAAAACAACACGCGCTTCGAGATCGAGTGTTACGACATCGGCCATCTCTACACGCTCGCTCATTTCGTCGATCGCGGGCTGGTGAAGCCGCCCTTCTTCGTGCAGTCGGTCTTCGGCATCCTCGGCGGCATCGGCCCGCATCCCGAGGACGTCATCCACATGAAGCGTACGGCCGACCGGCTGTTCGGCGACGCCTATCAATGGTCTGTGCTCGGCGCCGGCCGGCACCAGCTCCCGATCGCCGCGATGGCTGTCTCGATGGGCGGCAATCTGCGCGTCGGGCTGGAGGATTCGCTCTGGCTCGGGCCGGGACAGTTCGCCAAGTCGAACGCAGATCAGGTCAGGGCGGCGCGGATGATCATCGAGGGGCTGGGGCTGGAGGTCGCGACGCCCGACGACGCCCGCGAGGTCCTGCAGCTCAAGGGCGCCGACAAGGTGAACTTCTAGGGCGCGGTTCCTTTCGCTAAAGGCTGTCCTGCCGGATCAGGTCGGCCGCTTTCTCGGCGATCATCAGCACCGCCGCCTGCGTGTTGCCGGAGACGATCGTCGGCATCACGGAGGCGTCGGCGACGCGCAGCCCCTCGATGCCGTGGACCCGTAGGGCGGAATCGACCACCGCACCCGGCCCCTGCCCCATGCGGGTGGTTCCGCAGGCGTGGTAGATCGTCTGGCCGTTGTCGCGGGCGAAATCGAGCCAATCCTCATCGCTCTCGCAATCCGGTCCCGGCGCCATCTCATAGGCGCGATAAGCGTCCATCGCCGATTGGCCGACGATCTCGCGCGCGATCTTCATGCCGTCGACCATGCATTGCCGGTCGGTGAGCGTCGCGAGGAAATTGGGGCGGATCGCGGGGGGCGCGGCGGCGTCGGGCGCGCGGGCATGGATCGTGCCGCGCGATTCTGGCCGCAGCTGCGTCACGCCGATCGTCATGCCGGGTTCGTGGTCGAGCTTGCGCTCGGCGGCATTGGCGTAGCTCGCATGCATGAAGAAGTACTGGATGTCCGGCCCCTCAATGTCGCGCCGCGTCCGCACGAAGCCATGCGCCAGCCCGGTGCCCAGCGTCAGGATGCCCCTGCGCGTCAGGAAATACTGCGCGACCGCTGCCGCCAGCCGCCAGCCACGCGTCGTCTCGTTCAGCGTCACCGGCAGCTTCACCCGCCAGTTCATGCGGGTGCAGAAATGGTCGCTGTAATTGGCGCCGACGCCCGGCAGCTCATGGCGCAGAGGCAGGCCGGCCGCCGCGAGCACGGCCGGATCGCCGATGCCGGAGAGCTCGAGCAGATGCGGCGTTTGGATCGCACCCGCCGTGAGGACGACGCTATGGCGCGCCGCGGCCCTGCGCTCGGTGCCGTCGATACGATAGGTGACGCCGGTGGCGCGCTTGCCGTCGAGATCGACGCGCAGGACATGCGCACCGGTGAGCACATGCAGGTTCGGGCGGCTTCTAGCCGGAGCGAGATAGGCATCGGCCGCGCTGACGCGACGGCCATGGCGCTGGTTGACCTGATAGTAGCCGAAACCGTCCTGTGATGGGCCGTTATAGTCGCGGTTGCATGGATAGCCCGCCTGCCCGGCCGCCGCGATGAAGGCCTCGGCGATTTCCGGGCGTTCCTTGACCTCTGTCACCGGAAACGGTCCGTCGCGGCCGCGCGTCGCGTCGCCCTCGCCGTCATAGGCCTCGAGCTTGCGGAAATAGGGCAGGACGTCGGCGAAGCTCCACCCCGTGCAGCCAGCCTGAGCCCAGCCGTCGAAATCCTCGGCCTGGCCGCGGACATAGATCATGCCGTTGATCAACGTCGAGCCGCCGAGCCCCTTGCCGCGCGGGATCGCGATCTCGCGGTTGCGCGTGGCCTCCTCGGGCTCGCTCCAGAAGCGCCAGTTGAAATCCGGATTGACCAGGAGCTTGCTGAAGCCGGCCGGGATCGGGATCCAGAAGCCCTTGCCCTCGCCGCCGGCCTCCAGCAGCAGCACGCTGCGGCGGCCGTCCTCGCTCAGGCGGTTGGCCAGCACGCAGCCGGCCGTGCCGCCACCGACGATGACGTAATCATAGCTTTCGGCAGCAGGCGTGGTCATGCGGCGGCCCCGGCAAGCGGCGTGCCGCGCTCGGCCATCACCCTGGCGATGCCGGCCATCACCTCTTCGCGCCCGGCGAAGGCGGCGCGTTCGAGCACCTTCGAGATGGTCGGCGAGGCCTCGCGGCCATGGACGCGCTGGACCGGCTGGTCGAGCCAGTCGAACAGGCGGCGGTGCAACTCGTCCGCCAGCATCGCGCCATAGGAGGTGCCGCGTGCGCCCTGCTCGACGATCAGGGCGTTGTGGGTCTTGCGCACGCTCTCTCCGATCGTCTCCCAGTCGAGCGAGGCGCGGTCGAGCGTGCGCAAATCGACGATCTCGGCGTCGACGCCGAGCGCCTCGACCGCCTCGACGCTGCGATGGACCATGGCGGAATAGGTCAGGATCGTGAGGTCAGAGCCCTCGCGCACGATCCGCGCTTTGCCGAGCGGGATGGTGTAGTCTAGGTCGCCGGCGGGGATCATGCCGTTCATCTGATAGAGATCGACATGCTCGATCACCAGAACGGGATCGCTGCCCTTCAGCGCGGCGTTCATCAGGCCGATATAGTCCTGCGCAGTTGAGGGCGCGACGATGCGCCAGCCCGGCGAGGTCGCGAAGACGCCGGCGGGATCGAGCGAATGCTGCGAGCCGTAGCCGGTGCCCATCGCGATCTTGCTGCGCAACACGAGCGGCACGTCGGTGGTGCCGCCGAACATGTGGCGGGCCTTGCCTATCTGGTTGAAGACCTGATCGGCCGCGACCCACATGAAGTCGGGATACATGAACTCGACGATCGGCCGGTAGCGGCCATCCATGGCGAGCCCGCCGGCAAGCCCGGTGAAGGCGTTCTCGCTGATAGGCGTGCCGAGCACACGGTCGGGGAAGGCGGCGGCGAGGCCGCGGGTCGCGCCATTGGTGCCGCCCTTCAGGCGGTGGATGTCCTCGCCCATGATGACCAGCGAAGGGTCGGTTTCCATCCGCCGGTGCAGCACGTCGGCGATGGCATCGACGAATTTGCGCTCGATCCTCTCGCCAGCCGGCGGCCCTTCCGAAGACAGTGCCGGCAGGGCGCCGCGCAAGCCGACATCGACGAAGGCAGTGTCGGGCCAGAGCTCGGGGCGGATGCGGCGGCGGTTGCCTTCAGGCTCCAGCAGGCGGCCGGCGATGCCCTTCGTCAGTGCGACCGCCCGATCGCGCAGATCGGCCACGGCGTCCTCGTCGAGAAGGCCCAATGAGGTCATCTCGGTTGCGACGCGCGCGAGCGGGTCGCGGGCGCGCCACGACGCCTCCTCCTCCTTGCGGCGATAGCCGAAGGCGGAGCCGGGCAGCGGACCGTTCTGGTGGAAATAGCGATAGACCTCGAGCTCGATCAGGGCGGGTCCTTTGCCGGCGCGTGCCAGGGCGCTCGCCTCCTCCATGGCCAGATGCACCGCGAGCGGATCCATCCCGTCGACCCGCCAGGCGGGAATGCCGAAGCCAGATCCGCGTCCGGACAGGCGCGTCTCGCGCGTCGCCTCGTCGACATGGGTCGCGACCGCATAGAGATTGTTCTCGACGACGAAGATCAGCGGCAGCGCCCAGGCGGCGGCGAGGTTCATCGTCTCCAGCGTCGAACCGATATTGATCGCGCCGTCGCCAAAATAGGTCACGGCGAGATCGCCGGTGCCGGCGAGCTTATGGGCCATGGCGGCGCCCGCCGCCAGCGGCACGCCGCCCCCCACGATCGCATTGGTGCCGAGCGCCCCGGCCTCGATCCAGCGCAGATGCATCGAGCCGCCGCGGCCATGGCCGAAACCGGGTTCGAGGCCCAGGATCTCGGCCAGGCTGCGATGCAACATGCCCTCGACCGGCGCCGCGAAATCAGCGGTCGGATCGAGCGTCGGCGCGAGATAAGACAGCGCCTTGGCGAGGAACTGGTGGTGGCCGCGATGCGAGCCGTTGACCTGATCCGAGGCGCGCAGGCCGATCACCGAGCCGACGGCGCCGCCCTCCTGCCCGATCGAGGAATGGGCCGGGCCGTGCACGAGGCCTTCCCCGGCCAATTCGAGCACGCTCTCCTCGAACGCCCGGATCAGATGGAGCTGCGTCAGCATGCTGCCGAGCAGCGCCGGATCGGCAGCCTTCCAGTCGGCGGGGGTAGAGCGCAGCGCCGTCCAAGGCGCCTCGGCCTGGAGTTTTTCGCGCTTAGGCATCAGCATTCTCCTCCGGCGGCAGTCTCAGAGATAGCCATTGGCGCTCCAGCCCCCATCGACACCGGCGACCTGGCCGGTAATCGCGCTCGCCTCGTCGCTGGCGAGGAAGGCGGCGAGATCGGCGACCTCCGCGGGATCGATGAAGCGGCCGATCGGCATGCGGGCAGTCAGCCTGTCGGCGTCGAGTCGGCCGCGCGCGATCAGATCGTCGAGGAAGGGTGTGCGGACATAGCCCGGCGCCAGCGCGTTGACGCGCAGGCCATGGCGCGCCCATTCGAGCGCCAGTGCCTTGGCCATCATCGCGACGCCGCTCTTGGAGACGCAGTAGCCGATGCGCTCCGGCGCCGCGACAACACCGTACATCGAGGCCATCAGCAGGATGACGCCACGCCCGCGCGGCACCATGCGGCGCCCGGCCGCCTGGGCCGTCAGGAAGACGCCGTCGAGATTGACGCCCATCACCATGCGCCAGTCGGCGAAGCTCAGTTCCAGCGTCGAGCTGTTCTGCGAGATGCCGGCATTGGCGACGACGATGTCGAGCGGGCCGGTCCCGGCCTCGGCCTTGTCAAACGCGGCATCCACCGGCTCCGGATCGCAGACATCGCAAGCGATGAAAGCCGCACCCTCGATTCCGGCAAGTGCCTCGGCCGCCATGGCGTCGCGATCAAGCACGACGACCCTCGCGCCGCGCGCGGAAAAGCGACGGGTCATGGCGAGGCCCAGTCCCGAGGCTCCGCCGGTGATGAGAGCGACCTTTCCGGCGAGATCGCGGTTGCGGTCGGGAACCGGGGTCGCCGTCATGCTGTCATGCCCATGAAGTCCGCCATCATCTCGAGCTGGCATTCGAGCATCGGCAGGCCGTAATGGATGCGGCAGCCTTTGGCCTGGGCCGCCGCCAGCAGCGCGGTGACGCGCGGCTGCATGATGACCTCGGCGACGATCTGGCCGGCTCGCAGGCGCGATGCGTCAAGCGGCAAGGGGTCGCCCTCGGCGAGGCCGAGCGAGGTGCCATTGACGACGATATCGTGGGCAGCCGTGCCGGGGTCGTCGAGATCGACGGGCAGCGCGGGAAACGCCTGCGACAACCGCCGCGCCAGATCCTGCGATTTCGCGCGGGTGCGGTTTGCGATGGAGAGGCTGGCGACGCCGGCCTCGGCCATGGCGAAAGCGATGGCGTTGGCAGCGCCGCCCGCGCCGAGCAGGAGGACGCGGCGGCCCTTTGGGTCAAAGCCCTCGCGCCGCAGGCCGGCGACGAAGCCTCCCCCATCGAGGATCTCGCCGATCAGTCGGCCGTCGGCGTCGCGACGGACGCAATTGACCGCACCGACAAGCTCGGCCTGGCGCGAGACCTCGTCGCAGAGCGCGACGATCGCCGTCTTGTGGGGCACGGTGACGACGAAGCCGCCGAAGGTCTTCATGCGCTTCAGGCCGGCGACGACCGTGGCGAGATCGTCGGCCGCCACGTGGACCGGCACCATCACGCCATCATGGCCTCGCGCGCGCATCAGCGCGTTCAGCCGTTGCGGCGTCTGCACGTGATGGACCGGGTCGGCGAGGATCGCATAGACGCGGGTGTGGCCGGAGATCTCCGTCATCGCGCTCAAATCCCGAGATAGGCGGTCTTGATGTGCGGGTCGGCGAGAAGGCCGGCGCCGGTGTCCTCCATGGCAATGCGGCCGTTCTCGATGACATAGGCGCGCTGCGCGATCTTGAGCGCATGGAAGGCCTTCTGCTCGACCAGCAGCACCGTGGTTCCCATGGCGCAGATGCGTTCGACGATGCCGAACATCTGCTGGACGATGATGGGCGCGAGGCCCAGCGACGGCTCGTCCAGCATGAGCAGGCGTGGCTTCGCCATCAGGCCGCGCGCGATCGCGACCATCTGCTGCTCGCCGCCCGAAAGCGAGCCGGCGAGCTGGTCGAGCCGTTCGCGGACACGCGGGAAGATCTCCAGCACCTCCTCGAAGCGCGCAGCCGAGCCCTCGCGGGCATTGGCGTGGTAGCAGCCCATCATGACGTTGTCCCGGACGGTCATGACCGGGAAGAGCTGGCGCGCTTCGGGCACCATGACGAGACCGCGCCCGACGATGTCGGCGGGTGTCGCGCCGCCGATCTCCTGCCCGTCGAATTCGATCCTGCCCGCGCCCGGCTTCACCAAGCCGGAGATTGCGCGCAGCAGCGTCGTCTTGCCGGCACCGTTGGCGCCGATGATGGTGACGACCTCGCCCTTGCCGATGCGGATCGAGACGTCCTGGAGGATCGTGGTGCGGCCGTAGCCGGCCGTCAGCTCAGAGACCTTGAGCATTGGCGAAATCCTCTCCGAGATAGGCCTCGATCACCCGGCGGTCGCGGACGACCTCCTGCGGATCGCCTTCCGCGATCACCTTGCCGGAATCGATCACGATGATGCGGTCGGACAGGCTCATGATCGCCTGCATGTTGTGCTCGATCGCGATCACCGTGACACCGGCATCGCGAATGGCGCGGATCAGCGCGACCATCGTCTGCGTATCGGTCTGGCTCTGGCCGGCCATGACCTCGTCGAGCAGCAGGATGTCGGGCTCGGTCGCCAGCGTGCGGGCGACTTCGAGGCGCTTGAGATCGCCGATCGGCAGGTTGCGCGCCTCCACCTCGCGCAGGTGATGCAGGCCGACCAGGGTCGAGACCCGCAGCGCCACGGCCCGCGCCGAGGCGACATCGGGATGGCGCATGAAGGCGCCGATCATGATGTTCTCGATCACGCTCAGCTTGCCGAAGGGCTGCACGATCTGGAAGGTGCGCCCGATACCGGCCCGGGCGAAGGCGTCGGCGCTCGCGGGCGTCGCCTCCAGCCCGCCCGAGACGATCGCGACGCTGCCAGAGCTTGGCTTGAGGAAGCCCGAGATCTGGTTGAACAGAGTGGTCTTGCCGGCGCCGTTGGGGCCGATGATGCCGAGGATCTCGCCACGCTTCAGCACCATCGAGACATTGTCCGTCGCGGTCAGCCCGCCGAAACGCATGACGAGGTTCTTGGTCTCCAGCATCGTCTCGCCGGCCGCGCCCGCGATCTGACGCAGCGCCGGGGCCTCCTGCTCCGGCCTGGGTTGGCCACCCGGCAGCCGGTCGATCCAGCGCCCGACGCGCGCTCCGAAGGTGCCGACGAGGCCGCCCGGCAGCGTCAGTGTGATCAGCACGAGCACCGTGCCGTAGACGAAGCCGTGCAGGCCGTTGGCGGAAGCGCCGAGCCAGCCGCGCGCCGCCTCCGCGATGGGCACGACCAGCACCGTGCCGAGCAGCGGCCCGAGCACCGTGCCGAGGCCGCCGATGAGGGAGAACATCGCGATCTCGATCGAGGTGGCGAGCGAGAACATCGTCGCCGGCTCGAGGAAGGTCGTGTACATCGCGTGGAATGAGCCGATCAGGCTCGTCAGCGCCGCCGATACCACGACGGCCTTCAGCTTGACCTGCGTCGGATTGATGCCGGCGGCCGAGGCCGCATCCTCGCGCTCGCGCACCGCCGTCAGGTAGTAGCCGAGCCGCGCATTGCGGATGGCGTATGACACGACCAGCGTCAGCAGCAGCAGGCCGAAGGCGATGATCAGGTAGTTGAACTTGTCCTGGAAGATCATCCAGGCCCAGCCGAGCTTGAGCGGGACGATCAGCCCTGCCGAGCCGCCGGTGACGCCATGGAAATGGATCGCGAGCAGGCGGATGACCTCGAGGAAGGCGATCGTCGCCAGCGAGAAGAACGGCCCGCGCAGGCGAAAGCAGGGGTAGCCGATGCCGACCGCGACCACGGCCGAGAGCGCCGCGCCCGCCCACATCCCGATCCAGGGCGAGAGGCCGAAATGCTGGATCAGCAGCGCCGTGGTGTAGCCGCCGATGCCGTAGAACATCATGTGTCCGAGCGAGAGCTGGCCGGCATAGCCGCCGACGATGTTCCAGGCGGTCGAGAGACCGGCGAAGACGCAGATCGTCACGAAGACATGGACGACGAAGGGCGAGTCGCTCAGCGCCGGGATGACCAGCAGCAGCGCGAGCAGGATCAGCGCGACGTAGACGCGCGGATGGGTCAGCACGGAAAGCCGGCTCGGTTTCGGCACGAAGACGGGCGCAGTGATTGCGGTCTGGGAGGTCATGGGCTCACTCCGTCCCACGGCCGAAGCCGAACAGGCCGGTCGGCTTGAAGATCAGGATCAGGATGAAGATCGCGAAATACACGACCTCCTTGAGGTCGGGCGCGATGTAGTAGCCCGACAAGGAATCGACGATTCCGATGATCATCGCACCGGCGAAGGCGCCGTACATGCTGCGCATGCCGCCGAGCACGACGACGACGAAGGCCGTCAGCACGAAATAGGAGCCGATCGTCGGCGTGACCGGAAAGAGCGGCATGACGAGCGAACTGGCGAGGCCGACGCAGGCGGCACCAAGCCCGAAGGAGATGATGTAGATTCGGTCGACGCGCACGCCCATCAGCAGGGCCGCGTTGCGGTTCTGCGCCGTGGCGCGAATGGCGCGGCCGAGCGGCGTCTTCTGCATGAAGAGGTGGAGACCTGCGACCAGCGCCAGTGCGCAGGCGAGGATGACGAGTTGGCCGGACAGCACCGTATAGCCGCCGAGCGAGACCGACTGGCGGGCGCTTGGGGTCGAGACGGAATAGAGATCGGCCCCGAAGACCATCAGCGCCAGATTCACCAGCGCGGTCGAGAGACCGACCGTGGCAAAGATCTGGATGTGCTCGTCGGCATTCAGCAGCGGCTGGATGATGAAGCGCTGCACCAGCGCGCCGACGCAGAACAACAGCACGACGACCGGCACGGCCGAGACATAAGGGTGCCAGCCGAGCTTGGTGGCGAGCAGATAGGTCGCGTACATGCCGATCATCAGGAACTCGCCATGGGCGAAGTTCACGACGCGGACGATGCCGAAGATCAGCGTCAATCCGACCGCGATGATGGCGTACATGCTGCCGAGCATGATGCCGTTGAGCAGCAACTGGACAAGCACGTCCATGAAGGGCGTCTCCGAAGTCGAATTGTCGGTGAATGCGGTCGAATGCCGGTCTTTGGGATGAGGGACCGTGATCTCGCTGGGAACCACGCCGTCATCCTGGGCGACCTGAGGTCGTCCCGGGATCCATCATAGGGCGATGGCCTGCCCTACGATGGATCCCGGAGCTGCGCGGCTTCGCCGCTTGTCCGGGATGACGGCGCTCATCCGGCGAAGGCCTTCACGCGCCGCAGTCAGTTGGTGCCGACGCCGACCTTCATCTTGGCGACGGCAGCGTCGGCCGGGAACACGGTGACGAGGTCCCCGCCCTGCCACTGCATCAGGAAGGGGACGGCGCGGCCGTTCTGCCCGCTTTCCGCGAATTTCGCGCCCCAGCCCGTCGCCGTGCCGCCGACGGGCACGTCGACAGCCATCACGGCGGTGCGGATCGAGGCGGCCTTCAGGTCCGGCGCCTTCTCCATGGCGTCGAGGAAGACCAGCGCGCCCATATAATTGGCGAGCGAGTGGCCCGAGCGCGGCGCGGTGCCGTACTTGGCCCGGTACTTCTTGACGAAGTCGTCGACGCCCGGCGCCGCCTTCGGATTGGTGCGGTACTGGGTGAAGTCGACGTTGAGCGCGCCTTCCATGTTCTCCGCGCCGATCGCCAGCATGGTGTCGCGCAGCGAATAGCCGCCCCCGGCGCCGATCATGGCCTTGGGCTTGAAGCCCTGCTCCTTCATCTGGCGGAAGAACAGCACGGTATCGTTCTGGTAGGAGGTCTGCAGGACGACATCGACGCCCGCGCTCTTCAGGCGCAGGATCACTGGCGTCAGATCGACCGACTTCGCCGAATAGGGCAGCGTCTCGACGATGGTGACGCCCTTCTCCTTGGCCCGGGCCGTCTGGTAGCCGGCGACGGTCTGGCCGTAGAGCGAATCCTCGTGGATGATCGCGACCTTGAGCGTCTTGGCATCGACGCCGAGAGCAGGCGCGATCGCCTCGCCCACGGCATCGACCATGCGGGCGGCGAAATCGCGGGCGGTCGGATTGGTGCGGTAGACGTTCTTGAAGCCGCGCTCGGTGATCGGGTCCGAGATCGCGCCGAGCTCGAAATAGGGCACACCGGCCAGTTCCGCCACCTGCGTCGCCGCGATCGACAGCGAGGACGAATAGGTCCCGAAGATCACCGGCACCTTGTCGACCGAGGTCAGGCGGCGCGCCTCGCCGACCGCCTGATTCGGCTCGACGGCGTCGCCCTTGACGATCTCGATCTTCTGCTTCTTCAGCCCGCCGGCGGCGTTGCGCTCCTCGATCGCGAGTTCCAGGCCGCGGAAGCTCTCGTCGCCGAGCAGTGCGAGACCGCCCGAGAAGGGATAGAGCGCGCCGATCTTGACCTGGGCGAAGGCCTGCGTGGCCGACAGAGACAGTACCGCGGCCAGCGCCGCGCGCGTTGCGAACCTCATCATGTCCTCCCTGGGACCGCTGTCACGAGTCTTTCTTGCGGTCCCCATCGCCTGACGGGCCCGGCCGGGCGTTTCGCCGGCGGCTGGATAATGCAGATAACCAAGTTGCCTGACAAGTATGATTTTGCTAACGCTTGAACCAAGGCAGGGCGAGCGTCACAAGGGCGTTCGAGCCCGCGCGGAAGCATGTTCCGGAAAAGTGGACGCCACTTTTCCGGAATATGCTTCAGCGACGAAACATGCCCAAGTCTAGGGAGAACGATCATCATGGCATTGCCGCAGACGATGAAGCAGGTGCGCTTTTCGGGTCCCGGGGGCCCGGAGGTGATCGAGATCGAGACCGCGCCGGTGCCACAGCCCGGCCCCGGCCAGGTCCTGATCGCGGTCGCGGCGGCCGGCATCAACCGGCCCGACTGCCTGCAGCGCGCCGGCGGCTATCCCCCTCCCCCCGGCGCGACACAGGTTCCGGGCCTGGAGGTTTCCGGCCATATCGTCGCGGTCGGTGATGGCGTCTCGCCCAGCCGCATCGGCGAAGCGGTCTGTGCGCTCGTGATCAGCGGCGGCTATGCCGAATATGCGGTGGCCGACGAGCCGCTCTGCCTGCCTGTGCCGAAGCCCCTCTCGCTGCTGGAGGCCGGCGGCCTGCCCGAGACCTACTACACCGTCTACGACAACGTCTTCACGCGCGGCCGCCTCAAAAAGGGCGAGACGATCCTGATCCATGGTGGCTCCAGTGGCATCGGCTCGACGGCGATCCAGCTCGCCAAGCATGCCGGCGCGACGGTTTATGCGACGGCCGGGTCGCCCGAGAAATGCGATTTCTGCCGTTCGCTCGGCGCCGACGAGGCGATCGACTACCGCGCGCAGGACTTCGTCGCGGAGGTCAAGCGCCTGACCGGTGGCAAGGGCGTCGATGTCGTGCTCGACATGGTCGGCGGCCCCTATATCCAGCGCAACCTGAACAGCCTGGCGCTGGAGGGGCGGCTGGTGCAGATCGCCTTCCTGCAGAGCAGCAAGGCCGATCTCGACCTGATGAATGTCATGCTCCGGCGCCTGACCCTGACCGGCTCGACACTGCGGGCGCGTTCGGTCGCGCTCAAGTCCGAGATCGCAGCGCATTTGCGCCGCGATGTCTGGCCGCTACTGGAAGCAGGCAGCGTCAAGCCCATCATCCATGCGACCTTCCCGCTGGACCAGGCGCGGCAGGCGCATGAGCTGATGGAATCGAGCGCCCATCTCGGCAAGATCATGCTGGAGGTCGGCAAGTGACCAGCCATCGCGGCAAGGTCGTGCTCGTCACTGGCGCGGGGCGCGGCATCGGCCAGGCGATCGCCGACGCCCATGCGGCTGCCGGCGCCAGCGTCGCCTATCTCGACCATGACCCGGCTCTCGCGGAAGCGGCGGCCGAGGCGGCGCGGGTTCGTGGCGCGAAGACGCTGGCCGTGTCGGCCGACGTTGCCGACGAAGCTTCGGTCAAGCTGACGATCACGCGCATCGCGGAAGCCCTCGGGCCGGTCGGCGTGCTCGTCAACAATGCCGGGATCTCGCCGAAATCCGGCGCCGACGGCAAGCGGGCCAAGCTCGGGGAGATGAGCGCGGATGAGTGGCGCCGCGTGCTCGACGTTAACCTGACCGGCGCTTTCCTCTGCGCGAGCGCGGTCGTGCCGGCCATGCGCGCCGCCGGTCGGGGCTCGATCGTCAGCGTCTCATCCGTCGCGGGCAAGACCTATTGCGACATCGTCGGCGTCCACTACGCCGCCACGAAGGCGGCGCTGATCGGCTTCACCAAGCATCTCGCCGGCGAGTTGGGGCCGGACGGCATCACCGTGAATGCGGTGGCGCCGGGCCGGATCGACACGCCGCTGATGCGCGGCACGGCACCCGAGGCCAATGAGGCGGCGCGGATGGCGACACCGCTGCGCCGCCTCGGCAGCCCCGAGGACGTGGCGAAGACCTGCCTGTTCCTGACCTCCGACGACGCCGCCTTCGTCACCGGCCAGGTCTGCGACGTGGCCGGTGGCTGGCTGATGACCTGAGGACGCGCCGTGATCGACTTCTCCGGCAAGGTGCTGCTGCTGACCGGCGCGAACGGGGCGATCGGCCGGGCGATCGCGCGGCTCTTCCATGGCCACGGGGTGACCTGCGTTCTGACCGATCTCGACATCGAGGGCATGACGGCGTTCGCCGCAGAGCTCGATCCCGGGGGCACGCGCACACTGGCGCTGCGGCAAGATGCGGCGCAGGCGGGCGATGCCGAGCAGGTGGTCGAGGCGGCTGTGGCCCGCTTCGGCCGCATCGACTTGCTGGTGACGGCGGCGGGTCTCTATCGCGACCGGCTGGTCAGCGAGATGAGCGAGGCCGAATGGCGGCAATCGATCGCGATCAATCTCGACGGCGTGTTCCATAGCTGCCGTGCCGCGATCCCGCATCTCGCGGAGGACTCGGCCATCGTGAACATCGCCTCGATGGCCGGCCATCGTGGCAGCCATGCCCATGCCCATTATGCCGCAGCCAAGGGCGGCGTGCTCAGCCTGTCGCGCTCGCTGGCGCTGGAGCTGGCTCCGCGCACCCGCGTCAACGCCGTCTCGCCCGGGCTGATCGAGGGGCCGATGGTGCAGCCGCTGATCGCCAGGAAGCCGGAGCTGATTCCGAACACGCCGATGAAACGGTTGGGAACGGCCGAGGAGGTCGCCGGCGTCGTTGCCTTCCTATGCTCCGATCTGGCAGGCTTCGTCACCGGCGAGACCATCCACGTCAATGGCGGCCTTCACATCGCCAGCTAGCGAGACTATCGAAACACATGGTCGCCAATAAGAGCCGCTCCGAGCCGCCGCGTGACATTCTGGGACGAGCCCCCTCGCTCGCCGACACGCTGGCGCTCAGACTGCGCGACGAGATCTCGTCGGGTCGGCTCCAGGCCGGCGAACGGCTGCCGACCGAGCAGCAGCTCGCCCTGACCTATGGCGTCAGCCGCCCGATCGTGCGCGAAGCGGTCGGCCGACTGAAGCATGACGGGCTCGTGCTGTCGCGGCAGGGCGCCGGCGCCTTCGTCGCCGATCCCGGCGCGAGCTCGGTCTTCCGGCTCGACGTCGCCGACTTCTCCGACAAGGAAGAGCTTCGTCACATCGTGGAGCTCTTGATGGCGGTCGAGGCGTCCGCGACGGAGCACACGGCGGAACGCCACAGCGAGGCCGACCTCGTCGCGATCCGGGTGAAGCTGGATGCGATGCAAGCCGCGATCGACCGTGGGGAATCCGGCGTCGACGAGGATGTCGCCTTCCACCGCGCCATCGTCGACGCGACCGGCAACCCCTATTTCCGCGACCTTTCGGAGTTTCTCGACAGGCGCGTGCGCACATTCATCCGCACCGCCCGCGCGAATTCGGCCCGCCTCGCCGGCATGGCGCAAATCGTCCAGGGCGAGCACCA
Organism: Allobosea sp. GW822-FHT03F07; assembly: GCF_058801345.1. Lineage (NCBI taxonomy): Bacteria > Pseudomonadati > Pseudomonadota > Alphaproteobacteria > Hyphomicrobiales > Alloboseaceae > Allobosea > Allobosea sp. GW822-FHT03F07. The sequence goes on from NZ_JBXAND010000002.1 coordinate 559,849, forward strand.
GGCGATCTTCGACGCGATCGAGGCGCGCGATCCGCAGCGCGCCCGCAGCGCCGCCGAGACGCATCTCAAGAATGCCGCAGCGCGCCTCGCGATCTATCTCGGCCGATAGGCCCGGGGTGCAGTCAGGGCAGTGCGAGCAGCCGGTCGCGCAGGGAGAGGAGTTCCTCGCAGACGGCTTCGAGGTCGCTGATGGCAAAGCCCCTCGCCAGATCGGGCGCATGCCGCTCGAGTTCTGAACGCAGGACGCCATTGAAGGTCACGTGGCCGCCGCCGGAGACGGAGAGGCCGTTCTCCCGCTCGAAGCTCTCATTCCAGGCGATCGCCTGGTCCCGGCTCACCCCAGCGGGCAGGTCGAGTTCGAGCCGGCCACCCGCCAGTTTCACCGGATAGCCGCCCGGCAGCCCGTTGGGGCCGGGCACATGCCCGCTCCACGGCCGCCCACCCGCCATGGCGAGGATCATCGGCACGCCACTCGCACCGGATATCTCGATCACCGGCTCGGTGGTCAGCTGGATGTCGGCGAAGCGCGCGAACACATCGTCTACCTCCCGCCCATCGATCCAGACGCGCGGTGTGCGGCCGGCCCGCTCCGCAGGGGCACGCCGCCAGGCGGCGAGGTTCTGGTAATGCGCGAGGACCTCGACCTTGGCGCCGCGCGGCACGGAAGCCGAACCGGCGAAGACATTGGAGAGGATTGCGATATTGCCCATGCCGCAGGCGACATCGTGTCCGAGGGCCGTGATCATGCCGTTGACGACATCGGGAAAGCCGCAATTGATCAGCGTCACCGGCTTGCCGCTGTGCGTGATGGCCGCCGCAACGCGGGAACTGAGCAAAGCCTGAAAGACCGCCGTTGCGCTCAAGCCCCCTTCGGCCACGAGCCGCGTCCAGGCATTGCCGCTCTGGGCGATGACCTGCGAGGTCTGGATCGAGGCCGCCTGAACGACAATGCGGGGGGCGGTCGCCGCGAGCAGCGCATCGGAGGCATCGGGGGCGAGCAAGTCGACGATGTGGGAGGTGAACCGCGCCTTGCTGCCGAACAGGGCGGAACGGGCATTGGCGGCGGTGCGCAGCCAGTCGAGACGGGGACGGTTGCGGCCTGCGATCACGACCTCGACCGGCTCGGACGCCACGGCGGCAATATCAAACGCGATCCGGGCAGCAAAGGAGCCGGTGCCCGAGATCAGAATATCGCAGCCGGCCATCTCAGCGCACCATCGTCAGCGCTGCACGGTCCCAGCACTCGTCGAGATGGGCCGAGAGCTTGTGCTTCATGATGCGCTGGCTCGCAGTCCGCTCGAAATCCGGGACGAAGGCGATGTAGCGCGGGTTCTGGTAGGGGGCGAGACGCTGGCCCAGCCAATCGGACAGCGCAGCAGCGTCGATCGTCGCGCCCTCGCGCAGCTTGACGAAGAGCTTGATGTCCTGCTCCCCGACATCGGAGGCGACGCCGATCATCGCGCAATCCTCGACCGCCTCATGCTCGGCTGCGACATGCTCGACCTCCCAGGCCGAGACGTTCTCGCCCTTGCAGCGGACGCTGTCGGTCATGCGGCCGTGGAAATAGAGATTGCCGTCGCCGTCCCAGGAGCCGAGGTCGCCGGTGTGGAAGCCGTCGGCGCGCAAGGCCTTCGCCGTCGCCTCGGGATTGTCGAGATAGCCGGGAAAGATGGCCCCCGCGATGCTGGTCTCGATGACGATTTCGCCGCGCTCTCCGACAGGGACCGGCCGGCCCTCAGCATCCTGCAGCTTGACCGAGAACCACGGCATCGGCCGCCCGACCGAGCCGACGACGCCTGTGACGTTGCAGGTCGTCAGGCTCGAGGCCTCGGTCATGCCGTAGCATTCGCGGATCTCGATGCCGAAGCGGTCGCGGAATTGCGGCCAGATGTCGGCCGGGCAGCCGCCGCCCCAGGCGATGCGCACGCAGTGCTCGCGGTCTCGCGGGCTCGGGAGCTGCTTCAACAGGATCTGCAGGATGCCGCCGAGATAGTGGATGTGGCTCGCGCCCTCCTGCCTGACCTGATCCCAGAAGCGGCTGGCGCTGAAGCGCTCGACCATGGCGAGTGTGATGCCGCGGATCATCGGCAGAGGCAGAAGCTGTGCGCCGCCGATATGGTAGAGCGGCTCCCACACGAAGAAGACCTCGCCCGGCCGGGCGTCGGACAGCCTGACCACGCTTTCCGCCGCAAGCCGGAGCATGCGATGCGAGACGACAACCCCTTTCGGCCGCCCGGTCGTGCCGGAGGTGTACATGATTGCGAATACCGCATCGGCGGACGGCGCCGGCTCGTCGAAGCGGACGGAGCGGGCGAGGATTGCGTCGAGTTCGGGCCCCTGCCTCAGCATCGGTGGTACCCTTTCCTCCGACAGCGCCTCCTTCACCAGATCGGCGAGATCGGCATCGACCACGATCAGCTTCGGCTGCGGATGCGTCAGGAGGTAGCGCAGGCCCTCGCCGCGCTGCTGCGCATTGACCGGCACCCAGGCGACGCCGGCTCTGGCCAGGCCGAAGATGACCGCGATCGCCGCGATCGAGTTGCGCATCATCACCGCCACGCGGTCGCCGGCGTTCAGGCCGCGCACGCGCAGGTCGCTCGCGAAAGCGGCGGAACGGCGCTCGATCTCGGCATAGCTCACTGGCTCGCCGCAGTAGCGCGCATAGACGCGCTGCGGCTCGCGCGCGGCGTGTTCGGTCAGGAGGCCAACAAAGCCGGCATCGTCGTTGGGCGTCATGTCGGGTCGTTCGGTCCGGAATTCAGGAAGAGGAGGATGAGCGGAAGCGCTCCGCGACCAGCAGCATCACGGTGACGACGACGAAGACAACGACGGAGACCGCCGCCAGCGTCGGGTTGAGCTGCAGGATCATGTCGTCCCACATCTGTTTGGGCAAAGTGGTCTTCACCCCGCCACTGACGAAGATCGCGATGGAAAGCTCGTCGAAGGAGGTGATGAAGGAAAACAGGAACGCTGCGACGAGGCCGCCCTTCACCAGCGGGATCGTCACGCCGGTCAGCGTCCGCAGCCGATTGGCCCCGAGCGTGGCCGCCGCCTGGTCGAGGCGCTGGTCGTAGCTCTTCAGCACCGCCGCCATGGTCACCAGTGCAAACGGGATCGCCAGCACGGTGTGGCCGATGACGAGGCCGAGATCGGTCGCGACCAGCCCGATCCGCGCGAAGAGATAGAACAACCCGACTGCGATGATGATGCGCGGCACGATCATCGGCGCGAGGAAGAAGGCGAAGATCAGCCCTGCCCAGCGCGTGCGGCTATTGGCCAGCGCCAGCGCGGTGAAGCCGCCGATCGCGGTGGCGCAGATCGCCGTCGCGAATGCCACGAGGAAAGAGCGGATCGTCGCCTGGATCCAGAGCGGCGACTCGAAATAAGTCCGGAACCAGCTCAGCCCGTAACCCGGCGGCGGGAATTCGAGGAACTGCGAGGAGGTGAAGGCGAGCGGGATCACGAGCAGGGTCGGCAGGACAAGAAAACCGATCATCGCCCACGCGAACGCAGGGAGGATGAGCGCGCTGCCGCGCTGACCGAGCAGGGTCTGTGTCAGCGCCGAAATGGCCCCGGCCAGCCGAGCGACCCGCGCGAGAATGGCGAGGCCGAGATCGCGGATGCGTCCAGTCCCAACCTGAGCGGAGCCGCCGGCGATGGTCGAGAGACCGAAAACCCGGTCGTAGACCCAGCATGAAGCGAGCGCCGCCGCCAGCATCATCGCGGCGAGCGCGCCGGCGAAGGGCCAGTTCAGCAGTTCCTGCACCTGGGTGATGATGAGCTGCGCCAGCATCGTCTGCTGCCGTCCGCCGAGGAAGGCCGGTACGATGAAGAAGCCGAGCGAGGAGATGAAGACCAGCAGGCCCGCCGCCGCGACGCCCGGCAGCGACAGCTTGAAATAGATCAGCCAGAAGGCGTGCGCCGGCGAGGCGCCGAGCGTCTGCGCCGCCTGCACGAGCCTGCGGTCGATGCCAGCCATGACCGGCAGCATCGTCATCACCGCGAGCGGCACCATGGCGTGGACCATGCCGACCATGACGCCGAACTCGTTGTGCAGAAGCGGCAGCGGCTGATCGACGATCCCTGAGCCCGTCGCCAGCGAGTTGATGATGCCGCTGCGGCCGAGCACGATCATCCAGGCGAAGGTCTTGACGAGGTAGCTCGTCCAGAACGGCACCATCACGAAGAGCAGCATGCGGCCGCGATGCATGTCCGGCAGGCGCGATAGCCAATAGGCCAGCGGGTAGCCGATCAGCAGCGAATACAGCGCTGTGTAGCCGGCGATGCGGAAGGTGATGCCGAGAACGCGCAGATAGACGTCGGTGGCGGCGATCCGCTGATAGGTCGAGAACGAGAGCTTGCCGCTGTCGGGATCGACGAGGCTCAGCCCCAGGAGCTGCGCAACGGGCCAAGCGAAGAAGAACGCCAGGAAGAGCAAGCCCGGCACGGCGAGCCAGAGCGCACTGAGGCGGAACCCGCCAGCCCCGGCCGGCGCATGGCCCGATGTCGCGATCGCGCTCATGCGACGAGGACCGCCCTGTCGCGCGCCCAGCCGGCGACGATCTGGTCGTCGATGGCTGGAACCGCGTCATCCGGGCCGAGCCGCAGCACGAGGGGGGCGCCATCGCCCAACGCTGCGATCACGCGGGTCTCGGAGCCGGCATAGACGATCTCGCTGACGCGGCCGGTCACGGCGTTGCCGTCCGGCGCGCCCAGCCGCAGATGCTCCGGGCGGATGACCAGCGCGGGCTCGGCGCCGGGACTCTGCACGCCGTTCGGCAACGCGAAGCGGCCATGAGCCGTCTCGAGCGAGCCGTTGCCGTCCCAGCGACCGCGGAAGATGTTGGAGATGCCGATGAAATCGGCGGCGAAGGCGGTGCGCGGCCGCTCATAGATCTCGCGCGGCGTGCCGAGCTGTTCGATCTTCGCATGATTCATCAGGCAGATGCGGTCGGACATGGCGAGCGCTTCCTCCTGGTCATGCGTGACATAGACGATCGTGGATCCGCTCTCGCGATGCAGCCGCTTGATCTCGATCTGCATATGCTCGCGCAGCTTCTTGTCGAGCGCCCCTAGCGGTTCATCCATCAGGATGATCGAGGGCTGGTAGACGAAGCAGCGGGCGAGCGCGACGCGCTGCTGCTGGCCACCGGACAGTTCGCGCGGGAACCGCCCGGCGAGATGGCCGAGATGGACCATCGCCAGCGTATCGGCGACGCGCTTGGCGATCTCCGCCGCCGGGCGGCCGCGCATCTTCAGGGGAAAGGCGATGTTCTCGGCCACGGTGAGGTGCGGGAACAGCGCATAGTGCTGGAAGACGAGGCCGATATCGCGCTGGTGGACGGGCATCTGCGACTGGTCGCGCCCGTCGATCACCACCCTGCCCTCGCTCGCCTCGACGAGGCCGCAGATCAACTGCAGCAGTGTCGTCTTGCCGGAGCCCGAAGGCCCCAGCAAGGTCAGGAATTCGCCCTCGGCCACGCTCAGCGAACTCGGTTCGAGGGCCGTGGTCGCGCCGTAGCGCTTGCACAATCCTTCGATGACGAGCTTGCCCTCGACGACGAGCTTCGCCTTCGTCGTCATAGTCCCGGGGCTCTCGGCCTGCGTGCTCATGGCGCTCAGGTCAGCAGCCAGGCGTTGAAGCGCTCGGTGACCTTGGCGCGGTTGGCGCTCCACCAGGCTTCGTTCGCTATCGCCATCTGCTTGAGGTTCTCCGGCGAGGTCGGCAGCACCTTGGCACGTTCGGCGGGGATCGTCTGGTAGGCGTCGAGATTGGTCGGGCCATAGGCCAGGATCTCGGTGAAGGCGGCCTGTGCCTTTGGATCAGCGCAGAAGCGCACGAACTGGCGCGCGACGTCCGCCTTCGGGCCGCCCTTCGGCAAGCCCCAGCCTTCGATCGAGTAGAGGCCCTGGTTCCAGACGATCTTGGCCGGCGTGCCGCCATCGATCGCAGCCTGCAGGCGGGCGTTCCAGCCCGGCAGCATATCGACCTCGCCGCTCTGGAGAAGCTGCGTCGACTGGGCGCCGCCGGTCCACCAGACCGCGACATGCGGCTTGATCTTGTCGAGGACCTTGAAGGCGCGGTCGACATCGAGGGGATAGAGCTTGTCGAGCGGCACGCCGTCGGCGAGCAGGGCCTGCTCGATGGTGTCGATCGGGTTCTTGCGCAGCGCGCGGCGGCCCGGGAACTTCTCGATGTTGAAGAAGTCGGTCCAGCTCGCCGGCGCGTTCTTCACGCGATCGGTGCGATAGGCGAAGACGGTCGAGTAGACGTCCGTGCCCATGTAGAGCGGCGAGATCGCCTCGGGCATCAGCTTGGGCACGTCGGCATGGCTGAAGCCGATCGGGTCGAGCAAGCCCTGGCCGGCGAGGATGTCGCGCGCGGACAGCGTCAGCGTGCAGACGTCCCAGGTGTAGGACTTGGTCTCGACCATCGCCTTGAATTGCGCGGTCGGCTCGGCCTCGCGCGCGACATTGACGACCTTGTTGCCGGTCGCCTTCTCGAAGGGATCGTAGAAGGCCTTGCGGAAGGCGGGACCGAAGGGACCGCCGGGATCAGCGACGATGATCTGGGTCGCGGCGCGGGCGGCTCCCGCGACATAGGGCGCCGCGAGGGCGCCGGCGGCAGCCCCGCCCGCCAGTTGCAGCAAAGTGCGTCGCGTCGTGGTGGTCATCGTCGTCATCTCCCTTTCAAGCGGTTTTCCGCATTTCCCCGTGGATGATCAGATCGCCAGGCGCGATGTCTTCAAGCGCTCTTGCGCGCCGCCCGGATGGCCAGGAACTGCTCCATCATCCGTGCCGGCTCGCCCGTGGCGTAGGCCTCGCGCTGATTGCGGATGCCGGCCCTGAGGCACTCGCGGAAACTGTCCTCGGTGACCTCGCGGAAGCGGGCCTTGTTGAGGCGCATCGCGACGGGCGGCTTGCCGGCGAGATCGGTGGCGAGCGCCAGCGCGGCCTCCATCACCTTCTCCTTCGGCACGATCCGGTTGATCAGGCCGATCCGGAAGCACTCCTCGGCATCCATCATGCGACCCGTCAGGGTCAGGTCGATGGTGCGGGCGATGCCGATCATCTCGCGCATGATCCAGGGGCCGGTCACCGAGGCGATGCCGGAATTGATCTCGGGCTGGCCCATGGTGACACCGTCATGGCCGATGCGCAGATCGCAGAGTAGCGAGACCTGGAAGGCGGACCCGGCCGCCACGCCGTTCAACGCCGCGATGATCGGCTTCGAGAGCGAACGCAGGCGGTCATAGAGCCGCTCCCATTCGCCCATCCATTCCTCGGCCCTGTCGGCGTCGAAGGTCTTGGTCTCGTTGAGGTCCTGCCCTGCCCCAAAAGCGCGCTCGCCGGCGCCGGTGAGGATGATCGCACGGACCGACTCGTCATTTTCCAACTCGTCGAGCGCCTCGACCAGACGGGCGCGCATCGGCGCGTTCCAGGCGTTGAGCAGCTCCGGACGATTCAGGGTCAGGATCCCGACAGGACCGCGAACCTCGCTCAGGACGAATTCCTTCATGGCTGCTCCGATGAGTTTTTATCGATATGCGATAAATTCTATTGAATTATCGACAGGACTTCGCCACCTTGTCAAGGCTGCATGCGGCAGCCATTGATCGGCGGAGGAGAACCATCGATGTCCATGCCCGAGACCAGCGAGCGCAGCGGCGCGAGCGCCGAAAGCGACCAGACCGCGCGCGGCAAGACCGGGGCGCTGATGGTCAACTCGGTGGAGAAGGCCTTTCGGGTGCTGTACGCGTTCGGCCGGCAGCACCAGACGCTCAGCCTGTCGCAGGTCGCCTCCGAGACGGGCATGGACCTGAGCGCAGCGCAGCGCTTCACGCATACGCTGACGCGGCTCGGCTACCTGCATAAGGACGCGGAAACGAAACGGTTCGAACTGACGGCGAAGACGCTCGACCTCGGCTATCACTTCAACCGCGGCAGCCGGCTGATCGACCGGGCGATGCCGTATCTGATGCATCTCAGCAAGGAAACCGAGGAAACCGTCAACCTGACGGTGCGCGACGGGCCCGAGATCATCTTCGTCTCGCGTTTCCTCAGCCGGCATGTGCTCAACACCGACGTGATCATCGGCACGCGGATGCCGGCCTATTGCACGGCGCCGGGCATCGCGATGCTGTCGCGCCTGCCCGAAAGCGAGGCGATGGCGGTGATCGACGCCTCCGACCTCAAGGCTCATACCCCCTCGACGACTTGGAAGCGCGACGCGTTGCGCGAGAAGATCCGGCAGGCGGCGGCACAGGGCTATGCCACGGCGTTCGAGGAAGTCTATCTCGGCGACGCCTCGATCGCGGCGCCGATCCTCGACCATCGTGGCAGGCCTGAAGCCGCCGTGAACATCGCGGTCTCCTGCTCGCGCTACAGCCGCGAGGAGGTCGTGGCGCGCTTCTCCTCGCTGATCATCGCCACCGCCCACGCCATCTCACGGGTCTGAACAGCGTCCGAACTGAAAGCGCTCCGGCCGCTTGACAGGGCCTTTCTGCAATTTATCAATATACAAACATTTCTATCGCATTGCGATATTTCATAGAGAACGGCATGAACCGCTCCGGCAGTCAGTTCAAGCGCGTCGCCGCAAGGTCCGGGCCGGCCGTCACGCTGAGTTTCGATGGGATGATCCTGTCGGCGACGGCGGGCGAGAGCATCCTCGCCGCGCTGCTGAGCCATGGCCATGCCTTGCGTCGACATGAATTCGGCGGAGAGCCGCGAGCCGGCTTCTGCCTCATGGGCGCCTGCCAGGACTGCTGGGTCTGGAGCGGCCATGGCGGCAGGCTGCGCGCCTGCACGACGCCGGTCGCCGAGGGCATGGCCCTGTTCAGCGAGGCGCAGCCGCCAGCATGACCAGCATCGTCATCGTCGGGGCCGGACCGGCCGGCATCAGCGCCGCCGAGGTGCTGTGCGCGCGGGGGCACCGGCCGATCCTGATCGACGAAGGACAGCGCGCCGGCGGCCAGGGCTATCGCCAGCCTCCCGAAGGCCTGGCGCTGGACATGCGCAAGCTGTTGGGCAGCGAAGCCGGCAATTACGAAGCGCTCCATGCCCGCTTCGGTCGGCTGGCCGACGGCATCGATTATCGCCCGCGCACGCTGGTCTGGGCGATCGACGGCAGGGTGCTGCATCTGGTCAGCGATGGCCGGGCCGACACCGTCGAGGCCGACACCCTGCTGCTCGCGACCGGCGCGATGGACCGTGTCGCGCCGATGTCGGGCTGGACCCTGCCCGGCGTCTTCACGCTCGGTGGCGCGCAGGTCGCGCTCAAGGATCAGGGCTGCCTGATCGGCCACCGCGTCGCCTTCCTCGGCTCCTCCCCGCTGCTGCTGCTCGCGGCCAGCCAATATCGTGCGATGGGTGGTGAGGTCGCGGTCATCGCCGACACGACGGCGCTCATCGCCAAGGCAGCGGCCTTGCCCGCCATGGCGCGGTCGCCGCGCACGCTCCTGCGCGGCCTTTGCTATATGGCCGGCGCCATGCGGAGGGGTACGCCGCTCCTGCACGGCGTGACGCCGCTTGCCATCGAAGGCGACGGCCATGTCGAAGCGCTGCTGCTGCGTGACGGCACCGGCCGCGAGCGGCGCTTCGTCTGCGATGCCGTCGCGCTCGGCTACGGGCTGAAGCCCGAGACCCAGCTGGCCGATCTCGCCGGGGCCAGCTTCGCCTATGACGCGGATTTCCGGCTCTTCCTGCCGAAGACGGATGGCTTTGGGCGCAGCCGACCGGGACTTTATCTGGCCGGTGACGGCACGACGATCGGCGGTGCGGATGCGGCCGAGGCGAGTGGCCAGCTCGCCGCCCATGCCATCCTGTCCGACCTCGGCTCACCGCAGGATATCGACGCTATCAGGCCGCTGGCGCGGCGGTTGGCGCGGCTGCGTGCTTTCCAGCGTGGCCTCGCCCGCGCTTTCGCCTGGCCGGTCGCGCAGATCCGGTCACAGCCCGACGAAACCCTGCTATGCCGCTGCGAGAACGTCACCATCGGCACGGTGCGGAACGCGATGGTGCAGGCGCTCGGCCCGGTCGAGGTCAACCGCGTCAAGGCGATGACCCGCTGCGGCATGGGCCGCTGCCAGGGCCGTGTCTGCGGGCCGGCGCTGCAGGAGATCGTCGCGGGCATCGCGGGACTGGACGGCGCGAGCGCCGGGCGGCTGCGCGGGCAGGCGCCGGTCAAGCCGATCGTGCTGTCGGCTGCCGCGGATGCCGCCTCATGAGCCGGCCAACCACCGACGTCGCCATCATCGGCGGCGGGCTGATCGGAGCCTGGACCGCGTTCTTCCTGGCGCGGCGCGGGCAGCGCGTCGTGATCTTCGAGAAGGGTGCGGTCGGCGCGCAGTCGAGCGGCGCGAATTTCGGCAATCTTCGGCTCCAGGGCCGCTATCCCGCGCAGTACCCGCTGTCACTGCGCTCCCAGGCACTCTGGGAAGAGATCGGTTCGCTGATCGGCGAAGAGTGCGAATTCGCGCAGACCGGTCACCTCTATTGTGCCTTCGACGACGAGGAGCAGGGAAAGCTCGAAGGCTATGCTCAGGTCTCGGAGTCCCATGGCCTCGTCATCGAGCGGCTCGGCCCGCCGGAGCTCCGCCGACACTGGCCCTGGCTCGGCAAGACGGTGACTGCGGCAACCTATTCGGCACGCGACGCGACCGCGAATCCGAGACTGGTGACGCCCGCCGTAGCGCGCGCAGCGCAGCGCCTCGGCGTCGCGATCCGCGAAAACACGCGCGTGACGGCTATCCTGCGCCAGGGCGCGGGTTTCGCGGTCCGCACAGCGGACGGCGCGGAGCTGAGCTGCGGAGCGCTGGTCAACGCGGCCGGGGCCTGGGCTGTCGAGATGGCGGAGTGCTTCGGCGAGACCGCGCCGGTCTTCGCGGCGGGGCCGCCGCAATTCGTCACCGAGCCCCTGCCCACGCTGTTCACGCCCTCGCTCCAGACCATCGACGGCTCGGTGATCGCCCGGCAGACAGAGCGCGGTAACGTCATCCTCGCCGGCTATCCACGCACGGCGGCGGACGCCTCCGCAAATCGCGCCCCGGTGCCCCCGGTCAAGACGCTGGCAGCGATGCGTGCGCTGGCGCGCGTGGTGCCTGCCCTGGCGCACGCCCATGTCATCCGTGTCTGGTCCGGCATCGAGGGATACCTGCCAGACATGATCCCGGTGATCGGCCCGAGCCTGACCGCACCCGGCCTGTTCCATGCCTTCGGCTTCTGCGGTCACGGCTTCCAGATCGGACCGGGCGTGGGCCTGTGCCTGAGCGAGATGATCGTCGACGGCGCAACCGCTACTCCCCTCGAGCCCTTCTCGATCGGCCGCTTCCGCTCGGCGACGGCCGTCAGCGAGAAGTTCAAGAAGGAGTTCGACTAGGGCCGAGTAGGCACCGCGGTGTGCGAAACGCGCTACGCCGCCGAGGCGACCTCGAAGACCCCACCGGGAACCGCCGCGATCAGCTCGCGCGTATAGGCGTGCTGCGGCGCTTCGAACACAGCCTGGGCCGGCCCCATCTCGACGATCCGGCCGCGCTGCATCACCGCGATGCGGTCGCAGATGTTCGACGCGACACGCAGGTCGTGGGTGACGAAGATCATCGCGAAGCCAAGCTTGCGCTGCAGCTCCTCGAACAGCCGCAGGACCTGCGCCTGGACGGAGACGTCGAGCGCCGAGACAGCCTCGTCGGCCACGATGATCGAGGGCTGCATGGCGAGCGCGCGGGCGATGCAGACGCGTTGGCGCTGGCCGCCGGAGAACTCATGCGGAAAGCGCTCCAGCGCATCGCGGCTGAGTCCGACGAGTTCCATCAGCTCGCGGGCCCGTGCGACGGCGTCCGATCGCGAGAGGCCATGATGGACCGGGCCCTCGATCAATGACTGCCCGACCCGGCGGCGCGGATTAAGGGATTTGTACGGGTCCTGGAAAACCATCTGGATATGGCGCCGGAAATCCCGCAGCGTGCCGCCGGCCAAAGCGGCGACGTCGCGGCCGTCGAACAGGATGCGACCGGAATCCGGCGTCTCGAAGCGCAGCAGCGTCTTGGCGAGGCTTGTCTTGCCCGAGCCGGATTCGCCGACGATGCCGAGCGTCTCGCCGGCGGAAAGCGACAGGGAGACCGCGTCTAGCGCCCTGGTCTCGCGCTTGCGCCCGAGAAAGCTCGTGCTGCGGTAAGTCAGAGTAAGGTCCTCGACGGCGAGGAGGACTGGCGCCGGCAGATCCGTGCGCGCCGGCCGGTAGCGGAAGCGCGGCACCGCCTCGATCAGCGAGCGCGTATAGGGATGGCTCGGCGCCTTCAGTACCTGCGCCGGCTCGCCGCGCTCGACCACCTCGCCATGGCGCATGACGACGACATGGTCGGCGACATCGGCGACGACGCCGAAATCATGGGTGATCATCAGCACGCCGCTGTCATGCTTTGTCAGAAGCTCGCGGAACAGCCGCAGGATCTGCGCCTGGGTGGTGACGTCGAGCGCCGTGGTCGGTTCGTCGGCGATGATCAGCGCCGGCTCCAGCGCCAGTGCCATCGCGATCATGATACGCTGGCGCTGTCCGCCCGAGATCTGGTGGGGATAGACGCGCCGCAGTGCCGCCGGGTCCGGCAGATGGACGTCGCCCATCAACTGGACGACGCGCGCCTCGATGGCATCCGACGTCATCTGCGGGCGGTGCAGGCGCATCGCCTCGGCGATCTGGTCGCCGATCCGCATCACCGGGTTCAGCGCCGTCAGCGGTTCCTGGAAGATCATCGCCATGCGGTTGCCGCGCAGCTCGCAGATGCGTGCGGGCGAAGCGGCGGCGATGTCCTCGCCTTCCAGCCGGATCGTGCCGCCGGTGATGCGCAGCACCTTGTCGGGCAAGAGGCGCATCACCGCCGAGGCGGCGACGGATTTGCCCGAGCCGGATTCGCCGACGACACAGACGATCTGGCGGCGATGCACGTCGAGCGAGAGATCCTGAACGGCATGGCTGCGGTCGAGGCCGGCGGGCAGGGCGACGCTGAGGTGCCTGATGCGAAGGATGGGTTCGGAGGCGGTCATGACGACACCTTGGCGGCGCGCGAGAGACGGGGGTCGAGCCGGTCGCGCAGGCCGTCGCCGAGCAGGTTCACCGCCATCACCGTGGTCGCGAGGAAGAGCCCGGGCGCGATGATTGTCCAGGGCGCGCGCTGGAAGACGGCCCTGCCCTCCGCCATGACATTGCCCCAGCTCGGAATATCCGGCGGAAAGCCGACGCCGAGGAAGCCGAGCACGGCCTCCGACAGGATGGCGGCGGCGAACATATAGGTGGTCTGGACGATCAGCGGCGCGATGCAGCTCGGCAGGATGTGGCGCAGCAGTACCATTACCGGCGGGATGCCGAGCCCCTCCGCGGCACGGACATAGGATTCCTCGCGCACGCTCAGCACGACGCTGCGCACCAGCCGCGTCACGCGCGGGATCTCCGAGAAAGTGATCGCCGCGACGATCGAGACCAGGCTCGGGCCGACCAGCGAGACCAGCGCCACAGCAAAGAGGATGCCGGGGATCGCCATCATCCCGTCCATGATCCGCATCACGACGGGATCGAGCCAGCGCAGATAGCCGGTGACGAGGCCGATCGCCGTGCCGATGGCCGCGCCGGCGAGTGCCGCCAAGAATCCCACCAGCAGCGAGAGCTTGCCGCCATGCAGCACGAGCGCAAGGACGTCGCGGCCGAGCGCATCGGTCCCGAACCGGAACTCGCTTCCCGGCGGACGCAGCCGCAGCCGCGGACGGATCAGGAAGGGATCGGTTCCGGTCAGGACGGCAGCGAAGATCGCCGACAGCGCGATCGCCAGCAGCAGGACAGCGCTGAGCAGCACGACGGGATTGGACAGAAGCCCGCCCCCTAGAGCGCCCGGTGCCGGGGTGGATGAAGCCTGTGCGCTCGCCGACATGGCCATGACCTCAGTAGCGGATGCGCGGATCGACGATCACATAGGCGATGTCGATGAGGAGGTTCACGCCGACATAGATCAGCGCGAAGAAGAGCATCAGGCCCTGCACGACGGGGTAATCGCGCGCCAGGATCGCATCGATTGTCAGCCGTCCGACGCCCGGCAGGTTGAAGACGCTCTCGGTGACGACGACGCCGCTGATCAGCAGCGCGATGCCGAGCCCGATCACCGTGATGATCGGCACCGCCGCATTGGGCAGCGCATGGCGCCAGAGCACGCGAAGCTCGACATTGCCCTTGGCGCGGGCGGTACGGACGAAATCCTCGCCCAACACCTCCAGCACGCTGGAGCGGGTCACACGCGCGATCAGCGCCATGAAGACGAGCGCGAGCGTCAGCGACGGCAAGGCGAGGTGCCGGAGCGCCGCGAGCGGATCGACGAAGGGGCTGACATAGCCCTGCACCGGGAAGAGATCGGCCTTCACCGCCAGAAACAGGATCAGCAGATAGCCGATCACGAAGGCCGGGACCGAGAAGCCGACGACCGAGAGCATCATCACCCCCCGGTCGATCCAGCTATTGTGCCGCCACGCAGCGATGGCGCCGAGCGGCACGGCGAGCACCACCGTGATGGCGATGGCGCTGAGCGCCAGGACGAGCGTCGGCTCGAGTCGGTCCCGGATCAGCGCCAGCACCGGCATCTTGGACAGGATCGATATGCCGAAGCGGCCTTGCGCGATCTCGCCTAGCCAGCCGAAATACTGCACCAGCAGCGGCTGATCGAGCCCCATCTCGGCACGGATGCGCGCCACCGTCCCGGGCCCGGCATTGTCGCCGGCCAGGACCAGCGCCGGGTCGCCGGGGCTGAGCCGCAGGAGCAGGAAGACGATGGTCGCCACGACCAGCATGACCGGGACGGCCATGGCGACGCGCAGCCCGATGAGGCGCAGCATCTAGCGCTTGTCCACGCCCCAGACGACCATGACGGGCGACTGGACATAGCCGGAGATGTTGGAGCGGAAGGTCTCGTAGTCGAAATAGGTACCGAGCGGGACGTAGAAGACGAGGTCATAGGCTCGCTGCTGCATCTCCTCGGCGATCGCCTTCTGTTTGGCGGGCTCGGTCTCGCGCTGGTAGCGCGTCTTCAGCGCCTCGGTCTGCGGATCGTCGACGAAGCCGGTATAGGCGGCCTTGCCGCGGGCGTCGAAGTTGAGATTGCCGAGCGGCGAGATCAGGTCGATGCGGTCGAAGACGGCATGGGCCAGGTTCCAACCGCCTTCCGCTACCGGGATCGGCTTGGCGCGGCGCATCAGGAAGGCGCTCCACTCCATCGTCTGGATCTCGGAGTCCATGCCGATCTGGCGCAGGAGCTGCTGGGTCAGCGGAGCGAGCGGCGCGAAGGAGGCGATGTCGCCTGGCGTGATGATGACGATCTTCTCGCCTTTGTAGCCGGCCTCCTTGAGCAGGGCCTTGGCCTTGGCGATGTTCGGCTTGCCGGTGTCGGGGAAGCCGACCGCCGTCTCCAGCGGCGTGCCGCAGCCGAAGAAGGCCGGGCAGATCTGATAGGATTCCGGATCGCCGATCGCGGCGTCCATATAATCCTGCTGCGTCACGACGGCCTGCACGGCCTGCCGGACCTTGACGTTGTCGAAGGGCGGCTGAGTCCAGTTTAAGCGCACCGTCGAGGCGTTGGGGCCCGGGCGGCGGCGGATCACGACATCCTTGTTGCCCTGGAGCAGCGAGCGCTGGTCGGCGTTCATGTTCTCGAGCAGGTCGACCTCGCCCTTGGCGAGCGCGTTGATCGCGGTCTGCTTGCTCGGGAACCAGATCACCTCGACACGGTCGACCTTGACCTGCTTGCCACCGGCAAGACCGTCCGGAGGCTCGTCGCGGGGCACATATTTCTCGTTGCGTTCATAGGCCCAGCTCACGCCGGGGCGGAACTCCGACGGGATGAACCTGAACGGGCCGGAGCCGACGACCTCCTCCAGTACCTTGTCGGCCGGCAGTTCGGCGATGCGCCTGGGCATGATGAAGAGCGGGATCGAACTCGGCCGGGCAAAGCCCTCCAGCATCGGACCGAACGGCTCCTTGAGGTTGATCAGGAAGGTCTTGGCATCGACGGCCTTCATCCCGGTGGTGACGGCGGCGAGGCGTATGCCCACCACATCCTTCTTCGCCCAGCGCGCGATCGAGGCCAGGCAGTCCTCCGCCGTCACGGGCTGCCCGTCATGAAAGGCCAGCCCCTCGCGCAGGGTGAAGGTATAGGTCAGCTTGTCGTCGCTGAGCGTCCAGGCCTTCACCATCTGCGGCTGCGGCCGGTACTGGGAATCGACCGCGAACAGCGTGTCGTAGACCATGAAGGCGTGGTTTCGGGTGATGTAGGCGTTGGTCACCACCGGATCGAGCACGCGCAACGCCGCATGCGGCGCCATCCGCAGCGTCTTCTTGCCCTGCCCGCGCGCGATGTTCGTGGTGGCCAGCAATGCGCCGGCCGACAATGCCAGGGCCTCGCGTCGGTTGATCAGCATGGTTCCCGTTCCCTTTGTTGCGCTGCCGCGTTGTCGCCGGTCAGTAGGTTCGTCCGCGCCTCGGATCGGGCCAGAAGGACGTGCCGGCGCGGGCCGCGCCGCCGCCGACGCCCATCGGTACGCCGTCGGCGCGCCAGCAGGCCGCGCCCGTCATCGTTCCGTCCTCGGCAAAGCCGATCGCGCACATGCCGCCCGCGACATGCTCGACCGGCGCGACGCGGTGTCCGAGGCCGGCCAGCGTCGCGCGCACCGCCTCGGGCACGCCGTGCTCGATCTCGGCCTCCTGCCCCCAGGTGAAGACGCGGGGCGCCTCGGCCGCTTCCTGCACGCTCATGCCGTGGTCGACGAGGTTGAGCACCGCCTGCATCGCCGAGGCCGGGATGCGGTGGGCTCCGGGCAGGCCAAGCGCGAAGATCGGGCGGCCGCCGCGCTTGCCGATGAGGGCCGTGATGCCGCTGGTGATGCGCTTGCCCGGCTGCAGGGAGAGCGCGTTCCCGGGATGCGGATCGAACAGATACATGTAGTTGTTGGGGATGATGCCGGTGCCGGGGATCATGATCCGGGCGCCGAACAAGCTGTTGATCGTCTGCGTCGAGGTGACGATGTTGCCTTCGTCATCGGCGATCGTGACGTGGGTGGTGTTGGCAGATTCGTTCGAGAGGATCTTCGACTCGAAGCTGCCGGCGCGGGTGCGGTCGATCTCCGGCCGGCGCTGCGCGGCGTAGTCTTTGGAGATCATGCGCGCGACGGGAACATCGACAAACGCCGGGTCGGCCGTGACCGCGCGTCGGTCGGCGGCGGCGATCTTCAAAGCCTCCAGCACGAGATGCAGCGTCTCCGCCGTGCCGAAGCCGAGTTGCCCGATGTCCCAGGCCTCGAGCAGGTTGAGGATCTGCAGCGTGTGGACGCCACCGGCGCAGGGCGGCGGCGGACCGATGATCTCGACGCCGCGATAGACCGCGCGCACCGGCTCGCGCTCGACCGTACGGTAGGCGGCGAGGTCCTCCAGACGCAGAAAGGAGCCGGCCTGCGTCAGATACTCGGCGATGCGGCGTCCGAGTTCGCCGCCATAGACGGCATCGGGTCCATGCTTGGCGATCTGCCGCAGCGTCCCAGCATAGTCCCTCTGCACCAGGAGGTCGCCCGCCGCGAGCGGGCGTCCGCCCGGCAGGAAGACGGCGGCGATGGCCGGATCGAGCGCCAGATCGGGAGCGATCTCGGCGATGCAGGTCGCGAGATAGGGCGAGAGCCGGAAGCCACGCTCGGCATGGCGGATCGCCGGTTCGATCAGATCCCGCAACGGCAGCCGGCCATAGCGCCCGGCCGCTTCGCACCAGGCTTTCAGCGTACCGGGCACCGCGACGGCCTGCGGGCCGACTCGGTTCGCTCGGCCCTTGGCCTCCATGTAGTCGGGCCAGACATCGGAGATCGGCGTGAAGCTGTCCGGGCAGGCGGCCGCGGGCGCAGTGGAGAGCCCGTCGAGCACGATCTCGCGGCCGTCGGCCAGGCGGATCAGCGCGGCGCCGCCGCCGAGGATGCCGACCATCATCGGCTCGACGACGGTCAGCGTGAACAGGGAGGCGACCGCGGCATCTATGGCGTTGCCGCCTGCGGCCAGCATCTCCACAGCCGCGGCCGAGGCCAGCGGATGATTGGTCACCGCCATGCCGCGATGGCCACTGACTGCAGTCTTCTCGCAAGTGAATGGGCTTCCCGCCCGGTCGCGCCAATCCGTCATCGCCAACCCAATCCCGAAGATCAGGAAGTATCGGCGCAGCGCCTCATATCAGTCCAATATGCATATTCATGATTTTTGATAACTATCAGTTCTCAACCTCGACAGACTCGACCGCTTGGACCGAGGCGGCCCAACGCCGCGCATGCGCCGCGAAGGCGCGCGCCACCGGCGAAGGTTCGTTACGGCGGTAAGCCACGGCGAGTTCGGCCAGAACGGGTTCCCCGCTGATCGCCTTGTAGCGCAGGCCCGGCACCTGGATGCAGCGTAGCGACTGCGGCACGAGCGCGACGCCCAGCCCGACCGCGACCATGCTGGCGATCGTCACGAAATCGCGCCCCTGCGCGCCGAGCCGCGGGAAAAATCCGGCCGCCCGGCAGGCGGCGGTGGTGTGCTTGTGGAAGCTGACCTCCGGCGGGTGGCGCGGGGTGATGAAGATGTCGTCGTTGAGGGCCGACAGCGTCACCTGCTCCTGCTCCGCCATCGGATGGCTTTCAGGCAGGGCCAACATGATCTCTTCCTGCAGGATCGCAATGCTGCCTATGCCCAAAGGAAGCGGCACGGGCGGGCGGATGAAGCCGATATCGAGCCTGCCCTGGTCGAGCTGGTCGAGCTGCTGCTGCATCTCCATTTCGGCGATCTGCAGGTCGACCTCGGGATAAGCCGCGCGGAACTCGCCGACCATGGTAGTCAGAGCGCCCGTATAGGCGGCCGAGCCGACATAGCCGATGGCGATGCGCCCGAGTTCGCCGCGCCCTGCCCGGCGGGCGACCAGCAGCGCGCTGTCGGTCTGCTGGAGAGCCTTGCGCGCCTCCTGCGCGAAGAGCTCGCCAGCCAGAGTCAGCCGAACCGAGCGGCGGGTGCGGTCGAAGAGCGGTGTGCCGACGATCTCCTCCAGGTTCATGATCTGCTGGCTCAGGCCCGGCTGGGCGATCTTCAGCCGCTCGGCGGCGCGGCCGTAATTCAGCTCCTCGGCGGTGGCGAGGAAGTAGCGGAGATGGCGCAGCTCCAGCATGGCGCTGCTCAGACGGCGACCGGGAGCCATGCGACCTCTCATAATCAGCAGTTCTTGAAAACCAGAAGGCCGCATATTGGACTGATCTGACGCCCGTCAGCAATATCCGGCTCCACGCCGATATGGCCCGGTGATCCCGGGCTTTTCGGCATCGTACTCGACGAGCCCCGCCATGGATGATTCCGTTCCCGCGCCGACCGGCACGCCCCACGCCGCCCATTGGGGCAGCTTCTTCGCGCGCTGGGACGGCGAGGGTCTCGCCGTCACGCCGCACCCGGACGATCCGGCGCCCTCGCCGATCCTCGGCAACTTCACCGACAGCCTTCGCCACCGAGCGAGGATCGAACGCCCGATGGTGCGGCGCGGCTGGCTTGAGAACGGCCCTGGCCCGCGGCGGCGCGACTTCAACGATGATCTCGTGCCCGTCGGCTGGGACGAGGTACTCGACCGCCTGGCCGGCGAGATCAGCCGCGTCACCGAGGCGTTCGGCCCGGAGGCGATCTATGGCGGCTCCTATGGCTGGTCCAGCGCCGGACGCTTTCATCATGCGCAAAGCCAGATCCACCGCTTCCTGAACGTCGCCTGCGGCGGCTATGTTCGTTCGGTCAACAGCTACAGCGCCGGCGCCTCGACCGTGATCCTGCCGCATGTGATGGGGCCTTTCGAGGCACTGTCTCGGCGCAACGTCACCTGGGACCAGATCGCCGAGCACACCGACACGGTGCTCGCGTTCGGCGGCCTGCCGCTGAAGAACCAGATGATCGCGAGCGGCGGCATCACCCAGCATATCGAGCCCGATGCGATGGCGCGCGCCGTCGCGCGCGGAGCGACGTTCTGGTCCGTCAGCCCGCTGCGCGACGATACGCCCGGCGAGGCCCGGCCGAACTGGCTGCCCATCCGCCCCGGCACCGATGTGGCGATGATGCTCGGCCTCGCCCATACGCTGCTGACGGAAGACCTGCATGATCGCACCTTCCTGGCGCGCTATTCCACCGGCTTCGAGGAATTCTGCGCCTATCTCACCGGCGGCACAGACGGCACGGCGAAAGACGCCGACTGGGCGGCCAATCTGACAGGCATCGCCGCCGACGTGATCCGAGATCTGGCGCGCAAGCTTGTCGCCGGCCGCAGCCTGATCACAGTCGCCCATGCTCTGCAGCGTGCGCAATATGGCGAGCAGCCGGTCTGGATGGCCGCTGTGCTGGCCGCCATGATCGGCCAGATCGGCCTGGCTGGCGGCGGTTACAATTATGGGCTCGGCGCGATGGGACACACTGGCCGGCGCGTGAACGCTGTGCCGATCCCGACCATGGCGCAGGGCACGAACGGCGTCAGCGCCTTCATTCCCGTGGCGCGCATCGCCGATATGCTGCTCGATCCGGGCGCGGCCTTCGCCTATAACGGGCAGGACCTGACCTATCCGGAGATCAGGCTGGTCTACTGGGCCGGCGGAAACCCCTTCCACCACCATCAGGATATCAACCGCCTGATCCAGGCCTTCTCGCGGGTCCACACGATCATCTGCCATGAGAGCGCCTGGACGCCGATGGCGCGCTTCGCGGACATCGTGCTGCCCGCGACGATGACGCTGGAGCGCGACGATATCGGCGCAGCGGCGACCGATCCGCGCCTGATCGCCATGTGCCAGGTCGTGCCGCCGATCGGCGAGGCACGCGACGATTTCGCGATCTTCACCGAACTGGCCGCAAGGCTCGGCTGCGAACAAGCCTTCACTGAGGGCCGTTCGGTGCAGGAGTGGCTCGTTCATCTCTACGAGCCGACGCGCCGCGCATTGGAGGAAAAGGGCTGGGCGGCACCCTCCTTCGACGCCTTCTGGCAGGCCGGCGAGATCCCCCTGCCCTCGGCGCCCGACGATGGCGGCATCCTGCGCGCCTTCCGCGACGACCCCGACGGCAACCCGCTGCCGACGCCGAGTGGCCGCATCGAGATCGTCTCGCAGGTCGTCGCCGGCTTCGGTTACGACGATTGCCCGGGTCATCCCGTCTGGCTGCCTGCGACGGAGCAGCCGAGCGAGGCCGCACCGCTGACGCTGATCGCCAATCAGCCGGCGACGCGGCTGCACAGTCAGCTCGATTTCGGCGCCTACAGCCAGTCCGCGAAGCGCGGAGGGCGCGAGGTCGTCCGGATCAATCCACGGGATGCCGCCACGCGCGGCATCGCAGACGGCGATCTCGTGCGGCTGTTCAACGAGCGCGGTGCCTGCCTCGCCGCCGCCGCGATCAGCGACGACGTCATGCCCGGCGTGATCCATCTCCCGACCGGCGCCTGGTACGATCCCGAGCGCGGCGCGGAGGAAGCCGCACTCTGCATCCACGGCAACCCGAATGTTCTGACCCGCGACATCGGCACTTCGCGGCTGGCGCAAGGCAGTTGCGGGCAGGTCACGACCATCCAGTGCGAGCGCTTCGGCGGCGTCGCCCCGCCGGTGCGGGCGCATGAGCCACCGGTGCGCGCCGGCGAACAGCCATGATCGAAAATCCTATGCCGGAGCGGCCGACGACCTCAGGCGCGGGACCGCTGGCCGGCCTGCGCGTGCTCGACCTGACCTCTGTGCTGATGGGGCCCTATGCCACCTCGATCCTCGGCGACATGGGCGCCGACGTGATCAAGCTCGAAGGGCCGGGCGGCGACGTCATCCGCCAGGTCGGCCCGAGTCGCAGCGGCGAGATGGGCGGCATGTTCATGCATGCCAACCGCAGCAAGCGCTCGATCGCCATCAATCTCAAGGCGCCGGCCGGCCGCGACCTCGCGCTGCGCCTCGCGGCGACCGTCGACGTGCTGATCTACAATGTCCGGCCGCAGGCGATGGAGCGGCTCGGGCTGGGCTATGATGCCGTCGCGGCAGCGCGGCCCGGTATCATCTATGTCGGTGCCTTCGGCTATGGTCAGGATGGGCGCTACGCCGCGAAGCCCGCCTATGACGATCTGATCCAGGGCGCGTCCGGCGTCGCCTCCCTGATCGCCGAGGCCGGCGACGGCACGCCGCGTTATGTCCCGGTCAACATCGCCGACCGTGTCGTCGGACTGCATGCGCTGGTTGCGATCCTCGCCGCGCTGCGCCACCGCGACCGCACCGGCGAGGGCCAGCGCATCGACGTGCCGATGTTCGAGACCATGGCGAGCTTCGTGCTCGGCGACCATCTCGGCGGGCTGAGCTACGATCCGCCGCTCGATGGCGGCGGCTATCTGCGGCTGCTGGCTCGCGACCGGCGGCCTTACCGCACTGCCGACGGCCATCTCTGCGTCGTCATCTACACCGACCGGCACTGGCAGCAGTTTCTGCAATTGACCGGCCACGCCGAATGGCTCTCCGAACCCCGCTTCGCCAGCCATGCCAGCCGCACCCGCGATATCGCCGCGATCACCGAGCAGGTCGCGGCGATCTTCCTGACCCGCACCACCGCTGAATGGGAGACGCTACTCGGGGCGGCCGATATTCCACATGCGCCGATGCACACGCTCGACGGCATCATGGCCGATCCGCATCTCGACGAGATCGGCTTCTTCCAGGAGCTGGACCATCCGACCGAGGGCGCGGTCCGCTCGATGCGGGTGCCCTCGCGCTGGAGCGCCAGCCAACCGGTGCCATCACGGCCGGCGCCGCGCTTCGGCGAGCATACCGACGAAGTCCTGCGCGAACTGGGCCTCGGCGCGTCTGAGATCGCGGAGTTGGAGGCCAGCGGCGCCGTCATGATGCCCCGGCGGACCGACGTCGACGCGCCGGCCGAGGCGCTTCAGCCGGGCTGACTACTCCGCCCAGCGCAGGGCCAGCGGATCGAGCTCGCGCGCGAGTTCGATCAGGCCTTCGCGGGTCTTCGGATGGAGCGGCGTCAGCGGATGGCGCACGGCCTCCGACTTGATGACCCCGCCCTCCTTCATCACCGCCTTGGCCGAGCGCAGGCCGCATTGGCGGTTCTCGAAGTTGATGATCGGCAGCACGCGGGCATAGCGTCGCTTGGCCTCCTCGCGGTCACCGGCGAAGAAGGCCGTCAGGATCGGCTTGATCAGGTCCGGAATCATCGCTGATGTCATCGTGCCGGTGGCGCCGGCGTCGAGATCGGCCATGAGCGTGATCGCCTCCTCGCCGTCGAAGGGGCCCGCGACGGCCGCACCGCCCGCCTCGATCAGCGCACGCAGCTTGTTGGCGGTGCCCGGTACCTCGATCTTGAAGTAGCGGACGAGCGGAACCTCCTTGGCCAGCCTGATCATGAAGGGCACGGTCATCGTCACGCCCGAAAGCGGCGCGTCCTGCAGGATGATCGGAATGCCGCAGGCGTCCGCGACCATCTTGAAATGCTCGATCATGCCCTGCTCGTCGGCCTTGAGCAGCGCGCCGTGATAGGGCGGCATCATCATCAGCATCTTGGCGCCGGCATCTGCGGCAGCCTTGGCACGCTGGGCTGCAATGCGGGTCGAGAAATGCGAGGTCGTGACGATCACCGGCACGCGGCCCGCGACCTGCTCCAGCGACAGATACATTACCTGCTCTCGCTCGGCATCGGTCAGCAGGAACTGCTCGGAGAAGTTCGCGAGGATGCAGATGCCGTCGACGCCCTGATCGACCATCAGGTCCATGACACGCCTGTTACCCTCGATGTCGAGGTCGCCATTGTCGTGAAAGATGGTCGGGGCGATCGGCAGGATGCCCTTGTAGGGTTCGGTCATGGCAGTTCTCAGCGTTGCGGGAGAAGCGAAAGGAGGGTGCGAGCCTGCAGGAGCGGCTGCGAGGCGATCAATCCGATAGGCCGATGACGAACGCGATCGCAGCCGCCACGCGCACCGTGTCGGCGGGGCTCAAGCGTCCGATCGGCTCCGCGATCCGGCTGCGCAGGAGCGTTACCGGCTTGTCGGCCATGACCTGCGAGCGCTCGCGCAACCCATTGCCGATCGTCGGCTCGATCGTGATGCGGAAATCCGGCGCGTCGACGAGAACCGAGGTCATCTGACAAAGGACCACGGAAGCGTGCTCGTCCGGCATCGCGTCGCTCTGAATGATGACGGCCGGCCTGGGCTTGCCACAGTCCCCGGCCGCCGAGACGATCACCACATCCCCGCGGCGAAGGCTCAAGCGGCCTCATCCGGATTGTCGAACTCGGAAACCGCCTCGATCCAGCGCAACGCCTCGAGTTCGTCCGAGGGGTCGAGATGAGCGACCTGCTCGGCGATGCGGGCCCGCACTGCCGACGAGCGCGCGTCCGGCAGAAGCAGCCGCACCTCGCGCAGATCCTGCTCGCGCCGGCGTCGGCGCATATCGCGCATTCGTTGAGCAACCGCCGACATGACCGCATCTCCAATGCTAGGATTTCATCGTAACGCGTTACACAGCCCTCAACAAGATCGGACGGCATGACCTGACGCTCAGCCTTTCACTGCTCCGGCAGCCGGCCCGCCGCGCAGATATTGCGCGACACGGCCGATCACCGGCAGCACCAGCAGGGCCAGACCGATCGTCATCAGCGTCGAGACCAGCGGGTTCGACCAGAAGATCGAGAGCGAGCCCTGGCTGAAGATCATCGATTGGCGGAAGGCGTCCTCAGCCTTGTCGCCGATGACCATGGCGAGCACGAGCGGCGCGATCGGATAGTCGAGCTTCTTGAAGACATAGCCGACAAGGCCGAAGATCAGCGCCAGCCAAATGTCGAACTCCTTGCTGGCAGCCGTGAAGGCGCCGATGAAGCAGATCACCACGATCACCGGCCCGATGATCGAGAACGGGATGCGCAGGATCGAGGCGAAGAGCGGCACCGTCGCCAGCACGACCACGACCGCGACCACGTTGCCGAGATACATCGAGGCGATCAGGCCCCAGACGAAGTCCGGACGGTCGGTGAACAGCGTAGGACCCGGATTGAGACCCCAGATCATCAGGCCGCCCATCATCACGGCTGCGGTCGCCGAGCCCGGAATGCCGAGCGCCAGCATCGGCAGCATCGCGGCGGAGCCGGCGGCATGATCTGCGGTCTCGGGCGCGATGACGCCTTCCGGCTCGCCCTTGCCGAACTTGGCCGGGTTGCGCGAGGAGCGCTTGGCCATGGCATAGCTCATGAAGGAGGCCGCCGTCGGCCCGCCGGGCGTGATGCCCATCCAGATGCCGATCGCGCTGGAGCGCAGCAGGGCGAGCCAGTAACGCGGCAGCTTGGCCGCAGTGAGCAGCACGTCGCGGATGCGGACCTTGGCGGCGACGCCCTCGAACTTCAGCCCCTCCTCCATCGTCAGCAGCAATTCGCCGATGCCGAACAGGCCGATGACCGCAATCAGGAAGGATACGCCGGCCAGCAGTACGTCGAACTCATAGGTCAGGCGGACATTGCCCGAGACCGAGTCCATGCCGATCGATGCGAGCGTGAAGCCGATGCCCATCGAGACGATGGTCTTCGCCGGCGAGGCCCCGCCCAACCCGATGAAGCTGGCGAAGGTCATGAAGTAGACCGCGAAGTACTCCGGCGAGGAGAATTTCAGCGCGAACTTGGCGACCCAGCCTGAGAGCAGCGTGATCAGAATGACGCCGGCCAGCGCACCGAAGCCGGCCGAGAGGAAGGCGAAGGAGAGCGCTTCCGTCGCCCTGCCCTGCTTGGCCATGGGGTGGCCGTCGAATGTGGTCGCGACCGATGAGGGCTCGCCGGGGATGTTGAACAGGATCGAGGTGGTCGAGCCGCCGAAGAGCGCGCCCCAGTAGAGCGAAGTCAGCAGGATGATCGCCGAGACCGGGTCCATGGCGAAGGTCAGCGGCAGCAGCAACGAGACGCCGTTGGGCGCGCCGAGCCCCGGCAGGACGCCGACGAGCACGCCCAGCAGCACGCCCGCCATCATTAGCAGGATATGATGCGTGGTCAGCGCGACCGAGAAGCCGTGCATCAGGTTGGCGATGTTATCCATGGCTTACCGCACCGTTTCCCGTTGCAGACCGTTCATAGGCCGAGCAGAGGCTCGAGCGGCCCCTTGAGCAGGCTGATCTGGAAGAATTTCTCGAGCGCGAGATAGAAGAAGGCGGCCGTGCCGAACGCCGTCGCCAGCGTCGAGAGCCAGCCGTAACGGCCCTGAAAGCGCATGGTGAAGACAAGATAGAGGATCGTCGCGACATACATGCCGAGCGTGGCGCTGAGCACGACGAAGGCGATCAGCGGCAGCAGGAAGGACAGCACCCGCCAGCCGCGTTCGCGATCGAGGAATTCCTCCTTCAGCCATGGCGCCCCGGCCATCTGCCTGATCGCGGTGAAGGCCAGCGTGCCGAGGCTCGCCAGCGCGACGAGGCCACCGGTGTAGAACGGGAAGGCGCCGGGCTGCGGACCCGAGGAATCCCAGCCGATGCCGAATTCGAGCGCGCCCTTGACGATGACGAGGCCGAAAACCAGCGTCGCCAGCGCGGTCGCGATCTCGGCCCAGAAGCGGGTGATCATGATGGGAATTCCCTGTCGTCGAACGGGCTGACGAACCGCGCCGTCATCCCGGGCTTGACCCGGGATCCATCGGAGGGCGAATCCTTGTCCAGGATTTGGCTCTACGATGGAATCCCGGAGCTCCGCTGCGCTCCGTCCGGGATGACGGCGCGGTTCGGGTGCCTACTTCGCGACCCAGCCTTCGTTCTCGAAGACCTTCTTGTTGGCGGCTTCGTCCTTGGCAACGAAGTCGGCCAGTTCCTGGCCCTTCATGAACTTGGCCGTCTGCGCGGTGCGGGCGACGAATTCCTGCCATTCCGGCGTCTTGGAGACCTTCTCCAGCACGTCGGCGTAGAAGGCGACGGCCTCGCCCGGGACCTCGGCCGGCAGCCAGACGGTGCGCGGCATCTGGAAGGTTTCCAGCGGCAGGCCGGCTTCCTTGCAGGTCGGGATATCGCCCCAGCCCTTGCCTTCGAAGACCGGGTCGCTCTTGGCGAGACGCACCGGCGAGAAGACGCAGAGGGGCTTCACCTGCCCGGCCTTCCATTGGCCGATGTTCTCGTTCGGATTGTTGACGTTGGAGTCGATATGCCCGCCGGCGAGTTGCACGGCCGCCGCGCTGCCACCCTGGAACGGCACGTAGATCCACTTCACGCCGGCGGCGTCCTGGATCATCGAGGTCAGGGTCTGGTCAGTGTCCTTCGACTGGCTTCCGCCCATCTTGAAGCCCATCGGCTTGGCCTTGACCGCCTCGAGATAACCCTTCGCATCGGCATAGGGTGCATCGCCCTTGACCCAGAGCAGGAACTCGTCGAGCGCCAGGCCCGCCACCGGCGTAAGGTCGCTGAACTTGTAGCCGAGCTTGGCAACGTAAGGCAGCAGATAGGCGTTGTTGGTGCCGAAGATGACGCGGTTGGGATCGCCCTTGGCTCCCTTGCCGTAGACATAGCCTTCCGCGCCCGAGCCCCCGCCCTTATTCACAACCACGATCGGCTGGTCGATCAGCTTGTGCTTGCTGATGATCGACTGGATCATGCGGGCGAAGTTGTCGGTGCCGCCACCGGCGCCCGAGGTCACGACGAACTCGATCGGCTTGGTCGGCTGCCAGGCCTGCACGGCGCCCGCGCCGCCAATCGCGAGCGCGCCGGCGAGCGCAGCGGTGATGCTGATGGTCTTCATGCGGTTTACTCCCTGGAGGATCGGTTTTCTCGACCGCTCTTGAGCGGCGGTCTTTGAAAGGAACTGAGGCTCGAGAAATCAGGCGGCGGCCTTGGCCCTCGCCTTGCCGTCCTGCGCCATCTTGATGGCGAGCGTGAGCGCGGCGCGGGTGGCGCCGAGATTGGCGATGCCCTTGCCCGCGATCTCATAGGCCGTGCCGTGGGCCGGCGTGCAGATCGGGAACGGGAAGCCACCGATGAGCGTAACGCCGCTGTCGAAGCCGATCAGCTTCATCGCGATCTGGCCCTGGTCGTGATACATCGTCAGAACGGCATCGAAATCGCCGTTCCGCGCCCGCAGGAACACGGTGTCGGAGGGAAACGGCCCCTCGACCGTGAAGCCCTTGGCCTTGGCCGCCTTCACGGCCGGCTCGATCGTGTCGATCTCGTCGCGCCCGAAATTGCCGCCGTCGCCGGCATGGGGATTGATGCCCGCGACCGCGATGCGCGGCGGGTTGAAACCGGCCTGGCGCAGATTGGCGTCGGCCAGCGTGAGTGCCCGCAGGATGCGCTCCTGCGTAATGTTCTGCGCGACCTCCGACAGCGGGATATGCGAGGTCACCCGCGCATTCCAGAGCTTGCCGAGGATGTTGAACTCACTCGCCGGCCCTTCGAAGCCGATTGCGTCGCGCACGAAGCGAATCTCGTCGTCATAGCCCGGATAGGCAAAGCGCATCGCCGCCTTGTTGAAGGGCGTGAAGAAAACGGCATCGGCGTTGCCGGAGGCTGCGAACTGCAGGGCGCGACGGAAGTTCTCGGTCGCGGCCTTGCCGCCGGCGAGCGTCGCCTTGCCGCGCTGCAGCTCTGCCGGATCGTGATTGGCGAGATCGACGAAGATCGGCCGGTCGCCGAGCGGCAGCGCATCGCCGTCGCGGACGACGATGACCTGCGGATCGACGCCGCCATCCTTGGTGCCGAGATCAAGCAGGCGCTTGTCGCCGAAGACGACGAAGCGTGCCGCCGCGCGCAGATCGGGTTCGGCCAGAATGCGCGCCGTCAGTTCCGGGCTGATGCCCGAGGGATCGCCCATCGCGACGGCGATCACCGGCAATCCGCCCTCGGTCCGCTGATCCATGGCGCTTCTCCGCTGCTGCCCCTGGTTCCGCCCAGAGGTCCTTCCAAGGCCCTCTGGCTAGCACAGCCCTCCGAAGGTCACAAGTATGCTGTATGCAGCATAACACAGCTGGTGTAGTCCTTGAGCAAGGCGCGCAGTCGCCGGACCACTAAGAGACGCTCTGGAGGAACGATGAATTTCCACGCGCATTACGCCGGCATCACGCAGCCGATCGAGACCTGCCTCGTCGGCAGCGGCGGGTTCGGCCGCAGCTATCTTGCCCAGGCGCGGAAGATTCCTCTCGTCAACGCCCGGATCGCCGTCGACATGACGGCCGAAGCCGCC
This sequence comes from Allobosea sp. GW822-FHT03F07, assembly GCF_058801345.1. NCBI lineage: Bacteria > Pseudomonadati > Pseudomonadota > Alphaproteobacteria > Hyphomicrobiales > Alloboseaceae > Allobosea > Allobosea sp. GW822-FHT03F07. Next base: position 589,061 of record NZ_JBXAND010000002.1, read on the forward strand.
GGCCGTGCCTTCGAGGCTGCGGGCCATGCGGGGGCCGAGATCGCACTGTGCGAGACGCCCGAGCAAGCCAGGGCCGCCTGGGATGCCGGCAAATGCGTCGCGGCGGGGCGGTTGGAGACCGTCCTCGCCCTGCCCTTCCAGCTTCTCGCCGAGGCGACCGGCAGCCCGGAGGCCGCAACCCGGCACAGCCTGATGGCGATCGAGGCAGGACGGCATGTCGCGCTGGTGTCGAAGGAAGCCGACAGCGTCGTCGGCCCTGGCCTCGCCTGGCTCGCCCGCGAGAAGGGCGTCGTGGTCACGCCCGTCGACGGCGACCAGCCCAGCCTCTTGATCGGGCTCGCGAGTTGGGCGGAGGTTCTGGGCCTGGAGATCATCGCGGCCGGGAAATCCAGCGAGTACGACTTCGTCTTCGATCCGGCGACGGGCGCCGTCACCTGCGACGGCGTGACGAAGGTGCTGCCCGGGCTTCGGCAGTACTGGCTCGGCGGTGAGCCTTCGGCCGTTATCCGCACCGCCGCCGAGCGCACGCGCATTCTCGGACAGGCCTTCCCGCTGCGCGCGGTGCCCGATCTCTGCGAGATGACCCTCGTCGCCAATGCTCTCGGTTTCTCGGCCGATACCGCCGGCTTCCACGCGCCGCCGGCCCGCATCCCGGAAATCGCCGACCTGTTCGCGGGCAGGGTCCAGGGCGGGCTGATGTCGGGCGAGCGGCGGATCGACGTGTTCCATCACCTGCGCCTGGCAGAGGAGGCCAGTTTCGCCGGCGGCGTCTTCATCGTCGTGCGCTGCGACAATGCCGAAACCTGGGACATGCTCGCCGGCAAGGGCCATGTCGTCGGCCATAACGGCAAGACGGCGATGATCTACCTGCCGCGCCATCTGCTCGGCGTCGAGGTCGCGACCTCGATCCTCGATGCCGTCGGGCTCGGCCTCTCCGGCTATGGCGAGGATTATCGCCCGAGGCAGGACCTCGTCGCGGTGGCACAGCGGGACCTTGCAGCCGGCACGGTGCTGGCGATGGGCGGGCATCATCACAGCATCGCCGATGTCGGCGCAGAGGTGCGCGCCGCCGCCGCGCTGGCGCAGGAGAGCCCTGCCCCGTTCTATTTGGTGGCCGACCGCAAGCTCCTGCGCGCCGTCAAGGCGGGCGACGCGATCCGCCTCGGCGATGTCGAGATCCCCGTCGATTCGGGCCTGCTGGCGATGCGCCGCCGCCAGGACGCGATCTTCGCACAGGCGATGAAGGCCGCCGTTTGACAGCACCGGATTCGCGTGCCGTAACCGGCATACAGACAGGATTTGTGGAGCTGCGATGAGCGAGCCTGCGAGCGACTATCCTCGGATCACGCGCCGGACCCTCCATGACGAGGTCCTGGAGCGTCTGCGCGACATGATCATCGAGGGGCGGCTCGCCCCGGCGCAGCGCATCAACGAGGGGCTCGTCGGCGCGCAACTCGGGGTCTCGCGCACGCCTCTGCGCGAGGCGATCAAGACGCTGGCGAGCGAGGGGCTGGTCGAGATCCTGCCGGCCAAGGGCGCGATCGTGCGCCGCTTCTCGGCCCGCGACCTGGCCGACATCCTCGAAGTGCTCAAGACATTGGAGCAACTGGGCGGCCGCATCGCCTGCGCCGAGGCGAGCGACGAGACGATCGAGGCGATCCACGACCTGCACAAGCAAATGCTGGCGCTCTACGAGAACCGCAACCGGCTGGAGTACTTCAAGCTCAACCAGGCGATCCACAGCGCGATCGTGGCGGCTTCCGGCAATGCCGCACTGATGGAGATGCACGCGACCCTGCAGTCGCGGATCAAGCGGTTGCGCTTCGTCGGCAATGAGGGGCCGGTGAAATGGGCCGGCGCCGTCGCCGAGCACGAGGAGATGATGGCGGCGCTGCTCAAGCGCGACGCGGCGGAGCTCAGCCGCATCATCGGTTTACACATGGACTCGACGCTGCTGCGGGTGCGCGAGGTCCTTTAAGGACAACCGGTAAAGCCGTACGAAGTCTCCGCACGACTTCACCTTGGTTGCGCAGCAACCGAACGTTGCCGCCATAGTAGTCGAAGGTCCGCGACTACTTGGCCATCGCCGCCCTTGCGGCTTCGATTTTCGCCTTCACCGCGTCGAGATTGAAGCTCGCTCCCCTCTGCATAGGCGGAAACTCGATGGCGGTCATCGCCAGCTTCTCGACCTGCTGCTGGACGAACACGAAGCGCCAGAACTCGTACTGGAACCAGGAGAAGTAGTTCTGCGAGCCTGACTTCGTACCATTCTCCGGCCAGCCGGTGCGCTCGAACGGATCAAGCCGAAGATTGGTCAGATAGGGCACATCCGCCTTGGTCTTGTCCCCGAGCCAGCCGCCGGGCTGGTCGATGAAGCGATACTTGTAGTCGCCGATACGGACCGCCCCCAGCTCGCTTTCGCCGAAATAAAAGATCTCGTTCCGGTTCGACGGGCCCTTGCCGGTAATCAGGTCCATCTGGTTGTAGCCGTCCAGATAGACTTTGTAGTTGCGATCGCCGATCTGCTTACCCTTCTTCAGCTCTTCGGCGATGTTGGGGTTGCCGGCCGCCGCGACGAAGGTGGGAAACCAGTCGAGCCCCGAGATCAAGCCGTTCTCGACCTTGCCGGCCGGCACCCGGCCCGGCCAGCGGATCATCGCCGGCGCGCGAAAGCCGCCTTCCATGACCGTGCCCTTGCTTTGCGCGAAAGGCGTCTGACCGCCGTCCGGCCAGGTAAAGACCTCGGTGCCGTTGTCGGTGGTGAAGACGACGATCGTATTGTCGTCGACGCCCATGTCCTTGAGCTTCTGCATCAATAACCCGACGTCGTCGTCGAGCTGCGCCATCCCGGCTTCGTGGATGGACCAGCCGTTCTTCGAGTTACGCATCGCCTGGTACTTCGGCGACAGATGCGTGACGATGTGCATGCGGGTCGGATTGAGCCAGAGGAAGAACGGCTTGTTGTCCGCCTTGGCCTTGTCCAGGAACTTGAAGGACAGGTCGCGGATCTCGTCGTCTACGGTCTGCATCCGCTGCGGGCAGAGCTCGCCCGCATCCCGGATCGTCTGCTTGCCGACCTTGCCCCACCGTGGGTCCACGGTCGCGTCGTCGACGTTGCTCGCAAGCGAATGGACCATGTTGCGCGGGCCGACCTGCGACCTGAGCTCCTGCGGATAGTTCGGATGGCAGGGGTCTTCCATCGCATCGAGATGGTAGAGATAGCCGAAGAACTCGTCGAAGCCGTGCACCGTCGGCAGGAACTCGTTCTTGTCGCCGAGATGGTTCTTTCCGAATTGGCCCGTGGCGTAGCCCATCCCCTTGAGTACGGTTGCAATCGTTGCCGCCTGCGCCGGCAGGCCCGTGGGAGCACCCGCCTGGCCAACGGTCGTCATGCCGGTGCGGATCGGCAACTCGCCGGTGATGAAGTTGGCTCGACCGGCCGTGCAACTCGCCTCAGCGTAATAGTCGGTGAACAACATGCCTTCGGCGGCAAGCTTATCGAGATTGGGCGTGCGTCCCGCCATCATGCCGCGATGGTAGGCGCCGATGTTCCAAATGCCGATATCGTCCCCCATGACGACGACGATATTTGGCCGTTGCTGCTGCGGTTGCTGCGCGATGGTCGGAAAACTCAATCCTGTCATTAGAGCGATTGCAGCAGACATACTGAGCCATTTGCCACGAGTATTCATGCCAATCCTCCTGTTTTGAACCTTTCGTCGATTTTCCTGAGCGGTCTCGGGCCTCGGTATTGTGGCGGTGGAGAGCAGCCACAATTGAGCAGGTCTACGGCGTTTCAACGGCCCCACGATACTGGCCCAAAGGACAATATCGAACGGCATGCATGGAGGCTCCGCGGCCCGGGAAAGCTGACGTCCTGATGGTCTAGGTCACATACCCATAAACGGGATTCCCTGCGTGGCGGCGTTCTGATTGATTGATCTCGGCCTTGGAGGTTGAG